>NZ_WLUN01000006.1:0-172428 GCF_009706645.1 Providencia sp. wls1914
TTTTTATTTAATGTCCTTATATAAAGGAGCACCAATTCTACTTTTTCCTTTATTTATACCGTTGGCATTCATCTTTAGTATACCCAGATATATTGGCATTATTACCAGCCGTCGCCCTGTCTGGCCCGAGTCCATCCAAGCTCAATGTCGTGTGGATGACAATGACGCCTATCGCTTGAATGCCTCTACTAACCCCAAAAACTTGTGGAAAACCTTTTTCTAAATCGTAAAAAGCAATCATCTTACCGTCACAGATTCATTCTACATACCATAAAAAACATTAAATGATTTCCTCTTCAATCCAATTTTACATTACAGTCAACCACTGTAGTGGCCGAATGAAATCTCGTTTCCACGTTAATATCTCTAAAGGAATCTAGATATGAAAGATAAAAATGAGTCGCAAGGTTGCAGTTTTTGCATTCGACGTGGATTTCCCATTTTACTCGCTCGCCCTGCTATTATGTCTCAACATGATACTCTCCCTGTTATGCCTAAAAGTATTCATGTCCCCGTTGAAGCCCAAGGGGAAACTGCATATACCTTGCGGTTATTACGCTCTGGCTACTTAAATATTTGGGATGAATTAGGTCACTCATGGATTAATTATTATATTACTGACGGTGGGTTTTATTACCCAATTCCCGAAAATGGGGATGTCCCTAATGATGTAGCCTCTGGTGAAATTAAACCCTGCATTGACCAGCCAGAAGAATTGGCTAGAGCCTCTTTAATCACCTTACCCATGATGCCCCAAGGTACTAAAAATGGCACCTTCTGGTTTGCTTGGTCAGAAGTGAAATGGACAGAATCCATCCGAAAACAATTCGAAGATAAAAGCCACCGAGAGCAGTATATGCAGCCCTTTGATATGGATGCATGGCTGAGTCGTCAGCAAGTACCACAAGCATTACCTTTGTCACAGTTAGAGCAAACTATTGCTAATTATCATGAGCACGCAATAAAAAGCGAAATATGGAAATGGACGCTGCCGTTAGATATGATGTTTAATCCTATTAATGCCGTAACGTCGTTAGTTTATCCGGCATACGCGAAAGTAACACCTATCGCATCTGGGAAATATGTAGAAAATGCAGCTAATCAAGGTTTGCACCCCAAAGGGGCAATATTTGTATTGCCAGATCCTACCGCTAACGTTAAAGATTTATCGTCGTTAATAGAATATGAGTTTAATAAAGAGATATACCAAAAAGATAAGGATACCGAAAGAAAGTCCGCTTTGCTTGCATCAATAACACTAATGAAAGACTCAACGATAACAGATCTCGAACGTGAATATTTAAGCAATGTATATAAAGCGAAAAAGACCAAAGAATCGAATAACGTTCATCCCGATGCTTACGGTATTATTGTCGACGCACCGGAAATACCCGAAGACAACGGTATTTGGGAAGAAGTGTTTAAAGGTATGTCAATCAACGTTAAGAGCAGTTGGTCTGAATATGAAAAATATTATGATACCAATAAAGTCAAAGAATATGCAACAGAGTTAAATGAAGCAGTAAAAGAATATAATAGCCGAGTGATTTCCCCCAGAACAAAAATGTATCTCGATTGGTTTAATGAAGACAGTTTTCTTGATTATTTCCAATGTAATTTTGACCGAAATGATATCATCAGCGGCACCGAATTTACTGCCATTATTAGTTATTGCATACGAGGAATGTCAGATAAGGAAGGAACTAAAAAATTCTTTTCCGAGGCATTAATCAAACCTCAAGATAACCCTAAAAACCTTTTAGCCAGAGCGCTGTTATTAAATCAAGATGCGTTAATAAAAAAAATATCTGAAGCCGTTAATAGCCACCAATCCCTAAGCGAAATGCCTTGGAATAATTTAATTGATGCTTTTGGAACTATCATAGATAAACCCGATTCCCCGGGTGTTTCAGTCATTGCAGTTTACTTGGGTATACTTACGGGTCCACTACTGAAAAATTTAACAAACCTATTAGGTTCAAAATCAATGTATTCTTTTCTTGTATCTATGGGGGTTATCACTAAAAATGCGTTTATCGTGGTTGAAATGGAAGGGACGTTTTCTCATTTGTATAAAGAAACAGCCAAACGCATTATGCAATTATATGGCGATAACCTGAAAATGAGTGAAAAATCTCTATATGATCTTTTAGAAAAAGATCTCAAAGCGAAAGCGTTAAATGGCGAACATATTTATACACAACGAGTACAAAAATTCATTATATGCTTGGAACCCATGGAAGCAGAAAGGATCGCGGCATTACCATCCAATCAACAACTAAAAGCATTAAGAGCCCATATATTTTCGAGCCAAGATGCTTATATTAAAAATTACAGGGCATGGAAAATATCGTTCGAAAATAAAACGCAAAGCTTAAAGTCGGCTACCCCATTTTGTTTAGGTGTACTTTCCGGTTTATTTCAAGTTGCTGCACTGATTAGTTCATCCGATCTTGGCAACAATAAAACATTAACCCGTGATCAACAAGAATCTCGGTATCGCTTTTGTTCTGGGGTTATGGGATTATCCAGCACAATTCTTAGCACCATAGAAACGGGTATCTATAGGTTCGTTACCTTTGAAAATGACGCCGCAAGGAAGGCATTTAAGAATACTCGTGTATCAAAGTATCTATTTGGTTTTGCGGGAAAAACATTAGGGATTGTTAGTGCGGCTATCGGTGCTATTTATGATTCTCTTCATGGTGTTGACGAGATGATGAAAGGTAATTTGGGACTCAGTTCATTATATTTTCTATCTGCAGGTGCAGGTTTTGCGATTATTTATGTACTAATTTTTGCACCTTTATGGGGACCGATAACAATGATTATTTCCCTAATTATATTACTGGGAACAGCTATATTCATCGCTTTAGACCTTCCCAATAACCTTCAAAAATGGTTGCAACAATGCCTATGGGGCAAACTTCCAGAAAAAGGGCTTAGTAAGCTTAAAGAGTTTGAAATGCTTAAAGATAGTGATGTGGTAGATATGTTTGAGCTAACAACATACCCGACCATGCAAATAGAACAAGATGAATTTAAAGCTGCGCTGGGGGGATTTTAATATGGATTACTATGGCTTATTTCCAAAATTTAGATTACAGCGCCCACTTAACGAAAGAGAAATCGAACACCAGTTACATCAACATATCCGCAATGATATTCCTGAGGAACAACTGGATTCTGACCGCAAAGTCATTGTAATAAATTCACATTACCTTGAGTTAGTCGATAAATTTTATTATTCAAAAGGCCTTCTCTCATTTGTATCCTCTTTATGTAGTGCAACTTTTGGTTCTGCTCTTCTTTTTATCCTTTATTATTGTATCTTTGTTGCGGACTATTCAACTGAGATGTTATTTTTTCTTTTATTTGTTATACCGTTTTTATCTGGATTTATCTGCTTTGCATTGTATACCTTAAAGAAAGAGTGGTTTTCTTGGACCCATTACCCTATTCGTTTTGACCGTAAAAATCGTCTTGTTTATGCGTATCGAATTGATGGCTCGATTATTACCGCCAAATGGGATGATATCTTTTTCACTTCTGGATTATTTTACAAAAAGTCTATGAAAGATGAATATTATATTAGCGGTCATATTCTTGATAAAAAGAAAAACACCATTATTGACACCTTTTGTTTACCAGCAACCAGTTTTAACCAAACGGAATTACTTGCACATTGGGAATTTGTTCGCCGTTATATGGAAGATGGCCCGCAAGATATTATTCATCATATTGATTTTTGTTTACCGATTGAAAATAAAAAAGAGCGTATATGGTTTAGCTTTTTCTATCTGTTGACTAACCTTGGTGGCCGCTCGATATTATTTTTACCGGTTTCATTACCTTTAACCGTGATTTTAGGTATTCCCCGTTGTATAGCGGTCCTAACCAGTCGTCGTCCGGTATGGCCTGAGAATATTCAAAAAAAATCTACGTAAGATACCAAAGATCCTTATTTCTTTGACGTTTCCAAAAACCCGAAACATCTATTAATCTATTGGTTCTGTAATAAAAAATAATTTGGCAGTTTGATGCTATTAGCCCAATAAGCAAATGGCATCAAATTAATTTAAATAAGTATTCAAACTTTGCTTGGCTAGCTATTGATGTTATTACTCGGTCATTCTATGAAGTAGGGTATTTACTGGCTATTCTAGTTGGTTCTCTAATAATATTTCCGATGGCACTCTGGATGCTATTCTTATTAAAAAAAGAGTGGTTCGCATGGACTCATTACCCTATTCGGTTTGATCGTAAAAACCAATTGGTACACGCGACACGTATTGATGGCTCTATCTTTACAGCCCCTTGGCAAGATGTGTTTTTTACGACAGGACTAAATCATCGCAAAGAAATCGGCAAGGATTATTATATTAGTGGGCATGTATTGGCAGATGATGGCATCACGATTATCGATACCTTTTGTCTACCTTCATCACATAACAATCTTGAAGAACTGAAAGCCCATTGGGAATTTGTTCGTCATGACCCATATATTCTTAATGCCTCGATGAACCCCAAAAATCTTTGGAAAACATTTTTTTAATTATTATGAATGAAAATTATATTTATTATTCAATTCTCTTCGAACGTGTATTTTCCTTTAAAGCCGTATCTATCAGTTTCCAATAACAAATCGTAAAGGACTTTTATCATGAAAGGTATTATTCGTATTGGTGATAAAAATACAGGTGGTGGCCAAGTATTATCAGGTTCTTCATCAATGGTATTTAACGGCATAGGTGTCGCCCGCTTAGGTGACCCCGTTTCATGCCCTAAAAAAGGACATAATAATGTAGTGATTTCTCAAGGACATCCAACATTTCTAGATAATGGCTTACCTGTTGCATTTGATGGTCATAAATGTAGCTGTGGCTGCACATTGATTTCCTCTCTTCCTAATGCCAAAGCGAGCCTCTAAACTGATGCCTGTTGATTTATTATCACTACCGCCAAAAGCAAAACGTCAAGATTTTCCATCAATTAAACGATGGGGCATTTTTTTTGTTTTACTATCAGTAGTCATTTATATTTCACATCGATTGCTAGTTTCTCAGTCATTAATAGAAAAAATACCAGAGTCAAATTTACTCATTTTTACCATCATAATTTGGCTAGGTTTATATTCTGTTAGATACATATTTTTTCTTTTTAATAAATGGGCAGCTGATGGATGGGATACACAAAGACAAATAGACAAAGATAAAAGAATATCGATAGGCCAAAGAAAAGTTACACTTTTAGCACAAGCCATGATTCTTCCTCACATAACAAACTGCAAAGATTTATCAACACAAATAATTACTAGTAAAGTATCTCTTTTGCCTCCTAACCTAGTCAACGGTAAAGCAAGTTATTGTTCTCAGTTCATTGATAGCAACACATCAGATGTAGAAAGAGTTATCAATAGAATTAAAGCGTTAGTTAGTGAACCATCAATGCTAACCGCAATCAAATGTCTATCTAACAATGTATCATTAAATATTTTAGTTTCGATTGGTGAAAGTATCATTCTAAGTGAAAATGATACTAAACAAATTAATCAAGAAATTTCTCAATTACTCGAAAGACCATTCCGTATTAATTATAAAAAACATATCCCAATTAGCATTGTAGATAACTGGTTAGATAAAGTTGATGATTTTGAATACTTACTCACTATAAATCTTTATCTGATTAAACAACCTATTGATAAATATACAGAGGTTAGTGTAGCTCATTTATTATCATCACTTAAACAAACGCAAAAAAAACATATTGCTTTTATTCATCGACCTGAGTCCATATCCCAACATGAGTACAATATGTTGGATTTGAATAAATCTATTGATAATGCTCTCCTTTGGGGGAATGTCGAAATAACTAAAGTAAAGTCTATTTTTCTTAACACTTATTCAATCAATAATCTGGATGATACTAGAACAGAGGTTCTATTTACCGAGAGTGGAGGAAAAATCCCTTTGCATAGTATTGATAACATTATTGGCTGTACTCAGCACGTCTCACCTTGGGTTAACCTTTATATTAGTACCTCATGTTTAATAAAAACCGAAGCTGCCCAACTTGCGATTACACGCCAAGACAATGAAATATTTGTTTGGACAGTGACTCCGTCAATCGGAGCTTAATGCTTCATTACATTGAAACAGATTAATTACTTTATTTTCATCGTATCTGGAGCCATGATATGAAATCTTATTTACTCTCCACACTAAAAGTTTTAGAAAAACCATGGGTTATTCTATTAGTGTTATTCTGCATAGCTATAACCCTTGGCTTCATTCTTTATTTCTCACCAGAAACATTAGGAGTACAACTAAACTCGGAAAAACAATATGATGCTTTAAATACCCTCGTATGGGTAACTGGTTTTATTGGCTTGGCTTCTATTATTGTTTTTACTGTTAGCCGCTGGATTGGTAAACAAGCTTATAGTGGAACAAAAGAAAAAACAAATAACATCATTAAAAATCATAATGATACAGAGAATATATTACTACTAGAAATCCCAAATACCCTAAAATCCCAATACGGCACTTTCTGGCATTCCAAAGTCTCCATTCAACTCCTCCTCGGCTCCCACTCTGCCGTCGAAAAACTCGCCCCTAGCCTGACGCAAGAAATCTGGCAAGAGTGTGATGGCACCCTACTTATCTACGGTGGAGATATCGGGAGTTCCATAGACTCAGAGCGACTGGAAACCCTCAAACACCTGCGCCGACGTCGTCCGCTCGATGGCGTGATTTGGGTGACTGAAAACAGCATGTCGTCACAGCTTTTAGACAACAACGTCACGTTCACTAACCTCAATACCGCAACAGCCCACAATGCGGGGCGTTCAATCCAAAACCTCTTCCAAGAATTAGGTTGGCGTGCGCCAGTTTGGGCATGGAGTGTCAGTGACCAACAATCCCTCAGCGCGGTCGAAACGCCCTCTATCCTCTGCATGACAGAGCAAAATATGCCCGCCGAGGCGCTATCCCCTAGCTTGTTAAGCCTGATCCCCGCACTTGTGATCAACGGAACTCAAGCATTACTTCGCGAGCAGAAACATACCTATCTGCTTGCTTTTGCTCAATTTTTACAAAACGGTGGCAGCCAACAGCTCGCGACTGCATTAGCCCCACTCAATACCCAATTACGTACGCTGCCTTTTTCCGGCATCGCATTTAGCCCTTCTATCAATCCGTTAAATCAGCAACGTTTACCCAATAGTTGGCACCCTGATACCCGCTGGAAAAGCTGGTTGAATGTACAATCTGAACTGGCATCCGGTTTACAGCCTGCCTCTTTAGGCTTTGACAAAAAACGTCTCGTTCAATACGGTGCTGCCACCGCTATGACCTTGTGGGGCGCAGGCATGATTGTCTCTTACTTCGCCAATCGCCAGCTTATCGAAGAGAGCTACCAAAGCGCGAGCGTCGCTGCTAACGCCCAATTACCAGAAACTGAACGCCTCAAAGCTCAGTATGATTTTCAGCAAACCCTAGGATTACTCAATCATCGCGAACAAACTTCTGTACCTTTCTGGCTCCATTTTGGGCTAAACAGTAATCAGCCACTATTAGCCCATTTATGGCCGCTATATCAACAAACGGTATTACCTCCTTTGCGTGATACCATCGCTCAGCAATTGGCTCAGCAGCTACAAGCCTATGCCCAGCTTTCCCCTAACAGTGAAGACCGTCGTCAAGCCACCCAAGGGGCGTATCAAAGCCTAAAAACCTACTTAATGATGAGTACCCCTGAGCGTATGGATCCCGCATTTTTTACTGACAGCGTGCTCACTACCCTCCCCGTTCCTCAAGGAATGAACGAAGGCGAATGGCAAACCCTCGGCAAAGAATTACTCATGTTCTATGCCCAGCAGCTACCGAAGCATTCTGAATGGCAGTTAACCGCCAACAATAACCTAATTAATCAAAGCCGTACTTTACTTATTCGACAAATTGGTCAGCGCAGTGAAAGCGCAACGCTGTATCAAGAAGTGCTACTACAAGCGCAACATCAGTTCCCAGATATGACCTTAGACGACATGACCGGCGATACCGATGCCAGCTTTTTATTCACCACCGATGAGTTTGTGTCAGGTATTTTTACCCGCAAAGCGTGGGAAGAATCTATTCAACCCGCCATCAAAAAAGTGGTTGAATCCCGCCGCAATGAAATTGATTGGGTATTGAGTGATAGCCAGCATGAACTTAGCCAAGATATTTCGCCGGATGTGCTCAAGCAGCAGCTTACTGAACGCTATTTTGCTGATTTTTCTGATAGCTGGTTAAACTTCCTCAATAGCCTGCAATGGCGCCATACTGAAAGTTTGTCCGATACTATTGACCAATTATCTTTGATGAGTGATGTGCGCCAGTCACCCGTCATTGCGCTGATGAATACCGTGGCTTATCAAGGGAAAACCGGACGCCAGCAAGAAAAGCTCGCCGATTCCTTTATGAACTCCGCGAAAGACCTGCTCAATAAAGAACAGAAACCGGTCATTAGTCAGAAAGCCGACTTTACGGGGCCGCTTGAAGAGACTTTTGCTCCAATTCTGAATTTTGTGGACCCGCAAGCGACTACGCAAACAAGCGATAACCTCAGCCTGCAAGCCTATCTCACCCGCATAACCCGTGTGCGATTAAAGCTTCAGCAAGTGGTTAATGCCCCTGACCCACAGGCTATGTCCCAAGCATTCGCGCAAAGTATTTTAGAAGGTAAAAATGTCGATTTCTCCGAAACGCGGGATATGGGCAGCTTAATTGCCGCCAGCTTTGGGCAAGAGTGGCAAAGCTTTGGGGATGCGCTGTTAGTCGAGCCGATGACTCAAGCGTGGCAGCAATTACTCACACCAACTGCCCAAGGCATTAATAGCGAATGGCAAAATGCCATTGTCAGTGAATGGAACAACGCTTTCGGCGGGCGCTATCCACTGAAAAACACCCAAAGCGATATCTCCTTACCATTGATGGCGCAATATCTGCGCCCCGATAACGGACGCATTCAGCGCTTCTTAGAAACGCGTCTGCAAGGCGTGTTACGTAAAGAGGGCAATCACTGGGTACCGAACAGCACCAACGCCCAAGGATTACGTTTTAACCCTGCCTTTTTAACCGCGCTAAATACCCTAACCGAGTTAGGCGATGTCGCTTTCGCCAACGGGGAAGCCCGTCTCTATTTTGAAATGCGTCCAGGCACCAGTAAAAACGTGATGCAGACTATATTGGTGATCGATAAACAAAATCTTACCTACGATAACCAATTCCCTGAATGGCAACGTTTTGTTTGGCCTGCCGATACTGTCGCGTCCGGCGCATCTTTAACCTGGATGACTACGTCTTCGGGCACCCGACTCTATGGCGATCATCGTGGTGTGTGGGGGCTGATTCGTCTACTCGAAACGGCCAACGTCGCGCCTTACGCGGGCAGCACCAGCAGCTATACCGTTTCGTGGGTCACACCGGATGGTATCTCGCTGAATTACCAACTGCGCACCGAAATGGGTCAAGGCCCACTGGCGCTATTAAAACTGCGCAATTTCGTTTTGCCTGAAAAGATCTTTTTGGATTAGCCATCGATAGGACATCACCTATGCCATTATTAACTGCCTTGCGCACCGCTTGCTTTACTGGAAATCCGCTTGCCGCAAACCTGCTTGTTGAGCAACAAGTGGCACTATGGGAGCGCTGGCTACTGCCCATTACCGCCGAAAATCCAATGGGGGATGACCCCGGTTATGACGATGACTTCGAACGCATGAAAGAAGAAGTCAACAAACTCTCGGGGTCAGACACGGAGTTAATTTGCGCCCTTGCCGAGAACCTCCTGACCAACGTCTGCAAAGATGCGCGAGTTATCACCTACTATATTTGGGCACGTTTGCATCGTGAAGGGGAAACGGGATTAGCCGATGGACTCGGTCTACTCGCAGGATTACTGCATCGCTACCATGACAGCTTACTACCTTCGCGTCCAAATAGCCGAAAAGCCGCCATCGAATGGCTGGCAGGTCAACGTGTCCTCGACAGCCTATCCCTCTATCCTGAGGTGGATAGCAACGAATTTTCTCGCATTGTGGCGCTACTTAGCGCGATCGTGGATGAGTTTAATACATGGGATGAAGCAAGCCGCCCTAACCTTGCGCCCCTCTTACGCGCCTTAGAAAATCGACTCGCCCAATCGGGTGGGGCTGATAGCGTCATCCCGCAAAATATCAAAGCGTCTGAAAATGTGGCGACAAAGCAAATTGCCTCGGGGATCAGCCCTATCGCCCCCATCCAATCGGGTCGCGAACTGCTCGACCAAGCCAAAGTGCTCGCCAATTATCTGCGTAATCAACCCAACGGCTGGCTGTCGGGTCACCGACTGATGAAATCTGTCCGTTGGGATACCCTGCACCAATCGCCACCACAAAATCAGCATGGTTGCACGCGTTTAGCCCCGCCACGCTCAGATGCGAAAGCCCAATTAAAACGCTTATATCTGCAACAAAACTGGTTAGAACTCACCGAACAAGCCGACCGCCTATTTGCCGAAGGCGTTAACCATTTTTGGTTAGATGTTCAATGGTACTTACACCAAGCGCTCAGTAAATCTCCCGCGCCTTGGAATGGTTGGGCAGACGTTATTGCCTCGGATTTAAAGCAATTCTTATTGCGCCTACCGGGGTTAGAAAATCTCGCATGGGAAGATGGCACCCCCTTTGCTGATGAAGTGACCCTCGCATGGATCAAACAACAGATTCTGGAAGATAACATTCAGTCTCTGCACTCTATGCCAGTTCACGGCACGGATGACGATGATAATGGCTCGATATTTGCCTTAGAGCAAGAAGCATTAACGCAAGCCGATACCGAAGGGATAGAAGCCGCCTTAGCATGGTTAATGTCTCGTCCGAATATTCAGACCACCCGCCAAAAATGGCTCTTGCAATTGGTAATGGCAAGAGTGGCGGAGCAGTTTGCCCGTCATGATTTGGCGCTGAACTTATTGCGTGAATTAGATAATCGCGCTGAGCACATGCAACTGGCTGATTGGGAGCCGCATTCCCTGTTTGAAGTCAAAGCCCGCCAATTACAACTTCTGCGAGGTAAAGCACAACGTAACACACCGGATAAAGCCGAGTTACATCACCAAATGTCTGAATTATTGGCTCAATTGACTCGCTTAGATCCTGTCCGAGCATTGGTGCTCTACCCTTAAATTAATCAGTGAGAGTGATACGAATGGATGATTTAACCCTTCGCTATTATGATGCAGAAATGCGCTATCTACGCGAAGCTGCGAAAGAGTTCGCCCAAGCTCACCCCGACCGGGCGGCACTATTAGATTTAGACAAAGCCGGCATTCCCGATCCTTTTGTTGAGCGATTATTTGAAGGTTTTGCCTTTTCGATGGGGCAACTGCGCCAAAAAATTGATGATGATTTACCGGAATTAACGGAAGGATTGGTCAGCCTACTTTGGCCTCATTACTTACAAACCATCCCTTCCCTGTCCGTGGTTGAACTTGTACCCGATATTCACGATATGAAATTATCGTCGGTGATCCCAGCCAATTTTGAAGTGCTTTCGCACCCGATTGGCGAGAAGAAAACCGTTTGTCGTTACCGCACCACGCGGGATTTAACCTTAAACCCCATTACACTATCCACAGTGAATTTAACCACTGAGCCTGATGGACGTTCTGTGATCCGATTACGCTTCGATTGTGCAAAACTGGTCGATTGGAAACAGAGCCCTCTTGGTGCCATTTCCTTTTATTTGGCGGGTGACGTCCCGACCACTTACGCCCTGCATCTCGCTCTCACCAAACACGTCGCAGCGACCTATATCCGTTTACCATCATCCCCTGACCGTATTCGTTTACCGCTGTGGTTTTCCCCTGGAGGATTTGCCGAAGAAGATCAACTGTGGCCCAAAGGAGATAGCACATTCAGCGGCTACCAGTTGTTGCTGGAATATTTTTCTTTTCGCGAAAAGTTTTTCTTCGTCAACTTAAACGGGCTTGAAGAGATTCAATTACCCGAAGGACTAAGTCACTTTGAGCTGGAAATTGTGCTCGATACCCTGTGGGATAGCGACATTCCATTAAGTCGCGATAACCTAAAATTGCACAGCGTTCCGGTGATCAACTTATTCAATATTGAAGCGGACCCTCTTACCGTTAACGGGTTAGAAAGTGAATATTTACTGCGTCCCCGCCGCCTACAAGATGGACACACTGAAATTTACGCTGTCGATACGGTTCATGGCACAAGGCGAGGTGAACACATTCACTATGTCCCATTCAGCAGCTTTCGCCATCGAGGCGGCATGTTGCGCCGCAATGCACCAGAACACTACTACCACACTCGCGTTAAGCGCGGTGTTAGTGGGTTGCATGATACATGGCTGATTTTAGGGGGCGAGCGCGAGCAGCCAACCGCCGCTCTGGAAAGTGAAACCTTATCTTTGCAATTAACTGGCACTAACGGGCAACTTCCGCGCAAAGCGCTGCAAAGTACATTGCTAGACAGAACCGAAGAAACACAACAAACCCAGCTGCAAGTTCGCAACTTATGCAAACCAACCCTGCCTTGCTATCCCCCAGCCGAAGACCGTTTCCATTGGCGCGTTCTCAGCCACCTTGGCGCCAGTTTCCTCAATATGATGGACAACGTGGAAGTATTGCGCGGCACATTGGCACTCTATGACTGGCGAGAAGATGATTTAAACAGCCGTAAACTCGATGCCATGATCCACGTTGAACAGCACCTTATCGAGCGCTTCGAAAAAGGCTTTTTACAGCGCGGTATTGCCATCGATATTACCCTTGATAGCAACGGATTTAACGGTGAAGGTGATATTCATCTCTTTGGCGAAATGCTCAACCGCTTTTTCGCACTGTACACCGACGTGCATCTATTTAACCAACTGACTCTCCATATTTTACCAACAGGAAATAGCCTCACATGGACAGAGAATCATCCTCAGTAAATCAGCTTTTTGATGCACTTGGGGAGCGTCTACCACGGGTTAACTTCTATCGGTTTTGCCAACTGCTAGAACAGAGTAATAAACAGCGCCCGCCACTGGGTAGCACCCAAGACCCGAAAACAGATATTATCCGGTTTCGTCCCCATCGTGGGATGGGTTTTCCTGTCACCGAAATTAAAGGTATCGACATTGAAGACCGCTACCGAGATAGCAATACGCCAAGTATTCGAACCACCTTTTTAGGGTTATATGGTGTCACATCGCCATTACCCACCGCCTACCTCGATGACATCGCACAACAACGGGAAGGAACCGAATCGCTCACGGATTTTCTGGATATTTTTAACCATCGGCTCACCACGCAGTTTTACCGTATTTGGCGAAAATATTCCTATCCAGCGACCTTTTCCGCGGGGGGCGAAGATGAAACTTCCCAGTATTTGTATGGCTTAATTGGCTTAGGCATTCCCGGCACCGCCCAACATGTGCAAGCGCCGTTATCCCGCTTTCTCGCCTTACTGGGTACGTTACGTTTTCCAACGCGCACCGCAGAAGGCGTTGCATCTCTCGTTAAATTACTGGCACCTGACACCCGCGTGAAAATCAAGCCTCATGACCCGCGGCGCATCGAGCAAGCGACTCAAACGGGGTTATCGTGCAGAACACCGATGACCTTAACCAACAAACCCGTTTTAGGTCAGTATTCTACCGATGTAAACAGCCAAATTTTGATTACCTTACAGACAGATAACTTTGATGAAGCCCGAAATTGGCTGCCTGACGGACAACTGTATCAAGATTTAATGGCGCTGTTGCATGTCTACCTAGGGTCAAGAGTCAATGCCCGTCTTTGTCTCAAATTACCCAGAAAGTTGCTCCCTAACGCGACGTTAAGCACTCAATCTCACCAAGGTGTTCAGCTGGGACGTACTGCTGCAATGGGTGCATTGGCGCCTAATGCCGCTCCCCGAGAACACATTATTACCTTAAATTTAGGGCGCTATCAGCGATTATCGGTAGCATCACACTCTACGCCGCCCTCACATTACGCTAATTATCGATTCTAATTCTGGGACTCCCCTATGAAACACATCCCTTTATTGCCATTTTGTGGCAAAACATTGGTGCTTCTGACTGCATTAAACCTCACCGGATGCGGGCTCACTCAAATGGTCAGTGATGGCACTCGCAGTGCAGCAAACGCGATATTTTATAAGCAAGTGAAAGTCGTCCATCTTGATTTCGTGGCGCGTGAAGCACTCAATACCGATGATACAGGCGCATCGCTATCCACCATCATTCGCGTATATCAATTAAAAGATACAGAAAGCTTTGATGAGAGTGATTATGCGTCGTTGTTTGCCAAAGATAGCCAAGTACTAAAATCCTCTCTCGTGGTCCAAAAAGATTTACGTATTCGCCCAGGTGAGTCGATTTCCCTCGATATGCCCCTTGAAGACGGCGCTGAATTTGTTGCCGTCGCCGTGATGTTCCATCACCCTGACCTTATTACCGACGACTGGCGCGTGGTGATCCCCAAAAAGCGCTTACTACCGGACGACCCTCGCCTACTCACACTCTTAGACAACACCATGACCTTAAAACCACTCGGAGAAAAATAGTATGTCCCAGCCTTCATTATATGAAATGTTGACGGGGTATTTTGCGGGTGGGTTGAATATCGATGCTATCCCAGAACATGACCAAGTGATGGTGTCTGTGATGGACAATATTCGCCGCATTCTCAACGCCAGAGCGGGCAGTATCGAGCACCTTCCCGACTACGGGCTACCTGATATGAGTAAAATGATCCAAGGTCTCCCCGGCACCGCTCACAATATGATGACCATTTTATCGGCAACGTTACTCAAGTATGAGCCTCGCATCAAATCACTCTCTTTAGTGTTATTACCGCAAAACAGCTTTGGGGCGCTTCATTATGCCCTTGAGGTTGAATTACATGAGCAAGGTTTGATCCGCTATGGCACTGAGTTTATGCCGGATGGGCGCATTCTCGTCCATCATCTAAAAAAACAATTCGATACGATTTAAACTGACGACAGCGTGAGAAGACTATGAACCCAGATTTAAACACATTGCGCCTTGGTGGCGACCCGCGCACGCTGGCTGATTTTGCCGCGCTCAAAGAAGAATTAAATAAACGCTTTCACCCCGCCCGCCCAGATGTCGACTGGGCGCGTGCCCATGGACTTTGTTTGTCCTTATTCAACCAAAACGGTGCTGATTTACAAACTTGCGCATGGTTTACCCTGATCCGCCAGCATCAAAATGGCATCGCGGGATTAAACGAAGGCTTATCTTTACTCCAACATTTACTAAGCCGCCACTGGCAAGGATTATGGCCACAACAGACCCATGCCCGGGTTGAGATCCTCGCAACGCTGAGCCAACAATTGATGACTGGGTTACGCGCCCATGCACCTGTTTATGCAGACCTGCCAGCTCTGTATCAGACTGAAGCGACGCTAAACCAAATTGGACAGTTGCTACAAACATTAGAGCTCAAACACCTCACTCAGCTGGAGCGACTGCAAAACTTGCTCACCACCCAAGCCAAGCAGCTCGAAAATACCGATGTTCCTGATAGTGGCTTTATTCCACCAACGCCGCTGCAATTGCCAAAAACCTCGCCATCATCATTTCATGCCCGTACCGCCGCAACGCCAATTTCCATCAAAGCCAATGCCACCATCAGCGCATCGATACCGACCCAGCCTTCTTACCGCAAAGGCATTTGTGTGGGTCTGGCTTTCGGTATTGTGCTCACAGGCGCGCTGTGTGCAGGAACTTTGTATATGTTACACCCGCAAATCAATAACCACGTTTTAGCGCAAGCTCTCCCACAACTCCCTGACTTTACGCCGAATATCGCCTCAATTCTTGAGCAGCAATTACAGCCTAATGCCGCTCAACCCAATAGTTTTTCCCCTGAAAAACTCAAGATAATCGATAACTACCTCGTGGAATTAGAGTCCGTCTCCCCAATTTGGTCTCAGCAGTATGGATTAAGCATGGTGAGTTACCTCACAAAGCAATATGGTGAACGTCAAGAAGTCAGCGCATTTAACGACAAATGGCAACAAAATATGCAAATTAATGCGCTATCTAGCGATAAATTGCAGAAATGGTCTGAAGGGATGACGGAGTTAAACAATCTCAGTACGCGCTTAGACAGTCTTGATGGTAAACCTCGCAGCTATATCACGGGGTCTGAATTAAAAACCATTATTTTCAATGCCCGCCAGCATTTTAATCAAAGCGTTCCGTTAGAAGAAGAATTGCGTCGCCTTGAGCAACTTCAAACCCAAGGCTCCGTCCCTGAGTCTGAATACCAACGGATTGATAACCATTTTAAACAGCTACTGAATCGCTATGCGTTGATAAAACAAAGCGAAAAATAAACCTATTTATTCCTAAGCAATACCTGTATGGAGCACCTTATTCGTGCTCCATTTTTTTTCAGTGATATACTCGTTTTAAATTAACATGATAATTATTTTTCAAGGAATACCCCATGCTTCGCTGTGCTGCTCGTATCACCCACCAGCTACGTCATGCATTTCATTCTCGACCACGCTTTTTGGTCTCACTTATTGTTGCTTTCATTACTTTCTTCGCTTTATTTCAAACACAAAGTCTGATTATTAACTTAATTATCAGTTGGAACGCATTTGCGTGGTGCTATTTGCTGTTTCTGTTCCAGAGAATTATTAGCCACAATGTGAAAGATATTCGTAAGCTGACGAAAATTGAAGATGAAAGCGCGAGCATGGTAATATTTTTCTTGATGTCAGGCTGCTGCGTCAGTTTATTAGCCCTATTCTTTGCCTTGGGTGGACACAGTGATATTCCGAAAGCCGATAAAATTTACTCTTATATTTTAACTGCCTCGACATTGATATCCTCTTGGCTGCTCTTACCCACCGGCTTTACCATGCACTATGCCCATCTCTATTACGGTAATAGTGAAAATGAAAAACCGTGGCTAATTTTCCCCGATAAAATCACCCAACCCAGCTATTCGGATTTTATGTATTTTTCATTCACCATTGCCGTCGCCTCACAAACAGCCGATGTGGAAGTTGCCTCAACCCCTATGCGACGTGCGGTATTGCTCCAGTCCGTTATTTCATTTGTCTTTAATATGGCCATTTTAGGGTTATGTATTAATATTTCTGCCAGCTTCTTTTAAAGGGTAACCCCCCCTTTATCGGAATAATTTGCCAAAATAAAAAGAGTTAGCCTGCTATCACAATAAAAAAATATTCAATGCGGGATATTGACAATATCCCCATATAGATCTAAAAATACTGTATATTAATACAGTCTTTAGTAGAGGCTATTATGTTACGCATCGAAGTGTTATTTGATAAGAATTCACCACAAAAACCAAGTGGCTTGGTTTTACAAGCTTTAGAGTCTGAGATTTTACGCAAACTACAGTCACAGTACCCTGATATGGTTACTCGAGTAGGCTTTAGCTCTCAGCAGGCGATTAATATTTCAGGAACGAAGATTGCGGATGACAAATTACGCATTGAAGAGATCTTAGAAGAAATTTGGATGGATGACGGCTGGCTACCTGAAGCAAATACCGATGACTAGATGATTAGCAGAGAAATGGAAGGGTAATATCCATCTTCCATTTCTTAATTCATTATTCTTTGAAGTTAATCTGAATCACTTTCAATGTGTTTCTGTCTATCACTTATACGCTTCTACATATAAAAACCGATAGCACCACAATTCACCATTCCGCCATTGACGAAAAAGTATTAATAAAGTTTTTGACGAAGATACGATTTAAACTCATTCACCGGATTACGTTTCGTTTTACTCACTTCAAGTACCCGAGCCTCTACTAAGCAAGTTTTCGCATCAGTGCATCGCTGAACTTCATTTAATTTCGTCGGATTCAACGCCAATTGTGGCTTATTGAAACTCTCCCCCATAAATAGCAAGGCAATAAAAATAATCCCGATAAATAGAGGCACTTCAATATACGCTTGTTTCATGATGAATGCTCTTGTTATGGTTGTTGAGGGTATATTAGTGCTTTTGCATTTTAGTACCTTAATATTTGGTTAAACCAACCTTAAGGGATGCTTAAGGGGGTAAATATCCTGGTTGCTGGGTGAGCGGAGTCTGCTTATACTCCGCAACAGAGGTAATAAATATGAATATTTTATTGGTAGAAGACGATCTTCAGCTCGGCAAAGCGTTATGCCGTGGACTAGAATTAGCTGGGTTTAATCCTTGCTGGGTCAGATTATTATCGGATGCTAAGCAGCAATTACAGACACGCAATTTTGATGTCATGCTTTTAGACTTGGGATTACCTGATGGTGATGGTCAAGAGGAATTAATTTCATGGCGCCAAGCTGGAGAATCAATACCGATTATTATTCTTACCGCCCGCAATAAAATGGATAATTTAGTGGCGAGTTTAGATTCTGGTGCCGATGATTTCTTAACAAAACCCTTTGAGATGCCAGAGTTGATTTCTCGCGTAAAGGCTATTAGCCGACGTATGGCTGGGTTTTCATCTGAAATTTGGCAATTGGATAATCTGCAATTAAATCCATTAAACCATCAAGTCACCTTGGATGGTCAATTATTATTACTCTCCGGCAAAGAATATCTGTTGCTATACGAGTTAATTAAGAATGCCGACAATGTCGTGCGAAAAACGGATTTAGAGCAACGTTTATTTGGCTTGGATGATGTGGAAAGTAACTCCCTTGAAGTCCACATTCATAATTTACGCCGCAAAATTGGTAAAGACAGAATTATTACTATCCGTGGCATCGGTTATTTACTAAAAAAAGAAGCGCAATCTAGTGAAGATTAAATCCTTTCTTGTCTACACATTTGGTATTCAGATTGGCGCAGTCATCTTTTTATGGCTGCTGCTAGTCGGTTGGTTACAATTTTTTTATCTACCTGATTTGGTCGATGATGATGAATTTAACCAACAACAGCAAATTGTCACACAAGGGATTGCGCGTACATTAGGTACAGTGTCAGATACCCCAGAATATTTTGATAAGCTCGCGGTTATTCTGCAAAAAATGTATACCGATGCCATGGAAAACGGCATTGAAACTAGCTATAAACCGTATATGGTTGTGCGGGATAATCGGGGACATGTGTTATATCGCAATAGTGAAAAGATTTCGGACCCATCACTAAAATCAGTCGAGATGCTAACTGCCCAACATAAAGATTGGCATTTCACCTCTGCATGGGATGATGACCATACCCTCGAAGTTGTGATTGCAGAATCGTATCTTGAGCGACGAAAGTTAATTGGTAATCCAGCCGAAGGCACTGCCATTCCTCTCGCCTTTATTTTGGGCATCATGTTAATCGCTATTTTGATCACCGCCTATTTTAGTATTCGCCCAATTAAACAAGTCGCTAAAATTATTTCATCACGTCAACCGGGAAATTTAACGCCGATTGATACCAAAGATATGTATAAAGAAACTCGCCCGATTATTTCCGCGATTAACCAATTAATGGCACGAGTCGATGCCGCGAATTTACGCGAAAAACGTTTTATGGCAGATGCGGCTCATGAATTGCGAACTCCGATTGCAGCGGTAACAGCACAATTACATGTGTTAATGCATATCGATAATCCAAAAGAAAAAGCCGAGATTATTAATGATATGAAAGAGACATTAACGCGCGCCGCTTCTTTATCTCATCAATTAATTGATCTCGCACGTTTGGAAGCGGAAGATTTTGCCATTCGTAAAGAGAACATTGATTTACCGATGTTAATCAGTAATCTCATTTCATCGCATATTCCTTATGCTCTCAATAAACATATTGATGTGGAATTATCCAGCCCAGATTCTTTTTATATTGAAACTGATAAGCTGGCGCTGAGTAATGTGTTCACTAATTTAATCGAAAATGCGATTAAATATTCGCCAGAAAAAGCCAAAATAAAAGTGACACTGGCAGATCTCACCCCTTTTGGTGCCACCATTACAATTCAAGATAATGGACGCGGTATTCCAGAAGAGAGCCGGGCGTATTTATTTTCTCGCTTTTACCGTGTGCCTGGAACATTAGAAACAGGAAGCGGTTTAGGATTATCTATTGCCCATAACTTGGCATCAAAAATAGGTGCGACATTAAAAGTCACTGATGGATTAGAAAATAAAGGCATCGGATTTATTATTGATTTGCCTTGATTGAGTCGGCAGTTGAGAATAATACCATTAATTAAAATAATGTTATTCAGTTAACATCCCGAGTGCGCAATAAGCATTACAATCCCTTATTACGTTAAATTACTTAGCCATAAAAAGGGGCAATAATGTCACAGGCGCTAATCATCATTGATCTTATTAACGATATTGTGGGTAAAAACGGTTTATCCAATAGCAGTTATTCCCAAGTCAATTCCCGTAATATTATTGAAAAGGCGAATCAAGCCGCTAATTACGCAAGAAGTCAGCGTATTCCTGTTATTTGGGTCAAAGTTGGCTTTAGCGATAATTATCAAGATATCCCCGCTGGCTCTCCACTTTTTTCACAAGCTAAACAGAAAGGCGCATTAAAATTAAGCGGCTATGGCTGCCATTGGGTGGAAGATTTGGAAGTTCATATGCAAGACAGAGTGATCATTAAGAAAGGCGTTTCTGCATTTGCAGGCAATAAACTCCACCAATGGCTCAACGATAATGATATTACTCAGCTCTATTTTGGTGGAGTCAGTTCGGTAATGGCAATCCAAAGTAGCGTGAGACAAGCCCATGATTTAGGTTATTTTTGCCATGTCCTCGAAGATGTGTGTGCCGCTGCAACCATTGAACTACACGAACAAAGTATGCAGGCGCTGGCAGGTCTAGCCACGATTTCATCCAGCAAGACGTTTATGCAAGGCAAATAACCGTCATGATGAGTATGTTGTAAACAATAATTTACAACTTTCAAATTAAAAATTAGTTTAATATTTAAAATATCTTTTGGTTGATTATTGACTTTGATCAATAAAAAACTAGAATGCTCCTACGTGATCAAGATCACACATTAACATTCGGAGCGAACATGAAAAGCATCAAAGAATTTTTCGTTAACCTGCAAGAAGTTGTTGAATTACTGTCCAAGCGTTTTATGTAATTTGCTTTAAACTTTAGTTAAACCATAGTCAATCAAACCTTTCATTTACCTCATTCAAGTATTTGCAAATTTTTGCTAACGGCCTTTTTTAAGGCCGTTTTTTTATTCAAATACGTTCTCAATAATTTCCGCAACCACTGCCGTTCCAATCGCCACTAAAATAAGATCTTTACCACTCATTTTCCATTCATAGCCCGCGTAAACAGGCAATTGATGAATAAACTTTGATGGCAGAACCTTTTTAGCTATCCCCGGTGGTAACGGTTTTCCTCTCCTTACTTGCTTTGCAATTCCTGGTGGTAGTCCTTTGTAGCCCGTAAGACCATACTCAATGGCTAAAGGTCGAACATTCCCAAAATTCACGCTGAAACTAATATTAGGTGAAATACGCAACGTTCCTTGAATACCTGAATTATCATCGTTCCATTGCTTCACTTTATAATGGTCATCATCTTTATTTTTATGGCCGTTGTTGCCTTTAAATTCTTTATTATTATGTTTGTTACCGTTTCCATGCCCGTTGTTACCATTTGGGTCGGAAAACGCAAATGGTGATGTCCCCATGAATGCTAAAAGAACAATCAGTGGCAGACGGCTATTTTTCGTAGGCTTTTTCATCAGTATTTCCTCATAAACATGATCGTTTGAGAGTATTCCTCAAAGTATAGAGCATCAATCAGAATAACCGCCATTTTCCGTAATCTTATGTAAATATTCAGTATATTTCACAAACTTAAGTCCTATTTGCTTATACTGGGTCGTCATTTATGGATAACGCAATAAAGGAGAATTTATGCAGCAGCAACTGCTCGACTGGGCTCGCCAGTTTAATCAAGACTATGCCACCCTCGCCTCTCTCTTAATGGTCCTTGGGCTGATACTGATTGTCGCCCTGATTTTGCATCTTTTTCTGCACAAAATTTTGCTTCCTACGATTGAAAAAAGAGGATTAAAAGCGGGTTCCGGTTGGCAACATCAACTCACCCAATATAATCTGTTCAATCGAATTGCCTTTATTATTCAAGGTATTGTGGTCAACATTCAGTCCACCTTATGGCTATCTTCGGGCTCCACGACACAAATGGTATTGAATGTCGCTTCCCAAGCATGGTGCTTGCTGTTTGGCTTGCTGGCTATTTATTCCATTTTAGATATCACACTGGGTGTATTACAGCGTGCGGCAAAAACGGCACATCTCCCGCTACGTGGCATTTTCCAAAGCATTAAGCTTATCGCCACTGTTTTAATTTCGATTATGATCATCGCGCTACTGATTGGTAAATCTCCGTTGATTATCCTCAGTGGGTTAGGTGCGATGACCGCCGTCATGATGTTGGTGTTTAAAGATCCGATTATGGGATTAGTCGCCGGAATTCAGCTCTCTGCGAATAACATGGTCAACATTGGCGATTGGCTGGAAATGCCGAAATACGGTGCCGATGGTGCGGTGATTGATATTGGATTGACCACAGTTAAAGTTCGAAATTGGGATAATACCGTCACCACCATTCCAACTTATGCCCTGATTTCAGATTCCTTTAAAAACTGGAAAGGCATGACCGAATCAGGCGGACGCCGTATCAAGCGCAGCCTACGCATCGATGCCAATAGTATTCATTTTTTGAAACCTGAAGAAGTTTGCAACTTTGAAAAAGCCAACTTATTAGAGCCTTACATCGAGAAAAAAGTCTCTGAAATTCAGGTCTACAACTCTACGTTACCAGAAGATAAAGCGACGCCACTCAACCAGCGACGCCTCACAAATATCGGGACATTTCGCGCCTATATTGAAGCCTATCTGCGTGCTCACCCGCAGATCCATAAAAATATGACCATCATGGTTCGCCAACTGGAGTCAGACTCAAACGGTATCCCAATTGAGATTTACGCGTTTACCAACACAACAGTATGGTTAGAGTATGAACGTATCCAATCGGATATTTTTGACCATATTTTTTCCATTCTGCCGCAGTTCAACTTATCTGTGCATCAATCACCTACCGGTAATGATGTTCGATTCTTAGGTCATTCAGCGAATAAATAACTCATCATAGGTAACTTATAAATACTACTTAATGATTAGCGAACATGGCCAACCTACCTAGAGGGGGAAACCCCTCTTATACTCACAGATCACACCCCACCATTATATAATTTTCAATATAACGATTGATAATAAAAATAGAACAAAACGGGTATCCAAGACAAAAAAACTCCTTATAAATTAAACAAATAAAAATATTTCCCTTGGTTTTATCAAAGATATTGTTGATGCATATCATGTTAGTGAGTGGGTATTTTTTCTAACATATTGAACATACCTAATACGTTATTTACATATAGGCAATGTCAATGCATAAAAATAAAACAAATACTCATTTCGCAGAACTGAGCAGGAGGGAATTTCTTCAGACCTCCGCAACCGTAGCGGGTGCAGCCGCCGTTGCAGGCTCAATCACTCTGCCTTTTGCTGCTCAAGCAAAAACACCAACCATCATGCCCGACGAAGTCAGTGAGAAAATCAGCTACAGCGCTTGTTTAGTCAACTGCGGTAGCCGCTGCCCTCTAAAAGTTCATGTGAAAGATGGCGTTATCAGCCGTATTTCCAATGAAACCATGTATGACGATTCAACACTGGGAGAGCACCAAATTCGCCCTTGTCTGCGTGGTCGTTCAGTTCGCTGGAAAACTTATAATCCAGACCGTTTAAAATACCCAATGGTGCGTGTAGGTAAACGTGGTGAAGGTAAGTTCAAAAAAATTAGCTGGGATGAAGCCACCACTATCATTGCGGAAAAACTGAAATACACCATCGATAAATACGGCAGCGATGCCATTTATTATCAGTATGGTTCCGGTTCAACGGGTGCCAACTTGCACGGTCGAGCGGCCTGTAAACGTCTTTTAAGTTTAACCGGTGGATTTTTAGGTGACTACGGGACTTATTCCTACGCACAGCTAATGGAAATCACGCCATATGTTTACGGCAGTGTGGAAGAGTCTTATTTAACTGAAATCCAAAACTCCGATCTCGTGGTGATGTTCGGTCATAACTTGGCTGAAACCCGTATGTCCGGTGGTGGTCAGTTCTATGAAACGCTAAATGCCCTCGATAAGAGCAAAGCAAAAGTGATCATTATTGACCCTCGCCGCACTGATAGCGTCACAACGTTAGGCGCTGAGTGGATCCCTATTTATCCGGGTACTGACGCCGCGTTAGTGGCAGCCCTGGGTTATGTGATGATCCAAGAAGGCTTAACCGACGAAGAATTCCTGAAAAATTACTGTGTGGGCTGGGATGAATCAACCCTGCCCGCTTCAGCGCCACGTAATGCCTCTTACAAAGATTACATCTTGGGCAATGGTCCTGATGGTATTGCGAAAACCCCTGAGTGGGCGAGCAAATTAACAGGTATTTCGGTTTCACGTATCATTCAGTTAGCCCGTGAAATTGGTAACGCTCAACGAGCTTGGATCTCACAAGGCTGGGGCTTACAACGTACCGAAAATGGTGAGCAAGCCTGTCGCTCTATCATGATGCTACCTATTATGTCTGGCAATATTGGTCGTTCAGGGACTAACACTGGTTTATGGGGTAACAGTTTTGCCTATCCAGTGGCTGGATTTGGCTTACCGAACCCAGTGAAAGCATTGATCCCAACGTATATGTGGTCAGAAGCGATTGTGCGCGGTAAAGAGTTAACCGCTGAAAATGGTGGGATCAAAGGCGTTGATAAACTGAATAACGACATCAAATTTATGTGGTGTTATTCCAGTAATGTCATCGGAAACCAGCATGGTGACTTGAATAAGACCCATGAAATTCTGTCTGATGAATCAAAATGTGAGTTTATCCTTGTTTGGGATAACCACGACACTCCATCGGCAAAATATGCGGATTTATTGCTACCAGATGTGACCACCGTCGAAACAAACGACCTGATCAATAACTCCTATGCAAGTGGGGCTTATCACTATCTGGTGCGTCTACAAAACGCCATTGAACCACTGTGGGAAAACCGTCCAAACTACGATGTATTAGTCGAAATCGCAGAAAAAATGGGCGTGAAAGATCAGTTCACTGAAGGCCGCACCTACGCAGAATGGATTGAGTTTTGCTACAACAAAACTCGTGAAAAAATGCCTCATTTGCCTGAATTTAGTGAGACTGATGGTGCGGGGATCATCGACCTAAGTTCCTCAATAGTGCTGAAAACGTAGCACTGAAAAGCTTCCGTGATGACCCAGTGAATAATCCACTGAAAACACCATCGGGCAAAATTGAAATTTACTCCGAAAAACTGGCTGAACGCGTGAAAAACTGGGAACTTCCAGAAGGTCAGCGTATTCCAGCTATTCCTGAATATTGTGTGAATAGAGAAGGTGTTGAAGCGCAAGCTGCACAGAAAAAACACTCTTTATTAATGACGGGCTTCCACGATAAAGGTCATGTTCACTCAACCTATTACAATGTGGCTATGCTGCGTGAAGCTATTCCTCATCAATTCTGGTTAAACCCAATTGATGCACAAGAACGTGGTTTGAAGAATGGCGACTTAGCTGAAATCTTCAATGATCGCGGGCGTATTCAGATTAAAGTCAAAGTGACTGAGCGCGTCTTACCGGGTGTGATTGCGGTTCCTCAAGGTGCATGGCGCACATTGAATACCGAAGGTTTAGATGTTGGTGGTTGTATCAACACCCTAACCTCCCATGTCCCTTCCCCACTGGCGAAAGGCACACCACAACATACTAACCTTGTTGAAGTCAAACGCGCTTAAGGAGTTAATTGATGAAACAGTATGGCTTTTATTTTGACTCCACAAAATGCACTGGCTGTAAAACCTGTCAGGTCAGTTGTAAGGACGAAAAAGATTTAGATTTAGGTCCTAAGTTCCGCCGTGTGTATGAATTCGGTGGCGGTAGCTGGCAGAAACAAGACGGTATTTGGCAACAAAACGTTTATAGCTACTACCTGTCGATTTCGTGCAACCACTGCTCGAACCCTACTTGTGTAGAAGGTTGCCCAACTGGCGCAATGCACAAACGCAGTGAAGATGGCTTAGTGGTTGTTGACCAGTCTATCTGTGTAGGCTGTCGTTACTGTGAACTGCGCTGCCCATACGGTGCGCCACAGTTTGACGAAAAGAAAAAACTGATGAGCAAATGCGATGGCTGTTATGAGCGTGTCGCAAAAGGAATGAAGCCGGTTTGTGTAGAGTCTTGCCCGCAGCGCGCTTTAGATTTCGATGACATTACCGTTTTACGTGAGTTACACGGTACGGAGTGCGGCATTGCACCGATGCCAGATCCAAGCCTGACTAACCCGAATATCGTCATCAAGCCACACAAAGATGCTAAACCATCGGGTGATAAAAGTGGCGAATTGAAAAACCCTGCGGAGGTCTAATATGCATGAGTTACCACTGGTTTTCTTTACTGTCTTAGGGCAATCCGCGGCGGGTTTATTTCTGTTAGCTTATATTGCGAAAAAAATGGGGTCAATCGACGATAAGCAGCTGAAAACAGCTAATATTATCGGGTTTATCATTGTGATGATTGGCTTGGGTATTGGCGCACTGCACGTCGGCCAACCGCTGCGTTTCTTCAATATGTTGCTGGGCGTGGGTCGCTCACCAATGAGTAATGAAGCGTTCTTAAGTGGCGTGTTTGTGGGTTGTGCTGCCGCGACGCTGTTTTTCACCCACTTTGTTAAACAAACCGCTCTGCGTGAATTGTCTAACATTGCAGCTGTGATTTCAGGGTTAGCGTTCGTTTGGTCGATCCCACAAGTGTATAACATTGCGACAATTGCTAACTGGGATACCCAATTCACGACACTACAAATGTGGACAACCCTGTTTGTGGGGGGTGGCGCACTGGCAATGGCAATCGGCGCTCGTGGTTTAGGATTAACGGCATTTTTAGTCGGTACCTTTGCGATTTTTGCCAGCCGTGCCAGCTACCAAGCATTTTTAAGCGAAACGGCACCCGCATTAAGCGCAGAACAAACCGGTTTTTGGGGCTTCCAAGTGATTGTATTAGCAATCGCCTTAGCAGCGTTCGTTGGGTTCGCTATCAAGCAACGTTCACCGAAAATTCCATTACTGACCTGCGCGGCAGCCGTATTACTCGCAGAACTGTCTGGTCGTATTGCCTTTTATAACCTGTGGCAAATCACCATGTAAGGTGCTATAACCACAGATTATGGTTAGCAGTATAAGATAAATAATAATATAAGAGCCTGAATTCAGGCTCTTTCTTTTAAGTTAATTGAAGCTTTAAATTAATTGCAGCTTTATAGGTAATATCATGCAAACTCTCGATACCACACTTTTTCGTATTTTAGGGGGAATGTTTTACTACTCTCCTGAAACCCCCACGTTTCAAACCTTGCAACCTGTACTGCGTGAAATCCCATCCCTATATGATTGGCAGGAACCCACTCAGCTGATTGCCGATTGCGAAGCATTAAGTGATTATCCAGCAGACTCGCTTACCTATGATTTTTCAATTCTTTTTGAAGGTCAAGGTGCGATGCCAGCACCACCATGGGGATCTGTGTATCTGTCTCATGACAATACCGTTATGGGGGATTCCACCAGCGCCTATCGCCAGTTTTTAATGTCCCATGGGTTGGTTACTGATACGGGATTACGGGAACCGGAAGACCAATTTGGTCTGATGTTAATGGCCATTTCAGCACTGGCAGAGCAAGGTCAAGACGACGCCATTGTGGAATTACTCGAACAGCATTTATTGCCTTGGGCGGAACGTTACTTAACGTTAGTCCAGCAAACATCAACTGAACATGGGTTTTACCCTACCCTTGCCAAAATCACTCAGGCCTATTTGACTGGCGTGCAAAAACAGCTAGGTTTACAGCCTGCCATGGCCGAGCTTTTTCGTTAATAAACCTTAAAAGAAAATGAGTTTGCTAGTACGTAAGCAAACTCATTTTTATGTAGACGAATTAGAATGATGAGTTAGGTTGCTGTAAAAAGGTAATTTCTTCTCGAGTAGACGGTCGACCAAGGATCTCGTTGCGATGCGGATAGCGCCCAAACTTATCGATAATGGCCTTATGGCGCATTTCATAATCCAGCGTACTATCATCCCCCAACATGCGGAATAGCTCCACCGCTTGCAGGTGGATAAAGCTTGATTCTGAATGCATAAATGGCATCAACATAAATTTTCGCTGAGATAGCGTAAGCAGATGATAATCTGGCTGTTTAATGGCTTCTTGTGCCAGCGCTAACGCCATCGCATCTTGCGCGAATGCTCTTGGAGTATCTCGCCATAAATTACGTGAAAACTGGTCAAGAATAATAATTTCCGCTAAACGGCCGCGAATAGAGACTCGCCAATAAGCCAGCTCCCCTTTTGCCGCCTGTTCACTGAGCGCAGTAAAACGTTTTGCGATGGTTAAGTCGAATTTCTCGCTTTTTTCAAACCACTGTTTTGGGGTTGATTCTTCAAACCAAAATGAAAGCACTTCTTCCATGGCATTCATAAGTTACCTATTTATATTATTATTGCGATTATTATTACGATATCGGGTTCATCGTAGATAAAAATAGTTCAAATTGACAGGATGGAGATCTGAAAACACAAATTTGCAGATAAATATTTTGTTATTTGCGAGCTAGCCCTAAAATAATCGCGATAGCACTATGTAACTTCCTACTGTTTTTACTACATCACGTTTTTATTGCATCACGTTTTTATTGCATCAAGACAAGTATTCTTTTTTTGATAATGATAAATTCTCGATCACACATTCTTATTTGCTGTTTAATGTGAATTTAAATTTATCTATCGTATGAATACATACATTTATTTAATCCAATGTTAGAATTTGACTTATATTTTATAGACAAAGAACGCGCCCCTATATATTAAGCGTGTTAATTTGACATCTTGGGTGTACTTCATTAGCGGTGAGTGGGAAGGCAAGATAAATGGCAGGACATATGGTACTTATCGGTTGGGCTTTGTGGGTCAGTCCTTGTGGCACTGATTCATGTGATGCATTACCCGTGACCGAAACCATTTTTACCCAAGAACAGTGCATGAGTCGAAAATCCTATTTAGAGGCGAAACGCCCTAATTTGTATTTCTTATGTGGTGAGGTTTATCGTGATAGCGATGAAATCGCCAAAGAGGAAAAAAGTGTGGTTCCCGCACCTAATCCACCACTCCCCGTACGCAACTTACCGGAACGTAAATCACGTTGAGTTACGATTAAGTGGGTAAGGCGGTGGCCGTTCGCCACCCCTTATTAACGATTAATCGCCATTAGCAATTAACGATTAGATAATCTCCGCAATTTTATTATCTGCATCGATAAAATCCCCTTGCTTAGCTGCATATTTCAGTTCCCCTGAACGGTGAGCGATGACTTGAACTTCCATTTTCATGGCCTCCATCACACCAATCACTTCCCCTTCAGTCACCTTATTTCCTTGAGGAACTAGCCAATTGAATAGCACGCCAGAAATGGGTGCGTTCACGCTGTTAGGGTTATTTTCAACGCCTTGAGTCGCTGGGGTAACCGTCGTTGGATTCACCGCCATTCCAGCAAACAGTTGAGCGGGCAAACCCAGTTCGCAACGTTTCCCGTCAATTTCAATAAATGACCGTGTTAACGCGTGTTCGGCTTGTGGTAACTGGCGCTTCGCAGGTGGAATTTCAACACTAAATTCCGTTTCAATCCAACGGGTATGCACCTTAAAATCCTCACAAAAATCTGCTTGTTCCATGACTGCACGATGGAAAGGCAATACGGATGCGACTCCTTCAATCTTAAATTCAGCCAATGCGCGACGAGCACGCACAATTGCTTGTTCACGGGTTTGCCCCACCACAATCAATTTTGCCATTAGCGAGTCAAAGGTACCGGGAATGGTTTTGCCTGTTTCAACGCCACTATCAACACGGATGCCTGGACCTGATGGCGCATCGAAACGTAAAATGGTTCCCGGAGTTGGTAAGAAACCATTTCCGGCATCTTCTGCATTGATACGAAATTCAAAAGCGTGACCACGAGGTTTAGGCGTTTCTTGAATACTCAGAGGCAAACCTTCAGCAATACGTAGCTGCTCAACCACTAAGTCAATTCCCGCCGTTTCTTCTGTGACAGGATGCTCCACCTGCAAGCGGGTGTTCACTTCTAAGAAGGATAAAGTGCCTTCTTGGCTTAACAAAAACTCGACCGTTCCCGCTCCTACATAGCCGGCTTTACGGCAAATATCTGTGGAAGCACGAATGATTTGTTGTTCTAATTCAGGGGCTAAAAACGGAGCGGGTGACTCTTCCACCAGCTTTTGGTTTCGGCGTTGCAATGAACAATCCCGTGTTCCCACGACAACAACGTTACCGAGGGTATCGGCGATAACTTGCGCTTCAATATGGCGCGGATTATGCAAAAATTGTTCAATAAAACATTCCCCGCGCCCAAATGCCGCTGTCGCCTCACGCACCGCAGAATGGTATAACTCTTCCACTTCGTGCATCTGCCACGCCACTTTCAAACCACGTCCACCGCCGCCAAATGCGGCTTTAATTGCGATGGGTAGCCCATGTTGATGGGCAAATTGCACCACTTCTTGAGCGGTTTCAACGGGATCTTTGGTTCCTACCACAAGCGGCGCACCTACTTGTAAAGCGATATGTCGGGCTTGAACTTTGTCCCCCAAAATATCAATACTTTCAGGGCTTGGTCCAATCCAAATCAAGCCAGCTTGTTGCACTGCTCGCGCGAATTCAGCACGTTCAGAAAGAAAACCGTAGCCCGGATGCACCATAGTTGCACCGGATTTTTTCGCTATCTCAATCAGTTTCTCAATGTTTAAGTAACTCTGCGCTGGGGTATTGCCACCTAGCCCATAAGCTTCGTCCGCCATGTTGACATGCAATGCGTCAATATCGCTATCGGCATACACTGCCACAGACGCAAAACCATAATCGCGGCAAGCACGAATAATACGTACGGCGATCTCACCGCGGTTGGCAATCAATACCTTATGCTGTGCATTTTTATTATTGGTATTCATAAGCTTCATGACTCCCTTCAAGTTGATAAAATTCACGTAATGGATTAAAGCGGATTTTGCCATTCACAGGGATTTGCCCTGCAAGATCCAAATGATAGTCACACACCGCCCCTATCACCGGATATCCTCCCGTCAATGGGTGGTCATTTAAAAATAACACCGGCTGTCCATTAGCTGGGACTTGGATGGCACCAATACAGGTGCCTTCGCTCGGTAATTCTTGTAACAGTTCACGGCTTAGCGGCACTTCCCCCGCAAGGCGTAACCCAATACGGTTTGAGGCGGCAGTCACTTGCCAAACTTGCTGGCGCAGTAATTCCGCGGCTTGTTCAGTAAACCAATCTGTTCTAGGCCCCATCACCACATCCAATACCACCACATCATCTGCGGTCGGGTAGTCAAAAGCTGGCGATTCTGTGAGTGAAATGGCGCGATGGATCATTTTTTGATAAATCGATAAAGATTGCCCAACCATTAATGGTGCGGGACCGACTTGGGCTAACGTATCGAATGAGCAGCTTTCAAGAACCGGTGCTACAGCAAATCCCCCTCGTACGGCAAAGTAGCTACGTACACCTTTGGTTGGGCGCCCTAATTGAATGACATCCCCTTTCGCAAGGTGAATCGATTGGTAAGTTGCTGAGGTGTATATCTGCCCATCTTCCGTGGTGATGGTGACAGGACATTCAGCACCGGTAATACCGACCAACAGGTCTCGATTAGCTCGGACTTTTAAGCCGCCTTGTGTGACTTCCAGTACAGTGGATTGGGTACAATTACCAACCAAACGATTGGCACTGTATAGCGCCGATTTGTCCATCGCTCCTGATTCGGAGATCCCTAACGCTGACTGCCCAATACGCCCTCTATCCTGAAATAAGGTCTGTAGCCCAGTCGCCAGCACGGTGAGATCGTAAGTTTGAGTATCATCGATAGATTTAATGTCAGTTTGGCTCGGTAAACTATAGCTCACGGAACTTTTGCTTTGGTCAACAAATTGCACCCGATAACCCGCCTGTAAGAGGGCTGGCTCTGGGCGATTAATATCCCACACGGCTAAATCAGTCTGACCTATCAGTTGCCAACCACCGGGGCTAGCTTGTGGATACACGCTGCTAAATTCCCCCGCCAATGCCACTGAACCTGCGGGAATTCGCACACGAGGGGATTGGCGGCGCGGTACCTGTAATTGTGCTTGCTTCGATACCATATAACCAAATCCGGGGGCGAAACCGCTAAATGCCACCAGATATTCACTTTCAGTATGACGGCGGATCACCTCTTCGATAGAGACCCCTAAATACTCCGCCACTTCCGGTAAATCTTCCCCGATATAGTGCACGGGAATAGTGACTAACTTCCCCGTTTTAGACTCACCGCTTTCAATATTGCGCGGAGAAATTTGTTGCACGATCGCATTAACATGCTCAATCGCTGGGTTATAACGCACTAATACCGTTCGTGCCGCTGGGGTTATCTCTTCGATACCTTTAATCGGGTAATGCGTTAATGAGTCCGTCAGTGCCATCGTCTGTTCGAGGCTCGGCAGTTCAACCATAAACGTGCTTAAATTGACAGGTAAGAAACGCATAAGCCTCCCCTATACGTGGTAAGCGGCATCAGGAACATCCGTGATAAACATATATCCCGGAGCATGACTCAACGCAAAAGGAACACCCGATTTCATTACCGCTGCTTGAGGCGTCACCCCACAAGCCCAAAATACGGGAATTTCACCGTCTTCAATGCGGACTACATCCCCAAAATCAGGGCGCATAATGTCTTGGATCCCCAATAATTCAGGCGTCCCAATATGCACGGGCGAGCCGTGTACCGCAGGGAAACGCCCCGAAATCATAACGGCATCAGCAACACGGTCGGCAGGGATTGGACGCATGGATACCACGAGCTCGCCCTCTAAACGCCCCGCAGGGCGACATAGTTGGTTAGTTTTATACATCGGCACATTGGAACCGTCGGTAATGTGGCGAACATCAATACCCGCCTCTATCATCGGTGTTTCAAAGGTAAAACTGCAACCAATCAAGAAAGTCACTAAGTCAGGATGTTGCTGATAAATGGCCGTCGCATCCGTAATTTCATCCACCAGCTTGCCCTGTTCCCAAACACGATAACGAGGAATATCGGTACGCAGATCGGCGCCTTCGGCTAATACAGTTTGCCAACTCCCTGATTCGCACACATCCAAGACAGGGCAACTTTTGGGATTACGTTGAGCATAAAGTAGGAAATCAAACGCCCAATCTCTTGGCAACGCAATCATATTGGCTTGGGTCATTCCCGGCGCCATACCTGCTGTGGGTTTATCATAGCCATGGCGAATCGCTTCTCTCGCCGTTTTCGCCGCTTGAATGGCCTCTTTTGAGGCTTTCATTAATGCATTCATGCTTGGCCTCCCTTTCCTGCAAATGGACGGATACCAATTCCTTGCAGTTCAAAGAGTTCACGCACTTTTTTCGCCATCTCTAATGCACCGGGGCTATCCCCATGTACACAAATGGAACCGGCTTCAATGGGGGTGAATTTTCCATCAATAGCGACCACACCGCCTTCATTCACTAATTGCAACATGCGCTTAGCCACTAGTTCTGGGTCATGGAGGACTGAGCCCGCTAGCTTGCGAGAGACCAGCGTGCCATCGCTGTTGTACGCTCTATCGGCAAAAGCTTCTGCGACCACCTTCAACCCACTCTCTTTTGCCCAACCAATCAGTGGTGAGCCGGCCAATGCCACCAGCGTGAGTGAGTTATCAATCGCCAAAATACCATCAATGACTGCCATTGCTTGGCGCTTGTCATGGGCGATGGTGTTATACAGCGCACCGTGGGGTTTGACATATTCCACTTGTGTGCCTGCCGCCGTTGCAAGCCCCTTCAATGCACCAATTTGATAAATCACGTCTGCGGTTAATTCGTTAGACGCAATATCCATATTTCGACGACCAAATCCGACTAAGTCCGGATATCCCACATGCGCTCCCACCGTCACACCCTGCTTTTGCGCGGCAATGAGCGTTTGGAGGATCCCATCGGGAGAGCCCGCATGAAATCCACAAGCAATGTTGGCGCTACTGACAATGCTCAGTATTGCCTCATCATTGCCCATTTTCCATTGACCAAAACTTTCACCAAGATCGCTATTTAGGTCGATTTGCTTATTCATTATTGTTCCTCAATCCTTGATAACGGCTTATTTTAAGTAGTTGAAAATTGCGCTCACGGACATGGCGCCCATATACCACGTTAACGCACAGGTCACGACACCCGACCACAGTAACCAACGTGGGTAATGATACCCTTCCATTAAATCTGCACGTTTCCAGCCAATATAGACAAACAGCGTCAGACCAATCGGTAAAATCAAGCCGTTAAAGCCACCGGCGAAAACCAATAAAGCAGCTGGCGCGGTTCCCATTAACAGGTAAACAGCCAATGAAACTGCGATGAATAGGATAGTGGCAATATTACGTTGTCTTTCCGTAATGGACGATTTGAACGCTTTTAAGAAGCTCATGGAGGTATACGCTGCACCGATAACGCTAGTCAGTGCCGCCGCCCATAAAATTAAACCAAAAATACGTAAACCGAAGTTACCCGCCGCGGCTTGGAAGGCTTGAGAGGCAGGGTTCGCCGCTTTACCTGAAATATCAATCGTCACGCCACTCGCAACCACACCTAAGATGGCTAAAAACAGGACATAGCGCATGACGCCGACGACGATAATTCCTTTGGTCGCTGCGCTAGAAACCGCTTTGATGTTTTCGACGCCAACTTCGCCTTTATCCAGTAAACGATGCGCCCCTGCGTAACAGATATAGCCACCGACCGTTCCACCAACAATCGTCGTGATCATCGCAAAATCAACGGTGTCAGGGAGTACACTTTGACGTAGTGCTTCACCAATTGGTGGGTTAGACGCAATCATCACAAAGAGGGTTAAACCAATCATGACCAAACCTAATGCAATGATTAATCTATCAATAAAACTACTGGCTTTACGGGACGAGAATATATAAATCGCTAAGAGCGCACTGAGTAAACCGCCCCACTTAGGGTCGAGGCCAACGAGTGCGTTCAGACCTAAACCTGCCCCTGCAATATTACCGATATTAAATATCAATCCACCAAAGATGACTAATACAGCCAGCAAATAGCCACTTCCAGGAATTGTCGCATTGGCGATATCGGATGAGTGCATTTTGGTGAGTGTCACCACTCGCCAAATATTTTGCTGTACCACGAAATCAATCACGATGGAGGCTAAAATACCAAAAGCAAACGCAGCACCTAAAGTAACGGTGAATGTTGCGGTTTGAGTGATAAATCCGGGACCAATCGCTGATGTTGCCATTAAGAAAATAGCGCCAATCAGCGAGGAACGACGTTTCTTCACATATTCTGCTGTCGAGATATTTTCATGAGCTGCCATATGCATACTCCTCTGTAGTTTTTGTTGTTATCTGTATTTTGATGTTGTGCAAGTTTTTTAATACTGAGCTTGTTTATAGAGGCAATTTTCGTGCCATTGTTCTATCAATGGTATGGATTGTTAATTTATTGAATGCAGATTGTTGAACAATTAATACGGAGCGATGAATAATTAAGCAATCAAAATCGTTTCTGGTAAGTTAAAAATCAAATCTTGATCACTTTTTTAACAATTAACGCTTGTCTGTAACATTAAGAATGAGAGGCGTGATACGTCAAAGCACCAATTTAGTGCTTCAAAATGGAAATGCCCTGAATGAGTGCATAAAAGGAGTCTTGCTGCCCTACAGCGAATGTGTGAAGATAGCGCTCAAATACCTGTTTTAATGAACTGTTCACCCTACTTTTCTTCAACTAGGCTCGCCTTTTTATGAAAAAACAGCCCGTCGCACAAACCTTGTCAGTCACTATCGCAGAAACTATCCGCCATAAAATTACGATTGGTGAGTTAACGCCGGGACAACGTTTATCAGAAGCCGCATTGAGTGAAGAGCTGGATATTTCTCGTAATACTTTAAGAGAAGTCTTTCGCGTATTAACCCAAGAAGGTCTACTCACCTACGCTCCCAATAAAGGAGTGTATGTTTCCGTCCCAGATATGGCAGCAATTATTGATATTTACCAAGTACGTCGATTAATTGAATGTGATTCATTGACCCATGCTTATGCACTGCATCCTGCCGTTCAAAAAATGAAACTCGCTGTCGCTGAAGCTCGAGAACATGAAAAAACGGAGAATTGGGTGGGTGTCGGCACCGCCAATATGAAGTTTCATACCGCGATTGTGGAATTGTCGGACAGTGAAAGGTTAATTAAGCTTTATCATAATATTGCCGCAGAGCTACGCTTAGCTTTTGGTCATTTAAATGATGCCAAACTGCTCTACGCTCCCTACATTGATAAAAACCACGCTATTTTAGAATTACTTGATGCGGGTAAAAACCAAGAAGCCGCTACTGAACTTCTGCACTATCTGGATTTATCTGAACGCACATTACTTGCCGCCTACAAGCGCAGTCAATCACGGCTATAAAATCCTCATTTTTGCAGAAGGCTCACTTTATCTCATGTCTTTTGTTACCCCTCTATTTTGTTAATTCAATATCTATGCAAATAATTTTGCATAGATATTTCAGAATTAAACACTTCACAGAAAATCCAACTCATAAAAATTGTATTTAACAATTTTTATCGATTAGATTAATCACTTTTTGTTATCAATTTATCAACACATGCAGATACAAACAGAAATAAATATTAACAAAACATTCCATTTCAGAAACTTAATTTACAATTTGTTATAAGTAACCATTGTAAATAACTCTACTTTCTCGAATAAATGATTGTGGTTTTTCCGAATATTGGTTATAAAACTGAGCATAATAAAAATACAATGTTAAATAATATTAATATAAACGAGAATTATTTATGACACTAAACAACATCGTTCCAAAAAAACCGTTTAAATTTGGTTTAGGGTGGCAGATTCTAGTTGCGCTTATTTTAGGTGTTATCGTTGGCGCTTTATTGCATGAAAGCGTGGAATACAAAGATTGGTTAATACTGAATGTTCTCTCTCCCGCCGGTAAGATTTTTATTCAATTAATCAAAATGATTGTGGTACCTATCGTCATTTCGACCTTGATTGTGGGGATCGCTGGTGTCGGGAATACAAAACAATTAGGCACATTGGGTTTCAAAACGATTCTTTACTTTGAAATCATTACTACCATTGCCATCATTGTGGGTATTTCGTTTGCCAATATCTTCCAACCAGGTGTGGGCATTGATATGTCTCAGCTCACTCAAGTAGATATTTCTCAGTACCAAAAAACGACACAGGAGGTTGCTAGCCACCCTTCAGGGATCGTGAATACTTTATTATCTTTGGTACCGAGCAATATTTTTGCTGCTATGGCGAGCGGCGATATGCTTCCTGTGATCTTCTTCGCGGTTTTATTTGGTTTAGGTTTATCCTCTTTACCAGTAGCCAAAAAACAGCCGCTATTAGATGTTCTGCAAACTTTTTCTGAAACCATGTTCCGCGTGACTAACATGATTATGATGTATGCACCAATCGGGGTGTTTGCATTAATTTCCGTCACCGTTGCAAACTTTGGATTTACTTCACTGGTTCCTCTGCTGAAGTTAGTTATTTTGGTTCACTGTGCGATTATTTTCTTCGCCGTTGTGGTACTTGGAATTGTGGCTCGTTATTGCAAAATTAATATTTTTACTCTGATGAGAATATTAAAGGATGAGCTGCTACTTGCTTATTCAACAGCCAGCTCTGAAACTGTACTTCCTCGTATTATGGATAAAATGGAGAAGTATGGAGCGCCAAAATCTGTCACCAGTTTCGTTATCCCAATTGGTTATTCATTTAACTTAGATGGCTCCACCTTATATCAAAGTATTGCCGCCATTTTTATTGCTCAGTTATATGGTATCGAGCTGTCATTAGGGCAAGAGCTTATTTTAGTCTTTACCTTAATGATCACGTCAAAAGGGATTGCGGGAGTTCCGGGAGTTTCATTTGTCGTCTTGCTGGCAACGTTAGGTTCTGTGGGGATCCCATTAGAAGGCTTGGCATTCATTGCTGGTGTTGACCGTATTCTCGATATGGCAAGGACTGCACTTAATGTGGTTGGTAACGCGTTAGCTGCCTTGATTATCGCCAAATGGGAACACAATTATGATGAGAAAAAAGCCCGAGAGTATGAGGAAAGTTTTTAATTAAGGACTGAATATCTAGGCTCTTCTTATTTCTAACTAAAGCCATCTTTAAAATATTAAAGATGGCTTTGAATATTCCTAGTTGTTTTTACGTAATTTGAAATTTAATTAGTTACTTATGTGATATTTTCTCGCAAGATTTTATTTCATTGCTACGCTAAATATACACTTTAATTTAGGTCATTCTTTATTTGGATCAGCAGCAATGAATCAGGTCAGACGCTTTCTTTTATTCTTAAAAGTTTTACAGCACCTAATGATTATCTTTGTGTTTACGCTGTCATATTTTCTGTTTCAGAATTGGCTATAATTCGATAAAGTTGAGCCCAAACCAAATCCCCCCTTTTCTAGTAAAATAATAACCCGACTATTTAGGGGGAACTTATGAGAAGTTATTTGGATGAGTTTTACATACGATACTTAAATGTTCTCTTCCGTGTTAAAACGCCGCATCCATCAAGATAAATTTAGGCTCTGCTCTTTGATAATGATTGATCATCGGTACTAACCGTTGGAAGTGTTCAGACGCACAATGTGAATCTAATGCAGCACGATTCGGCCACTCTTCAATAAAAACAAAATGCCCAGGATCCTTTTCATCAATATAAAGGTCATAAGCGATACATAGCGGTTCTTTCTTCGTGGCTTCAACAAGTGCCTTATAGAGCGGCAACACGATCTCTACCGCTTCCGGCTTGATAAAATCTTCAGCAATGACTTTTAGCATGGTAATCCTCTTTGTTTAGCTTGTTAAAATTCAAATCAATCCCTTTCAACTAAGCAAGCTTCAAAAGCTCTTATTGATTCAGCTTAACATCCACATTTCTAATTATCTGCGCTAATTTGGCCTTATCATCATCAGAAAGATAATCATGGTATTTTTCAACAAAGCGCTGGATTCGCTCTGCCCCAGCAATAATTTTCTGAGCAGCTTTGTTGAAGTCATCTTGATGGGTATTCATGTTGGAACCTCATTAATCTACGCCATGACAAAGAAGGTATCATGCGTTTAATAAATGATCATCAAACTAACCTTTGCATGACAAATGTTAATTACTGAAAACTTACTCAGCAACATAGGGTATTGAAAGTTCAAGGAAGAAATTAGGAAATGGATAAATGGCTGACAAAGAAAAAACCCGCTATATCTTTCGATATAGCGGGTTCTTATTTGGTGCCGGCTACCGGAGTCGAACTGGTGACCTACTGATTACAAGTCAGTTGCTCTACCAACTGAGCTAAGCCGGCTAATTTGGCGGAGAGATAGAGATTCGAACTCTAGGATGGTTGCCCATCGGCGGTTTTCAAGACCGCTGCCTTCGACCGCTCGGCCATCTCTCCATGGGGCGCGATTATGGAGGAATCACGGGGGCTTGTCTACCCCTGATAGTAAAATAATTGCATTTTTTTGTTCGTTTGACTAATCTTCACTCAATTGTTCTCTATTGCCCTAAAAAAATGCTAATATCTGTGCAAAATCAGTGTCTATAGCGTACCTAGGCGTATGATTTTTAATCTGATTAATCTAATTTGCCAGTGTGACGGCGTGGGACTGTATGTACAAACAATCATTATTAAAACCGAATGTTCTTTCTCGCATTTTTATTGCCTTTATTGTGCTGCTCGTCACAATGCTTTCGTTGTCCCTCTATAATTACTATCACGCATGGATGTTGGCGCACCAAACAGCTATCAACACCCTCGCTAATCGACTCGCTTATCAAATTGAAGATTATCGCTATCAAGCGGGTCACATCTATAAGCTTGCGAATGATAAAACCACACCTGACTCTGTTAACGACATTTCTGTGACAGAAATGCGCCACGATGTTTATTGGCTAAGTAGTAATAACCAGACCATTGATTCCATTGTATTTGGTCTCAATAAACCAAGCAGTAAAGTCTTAGCGACAAAGCTCGCAAACTATATGGAGATTGTATGGGGAGCGAGGAATGAATTTAACTCCATGTACTACCTGAATGGGCAAGACAACTCCTTAGTGTTGGTAACCACCCACTCCATCCTAAAACCTGAGATACGCTATAAAGAAAGCTATCTGACGCTAACCGCGGAAGACAAACGCTCTGATATGATCACTCAATCGACATTATTAGATCGCCGTGAAGTCATCTCCAATATGCAGAAAAATGCGCAGGATAATGTCTACTTCTATACCTATCGTTTAGTCTTTAACTCGCCAGGGCGTTTAAGTAGTGTGATCTCCTTTGATATTTCTATCAATTCAATCCTCCCTTTTACGCTACAAGGCGATGATATTTCGATTTCACAGCGCCCAAACAATCAAGAAAATAACCAAGCGGCCAGCGAACTCGTTGGCACCAGCTTGATGCTATCTCAACCCATTGAAGGTACGAATTACCAGATTAACTATACCCTTTCACTGAAAAGTATTATTTTCGGGGTGTTAAGTTACAATTTTTGGCTAATTACCTGCATGATTGCGGTCAGTATTTTGGCATTGATCACCACAATGTTTATCCGCAAGCGTATTATTTCACCCAATGCATCAATGCTGGATGAGCTTCAGTTTAAAGATGCCCTTAATAATGACATTCTTAACCATATTTCTTATGGCATCCTAGTCTTTGATTTTAATAGCAATAAAAAGCTATTGAGCAACAGTATCGCGAACCACTTATTACCGTCTATGGATCTGATACATATCAAAGAGATGGCAACCGATCATAATGATATCATTCAAGTTTCAATAGAAAACAATATCTATGAAATCATTTTGGTGAAAAGTTTAATTAAAGAAAACACCATTTTGTTTATCATCATAGATAAAGATAAAGAAGTTCTGACGCAAAAACGCCAAGAAATGGCTACGCGTGAGCACCAAAGAAATATCCAACTTAGAAAAGTGGTTTTCGAGAATATTTGTCAGGAAATTTTGCCAGCCATTAACCAAATTGATGCCAAATTTAATCAATTGAGCATTTCACTCGACGAACCTAAAAATCCATTATTATCTGAAATTCAAAACCAACTGTTTTATATCAATAATTGGTTTAGAAATATCGAGCTTATTAGCCAATTAGAAACTCAACAGATTGAGTTTAAAACAGAAAAATTTGCTATTGGTCAGATAATTAATCAATTTCTTAAACAAAATTTAGCCCATTTAAATCGTAAAGGACTTTCGTTCTATTTTTATAACAACATAAATCCGGACTCATTAATTGAAAATAACCCGGATTATTTCCAAACTTTATTCCAATCAATTTGGGAATATTCAATAGAAACCACAGCCTTTGGTAAAATTGTTGTTTCAATTGACTACATCACAGAAAAAAATGAAATTTCGATTGATATAAAAGACAGCGGAATTGGATTAACTCAGATTGAATTGAACAACTTGCAAAGCCCATTCACAGGGAAAGCGCAAAGTTCAAATCAATTCAAGCGTTCTGGCATGACCTTTTATCTCTGCAAATTATTAACGAAAAAAATGCAGGGAACATTTAGTATCAAGTCAAGTGATGCTATCGGAAGCCACTATCAAATTAGGCTTCCAGCGCAACCTCAGATGCAAAGCCATGAATACCCTGCTCTGCTTGAAGATATTTATATGCGCTTGAATATTCAAAATATTGATGCACGTCGGATTGTTAAACAGACCTTATCGCATTATGGTGCTGAGTTTCTTGATATTGATGAAAGCTCGCCACACAGTAATTGGGATCTCTTGATCGCCGACAATGATGATGTTTCCTTTAATAACATAATTAAAGTTAAGGGAAATCTATCTTCAATAAATTGTATTAACCCAAATTACATTGAAGTTAACTACAATTTCGCGGATGAACTTATCGATGCTATCTCACTATTGATAGAACAAGCAGATGAAACAGAAGATAATGATGAATCCGACCTACCTTCATCACTCATTCTACGAGAGAATAACTCTCATTCGAATAATTCTGTCGATAATATTCTTTCAGGCTATCATTTAATTCTGTCGAAGAGCGATTATAAAGATTTGTTTATCTCAACAGTACCGATAGATATTAATAAACTGTATAATAGTGAAAGTGTTGCGAATTTAACCGAATTAAAAGACACTGCACATCGTTTAAAAGGAGTTTTTGCTATGCTTGAATTCCATTATCTTCATAAACTTTGTGAAGATTTGGAACATTACATAGCAGATGAAAACGGATTTGAAATAAAAAATTGCATTAGAGAACTGGATGTCTCAGTGAAAAGACTAATGCCAGAAGGTAACCAATAATATGAATAACCTAAATGTCATTGTTGCCGATGATCATCCTATTGTTCTTTTCGGTATCAGAAAGTCGCTTGAACAGATTGAATGGGTAAACATCGTCGGTGAATTTGAAGATTCTACTTCTTTAATTAATAACTTAGCGCGCCTGAATGCAGACGTTCTGGTTACTGATTTGTCTATGCCTGGCGATAAATACGGCGATGGTATTACATTAATTAAATACATTAAGCGTCACTACCCTGACTTATCGATTATTGTCCTTACAATGAACAATAATCCGGCGATCTTAAGCGCTATTCTTGAGCTTGATATTGAAGGTATCGTACTAAAACAAGGTGCGCCTGCTGACTTACCAAAAGCACTAGCAGCCTTACAAAAAGGGAAGAAATTTACCCCTGAAAGCGTCAGTAAATTGCTTGAAAAAGTGAATGCGAGTGGCTATGGCGATAAACGTTTATCACCAAAAGAAAGTGAAGTTCTACGCTTATTTGCTGAAGGCTTCTTAGTCACTGAAATTGCTAAAAAACTGAATCGCAGCATCAAAACCATTAGTAGCCAGAAAAAATCGGCGATGTTAAAACTGGGTGTTGAAAATGATATCGCACTGCTGAATTACCTTTCATCAGTCAGTATCGACAATTCCCCTTCTGAATAACCGTTTTTTAGCGCTAGAATAGAAGCCCGATCAGGGCTTTTATTTTTTCTATTCAATATGTTAACTGTTTAATAAGTAATTTATTCATTAGGTTTAACATACTTCACTAACGACTCCCTTAGCACACTGATCGATGTAGGCTTCGAGAGACAATCATTCATACCCGCATCAAGACAACGCTGCTTCTCTTCCGCCATGGCATTTGCCGTTAACGCCACAATCGGCTGCTTAAAGCCTTGTTCTCGCAACGTGCGCGCTAATTGATAACCGTCCATATTGGGCATATTCACATCAGAGAGGACGATATCTGCATGATTATGTTCAAGGAATTTCAGCGCATCTAATCCATCGACAGCTGTACTGGTCATAAAGCCAATGCTTGCCAGCTGTTCTGTCAATAGCATCCGGTTAATAGGATGGTCATCAACAATCAAGACTTTAAACGTATTCAAATCTGCATCGGCACCTTCGAGATCGTGATTTTCTAAACTCTCTTTACTGCCTTGAGCCAGCTTAACAATAATTTTATCAATCAACATTGGCAACTTATCGAGCTGATAAGTGTTATAAAGCCAATTATTTGGTTGAGTTTCAAATAATTCACCTGAATATAAACTACTGAGTTCGAGTAAGTTTCTATTCTGTAAGACAACACTTTCTTGGATATCCGTGATCAACAAATCATACGTTTCATTGACATCAATGGATGAACCCGTTACCACATTAAAATCATGGTGTTCGAGCAATCTTACAAGAAAATCAATTAAGAATGCATTTTGTCCCGTTACGGCTATACGGTAATTTTTTCGGTACTCAGGAATAGCGGGTTCTAAATATTGCTGGCCGTATAGTGGAATGCGGATCGTAAACGTACTTCCCAGCCCCGCTTGAGAATCCACTCCAATATCACCATCCATCAAGTTGATGAGTTTCTCGCAAATAGCGAGCCCTAACCCTGTACCTTTATGCCCATTATTTTGATCGTAAACTTGGAAGAAGGGATCAAATAATTGCATAACCACTGCTGGGGTCATTCCAATCCCCGAATCTTTGACCTCAATTTTTAAATAATTTTCATCTTTCCAAATATGCAACATCACAAAGCCCGAGTCCGTGAACTTTATGCTGTTATTCACAATGTTGGAGATAACCTGTTGTAGACGCACTGGGTCGCTAAGCATTAGGTCTGGAATGTTAGGCTCAATATAAGAGTAAAGCGACACTTGTTTTTTAGTCGCCAAAGGCACGTAATTAGCAAGGACATAAGCAAATACATTACGGCAATTGAATAGCTTATTTTCGATTTTCAATTGCTTGGATTCAATTTTAGAAAAATCCAAAATATCACTGATAATCTGCAACAGCAGCGATGACGAGTTATCCATCGTAGAGACTAATCGAAGCGCTTTATCTGATAAATCATATCGTTGTAATAATTCAATATTACCGATAATCCCATACAATGGCGTTCTCAATTCATGGCTTACCGTGGCTAAGAACATCGATTTCGCTTGGTTCGCCTGATCCGCTGCATCTGCCACATCCTGCAATGATTTTTCCATCTGCACGCGGATACTAATATCGATCAATACGCAGATAGCTACATCTTCATTTTGGTAACGTGAATTCACAAAACTAATCTGTAGATGGGTGCCATTCGTTGCAACAACATCAATATAGTTGCTGGATTTTTGACGAATAATCATCAAGATACGCTGTTTATCATCTTCACTCAGCAAGCGAAAATAGTTATGTGCAAGCTCATTACTCAGAATATTGCCGCCATCACTTAGCCTTAGAATAATGATCCCAACAGGGGCTGATGCCACAATTTTATGGTTAAACTGCTCATGCTCTTCAAGACGAATCGCCGTATTGGCCGCTGGCTCCAGCATTCGTCTTTCTAGCAACCAAATTAAAAAGAAAATTAACGTACCAGATAAAATATTAATTAATATTGCGTAAATTATTGATGTTTTTAAGTTATCGATTAAATACGATGTCTGGATTGAATAAATAACTGTTAGCTGCGAAGGTGCTAAGCGCTTCTTAAAAAACAGCTGAGTATAATCAGAGTTAAAACCGAAATAATTTATCTCTCCTGATGTCAGTAATGGTGAATTTTTAATATTCGCATCTGACGAAGTGTAGAGAACCGGTTGATTTGATGAGTTAATTAATGTGATTTCAACGGCCGGATTATTGCGTAAATTAAACTGATTTAAGTTGATCGCACGCTCAATCCCAATAAAACCAATAATTACGCTTTTCTCATAAATAGGGATCATCAAATAGAGTTGACCATTTGATGGTTGAGAGCTGTGAGTAATGGTATATAAATTACGCTCTTGCCCCTGCTGCCTTAGCTGCTTGTAGATCCGCGCATTGTCATAGACCACTTTTTTTAACGTATCAATATCAGAAACAGCAGCGCGAATTGAATAATCCATCATGCAATAACTACCTGTTCCAAAGACAAATACGTGATTTAAGCCTTGGGGTACCGCAATGCTATCTTTCCAGAAAATATTAAGTTGTTCAAAAGCAGAAAGGTAGTTCTGAGTCCGCTGCTTAAATGCATCACAATCTGCCGATGGCATGAGTGGGTATAGCGAGTACGACGTGGATGTGGGTAAAGTGATATCTTCTTGTTGAATACCCACTTTTTGTTGATGTTCTTCGTCTTTGAGCCGTTGCTGCTCTGTCATGGAATGGATCAGGCGAAGAGTAGCATTTGACTGCTGAATGTAAACTTGCAGGTTTTCATAACCAGAATGGAATTGCTGGCGCAGATCAGATTTATGCTCATTAAACTGGGTATAAAGGAAAAACAGAGTGATGAAAAGCCCCATTCCCCATAGCATAACGCCTAGGACACGAAAAAGATCTCTAGATAATCTGAGGGATGTTTTAAACGAGGGTAAATATCTCAATCCGTTACCTACAAGTACATTATCACTATTACTGAGTATACTCGATTAACTCAATGAAAAGCGACAACCAATAACTTCCATGTATATTGCTAGTGTAAAGATACAAAAACGGGCGGATAATCCGCCCGTTTCATTGATAAATGAGACTTACTCTTCGGTATCTGCATCAGTTTGTGCTTCACCGTCAACATCAATACCCTCTTCATCGGTATTTTCATCGTCTTCAGTTTCAGCAACACGTTGCAAACCAACTACTTTTTCATCTTCAGCAGTACGGATCAACGTCACACCTTGAGTATTACGTCCAACGACGCTAACTTCAGAAACGCGGGTACGAACCAGAGTCCCTGCATCCGTAATCATCATAATTTGGTCGGTATCCTCAACTTGGATAGCGCCAACAACTTGACCATTACGCTCGCTCACCTTAATGGAGATAACCCCTTGAGTTGCACGAGATTTTGTTGGGTACTCGGCTTCTTCAGTACGTTTACCAAAGCCGTTTTCAGTCACAGTCAGAATATGGCCTTCACCACGAGGAATAATTAAAGAAACAACTTTATCGTCGTCCATTAATTTAATACCGCGAACACCTGTCGCTGTACGTCCCATCGCACGAACCGCATCTTCTGCAAAGCGTACAACTTTACCTTGCGCAGAGAACAGCATGACTTCATTGCTACCGTTGGTTAAATCAACACCAATCAGTTCATCGCCTTCGTTCAAGTTTACGGCAATAATACCGGCACTTCTTGGGCGGCTGAAATCTTGCAGAGGGGTTTTCTTCACGGTACCGCTCGCGGTCGCCATAAAGACATAATAGCCCTCTTCATATTCACGCACTGGTAAGATCGCAGTGATACGTTCATCTTGCTCAAGTGGCAGTAAATTCACAATTGGACGTCCACGAGCGCCACGGCTAGCTTCAGGCAATTGATAGACTTTCATCCAATATAAACGGCCACGACTTGAGAAACACAAGATAGTATCGTGGGTATTCGCCACCAGCAGACGCTCAATAAAGTCTTCTTCTTTAATACGTGCTGCAGATTTACCTTTACCACCACGGCGTTGTGCTTCGTAATCAGACAATGGCTGATACTTCACATAACCTTGGTGAGATAGCGTTACCACCACGTCTTCTTGGTTGATCAAATCTTCGATATTGATATCTGCGGTATTTTCAGTGATCTCAGTACGACGTGGGTCGTTATAAGCATCACGAATTGCTTCTAGCTCTTCACGAATAACTTCCATTAAACGCTCAGGACTACGCAGGATAAACAGTAATTCTTCGATTTGTTTCAGAAGTTCACGGTACTCTTCCAGCAGTTTTTCATGCTCAAGACCAGTTAATTTCTGTAAACGCAGATCCAAAATTGCTTGTGCTTGCTGTTCAGTCAGGAAATATTGGCCTTCATGAACACCATATTGCGGCTCTAACCACTCAGGACGCGCAGCATCATCACCCGCACGCTCCAGCATTGCAGCAACATTACCCAGAGCCCAAGAACGGGCAATCAGCCCAGCTTTTGCTTCTGCTGGTGTTGGTGCTTTACGGATCAATTCGATAATTGGATCGATATTCGCCAGTGCCACCGCCAACGCTTCAAGGATGTGCGCACGGTCACGGGCTTTACGCAGTTCGAAAATAGTACGACGTGTAACAACTTCACGACGATGGCGAACAAACGCGGCAATAATATCTTTCAGATTCAAGATTTTTGGTTGACCCTGATGCAGTGCCACCATGTTGATACCGAAAGAAACTTGCAATTGGGTCAGTGAATACAGGTTATTGAGCACCACTTCGCCAACGGCATCGCGCTTAATTTCAATAACAATGCGCATACCGTCTTTATCAGACTCATCACGCAGTGCACTGATACCTTCAACGCGTTTTTCTTTAACTAATTCCGCAATTTTTTCAATCAAGCGCGCTTTGTTCACTTGATACGGAATTTCGTTGACGATAATGGTTTCACGGCCATTTTTCTCATCAACTTCGACCTCGGCACGCGCACGAATGTACACTTTACCGCGACCGGTACGATACGCATCGATAATACCACGACGGCCATTGATAATAGCGGCGGTCGGGAAATCTGGGCCTGGGATATGTTCCATCAAGCCTTCGATACTAATATCTTCGTCTTCTATATAAGCTAAGCAACCATTAATCACTTCCCCTAAGTTGTGCGGAGGAATATTAGTTGCCATCCCGACGGCAATCCCCGAAGAACCATTGACCAAAAGGTTAGGTATCTTCGTTGGCATCACTTCTGGGATTTGCTCTGTACCATCATAGTTAGGAACAAAGTCTACGGTTTCTTTTTCTAAATCAGCCAGCATTTCATGGGCAATTTTCGCCATACGGATTTCCGTATAACGCATTGCAGCGGCGGAGTCTCCGTCAACTGAACCAAAGTTCCCCTGACCATCTACCAGCATGTAGCGCATAGAGAAAGGCTGCGCGAGACGGACGATGGTCTCATAAACGGCGCTGTCTCCATGTGGATGGTATTTACCGATGACGTCCCCGACGATACGGGCAGACTTTTTATAGGGTTTATTCCAATCATTTCCCAGCACATTCATCGCAAATAACACTCGGCGGTGTACTGGCTTCAGCCCATCTCGAACATCTGGAAGTGCACGACCGACGATAACGGACATTGCATAATCCAAATAGGAACTTTTCAGTTCTTCTTCGATATTGACTGGGGTGATTTCTCTGGCAATCTCGCTCATGGAACCACTGTCCCTCATAACTTCAGATTCAAAGAGTAAACTATACCACAACTCCCTTATTTAATTAAGAGATAAGAGAAGTGAGTATTTGTCTTTCAAGCTATGTATAATAGCGGAAAAATGCGCTTATGTGTCCGAATCTTGTAGATTTTCAAGCAATAGTCTCTCAAGGATTTTCATATTTGGTCCATAATCCCAATAAATTAACTCACGGGCGACTATCGTCCCATTACGAATTCCAACCTATTTTTGCATTTTGCAAAATAAATATAGTCCAATAGGTAAAAATAAGTAATGCGAGGATAGAAATAGATATAGGAGTTCCTCAGATGAATGATACCCAAGACCAAACGTACCTAAACGTCGACAAACAAGAAATTGAAAAGTTTGAATCGATAGCGTCACGTTGGTGGGATCTTGAAGGCGAGTTTGCCCCATTACACCGTATTAATCCGCTGCGTTTAGGCTACATCATGCAACGTGTAGACGGCATTTTTGGTAAAAAAATCCTCGATGTTGGCTGCGGTGGCGGTATTTTATCTGAAAGCATGGCGCGCGAAGGTGCAGATGTCACGGGTTTAGATATGGGCGCAGACCCGTTAATGGTCGCTCGTCTACACTCTCTGGAATCCGGTATTCCTGTGGAATACGTCCAAGAAACCGTCGAGCAACATGCAGATAAACACCCTCAGAGCTACGATATCGTAACTTGCATGGAAATGCTTGAGCACGTTCCAGATCCAGAGTCTGTAGTAAGAGCCTGCGCGAAGTTAGTTAAGCCTGGCGGACATGTTATTTTTTCCACCATTAATCGCAACAGAAAAGCATGGCTAATGGCTGTCGTGGCAGCGGAATATGTGATGAAAATGGTTCCGAAAGGCACCCACGATGCCAATAAGTTTATCCGTCCATCCGAATTAATTAGCTGGGTCGATAAAACGCAATTAAAAGAACAACATATGATGGGACTGCATTATAATCCAATCACCGATAAATTTTGGTTAGGGCCTAACGTTGATGTGAACTATATGCTGCATACGATCAGCGAATAAATAGCAAGCGGTACGTTTAAGAAAACAGCAAACGGTCTCAACTTTACAAAATAATTTTTAGGTTAATGTCGGTAAGTCAATTTTTGGCAACTCCACTTCTCATGCTGCTTACCGACATGATCAATTTTTCTTATCCAGTTGTTATCCACAAAAACTATCAGATTTGTACACTTGATAAAATCGCACATTAACATTATCTTGTTATTAGATTCTTAACAAACTACTACATATAGTGGTCATCACAAATATAATATACAAGTCTCATGATTGTTCATCATGAGCTTTTTTACGTTTGGGAGACTCTATTTTGTAACTCAACCAAGGTGTACTTGCTCATGAACCAGAGTCTGTTAGTCACAAAACGTGATGGACATAAAGAACGCATTGACCTCGACAAAATCCATAAAGTTATTACATGGGCGGCGGAAGGTCTTAGTAACGTATCAGTTTCACAGGTGGAGTTACGTTCTCAGATTCAGTTTTATGATGGGATCAGAACTTCTGATATTCACGAAACGATGATTAAAGCCGCTGCTGACTTAATCACCGGTGAAACACCAGATTACCAATACCTTGCTGCACGTTTAGCAATTTTTAACCTGCGCAAAAAAGCCTATGGCCAATTTGAGCCACCAAAATTATATGCCCACGTAAAACATCTGGTTGAGATGGGTAAATATGATAAGCATTTGCTGGAAGACTACTCTGAAGCAGATTTCGAGCAAATGGATGGTTTTATTGACCACTGGCGTGATATGAATTTCTCCTACGCAGCTGTTAAGCAGTTAGAAGGGAAATATTTAGTTCAAAACCGTGTCACCGGTGAAATCTACGAAAGCGCCCAGTTTTTATATATTCTGGTTGCGGCATGCTTGTTTTCTCATTACCCACAAGCAACCCGTTTAGATTACATCCGTCGTTTCTATGATGCGGTATCAACATTCAAAATTTCTTTACCTACGCCAATTATGGCGGGGGTACGTACACCGACACGTCAATTCAGCTCTTGTGTTCTGATTGAATGCGGTGACAGCCTTGATTCTATCAACGCAACCTCAAGTGCTATCGTGAAATATGTGTCTCAGCGTGCCGGTATCGGTATCAACGCGGGTCGCATCCGTGCACTGGGTAGCCCAATCCGTGGTGGTGAAGCCTTCCACACTGGCTGTATCCCATTCTATAAGCATTTCCAAACTGCGGTGAAATCTTGCTCTCAAGGTGGCGTACGTGGTGGTGCAGCGACCCTGTTCTACCCTATCTGGCACTTAGAAGTAGAGAGTTTATTAGTACTGAAAAACAACCGTGGTGTTGAAGGGAACCGTGTTCGCCATATGGACTACGGTGTACAGCTCAACAAATTAATGTACGAGCGCCTGATCAAAAACCAAGATATCACCCTGTTCAGCCCGTCTGATGTTCCGGGCTTATATGACGCGTTCTTCGCCGATCAAGACGAATTCGAACGCTTATACGTACAATATGAGCAAGATGAGAAAATCCGTAAATCCAGCGTGAAAGCGGTAGAATTATTCTCATTAATGATGCAAGAACGTGCATCCACAGGCCGTATTTATATTCAGAACGTTGACCACTGCAACACCCACAGCCCGTTTGATCCGCAGGTTGCCCCTGTTCGTCAATCCAACCTGTGTCTGGAAATTGCACTGCCAACTAAACCATTAAATAACGTCAATGACGAAAATGGTGAAATTGCCCTGTGTACGCTGTCTGCGTTTAACTTAGGTGCCATTGAAAGCCTCGATGAGTTAGAAGAGCTTGCTATCTTAGCGGTTCGTGCATTAGACGCACTATTAGACTACCAAGATTACCCAATCCCTGCAGCGAAGAAAGGCTCCATGGGTCGTCGTACTCTGGGTATTGGTGTGATTAACTACGCTTACTACTTAGCGAAACACGGTGTTCGTTACTCCGATGGTAGCGCCAACAACCTGACACACAAAACGTTCGAAGCGATTCAATATTACTTATTGAAAGCCTCAAATGAATTAGCGAAAGAGCAAGGCGCTTGCCCATGGTTCAATGAAACCACCTATGCACAAGGCGTGTTACCTATCGACACTTACAAACGTGAGCTCGATAAATTAACTGACGAACCACTGCATTATGATTGGGAAGCTCTGCGTAACGATATTAAACAATACGGTCTGCGCAACTCAACACTGTCTGCATTAATGCCATCAGAGACCTCGTCTCAGATTTCGAACGCGACCAATGGTATCGAACCACCACGCGGCTATATCAGCATTAAAGCATCAAAAGACGGTATCCTGCGCCAAGTGGTACCGGATTACGAAAACCTGAAAGGTGCTTACGAGCTATTATGGCAAATGCCTTCCAATAGCGGCTATTTGCAGTTAGTTGGGATCATGCAGAAGTTTATCGACCAGTCGATTTCTTCGAACACAAACTATGACCCAACCCGTTTCCCGAATGGCAAAGTGCCAATGAATCAACTGTTAAAAGATTTATTGTTAGCCTATAAGTTTGGTGTGAAAACACTTTACTACCACAACACCCGTGATGGTGCTGAAGATGTTCAGGGGGATCTGGAAGAGGTTGTTGAAACCGCAGATTCTGATTGTGAAGGCGGAGCTTGTAAAATTTAATAGGGATGGTTATGTCACATTCATACACGATTTTTTCTCAAAAAAAGAATAACCAGCTGCTGGAGCCGATGTTTTTCGGCCAGCCTGTGAACGTTGCCCGTTTTGATCAGCAAAAATACCCTATTTTTGAAAAACTGATTGAAAAGCAACTCTCATTCTTCTGGCGCCCAGAAGAAGTTGACGTGGCGCGCGACCGTATTGATTACAATGCGCTGCCTGATCATGAGAAACACATTTTTATCAGTAACCTGAAATACCAAACGCTGCTCGACTCTATTCAAGGTCGCAGCCCTAACGTGGCATTTTTGCCACTGATTTCAATCCCAGAATTAGAGACTTGGGTTGAAACTTGGTCATTCTCGGAAACTATTCACTCACGTTCATACACGCATATTATTCGTAATATCGTGAATGACCCGGCGATTATCTTTGACGATATCGTTGAGAATGAAGAAATTCTGAAGCGTGCAAAAGATATTTCTGAGTACTACGACACGCTGATCGAAATGACCAACTATTATCATATGTTTGGTGAAGGGACGCATACACTGGGTGGTAAACAAGTCACCGTTTCACTGCGTGCACTGAAAAAGCAACTTTATTTATGCTTAATGAGCGTTAACGCCCTTGAAGCAATTCGTTTCTACGTCAGCTTCGCGTGCTCTTTCGCCTTTGCTGAGCGCGAATTGATGGAAGGTAATGCAAAAATCATCAAGCTAATTGCTCGCGATGAAGCGCTGCACTTAACAGGGACTCAGCATATGCTGAACCTGTTACGCTCTGGTCAAGACGACCCTGAGATGGCAGAGATTGCCGCTGAGTGTGAAGATGAATGCTATCGCCTGTTTGTAGATGCGGCAGAACAAGAAAAAGAGTGGGCTGAATATCTGTTCAGCGAAGGCTCTATGATTGGTCTGAACAAAGATATTCTGTGCCAATATGTGGAATATATCACCAACATTCGTATGCAAGCGGTTGGTCTGAAATTACCATTTGAAGCGCGTTCTAACCCTATTCCATGGATCAACGCATGGTTAGTGTCTGACAACGTTCAAGTGGCGCCACAAGAAGTGGAAGTCAGCTCTTATTTAGTCGGTCAGATTGACGCTGAAGTTAACACCGATGATTTGAGTGATTTCGAACTGTAATTATGGCAAGTCATAAAATCACCCTGCGTCTTACGCAGGGTGTGCAAGTCCCCTACCACACGGATGTTCACACCAGTTTATTGGACGCCCTTGAAGATAGCCGAGTGCCTGTCGAATACCAATGCCGAGAAGGCTACTGTGGCTCTTGCCGCGTAACATTATTAAAGGGAAAGGTTGGATACAAACGTAAACCGATCGCTTTTGTTCAAGAGGGTGAGATATTACCCTGTTGCTGCCATCCGCTTTCCGATATTGAAATCGAGTAGCCGCGCGAGTAATACTGTATATCTAACAATAAAAAGCGATTGCTTTGATAACTCAAGCAATCGCTTTTTGCTTATAAACTTTTACTTATAAAATCATACCTAAAATAATTCAGGTTGCAGGTAGGTAGCTAACACCCCTGCAATTTGAAGTATGAAGGGTATTTTTATAGATAACCGTACATCGCAGCAAATACCCAACCAAACACACAGGATACACCCACCCCGATTAAGCCCGGCAGAATAAAGCTATGGTTGATAACAAACTTACCAATGCGCGTGGTTCCAGAACGGTCAAACTGAATTGCCGCAAGGTCGCTTGGATACGTTGGCAGGATATAGTAACCATAACAGGCTGGTGCAGAAGCAATGATATACGCAGGGTCAACACCAATACCCAGAGCGATTGGCACTACTGCCGCTAATGCCGCCGCCTGTGAGTTCACAAATTTAGATACTAACAGTAAAACAACCGCATACGCCCAAGGGAAATCTTTGACTAATGAACCTAAAGTGCCTTTGATTTCATCCATATGAGCACCGAACATGGTTTCTGCCATCCACGCGATACCATATACCGCCACGATAGCAATCATCCCTGAACGGAATACTTCGTTTTTAGAAATCTGTCCTGGATTGGTTTTACAAATGATAATGATCAGCGCACCCGCTAATAACATGAACATCTGGATCACTAATACCATCGATAACGGCTTACCGTTAATTAATGGTCTGAGCTCAGAAAATGCGCCCAGCAATGCCACCACAACGATAGATGCTAAGAAAATCCACATTGCTACCCAGTTAATTTTAGGCAGCTTTTTATCCAGTAGCGTAACCGTCTCACCATAAACATAGTCATGGTTTTCAGGCACAGAGATAAACTCTTGGAATACTGGGTCTTTATCCAGATCTTTACCGCGGAACCAGCTAAAGATACCAATCGCTAAGATACCAATTAAGGTAGATGGAATGGTGATTGCCAATAAATCTAAAAATTCCAGTGATTTACCGTTGATAGATACGCCATTTAACATCGCGACTAAAGAGACAACGGCCACAGACACAGGGCTGGCAATAATCCCCATTTGCGCCCCGATACTACTCGCCGCCATTGGTCTTTCAGGACGAATATTATTCTTGATCGCTGCATCGTAAATGATTGGCAAAATGGTATACACCACATGCCCGGTACCACACAAAATGGTTAAAATACAGGTAACGAAAGGTGCAACAATAGAAATGTATTTTGGATTTTTACGCAGTAAACGTTCTGCGATTTGTAGCATAACGTCCAAACCGCCTGATGCTTGTAAGGTTGCTGATGCTGCAACAACAGCAATGATAACAAGCATAACGTCTACAGGCGGTTTTCCTGGAGGTAAACCAAAGCCAAAGACAAGTATAACTAGGCCAACACCACCTAGCAGCCCGAGCGCCATACCCCCTTTTCTTGCTCCGTAGAACAAGCAGACAAGAATAATGGCAAGTTGAATCATAAAGTCCATAGGTCCATCCTTTATTTATAGGTTTCCCTTATTATCCAGATGGTCTTAACGTATTAATTTGATTTATATTAATTTAAAAAACAATATTGTTTTATTTTCATTCCTAATATTTTGCCCTCATCACAAAATTCCCCTTTAGTTGCTGCCATAATGTTCAGTTAAATAATATAATGAGTAAAATCAATCCAATAAACCCCATTTTTTAACATTTAAACCCCACCGCGGTTACCCTTTCTATCATTCTTTAACATCATTTCACATATCGTTATCAACACTTCCTTTAGGGCAAACATTAAAGAATCTTTTATCTTATTTAGACTGTTAATATATATTTACACTCACTGTAATTCAGATTTGACAGAGTAATCGCAATCGCATAATCTGCTTAAATTATTAATAACCCGAATTCAATCAGAGGAATTTGTGAAGAATCGTACCCTTGGCAGTATTTTGATCGTGGCAGGAACAACAATTGGTGCAGGAATGCTAGCAATGCCGCTAGCGGCAGCGGGTGTTGGCTTCACTGGAATAGTATGTTTGTTAATAGGTTTATGGATGCTAATGAGTTATACCTCATTACTACTGGTCGAAGTTTATCAGCATAATCCTGCCAATATGGGTCTCGGTAGTGTTGCGAAAAAGTACCTCGGCCCCGTTGGTCAAATTGTCACGGGTTTGAGTATGTTATTGCTGATGTATGCTCTGACAACTGCCTATATTGGCGGAGCTGGAGTGCTTATCTCTGATAGCCTATCCTCTTGGTGGGGGATCACCGTTTCGACTCAAACAGCCATTATTATGTTCACTATTGTTGGTGGTGCTGTGGTCTGTGTGGGAACACACTCTGTTGATTTTATTAACCGTATTCTTTTTACTGCTAAGACGATTTTCTTAGTGATCATGCTTGCCGTTATGATGCCTCATGCCGAGGCGGTTAACCTAAGCACAATGCCTCTCGAAAAAGGCCTTATACTCGCCGCGGTTCCCGTGATTTTTACCTCTTTTGGGTTCCATGGAAGCGTACCGAGTTTAGTCAATTACATGAATGGTGATGTACGCAAGCTGCGTATCATTTTCATTACAGGGAGTGCAATTCCTCTGGTTGCCTACATTTTATGGCAAATTGCGACTCTCGGCGCTATCCCATCAAATACATTTATGGGGATCCTTGCTCAATCATCCGGTTTAAATGGGTTATTAACTGCTATCCGTGATGTAGTTGCCACTCCACGCGTGAATATGGCCGTGGCCCTGTTTATGGATTTAGCGTTGGCGACTTCGTTCTTAGGTGTGGCTTTAGGTTTATTTGATTACCTTGCAGACTTATTTAAGCGCAGCAATGATTTTATTGGTCGCGCACAAACCACGCTGCTGACCTTCGTACCACCGTTACTTGCCGCCCTATTCTTTAGTAGCTTTGTACAGGCATTAACTTACGCCGCTGTCGCATTATCAGTCCTAGCATTAATCATACCGGCACTGTTAACCATGCGCGTACGCAAGTTAGAAGCCAATGGCATTTACCGCGTCAAAGGCGGCACCCCAATCCTCACTTTAGTTCTGCTGTGCGGTATCGCGGTCATCGCCATCCAATTCGCCATCGTGGCCGGCTTCCTACCAAACGTAGGTTAATCCCAAGAATTTCATTCATAAAAAAAACACCCCAAATTGGGGTGTTTTTCTTGGCGTTTTTTGATGTTTTTTTTGAAAAACTATCACTGCCATTTTTCAAAATAGTTCATGTTGTAGCTAGGCGGCAAACGCGCTAATCCCTAGGAGCATACACAAGTATGTGACTAGGGTTAGCAAGAGCAGCCAACAACGCTACAGCGTGAAATATGAAGAAAAATTAAAAGGATAAGCCGGCGCCCACATACCAACCATCTGCAAGTTTCTCATTACGATCATCATGCGCGCCTTTCATCTCAATCAGACGATAACCCGCATCAACCGACAGCGGTTTAAACACGGTGTAACGCGCACCTGCTTTCGCTTCCATGTAGGATTTGCTGCCTGAAGTCAGTGATTCTGGTGCGCCATACGCTTCACCGTAGAAACTTAATGATGGCAGTGCTTGCCAGCTTAAGCCGCCGCCTAATGCAGCCGCTGCACCATCTGAACCATCTTCAGGAGATAAATACAGTGCTTTACCGCCAACATAGGCATTAATTGGACCTAATGGCAGGCCGAACGTTGCACCTAGGCTACCTAGCTGACCATTGTGATCGCTGCGCGCCCATGAGCCATTAAATGCTAAACCAGAACCTTGAGTACCAAAACCACCGCTTAATTCGGTAAAGTGCTCACCTGCGCTGAAATCAGCAGAAATTGCTTGAGCAGCACCCATATAAAATGCAGAGGTCGCTGCAACAGCTAAAAGAACTTTGCGCATTATCATTTCCTTTATTATTAAAAATTAAAGTATCGTGACGATGTTACGTGATTTAGTGCACGTACTCAGTCTTTTTTGCTTAAATTTACGTTAGAACACCGTTTAACGCACAATAAGTGAAATTCATCAGTGATTTACTTCAATTTAATTCTTCATTTCCTGACTAAACTTCTTACTATGATTACAGTGATTGGTCAGAGCGATTAGATAATTAATTCTTTGCTTATTATACTGTTCATCAAGTTTATTATAGAGATGAAGTGATATTCTACAAATATTCATCCAGTTAGTTACTTTTGTGTAGTCTATAAATCTAATAGCTTGGGAGTATTGTGATGAAAAAAAGAGGTCTAACTACCGCTTCAGGCGCACCTGTAGTGGATAACAATAACGTGATGACTGCGGGCAAACGTGGCCCGATGCTGTTGCAAGATGTTTGGTTTTTGGAAAAGCTCGCCCACTTCGATCGTGAAGTGATCCCAGAGCGCCGTATGCACGCTAAGGGTTCAGGCGCATTCGGTACTTTCACGGTCACCCATGACATTACCCGCTATACCCGTGCTAAATTATTCAGTGAAATTGGCAAAAAAACTGATTTATTTGTCCGCTTCTCCACCGTAGCAGGTGAACGTGGTGCCGCTGATGCCGAGCGCGATATTCGTGGTTTTGCCATGAAATTTTATACCGAAGAAGGTAACTGGGATATGGTGGGCAACAACACCCCTGTATTCTATCTGCGTGACCCGCTGAAATTTCCAGACTTAAACCACGTCGTTAAACGCTGCCCTTACACCAATATGCGTAGTGCAGCCTATAAATGGGATTTCTTCTCTCATTTACCTGAAGCACTGCATCAATTAACCATTGATGTGAGCGACCGTGGATTACCAAAAAGCTATCGCTTTATGCATGGCTTTGGTAGCCATACCTATAGCTTTATCAATGCGAATAACGAACGTTTTTGGGTGAAATTCCACTTCCGTAGCCAGCAAGGTATCGAAAACCTTATGGATGACGAAGCAGAAGCGCTGATTGGTAAAGATCGTGAAAGCTCTCAACGTGACCTGTTCGATGCTATCCAACGTAAAGAATATCCTCGCTGGAACTTACAGATTCAGATCATGCCAGAAAAAGAGGCGTCAACCGTCCCTTATAACCCATTTGATCTAACCAAAGTGTGGCCACACAAAGATTATCCATTGATTGATGTGGGATATTTTGAACTGAACCGTAACCCAGATAACTATTTCTCAGATGTGGAACAAGCGGCATTTAGCCCTGCGAATATCGTTCCGGGAATTGGGTTCTCTCCAGACAAAATGCTGCAAGGCCGCTTATTCTCTTACGGGGATACTCAGCGTTACCGTTTAGGTATTAACCACTATCAAATTCCGGTGAATGCGCCGCGCTGCCCATTCCACAATTATCATCGTGATGGTGCAATGCGCGTTGATGGCAATAGCAGCAATACCGTAACCTATGAGCCAAACAGCGCAGGTATGTTCCAAGAACAACCGGACTACAGCGAACCGCCATTATCCATCGAAGGTGCGGCTGATCACTGGAATCACCGTGAAGATGAAGATTACTTCAGCCAGCCTCGTGCACTGTATGAATTACTGGACGATGCCGAACACCAACGTATGTTCCAACGTTTAGCGGGCGAGTTGATTGAAGCGTCAGAAGAGACGCAAAAACGTCAAATCGAGTTGTTTAAGAAAGTGCACCCAGAATATGGTGCGGGTGTTGAAAAAGCGTTGAATGCACTGAAATAAACAAGCATTTCCTGTTATAACCAAGCGCTAGAGCTTTCTAGCGCTTTTTATCTATTCCTTAATTCATTCCGCGTTTAATTCATCACTGTCTTTGTGTTAACACCCACTGCTTCACCTGCTTGCGAGACACTTTAATCCCCCCAGCTTTCAATTCAGGATCTAAACGATAAAATGCCATTGGGAATTGATACGGGGCTAATTTATCTTTTAGCCAATCCGCCAGCATGTTTAAATCCATTGATTCATCCTCGTCAATAACTGCCACCGGGCGCTGCCCAAATTGCACATCATCAACAGGAACAACAAAGCTTTGGTGCACATCAGGGTAAGCATTGATCACCGCTTCAATATCTTCCGGCTGCACACACTCCCCACCACTGATAAACAGATTATCCAAACGGCCTAAAACCTGATATTCACCATCAATAAAGGCGCCTTTGTCATTGGTTTTAAACCAGCCATCCACTAAATTTAAAGGGTGTAATTGCCCATCAAACCAATACCCTAAGGATTGGCTGTCCGACTGAATTTGAATTTCATCATCCACCAGCCGTACTTGTTTACCCGTTAACGGAAGCCCCACGCCTTTCTTACCATCTGTACGTTTAGCACACACGGTTGACGCCATTTCCGTCATCCCATAACCGCTCCAGCATACAATACCGCGCTGCTCGGCTAGCGCCGTTAAACTGGTAGGGATCATGGCCCCACCCAACAACACTTCTTTCAACGAAATATTTAATGGCATCTCGTCATTCAGTAACCGCCATAGCTGAGTCGGCACTAATGATGCATGGGTGACACCCTGTAATGCCTCTGGCAATGGTGTAGAACGAATGGCAAGTTTTGCACCGCTCAGTAACCAACGCCATACAATTCCTTGCCCTGAAACGTGAAATAATGGCAACGAGAGTAACCAGCAATCCTCTTGCTGATAATTCATGGCATTCAGTACGCCAGCCGCACTGTTCAAGTGAGCCGAAACACTGTGAACTGCCGCTTTAGGTAACCCTGTTGAACCTGAAGTTAAAATTAACGTTGCAGGTTGCTCAGCGATTTTCTGAAAACTCACCGAAGGGAAATCATCATATTCAATAAAATGATAATAAAGCTGGTGATCCAAATGGCGATAATCCGCTAACGCGTTCTGCTCATCGGTAAAATCAATCACTGCACCAATATCAAGATGCGGTAATAATTCATTTAATAGCCGCTCAGGAAGGCGAGGATTGAGAGGCAAAACTTTCGCCCCACAAGCTAACAATGCCAATTGACTGAGTAGCAGTTCGACGGAGTTTTTACCGCGCAAAGCGACACATAGCCCTTCTTGCACACCTTGCATCGTAAAGTAAGTGACTAAATCGGCAATCTGCTGATTTAACGCCGCCCACGTTACCGATTCGGTATCCGTAAAAAGTGCGATGTTATTTGGTTGAAGACTGGCCCAATGCTGCCAAGGCCAGTCGGTAAAGCGGCTAGACGATGATGCTAACTCTGCCATACAACGGTCAGCTCATCTAACTGTTGAACAGGAATTTGGCATTGTGGCCAAGGCCTCACTAACTGAGATTGGATCAGTGAAACCGTATCTAAACCAGGGATGGTGTTCGGTGTTAACCAATTTGCGACCCGTGCCAATTGGGTTAAACCAAAGCTACTTTCGATGGAGGAACTGATCACGGCTTGCATCCCTAACTGATGAGCTTGTTCCACCAAACTACGGCAATAACTCAAGCTGCCCGTTAAGGTCGGCTTAATGATAATCGCCGCCACACCCGGCTGTGCTTCAACTTTGAAGCCTTCTTCACGCACACTTTCATCCCATGCGATAGCGATGCCAGTCTCCGCGGAAAATTGCAAAGATTCCTCACGGGTTTTACATGGCTCTTCAAGGAACGCAATTCGTGCACGGTAATCTGGATTCACATATTTAGCAAAGCCATCTGCTTTTGCTCGAGTCCAGCTACGGTTAGCATCTAAACGCAGCTTTAGCTCAGGCACCGCTTCCAATAATAAGTTTGCCACCATGCCATCACGTACCGCTTCGTAGAGCCCCACTTTCACTTTGGCGACTTTTTCCCCGTCCATGGCATCGAGACTTAGGATCAGGTCATCAGGGTCACCGCTGCATAATGGCGCTTTACGATAATCCGCTTGTTGTGGAAGCTCACCGGTCAGCTCTGCTAATGCACAGCTACAGCCAAAGGCAACTGAAGGTAAATGGCTTGGCGTCATTGTGCCTTCATTCACCCATTCATTTAGCCATGCGATGGTGTCTGCGGTTGCTTCTTCCAAGGTTTCACGGCTAAATTCTGGCAGAGGTGAAATTTCCCCCCAGCCTTCGCTATCCCCATATTGTAAACACACCAAAAGCCCATCACGGGTTTTTAGTCGTTGATAGCGAAGGATAACGCCTGCCTCCATCGGCAGGCTGAACGAGTAAAGTTTGGCTTTTCTCATTATGGGTTACGCTTATATTTAGAGAAATCTGGCGCACGTTTTTCGTTGAATGCGTTACGCCCTTCTTGACCTTCATCCGTCATATAGAACAGCATCGTTGCGTTACCCGCTAGCTCTTGCAGACCCGCTTGACCATCACAATCAGCGTTCAGTGCTGCTTTCAAGCAACGTAATGCCATTGGGCTGTTTTCCAGCATTTCACGGCACCAGCGTACGGTTTCTTTTTCTAAGTCAGCATAAGGGACAACGGTGTTTACCAGACCCATGTCTAACGCTTCTTGGGCATTGTATTGACGACACAGGAACCAAATTTCACGGGCTTTCTTTTGACCGACGATACGCGCCATATAAGATGCGCCCCAACCGCCATCAAACGAGCCAACTTTAGGGCCGGTTTGACCGAAAATCGCGTTATCGGCTGCGATAGTCAAATCACACATCATATGTAAAACGTGACCGCCACCGATAGAGAAACCAGCAACCATTGCCACGACAGGTTTTGGACAGGTACGAATTTGACGTTGGAAATCTAATACGTTCAGATGGTGCGTACCGCTTTCATCGCGATACCCGCCGTAGTCACCACGGATTTTTTGGTCACCACCTGCACAGAAGGCTTTTTCGCCTTCACCCGTTAGGATGATAGTTCCGATATGGTCGTCATAACGCGCGTCTGACAATGCTTGGATCATCTCTTTCACGGTTTGAGGACGGAATGCATTGCGCACTTCAGGGCGGTTAATGGTAATTTTAGCAATCCCTTCTGGGGATTTGTGATATCGAATATCGTCAAAACCTTCTGAGCAATCTTGCCACTCAATCGGTGCGTACAGTTTTTCTTCGCTTGGATAAATCATTATCAAGTTCCTTTAACCACAGTGTGATAAAAAATAGTGAAGTGCAGCTGCATAATGTTGGGGATTTTCCCGATGCGCATTATGCCCTGCATTCTCAATTAGCGTAAACGGCAATGCATATTGTTGCGAAACGCCTCGAAATTTTTGGTCTTTCTCACCGCAAAAATAGCAGTAAGGGACCGATAATTGCTTTAGTGACTCAACTAAAAATGGTTGTTTGGATAGCGACGTATTTTCCAGCATATCAGCAACCGCCAATGGGTTATTTTGACCTCGGAGTGCTACCAGCTTTTCACGTTGGGCAAGAGTAAGGTCGGCAAAAACCGCTTGTTGGTACCAGTCATTCAAAACCTGTTCGATAGGCTGATGTCGAAAACGTTCTGCCCAGCGATGGTCGTTATCCGCACGCGCAATACGTTCTTGTTCACTCTGTAAACCGACGTTGCCCCCCTCTATCACCAAGCCTTGTAGCCCTTTATGAGCGCTAAAGCAGGCAAAGTGCATCGCTAAGCGTGCACCGAGCGAATAGCCAATCAACACAAATTGTGAAGCCGAGTAATGCGCTAACAGCTGAGTCAGTTGCTTGTCAAAATCTATAAAGCCTTGGCAATCGATGCGGTGTGAATCACCATGCCCCGGCAAATCGACCACTAAACGCGGATAATTGGGGCAAGCCGCAACAATCGATGACCAATCATCGTGACTACCTAATAAACCATGAAGGAAAACTAACCACGGTGTTTTTCCGCCGTTGGCAGGCTGTTCCTGACTCGGATAATAGTGCGCCGCTAGCACGGTAAACTTTCCACGTCTTGCAGTAGCTGTTTGAGTGTTCGGGCACCTTCATCCCCATCAACCACTAACTCAATCAGCAGTGTACCGTGTTGCTTGAGCCAGAATTCTTGCACTGTCTCTTTTAAGCTCGACCAATCTGTTGGCGCGCAGTATTGCAGACCAAACATCATCGCCGCACCTTCAAAGCTCACATTTTGTGGCATGCAATAATAGTTTTGGCGAGCTTCAGGGGAAGTTGGCAGCATCGAGAAAATTTGTCCGCCATTATTGTTTACTATAATCAATACGCTAGGAGCTGAAGGTTCACGCAACAATGCCAAACTGTTTAAGTCATACAAGGCAGAGATATCCCCGACGATACCAAGTGTTGGCTTCGCTGTTGCTCGCTGTACGCCAGCCATCGTCGAGATCAACCCATCGATACCACTGGCGCCACGGTTACTAAATACCGGGTAACCCGCAGGCAATTGAGCCAGTGCATCAATTAAACGCACAATTAAGCTATTCCCCACGAAAAGTTGCCCGCGAGGCGGGAGAAGCTCAGGGAGTTGATGCGCTACCGCAGCTTCAGAAAACTGGTTTTGCAGCTGAGTTTGAACATGTCGCAAGGTACGATTTGTTAAGTCCATTAAGCCTTCGCACCATGTACCGCGCGGTTGAGCTTGATGTTGCTCTATCCACCCTTTTACGCTGCAAGTGAGCTTACGGCCCTGATGGCTGGCAGGATCTAAACGCCCAGGGATGGTATCAATTATCCAGTACTCTTGAGGATGACACTGGCTTTGCCACTGTAATGCGCGTTTTCCTGTTATGCTGGAGCCAAATTGAACCACTAATTCTGCTTCATCTAACCACGCTTTGGCGTTTGGGTGCTGTAACCATAAATCAGCACATGGATAAGGTTGTCCAGTCTGAGAGAGCACATCACCGATAACTGGCCAGCCAAGTTCTGCAGCCCATTTTGCAACAAGCTCGCCATCACTGCTGCTCATACGCCCAGCGATAACGACCCCTTTTTTCTGGCGCCAAAAATACCAATCCGCCACCAATGCGACTGTGTGAGTCGGAGGTTCACTTAGCCACGGGTGAGACGATTGCCACCAATCACCTAAACTCGCTTGCCACTCAGTTTCCCCTTCCGTTTCACCATATAATGGTTCAGCAAAAGGACAGTTCACATGAAATGCACCATGGCGTAACTGATTCATACCGTTATCTAGCGCAGAAACCAACCATTTCGCTGAAATATCGCGAGTAGGTCTTGGTAACATGAGATTTTCAAACGGATGACTAGCAAAAATATGGGTTTGGCGAATAGCCTGATTAGCACCACAGTCAATTAATTCTGGTGGCCTATCTGCCGTAAGGAAAATGACTTTTTCCCCCGTTAATCCGGCTTCTATCAATGAGGGATACAGGTTAGCGACCGCCGTACCAGAGGTGACAATCACGCCAACAGGTTCGCCACTCGCTTTCGCAAGCCCAAGAGCAAGATGGCCTAATCCGCGCTCATCAAAGTGCGTATGGCAATGAAGTTTTGCATTATTTGCAGCAGCTAACGTTAACGGCGTGGAGCGAGAGCCGGGAGCAATACAGATATTTTTCATTCCGTGGCGGGCTAGCGCCTCAATAATTACCTCAGCCCAACGGAGATTAAATGCTGAATTCGACATAATGTGCTCGGTAAATTATTCATGATGCTGAGTGTAATAGGATTGAGAAAAATTTCTTGATCTCAAAACAATTTTTCATGAACTAATTGAAAATAAAAAAGAAATAACCATTTTAGCTATAGGGTTTTTAGCCTGTTTTTCATTGTGCTTGGTTTTTCATTGCGTTTTCAGTAAGGATTTTAGCCCAGCCGCTTTGTTTTCAATTTCTTCCCACTCTTGCTCGGGATCTGAACCGCTCACAATCCCTGCGCCTGAATAGAGGGAAATTTGGGCGCCATCAATTTGAGCACAACGCAGCGAAACCGCAAACTCACTGCGATTTAAACTGATAAAGCCACCTGTTCCAGCATACCACCCACGAGAAAATGGCTCGTGCTCAGCAAGGAATTCACGGGCAACGCGACGGGGTAAACCACATACCGCCGCTGTCGGTTGTAAACGCTGCAAACAGTCACTGTCTGAAGGCGCTAGCAGCGTTGCTGCAATAGAGCGATATAAATGTTGGATTTTTCTCAGTCGGATCACCTTCGCGGGTGAAACATCAATACCTGTTACTGCACCTTGTAATTGCTGACAAATATCATCAACCACCACTAAATTTTCATGCTGGTTTTTACTGTCTTCCATTAACCATTTGGCATTTTCAGCCGCAATCGAATCATCGACATGGTTCGCAACCGTGCCAGCTAATGCTTCAGAGTTAAGTTGAGTACCTTGGCGCAAGTAAAGACGCTCTGGCGTCGATGACATAAAGCCGGAATGCGCACTAAACGCCATCATAAAATGGTAGCAATGGTGATTCACTTTTTGGCTAGCGGATAGAAACTCCGCCACAGTTATAGGCTGAGATAGAGACAATTTGGTTTCCCGTGCCATCACCACCTTTTCCATTTTGCCTGCGCGCATATCGTGAATTGCCCCAGTGAGTAACGCACACCATTCATCATGATCGGGAATATGCTGCTGCCCAATGATTTGAGTGGATAATGGGGATACATCGTTCGATACCGAATTTAGCTGCCGTACAAAGGCAATTGCGGCTTGGAGATCCTCAGCACCATCAATGTTTAGCGCAACAGTCACCGTTGAGCGCAAGCGGAAGATTTCTAATCGAGGTAGAAAATAGAATGCGGATTCTCGCTTAAGGGTTTCACTGATACCTTCACCCACACCATTCCAACCATTTAGCCCCCATAATCGCATATCAGGAATTTCAGTATGCTCCGAGATAAATTGCTCAGCATCCGTGATCGCATTAAATGATTTTACTGTGCCTAAAGCACTGCATTCCTCGGAACCAGTACGATGATACCAATAGAACTGAGGGTAGCTATCTTGAGACGATAACCACGCTAATCCCGGAAACGCCTCTTTTGCGTCCATCTTCCACGCTAAGCGGATATATTCGTTAGAATTGAGTACTAATGTAGACAAATGGGTCAGAATTTCAGCTAATAATTTATCAATTTTTGTTTTTGTCACTTTAGATTCCCACTGCACATCACAACGACATCGATTTACTTATAATTATTATATATCGCAATGTAATTTATTAATACATTCATTATTAATAGCACAAGATGTTTAAAAAACCGTCAGGTAAAAATCAAAAATGATACGCTTACGACATGTGCACGTTTTCGAAATCATGTCATATCAAGCTGTTAAATAAGAGCTTATACCCTTCTTATTTGTATAAATTGACTATCAAGTTACGAATTAAATATAAAATATTAATAATTCACCTTATAAACTATTTTTATTCTCTAATTGATTCTAGATATTGAATTCTAATTAAGACTAATTTCTTATTATTTAAAAACCATAACATTCACTTAGAAACTCAGTGACGGCTCTATATCTAGATTTGAAAATGGTAATTTATGTAATAGATAAATATTTAAAACTACAACCAATGAGTTATTTTTTAGCGCTGATTTTCATTTTTTAATATCAACATAAGCTCTACGTTTCTAGTAGGTTATGCGTTATAACTTTGAACGTGATAAGCCTATTGTTTATTACTATTAAAAACTTATAACGATAAAAATTTCACAGTAAATCGAAATTCATCATCATTAGAATCTTATAACTATTAAAAACGAAACGTAAATCGATAAATTAATCATCTAAGTAATAAGATAATTAGCTCTCTAACTTTATCATTCCATCTTTATTTAATTAATTGGAAATCCAGAATGAATACTCAGCTTAACTATGACCGAATTATTGAAAAGGAAAACATTGGCGATGCAACATTGGCATTATTAACCAATCAAGATTCCTTATCCGCAAGATCCGCAGGTATATTCACCCTTGAAGATTTAATTAATATTCACCGGCACGTCCAGTTTGCTTTAACCCTTCCCACTAAAGAAATTGATATTTTCAAATGGTTCGGTATTAATGATGAAAATGATTCATTACTGCCAGCTAATGAGTTAACTGAGATAATCCTGAGTATTCGTAAACACGCCAACACCTGGGATAATGTTGAGCTCAAAGTGAAAGAGCAATCTATCGATTTATCTTTAACCAGTCGTAATATCATACAAACTGGCGCCCAAATTCTTGAATATATTAACCATATGCCGATTATTCAAAAAATCTCAGACAGTTTAGAAGATTTATCGGAGAGTGATTTAAATCAGATTACATACCAAAACGACGACCAACAAATTGCCACCGAGCTTTTAAGTATTCTGCATTTAATAAAAGGAGATATAAAACAGCAATCAATTAAAACCATTCAAATTAAAAACACAGTCTCAGATTTTCGATCTCATATTACCGGTGGATATCTTTCAGACTATACCCATGTAGATTCATTACTCTTCACAATAAAAGGACTATATCAACAATTAGAATCTAACGAGGACCCCAGCAATAACGAGTCATTCTATAAAGAACTTATCGCCTTTAAGAAAAATGAACTACACCAATTAGAGCAGGAGTATAACCACTTTGTTAAGCTTTGTTTTACAGGACTTGCTGGAGGCATTATTGGTTTAGTGATTACAAGCAGTATTTTTGGCGTAAAAGCAGAAAGCATCCGAGATAGGAAGAATAAGTTAATTAAAGAAATCGAAGAAATAAATCACAAATTGCATCAAGAAGAGCTACTACAGAAAACTATCTTTGATATTCAAATTAATTTGCAAAAAATTGAAGGCTTATTTAAAGATGCACGCCTCGCTATTGACCACTTAGATTATATGTGGCTCGTGATCCTCACAGAGGTTAAACAATCTATTGATATATTTGCAAGGATAAACAATGCAGAAAAACTGATCCGGTTTATCACGCAATTCAAACGTATCATCACATCTTGGACTTCTATTCAAGATTATTCAGTTCATTTGATTAAGCTATTTGATGAGCTACAAATCAATGAAAAAAACTCACAATAAAAGGCGTTAATATGCATGATAACCTCGATTTACCTATGTTACCCTCCATTGACATCTACCAATTAAGGTGTATTTCAAATAGCATTAGTTCTTTTAATAAAAATATCCTTAACTATGATTATATTATCTATGGTCGAATTCAAAAAATCGCAATTAAGATTGAAAGGCTCAATGAACTGATTAGAAATTCCGTTCCTATTCTAAAAATTAAATTGAATTATATTATTAAAAATGATGATTATGCATTGCTATCGTCTGAAAATAGTGATGATTTATCAGATATGCGCCGAAAGATTGCGATTACAGGCTTTGTAGATGACTTAATGGATGTCAAATTCGAACTTGAAAAACTTATTTCAAAAACACGCTATACATTAGAATCATTATTGGTTTTTCATTTAAATGAGCCAAACAAACTAAAGCTTTCACAATATACCAAACAAAAAGAGTTTCTTGTGAACTCTAAAAATAGTAAGCAATCCAAGGTTAATGAATTAAATAACAATCTCTCTGTAATCCTTGCAGCGGAAGATATTATATTAAAACATAAAATTACAGATTTCTTTGACCGCTATTTTCAAGGAAAAGAGCTTATCGATTCTATTGATATCCAACCCAATAAAAAAGATATTCTGAAAGCAGCTATTAGTTATATCCGTAACTTATTAACGATGGTGGATGATGGGCTCGAATTTAGTCAACTTGTTGATGTAAGAATCTATATCAGTGACCAAATTATTGAAGCGCGAGAAGAGATAAATACGATGGATAATAATATATTTCGACTCTCGCAGCTCATGAGCTATGCCAATGATATCAATCAAATAGAAGTCCACAAACAGACCATTATCACTCAATCTAGTGCTTTAAAATCTTATTGGGAATCTTGGTGTGGGTTTATGAGTGAGAAAGTCTCTGAGGAGTGTTTGAATTTCAGTCAAATTAAGACCGTTAGCCAAATGCTAATGACCTATTTGAACGATATTGAGTATCAATATCAACGACAATTACCAGATTAAAAAAAGCCCCGTTACTGTTAAGTAGCGGGGCTTTTATCGGAACTGATTTGTTTACTCTAAACGAGTTATCTATCTAAACTTAGTTAAGAGATGGCAGTGTTGATGTTGCAATATCAATAATCGGTTGTGGCCACAGACCAAACACGATAACCGCTATCGCACACAGCGCCGCAAACACAGTTCCCAACGTCATTTTTTGTGGGCCAGTATAACGGTCTGCATGTTCTGCATCACGGCTATACAAGCTCGCCATAAAGCGCAAGTAGTAGAATAATCCAAGTGCACTACCTACCACAACAGCCCCTGTTAACCACCACAATTGTGCGTAAACGGCCGAAAGAATGGCATAGAACTTACCAATGAACCCAAGCGTAATTGGAATACCCGCTAGAGATAACATCATCACTGTCATCACCATTGCCAAGACTGGCTTGTGCCAGAATAAGCCGCGGAATGCACTGAAGTCATCTTGGTCATCACCACGGTATGGGCTCGAAATCACGCTAACCACACCAAATGCACCCAAGCTCGCTAATAAATAGCTCACCAGGTAGATAGCAATAGTGACTTGTGCCAATTGAGCATCCACACGCATTGCCACTAACGTAACCAGTAAGTAACCCATATGGGCGATAGATGAGTAACCAAGCAGACGCTTAGCGCTCTTCTGAGTCAATGCCAGTAAGTTACCAAACAAGATTGACGCAATTGCAATCACACCAACAACAGCTAATAACGTATCTGTTTGCGCGATACCATCAACATGTGTAATCGGTGCTTCTAAGAAGATACGAACCAATACCGCAAAGATAGCGATTTTACTGCCGGTTGCTAAGAAAGCGGCAACAGGCGCAGGCGCACCTTGATAAACGTCTGGTGTCCATAATTGGAATGGGAACAACGATAATTTAAAGCCGAAGCCCACAATCATCATGCCTAAACCAACTAAAATTAGAGGCGCGTGAATGCTGCTATTCGCTAAGCTTTGACCGACTACGCTGAAGCTTAAGCTACCTGATTCTGCGTATAATAAAGCGATACCAAACAGCAGGAATGAAGACGCGGCTGCGGATAACACCATATACTTGATACCCGCTTCCAAAGTACGGCTGCGCTCAAAGGTATAAGCAACCAAACCAAACAGTGGGATAGAGATCAATTCGATACCGATGAACATCGAAGCCATATGGTTCGACATTCCCAGCAGAACGCCACCCGTTACCGCAATGCTCAATAAGAGGTAAAACTCTTCTTTGTTATCATTAAAGCCTTCTAACCAATGATAAGCAAAAATAGCGGTACCCATACCTGCGATCAGAACCAGTCCTGAGTAGAACAGAGCAAAACCATCAACTAACAGCAGTGAAGTCACTGCTCTTGGCAGTAATGCTTCCTCGCCCACCGGTGTAGGAATGGCATAGCCATTAACCCAAATCAGTGAAACAAATGTCAGGAGAAAGCCAACAACCGTTATTGCGGCACTGGTTAAATGATCTCGCCGCCACGCAATTGACAGCATCACAATCACTGCGGTCAATCCGGAAAGGATTAACGGCAGCATTGCTAACAATTCTAAAGTTGTTATTGTCATGGCGAATTACTACCCTTGTGTTGAAAGTGAAGCAGAATACAGGTTATGCAGTGTTTCCATCGAACCCGCAGACGTATCTAAGATAGGTTGTGGGTAGAAACCAATGATAACCAATAAAGCCGCCAGAACCAGTAAAACACCAAACTCACGAGCCGTTAGCCCTTTCAGTTCAGTTTCTGATTTCGGCGTTCCGTAGTAAGTCTGCTGCATCATCCATAGTGCATAGATAGAGGCAAACACCACACCAAACACCATAATGCAGGTCACTAATGTGAATTGGCTGAAGCTACCGAAGAAGATCATGAATTCGCCGATAAAGTTACCTGTGCCCGGCATACCTAAAGTTGCTGCGGCAAAGAACAAGGATAAACCCGGTAACCATTTGATACGTTTCCATAATCCACCCATCATACGCATATCACGGGTCTGAGTACGTTCGTACAACTGACCACTGATAATAATCAGCGCCGCACCCGACAGACCGTTAGTAATCATTTGCACCACAGCACCTTGATAGGCCAGTGTTGATGCTGCGTAGATAGCCACAGTCACAAAGCCCATGTGGGACAAGCTACTGTACGCCGCTAAACGTTTAATATCCGTCTGTTTGAATGCTAACCATGCACCGTAGAAGATACTGATCACACCCAGCGTCATTGCCACTGGCGTGAATTGCAGTGAAGCTTCAGGAAACAGTGGCAGTACAAAACGTAATAAACCGTATGCGGCTGTTTTCAGCATGATACCGGAGATATCGACAGAACCCGCCGTTGGCGATTGTTCTTGGGTATCGGCCATCCAGCCGTGGAATGGCACTAATGGCATTTTTACTGCGAAAGCAATAAAGAAGCCCAGCATCAGTAAGAAACTAGCAGTACCTGACAACGCACTTTCAGTACCTAATAACGCGTTATAGTCGAATGTCAGTTCATTGAACGCAATCCAGTGAAGGATAACCAAGCCGACAATCGCCACCAGCATGATCAAACCGCTGACTTGCGTATAGATAAAGAATTTTGTCGCTGCCTTAACATGCTGACGGTTACCTGACCCTTTGTGTCCCCAATTCGCAATCAGGAAGTACATCGGGATCAACATCATCTCCCAGAAGAAGAAGAATAAGAACAGGTCAACCGCCGTAAAGATCCCCATTACACCTGCAATAATCCATAACAGGTTAAAGTGATAAGCACCTTGGTTCTCTTGCTGCTCGCTCCACGAACTGAGGATTGAAAACGCGCCCATGATGGCGGTTAACACCACCATCAACAGCGATAATCCATCAACCGCTAACGAGAAATTGATACCTAGCGCAGGGATCCATTCCGTTGAGTATGTGTTTTGCCACTCTGGAATACCTTGCGGGTTAACCAGCGAATAATCCCCTTGCGCCCAAAATAGTACCGCAAGGATAAGCGTGATCCCCATCGTCCCCAGCGCAACCCAACGAGGTGCGCGGTGACTGAATCGGTCAGCCTGCCAGCTTAGCAGGGCACCGATAAAGGGAATAAGTATTAGCCAATATAATTGCATGGCGCAATGTGTCCCTTAATTAAACCAAAAGCAGCAGAGCAAGAATCAGCACTGCACCCAGCCCCAGAGAGGCAACATACCAACGGATCTGACCGTTTTCACTCACTGCTAGCCCTTTGTTTGCCCAACGTGAAAGATGTGCAGGGATATTCATCAGTGAGTTAATCGGATCGCTTTCGAGTAACCATGCAATCCCTTTGAAAGGTTTTACAAAAATTACATCATACAACCAGTCGAAGCCCCATGCGTGGTACCACCACGTTGAGAAGAAACGACCAATTGCTGTTTTCGCAATCGCATCAACGATAGAACGTCTAAACAGATAGAGGAACGTCGCAATCAACAGACCTGCGATAGCAAAACCACCCGAGATAGCTTCGATAAACAGTTTACCGTCTTCAGCTTCCATTGGTTTTGCAGGGAATACGCCCTCTAATGGCTGATGGATCATCGCACCCACGAAGGTTGCGAGAATTGCCAAAATAGCCAGTGGTACAGTGTGAGTGATGCCTTTAACTTTATGCGCTTTGATTTTTGCTTCACCGTGGAACACGATGAAAATCATACGGAAGGTGTAAATTGCGGTCATTAATGCACCGAGGATACCCGCCCATAACAGCACAGTTTGTCCATCCACTTTCGCGCCCCACAAGATGGCATCTTTACTGTAGAAACCAGAAGTAAACAGAGGCAACGCGGCCAATGCACTACCACCGATTAACATCACAATATAAACGAATGGAATTTGCTTACGCAGGCCACCCATCTTGAAGATGTTTTGCTCGTGATGACACGCGATGATCACCGAACCTGCGGACAGGAACAGTAATGCTTTGAAGAAGGCGTGAGTCATTAAGTGGAAAATTGCCGCATCCCATGCTTGTACGCCCAGGGCCAAGAACATGTAACCAATCTGGCTCATAGTTGAGTAAGCAAGAACGCGTTTGATATCCGTTTGAACCAGTGCTGCGAAACCTGCAAACAGCAATGTTACCGCACCCACAACACCCACTAAATGCAGAATGTCTGGGGTTAACAAGAATAATCCATGAGTACGCGCGATTAAGTACACACCCGCGGTAACCATGGTTGCGGCGTGGATCAGCGCAGAAACTGGGGTTGGACCCGCCATCGCATCGGCTAACCATGTTTGTAATGGCAGCTGAGCTGATTTACCGACCGCACCACCTAATAACATCAGCGTTGCCCAGTTCAGCATCGATAAGCCTTCCGGAGACAACTGAGTCGCACGTTGTGCCATTTCGCTGAAGTTTAAGGTGCCCAATTCGTTGTACAGGATAAACATGCCGATAGCCAAGAACACGTCACCGATACGGGTCACGAAGAAGGCTTTCATTGCCGCTTTACCGTTCTCTGGGTTGGTGTAATAGAAACCAATCAACAGATAACTGCACAGCCCTACCCCTTCCCAACCGAGATACATCAGCATCATGTTATCGGCCAGCACTAATACCACCATGCTCGCGATAAACAGGTTAGTGTAAGTGAAGAAACGTGAGTAACCTTCCTCGCCACGCATATACCAAGAGGCATACACATGAATAAGGAAGCCCACACCCGTTACCACACCTAACATGGTCAGTGAAAGACCATCAAGAGATAGGCTAAATGGGATAGTGAAATTACCCACAGACATCCAAGTCCATAACATTTGTGGATAAACATACCCAGCTTCATGAGTTAAAAACTCAGAGCCCGCATAAAATGCAACTAGAGCGGCCAGACCCACTGAGCCTGCACCGATAATCGCGGATACATTTTCTGACCAACGACCGCGGGAAAATGCGAGAAGCACAGACCCTAACAGCGGGAACAGAATCGTTAAATAGAGTAAGTTCATTCGCGCATCTCACTGACTTTATCAATGTTCAGGTTTTGACGATGACGATGGAGTTGCAGTAACAACGCCAATCCAATACTCGCCTCCGCTGCCGCCAGAGTGATTGCCAGAATATACATAATCTGACCATCTGGTTGCCCCCAAAAACTGCCTGCGACCACAAAGGCTAATGCCGTTGCGTTCACCATGATTTCCAGTCCGATCAGCATGAAAAGCAGGTTACGGCGAATAACAAGACAGCTCAGTCCCATTACAAAGATAATTGCCGCTAAAATCAGACCATGTTGAAGAGGTATCATTGTTTCTCCCCCGCATTACGGCTGTTGCTGACAAGATCAGCGCTGTTTTCTGAACGGTCACGACCCACGTGGAAGGCAACAACCAGACCCGCGAGTAATAATAACGATGCTAATTCAACGGCTAAGACGTAAGGACCAAACAAGCTGATACCCACTTCTTTCGCTGTGATAATCACACCTTCCGTTTTTTCTTGGTGAGAAAGGCTGGTGATCCCATACACTAAAATACCCAGTAAAACGGCAGATAACACTGCGGGACCAATCCACGTTTTCGGTGTTAACCAAGCGCGCTCTTGTTCTTGTACTGAGCGACCTAAGTTCAACATCATCACCACGAAAACAAACAGAACCATAATGGCGCCAGCGTAAACGATAATCTCCAATGCTCCGGCAAAATACGCACCGAGCGAGAAGAACACCATTGACAGTGCCAACAGAGAAACCACCAGATACAGTAGCGCATGCACTGGATTGGTATTAGTAATCACCCTCAAAGTTGCTAGAACAGCAACTAGACCGGCGATATAAAATGTAAATTCCATGAATATCGCTCCTTACGGCAACAGGTCTTTGACGTTGATAGGTTTCGCTTCGTTATCCGCTTCGCCTTTATCTTTACCTGCGATCGCCATACCTGATTTACGGTAAAAGTTATAATCAGGATATTTACCCGGCCCTGAAATCAACAGGTCGTTTTTCTCATAAACCAGATCCTGACGACGCCAATCTGCCATTTCGAAGTCTGGGGTCAATTGGATTGCCGTAGTTGGGCAAGCCTCTTCACACAGACCACAGAAAATGCAGCGAGAGAAGTTCACGCGGAAAAATTCGGGATACCAGCGTCCATCTTCGTGCTCGGCTTTTTGCAGTGAAATACATCCCACAGGGCAAGCAACCGCACACAAGTTACACGCAACACAACGCTCTTCACCATCAGGATCGCGCGTTAGCACGATGCGCCCACGGTAACGGGGTGGCAGATAAACCGGCTCTTCTGGGTACATTTGCGTTTCCCGTTTATCGAACGCATGTAGACCCACCATCCAAATACTGCGTACTTGGGTGGCGAAACCGACCAATAACTCTTTTAATGTCATGGTTCAATCACCCCTTACTGAGCGTTGTATAAAATCACTGCTGCGGTACCCAGCAGGTTAAGCAGTGTCAGTGGCAGACAAATTTTCCAGCCGAAGGACATTACTTGGTCATAACGTGGGCGCGGTAATGAAGCACGGATCAAGATGAACATCATCATGAAGAAGGCTGTTTTAATCGCAAACCACAGGAAAGCCGGCAGGAACGGACCATGCCAACCACCAAAGAACAGCGTTACAATCAGCGCAGACACAGTCACGATACCGATATATTCACCCACGAAGAACAGACCGAATTTCATACCGGAATATTCCACATGGTAACCGTCGGCAATCTCTTGCTCCGCTTCTGGCTGGTCAAATGGGTGACGGTGACATACCGCGACACCCGCAATCGCAAACGTGATAAAACCAAAGAATTGTGGGATCACGTTCCACATACCCTCTTGGGAATTCACGATGTCGATTAAGTTGAATGAACCCGCTTGCGCGACCACACCCATCAATGACAAGCCTAAGAACACTTCATAACTCACCGTTTGAGCCGATGCACGCATCGCACCCAATAAGGAGTATTTGTTGTTACTTGACCAACCGGCGAACAGTACCGCGTACACTGCCAGACCTGCCATCATCAGGAAGAATAAGATCCCGATGTTCAGATCAGCGACGTGCCAAGTCGGACTGACTGGCACAATGGCAAACGCTAAGAACAGAGAACAAAATGCGATAACTGGTGCAAGCGTAAAGATTTTCTTGTCCGCAAACTCTGGGATCCAGTCCTCTTTAAACAACATTTTGAACATGTCGGCAATCAGTTGCCCCATTCCAAATGGACCTACACGGTTTGGACCGTAACGGTTCTGGAATAGACCGAGAATACGGCGTTCGCCGAGACTCATGTATGCCCCGCAGGTCACGACAACCAGCAAGATAACAACCGATTTAAGGATGGAAATCAGGACTTCCATCACCGCAGGAGAAATCCAATCCATCATGCGCCCCTCCGCAGATTATTCACTGACACGCCCGCCATTACCGGAGCAATTCCCGGCATACCCAGAGGTAAACCGATTTGACCCACAGCAAGGTGCTGACTAATGCGCACTGGCAGATTAAAGGTTTGACCTGCATGACTAAATTCAGCTTTTACGCCAGTATTTAGACCGAGTGTCGCCGCATCTTGCGCGTTCAACATGATATAAGGCTCTGGCATACGTTGCTGGATCACATCAGAACGTTGTGAGGTTTCATCACTACCAAATAGATGATAGTAAGGTGCCACAACCCACTGTGCTTCGCCGCTTTGGTAAGCCGCAGGAACTTCAGTGAAGTACGCTAATTTGCTTTCTGTCGAATTGAATAAACGCACACCCGGATCACCAAACAGTAAGTGTCCGCCCACTTCCGCTTGGAATTTGTTCCATGCTTGTGGTGAGTTCCAGCCCGGTGCCCATGCAAATGGAATTTGCTGGCGTGGCGCTTTCGGTTGGTTATTCCCTTCCATTGAGAACGCAAATGGTGAGTCGATATCTTGCGGTTGACGCGGTTCATGAACCGATTTGTCCGCCAGCATTGCCGTACGACCACTGTAACGATGCGGTTCACGCGCCAGTTTTTGTCCACGAATACGGAAAGAGGCTTTCGGTGCTGTGTCTCTAATTCCCGCAAACTGCGGCAGTGCAGCCACACACTCTTCGATAACGTGGTCTAATTGTGACCAATCGGCATCACGTTGCTGCACTTCAGTTTGCAGTGAATGCATCCAGCGCCAGCTTTCGTTCATCACGATGCTGTTATCGTAGTAAGTTGGGTCAAAGACTTGGAAGAAGCGTTGAGCACGACCTTCTTGGTTGATAAGCGTACCGTCTGCTTCAGCAAAACTTGCCGCTGGCAGCACTAATGTCGCTTTATCCATGATGTCCGTGTGCTGATGGTCTGCCACGATCAGGTGCTTCAATTTCGCTAATGCGCTATTGACGGCATCCACGGTGCTATGACGATAAAGGTCATTTTCCATCACGATAGCCACATCCGCTTCGTTCGCTTCAATGCGTGAGAACGCATTTTCTAATGGCAATGCGTTCATCATCGCGAGGCCAAAGCTGTTGGCATGAGATGCGACATAAGACAGACCGACGTTCGCCCCTTTCGCTTTCAGCGCAAATGCCACGTTAGCTGCGGCTTCGATCACTGCATCGCTAGCGCTATGGCTACCACTGATAATCAGAGGTTTTTTCGCACCCGCTAAAGCTTGAGCCACAGTTTCTACTTTCGCTTTCACATCAGCCGGTAAATCATTCACTGCTGGTGCGTCACCGTTGATCAAGTTAGCAATCGCAAAACCGAAACGCGCTTGATCCGCCACTGGTGCACGGTAGTTGTAAGCTGCTACATCATCTAAACGCGTGTCATCCACGTTAGTGATAAACAGTGGATACTTGGCGTGTTGACCAATGTTTTGAATCGCTGCGATTTGCCAGTCAGCGACTTTCTGTGCCGCTGCCATTTCACGGGCTTTACCTTTCACCGCTTGGCGAACAGATAATGCCATACGTGCGCCCGTCTGAGTCAAATCCTCACCCAGAACTAAAACGGCATCGTAGCCTTCGATTTCACGCAATGTAGGGGTGTAAACACCGCCGTTTTGCAGGATGTTTTGCATCAGCGCTAAGCGACGCTGTTCATCCTTAGAAATGCCGGAGTAGAAGTTTTCCGCACCGACTAAAGCACGCAGTGCGTAGTTGCTTTCAACGCTAGCACGTGGAGAACCGATACCAATCACTTTCTTCGCATGATTGATGATCTGCGCACCGCTTTGCATCGCTTCAATCGCCGAAACCACCTGCTGGACGCCATCTTTCGTTAACAGCGCTTGGCGAGGACGGTCTTTACGGTTTACGTAACCATAACCGAAGCGACCACGGTCACACAGGAAGTAATGGTTTACAGAACCGTTATAGCGGTTTTCAATACGGCGCAGTTCACCATAACGCTCACCTGGGCTGGTGTTACAACCGATGCTGCACTGTTGGCAGATACCCGGTGCAAATTGCATATCCCATTTACGGTTATAGCGTTCTGAGTGCGTTTTGTCGGTGAATACCCCTGTTGGGCACACTTCGACGAGGTTACCGGAAAATTCACTTTCCAGCGTGCCATCTTCAGTACGACCAAAGTAGACATAGTTATGCGCACCATATACACCTAAGTCGGTGCCATCGGCATAATCTTTGTAGTAACGAACGCAACGGTAACACGCGATACAGCGGTTCATTTCATGACTAATGAATGGACCGAGATCTTGGTTTACGTGCGTGCGTTTTGTAAAACGATACTTACGCATGGTATGACCGGTCATCACCGTCATATCTTGTAAGTGGCAGTTACCGCCTTCCTCACAGACTGGACAGTCGTGTGGGTGGTTGGTCATCAGCCATTCAACAACACTTTCACGGAATTGTTTGGCTTCTTCATCATCGATTGAGATGTAAGTGCCTTCCGTTGCCGGTGTCATACAAGACATCACGAGGCGACCACGAGTGTCATCCGCGTTTTGATACTGCTTCACCGCACACTGGCGGCAAGCGCCAACGCTTCCCAGCGCCGGATGCCAGCAAAAATAAGGAATATCTAGCCCCAACGATAAGCAGGCTTGTAACAGGTTTTCAGACCCGTTTACGTCATATTCTTTGCCGTCTACATATATCGTAGCCATAGTCAGCATGCTTCCCAAAGGCCCGCTTTAGCAGGCGTTAAACATAAATACGTTCTTCGTCAAAAATTCGTTTAGCGGTTGCTCAATCGCTAAATGCTTACCAACGCTGCTTGAGCAGGTTTGGCTGGATCCCAGCAATCTGTACGATGTTACGCAGATCTTTTTTCGAGATACCCGCTTCGAACTCTCCACGGAAATATTTGATGGCGCTTTGTAATGGCTCAACCGCACCCGGTGCGTGTGCACAGAAGGTTTTGCCGGGTCCTAAGAAACGGCAAAGCTGTTCAAGAGTTTCGATATCCCCTTCTTGACCTTCGCCTTTTTCCAGTGCCTGTAGAATTTTTACGCTCCACGGCAGACCATCACGGCACGGTGTACACCAACCACAGGATTCACGCGCAAAGAAGGTTTCTAAGTTACGCACTAAAGAAACCATGTTAATTTCGTTATCGACTGCCATCGCTAGCGCTGTACCTAAACGGCTGCCTGCTTTTGCAATGTTTTCGAAATCCATCGGTAAATCGAGGTGATCGTTGGTCAGGAAGTCAGTTCCTGCACCACCCGGTTGCCATGCTTTGAGTTTTAATCCATCACGCATACCGCCCGCGTAATCTTCTAAGACTTCGCGCGCCGTTGTACCAAATGGCAGTTCCCACAGACCTGGATTTTTCACACGTCCAGAGAAGCCCATCAGCTTAGTGCCCGCGTCTTTACTCTTGCCCGCGCTTAAATCGATATACCACTGGTCACCGTGCTCTAGAATTGCAGGCACGTTACAGATAGTTTCGACGTTATTAACGCAGGTCGGTTTACCCCATGCACCTGAACTTGCAGGGAATGGTGGTTTAGAGCGTGGGTTTGCACGACGACCTTCAAGGGAGTTAATCAGTGCGGTTTCTTCACCGCAGATATAACGACCTGCACCGGTATGCACGAATAGCTCAAAATCAAAGCCCGAACCGAGAATGTTTTTACCTAAGAGACCCGCTGCTTTGGCTTCTTCGATGGCGCGACGTAAATGTTTCGCCGCTTCAACATATTCACCACGTAAGAAGATATAACCACGGTAGGCTTTTAATGCATAAGCGCCGATGATCATCCCTTCCACTAATAAGTGAGGTAGTTGTTCCATCAATAAACGGTCTTTATAAGTGCCTGGCTCCATTTCATCCGCGTTACATAAGAAATAACGCAGTTTCATGTTTTCGTCTTTTGGCATTAAGCTCCATTTCAGACCCGTCGAGAACCCTGCACCACCACGACCTTTCAGTCCGGCGTCTTTGACAAGGTTAACCACTTCATCAGGAGCCATGCCTTTGAGGGCACGTTCGACACCTTTGTATCCGTTTTTGCTGCGATACTCATCTAACCAGACTGGCTGCGCGTCATCGCGTAGGCGCCAAGTTAATGGATGAGTTTCCGCAGTACGGATCACAGGGTTTGCGGAGAAGTTTGTCATGGATACTGCTCCAGTAGCTTTTGAATATTTTCAGGCTGCACATGACTGTGGGTATCGTCATCGATCATCATCGTTGGACCCTTGTCACAGTTACCTAAGCAACAGGTTGGCAGCAGCGTAAAGCGACCATCAGCGGTGGTTTGACCTGGGCGAATACTCAGCTGTTTAATAATTTCAGCTTCTAAGCCTTGGTAGCCCGTAATATGGCAAACAACGCTGTCGCAATAACGAATAATGTGGCGACCCACTGGTTGGCGGAAAATTTGGCTATAGAATGTTGCCACGCCTTCTACGTCACTCGCAGGAATGCCTAAAACTTCAGCGATAGCGTGAATAGCGCCATCTTCTACCCAGCCACGATTTTTTTGCACAATTTTCAGCGCTTCAATTGACGCCGCGCGTGCATCTTCGTAGTGGTGTTTTTCCCCTTCAATTTCCGCACGCTCATGTTCGGTTAAAACAAAACCGTGATTAGCTTGCGGTTCGAAGGTATTCACCACGTCAGACTGGCTGTTACAGCCGCATTGGCCAGTGCCACATTGACCTTGTTTATCTTGTTCATTATGCATGGTTAGCGATCCACATCCGACATTACAAAATCGATACTACCCAGATAGACAATTAAGTCAGAAACCAAGCTACCTCTGATTGTCGCCGGAATTTGCTGCAAGTGCGCATAACTCGGGGTACGAATACGTGTACGATAGCTCATGGTGCTGCCGTCACTGGTTAGGTAGTAGCTGTTGATCCCTTTGGTTGCTTCAACCATCTGGAATGATTCGTTAGCTGGCATTACCGGGCCCCAAGACACTTGTAAGAAGTGGTTGATTAGGGTTTCGATATGCTGCAATGTGCGCTCTTTCGGCGGCGGCGTTGTCAGTGGATGATCAGCTTTAAATGGACCTTCAGGCATATTCTTCAGACACTGCTCAAGAATACGGATACTTTGACGCATCTCTTCCACTTTGATCATTACGCGGTCATAACAGTCACCGTTATGGGCGATTGGAATGTCGAATTCAAAGTTTTCATAACCTGAATAAGGACGTGCTTTACGTACGTCAAAATCCACACCCGTTGCACGTAAGCCTGCACCTGTCACGCCCCACGCTAATGCCTCTTCCTTGGTGTAAGATGCCACACCAATAGAACGACCTTTCAAAATGGAGTTTTTCAGCGCAGAAGTCACATAGGATTCTAGGCGTTTCGGTAACCAGTCTAATAATTCACGCAGTAATTTATCCCAGCCACGCGGTAAATCGTGAGCAACCCCACCGATGCGGAACCATGCTGGGTGCATACGGAAACCAGTGATCGCTTCAATCACGTTGTACACTTTTTGTCTATCAGTGAACGCAAAGAACACTGGCGTCATCGCACCAACGTCTTGAATATAGGTACTGATATACAGTAGGTGACTGTTGATACGGAACAGTTCAGACATCATGACACGGATAGTTTTTACGCGATCCGGTACTTCAATACCTGCCAGTTTTTCAACCGCAAGAATATATGGCATTTCATTCACACAACCGCCGAGGTATTCGATACGGTCGGTATAAGGAATATAGCTATGCCATGACTGACGCTCACCCATTTTTTCTGCACCACGGTGGTGGTAGCCGATATCGGGAACGCAGTTAACAATCTCTTCACCATCCAATTGCAGCACGATACGGAATGCACCGTGAGAAGATGGGTGGTTTGGACCCAAGTTCAGGAACATGAAATCTTCGTTTTCATTTCCGCGATCTAAGCCCCACTCTTCTGGTTTGAAAGTCAATGCTTCCATTTCCAGATCTTGCTTTTGCTTAGTCAGAACAAAGGGATCGAATTCCGTGGCGCGCGCAGGGTAATCTTTGCGCAGCGGATGACCTTCCCAGCTTGGAGACATCAGCAGGCGACGTAAATTTGGGTGACCTTGGAAGGTGATCCCGAACATGTCCCATACTTCACGCTCATACCAGTTGGCATTGGGGAATAAAGAAACCACCGATGGCACGTTTAAGTCTTTCTCATTAAGAGCCACTTTCAACATGATGTCGCGATTTCGGTCAATGGAAATGATGTGGTAGAACACACTAAAGTCCGCTTCAGGCAGACCTTGGCGATGAATACGCTGGCGTTCATCGACTCCGTGTAAGTCGAACAACATCACATAAGGTTTAGGTAGTTTCTGTAAGAAATCTACAATTTCCAGTAATTGTTCACGGCGTACCCAAACCACTGGCATGCCAGTGCGGGTTGCTTGAACTGAAAAGGCATCCGGGCCAAATTGGTTGCGCAGTTCCAGAAGCACAGGATCATTAATGTGATCTTGTGTCTGCCATTCTGGCTGATTATGACTCGCTTGCGCTATCTGATCTGTCATCATTCTTCACCATAACGCTTGATCAGGTTTATTATTTCGCAACAACATTGCTCTGTTACGCTGTATGGCTAAAAGCCTTAAATTTCGTCAGGGGTACGCAGGTTGGTTACTGCGATACGTTCACCGTGTTTTCTTTCTCTTTCTGACTGCATATTCGCACGATAAACACCCTGATCACCGACAACCCATGAAAGTGGGCGACGTTCTTTGCCGATGGATTCTTGTAACAGAAGGAGAGCCTGCATATAGGCTTCAGGGCGTGGTGGGCAGCCTGGAATGTACACATCCACGGGAATAAATTTGTCGACGCCTTGAACAACAGAGTAGATGTCATACATCCCACCTGAGTTCGCACATGACCCCATGGAGATAACCCATTTTGGTTCAAGCATTTGGTCATAAAGGCGCTGGATGACGGGAGCCATTTTGGTAAAACAAGTTCCCGCAACAACCATAAAGTCGGCTTGACGAGGAGAAGCACGCAGTACTTCCGCACCAAAGCGGGCTACGTCATGAACAGCCGTGAACGACGTCACCATTTCTACATAGCAACATGAAAGACCGAAGTTGTATGGCCACAGAGAGTTTTTACGTCCCCAGTTCACCACATCATGAAGTGCATGGGATAATTTCCCCATATACACACTGTTTTCAACTTGCTGCTCAAGGGGATCAGTAACGATTTCTTGAGTTTGCAGTGGGTAACGGTCGTTCTCACCGTTCGGATCTATGCGGGTGAGCGTATAATCCATTGTATAATGCCTCGCTTTTTACTGCGGATGACGATTGCTGATTTTAATAACTTCACTAGGACCTTTAACTGCGCGACGTGAACGGATTGGAGTCCAATCGAGTGCACCAACGCGGATCAGATAAAATAATCCCGCCAACAATACCAAGATAAAAATAGCGGCTTCGATGAAACCGACCCATCCCGCTTCGCGGATGGCGACAGACCATGCAAATAAGAACATAGCCTCCACATCGAAGATCACGAAAAACATCGCGACCAAGTAGAACTTGGCTGACATACGAAGACGAGCACTACCGACAGAGTCAATACCTGACTCGTAGGGAACGTGTTTTGTTCTGGCTTTGGCGCGGCTACCCAAGAAATGACCTGCGGTCAACATGAAAGCGCAAAGACCAATAGCGCCGAGAAGGAATATAGCAAAGCCCCAGTTATGGGCTAACTCTAGGATTGATGTAGACATACTCGTTGCTTACTCATTACTTATGGTACTTAACTGCTCTTTTTTATAACACGGCAGTATTGCACCACAATTGCCCAGTTAATCGAGAAGAAAGACCAAAATTGACCTCAAAACTAAAAGATCCCCCAAACTAAAATCAGCCTGACGACCGCTGTTTGGTTTGCCCCTCTCTCACTACATTTTATTTTGCTCAAATGAGACAAAATAACCGTATTTATTACAAATAATTCACACGTGAAAAACATCTGCGAAACAAAAATAACTCATTAACTGCTAAAACGTGTCAGTGTTACTATACACAAATAAACACGCAAAGTAGTCTAACTGATTATTCGCTTTTACTACACCATTATCTCAGGAAAAACCTGTCTTAACAGACGAAAAAATGTGCTTTTTATTTGATCTAACGCACAGATTTATTGAAAAAATACTCAATTTGTTTACATAACATCCGAATTTAATTTAAGAGGCAGTAACGAATTTTTATTCATCATCCCCACTAAGCCTATGACTACTCTCAGCTATTTTATCAATTCAGCAAATAAATATTGTTAACAGCGTAACAAATCGTTAACTAACTAATGAATTTCATGTTATGCCATATACATCACAATTATTTCATGCTCTTACGCGTAAATCCATACTTAATAAGTGGTTAATTCGTGTATTTTGTCACCTATTGAACAGAAACATTGTTCACTTTTTTATCACCTCATTCTTAAGTAAAATATCGTACTGCAAAAATCGCCTTCCTCCCCTATTAACCACTTAATGAGTACGGTCAGTAAATTTCAGTTAAGAACATTTTGATAACAATTGGAATGCGTAAAATTGTGAAGGCGGTTTTCAGGTGGGATATTCATAAAAATAAAACGGCTGAGTCAGGATTAACTGATTCAGCCGGATAATGTCACTCTATGTATGTTTGCCACTTATCATTGATAAAAAACCTATTTTATCGATAAGGACAAATTGCTCTCTTATTGGGCGCTGTTCTCAGTTTGGTCAGCAACAGCATAAGAGATTTTTTTGTTTTCAATGGCATTAAAGACAGTGAGCACAAAATCTTTTTGCTCATCCGCATTTTTATATAACCAGTACTGAATATCTGGTAGACGCGGTAAACCATCTGACTCACCTAAAACACGCAGATCTGCGTTTTGCATTTCCATTGGGCGAGCAGTCACTCCGACTTCTGCATTCACCGCGGCACGAACAGCGGGTAATGATGCAGCTTCATAAGCCACATGCCATGGTAAGCCTGCTTCATCTAATGCCTGAGTACATAACTTACGGTATGGATTCGTTTCATCCATTACCACCAGTGGGATTGGCTCATTTGTACGTAGCTGAAAATCAGGTGCGCTGTGCCATAAAATCGGGACAGTTCTTAATGCTGTTTTTGGGTGCTGAGGAATACGGCTTGTCGTCAATGCTAAATCAATTTCATGATTATCTAACATCGACTCAATAAACTGAGCACGTTTAATTCTCACTTCTACCGCGATGCGTGGAAATACGGAGGCAATACGGTTTAGTAAGAAAGGTAATAAGATATCGACTGTATCGTCGGATGCCCCGATACGCAATTCACCGTCTGCATCGTTATAGGTTAAAGATGCGGTGGCATCGTCATTAGCACGTAAAATCTGTCTCGCATAGCCGAGTAATTGCAAACCGTGGGCGGTTAATAGCTTATTACGCCCGTGGCGTGCAAATAATTCACGACCAACTAATTGCTCTAAACGTTGCATCTGCTGACTAACAGCAGACTGGGTTCGACATACTGCGGCAGCAGCAGCGGCAAAAGTGTTAAGATCAGCCACTGCGACAAATGTGCGTAGTAAATCGAGATCTAAGTTCATTATGGGACGATTGGAATTTATCATCGTACATTCTCTTTATATAATTTTATGATACCTGGTGTTTCTGCTCTCCTCCGTGAGAATCAGCGAGTCTTAAAAATAATCCAACTTTTTGCATTTCTAATCCATAGATCTGCATTTATTGTATTCAATACTCTATATTGCTATATCTATTTGATAATTAACTTAAACAGCTTAATTATCCAATTAGCGTTTTAAATTTCTATCAATTAAAGCGGGGTTGATTAACGTAAAACTCAATAAGCACGAATTAATTGAAGAAGACTAAATAGTAACATATTTAATGTAGTTGCAATTATTTTAATGTAAGCTCTTTATGTAACATATGATGTAAATTAACAATTTTATTAATTATCAATACACTAAACATTATAACCACGGTTTCACTAAGAATATTCTCATTAAAATAATCAATATTGCTAACAAAAAAAGCCAAAAACCACCCAAAACGCCCCGACCAATAGTTAAATTTATTTCTAATTTAATGATTTAAGATGCAAACTTACAGAGTGATACAATTTTTGTCACTTTGTCATTACGCGACTTTTCCGCCATTTTTTTACGACTCATTCACTAACACACTCCAAAACCACGATAATTATCAGAATTAGATTCCAACTTAATAGCCATAATAAGAACCATCATCTGACTTATTCAATACTTTAAGATAGCACATATCTGTTTTATGTCTAAACCAACCTTTTGCACCAAAAATTATCTAGCATCTTCAAAAGCTTCCGAGGGAGGAGTACAGTAGATAGTAACGCCGGAAGTCCCCTATGATTGCGAGCCCGTTAGGGTAATGAGAGAACCATGAATACGATAATGAAATCCAATAAGCTCGATAATGTTTGCTATGACATTCGTGGGCCAGTTTTAAAAGAAGCGAAACGCTTAGAAGAAGAAGGCAATAAAGTCCTAAAACTGAACATTGGTAACCCGGCACCGTTTGGCTTTGAAGCACCTGATGAGATCCTCGTTGATGTCCTGCGCAATCTGCCAAGCTCGCAAGGTTACTGTGATTCCAAGGGCTTATATTCCGCGCGTAAGGCAATTGTTCAACACTACCAAGCCCGTGATATCCACGATATGACCGTTGAAGATGTCTATATCGGTAACGGTGTTTCTGAATTAATCGTTCAAGCCATGCAAGCGCTATTAAACAATGGCGATGAAATGCTGGTTCCAGCCCCTGACTATCCACTCTGGACAGCGGCTGTTTCGCTATCGGGCGGTAATGCTGTTCACTATATGTGTGATGAACAACAAGGCTGGATGCCGGATATTGACGATATCCGCAAGAAAATCAGCCCACGTACCCGCGGGATTGTCATCATCAACCCAAATAACCCAACAGGGGCGGTGTACAGCAAAGAGCTATTAATGGAAATCGTCGAGATTGCTCGTCAACATAGTTTGATTATCTTCGCCGACGAAATTTACGATAAAATTCTGTATGACGATGCGCAGCACCACTCTATCGCTGCACTGGCACCTGACTTACTGACTGTCACGTTTAACGGGTTATCAAAAACTTATCGCGTCGCAGGTTTCCGCCAAGGCTGGATGGTATTAAATGGCCCGAAAAAACAAGCCAAAAGCTATATTGAAGGGTTAGAAATGCTGGCATCTATGCGCTTATGTGCTAACGTGCCAATGCAACACGCTATCCAAACAGCATTAGGCGGTTACCAAAGTATCAGCGAATTTATCCAACCGGGTGGTCGTTTATACGAGCAGCGTAACCGTGCATGGGAACTGATTAACCAAATTCCTGGTGTCTCTTGTGTTAAGCCACAAGGTGCCCTGTATATGTTCCCGAAAATTGATATTAAACGTTTTAATATCCACGATGACCAAAAAATGATCCTTGACCTGTTACTGCAAGAAAAAGTGCTATTAGTTCAGGGAACCGCATTTAACTGGCCACACCCAGACCATTTCCGTATTGTCACCCTCCCTTATGCAGATGACTTAGAAATGGCAATCAATAAATTTGGGCGTTTCTTAGAAAACTATCGTCAATAAATTTTCGTTTTATCAAAATAAAATAGCCCAAATAAGGGCTATTTTTTTATCTTAATAAAAACAAGTTTCTCTATGAAACTCCAAATTCAATAGTCTTTATTAGATTAATTAAATAATAGAAATAAAGTAAACAGCTGCTAAGAAAAACAGAACTAAAATTATTGGGAAATATTTCATCTCATCCTCAGATTATTTTCAATTAAATATCATCTTGATTGTAATGATTTAAATAAACCATTCAAATATTAATTGAAATAAAATATAAAAATACAATTGAGACCCTCCTAATATGAGCATCTTTATTTGTATTTATTTTTAGATTGAAAAATATTATTTATTAATTCATCTTTAATAGAATTTAATACTGACATTATCTTTGTCTTAACTAACAATCTATTAGCGAATAAATTCCATTATTCTGATATCCCTGTCGCTGTAATAGCGCTATAATTTTGCAGATTAATCCATCATTAATGAGGGTCTTATGAGTTACTTTTTTGCCCATCTCGCTAGAATGAAACTCATTCATCGCTGGCCACTAATGCGTAATGTGCGTACCGAGAATGTCTCCGAACATAGCTTACAAGTGGCCATGGTGGCACATGCTCTCGCGGTCATTAAAAACCGCAAATTCGAGGGAAATGTCAATCCCGAAAAAATTGCGCTATTCGCCATGTATCATGATGCCAGTGAAGTCATCACCGGTGACTTACCAACGCCCATTAAATATCACAATCAGCAAATCGCCCACGAATATAAAAAAATCGAGAAGTTTGCCCAACAAAAATTGTTGGATATGCTGCCAGAAGAGTTGCAAGACGATTTTAAATGTTTGCTGGTAGAAGAACTGCAGTCTAAAGAAGAACATTTTATTGTAAAACAAGCAGATACTTTATGTGCCTATTTAAAATGTTTAGAAGAGCTATCCGCAGGTAATAGCGAATTCAAGTTAGCCAAAAGACGCCTTGAAAAAATGCTCGCGGAGCGCAATAGCCCTGAAATGGAATATTTTATGAAAACGTTTGTACCCAGTTTTACGCTTTCATTAGATGAAATCAGTAATTGATAAAATATAAGGAATGGCAAATGTCATTCCTACTTTTACCTTCCCTGATATTGCATTATCGAATATGAATGGCGGTTGAGCCGCTCGAAGAACTCAGGAAGCTCACATACATTCTTTCCGATTCACCGTTAATCCCTAATGTTGCCTTTCCATGATCTTTCGCGGTGATATTGCAAGAAAACCCTAAAGATGATTCATAAACACTGCCTGTCTGTGTCCAGAATGTAATATGCCAACAATTAGTTGTTGCTCCAATTAAATATTTAAATCCCAAAAACATCCGTCAAAATTTCTTTATCCGCAACAGGACCCAACTCTTTTTTGTCATCCAATAATACAACAGCCGTACCTAACGAATGCGTTAAAATAACCTTTTTAAATCTTGCCCCCAAAATTTTTCAAGTTTCAGGTAGCCATAATAATAATTCGATAATGCTTTTTCATTCAGATTTATATTTTCATTCTACGCCATAGTAACCTCCTAATTTTTTCACTGGTAAGGTGAAATTCAATCTAGCAGTATTCACGATGGAAACAGTAGCCGAGTGAATAATATTTCGTACTATTTTTAATTTATATTAAGAGAACTTAGGCTCTACTATTTAGAGCCTAAGTTATTTTAAAATGGGAATAAAACGGGGATCACAGCCACGCTGATAAACATCACAATTATCGTAAATGGCACGCCAATCTTAAGAAAATCTGCAAATTTATAACCACCGGGGCCCAATACCAATGTATTCACAGGGGAAGAAACGGGAGTCATAAACGCAGCGGATGCCGCAATACCAATCACCATCGCAAACGGTAGCGGAGATACTTCCATTTGGCGCGCGGCGGCAATGGCAATCGGTGCCATTAATACTGCAGTGGCCGTATTGGAAATAAACAAGCCTATCGTCGCGCATAGAATAAACAGGCAGACTAGCATGACATGAGGCCCCAATCCGCCAGCTACCTTCATCAGTGCGTCTACCGCGAGGGCTATCCCCCCCGTTTCCTGTAAAGCGATAGCGAATGGCATCATCCCAACGATCAAAATAATGCTCGGCCAATGAATTGACTTATACGCACTTTCCATATCAATACAGCGAAATTTTCCCATTAATAAACAGGCAATTAATGCCGCAATAAAGTTAGGAATTTCATTGGTGACCATCATCGCCACCATGAGTGCAAGGCAAAATAATGCATGAGGGGCTTGTGAGGAGGCTGGGGCAACGGCCTCAACTTCAGCGGCTAAGTTCAATACGATAAAATTACGTGGTTTGGTCGATAGAATACGGATCAGCTTCCAGTCTCCAATGACCAGCAAAATATCCCCTAAGCGCAGAGGTTCATCCACTAGCTTTCCATCAAGGGCCTTTCCATCACGGCGGATCCCTACGATGTTTAAACCATATCGGGTACGAAATTTAATCTCTCGTAACGTTTTACCCAATAATTCTGAGTCTGGGTTCATGGAAACTTCCGCCATCCCGACATCCCTTGATTGCTCGGAAAAATAATCCCCACGCAAGATCATCGGTTCAAGAAGTTGCTCACTGCAAAATTGGCGTAGTTCATCGTCAGTCACTGAAATATCAATCAGCAAAACATCGCGCTCGCGTAGCTCAGTTCCCCCCGTTGCACTCACCATCACACGGCGAAACTTACGCCAGCGCTCAATCCCCACCACGTTTGCACCATAACGGGAACGTAAATGAAGCTCATCAAGCGTGTGTCCTATCAGTGAAGAGCCTTTACGAATAGCTAATCGGCGAGCGCGTCCTGCTAATTTATAATCGCGGATCAGGTCACGGAAACTGCGTTGATATTTAACAGGTTGTTTATCCGGCTCATTGCTCCCTAACCAGCGACGAGTTAGCCACATATAGCCAATACCCGCGATTAAAATAAGCAGCCCTATCGGGGTAATTGAGAAAAATTGAAAGCTGGGTAATCCTTCGCGAACTAATTCACTGTTCACCACCATGTTGGGCGGTGTTGCGACTAATGTCATCATGCCGCTGATTAAGCCAGCAAAGCCCAGCGGCATCATTAATCGACTTGGTGAGGTTTTCATCCGTGCCGCTACACTGAGCACTACCGGAATAAAGATAGCGACCACGCCAGTGGAGCTCATAAATGCACCGAGCCCCGCCACCGTCATCATTAAAAAGACCAGCATTTTACTTTCGCTGCTGCCTGCGACTCGGACGAGCCACTCCCCCATTTGGTAGGCAATTCCGGTACGAACCAGACCATCACCGATGACAAATAGAGCGGCAATCAACAAAACGTTAGGATCCGCAAAACCCGCCGTTGCCTGTTGTAAGGTCAGTGTGTCACTTAATACAAACGCCACAATCACTAATAAGGCAACCACATCCATGCGGACTTTATTGGTAGTAAATAGAACAACCGCGATCAATAGTAGGGTTAGCACCCACAGCAATTCTCCGTTCAAAGTATCCCCTTTCGACGAAAAAAAACAGGCTAAAGATTTTAGTTAGTTAACCATGTTTTTCAGAGGATTTCTTTGATTAGATCGCAATTAGACGTTTTTCGACACGAAAAGCTCAAAATAGCCGTTATTGTCAGGGCCTGTCACGGAAATTTGTTCTAATGTACTAATAATTGCAGAGATTTCATCTCGTCTTGGCATACCTTCAGGATCATGAACCGCAATAACTTGGCAACCCGCACTTAATGCTGAATGGATCCCTGCTGGCGCATCTTCAAAAGCAATGCACTCTTCAGGAGGCAGCTCGAGGCTTTTCGCCCCTAATTGGAACGGTTCTGGATCAGGTTTGCCTTTAGAGACTTTTTCAAACGTGACCCAGTGCTTCGGCTCAGGTAAACCCGCTGCTGCTCGGCGTCCGTGAGCAATTGGCACTGTGCCCGAAGTTACAATCGCCCAAGGGGCACCTAATTTATTCAGTAAAGATAACAGCGCTGTTGCACCCGGCAGTGCAACAACACCGTCCATATCTTCGCTTTCCATTTTCTCTAACCAACGAAAATGGCTCTGTAGCTCTTCTTCGCTTGCATTAGGTAGGAAATGGCGCAATGTGGTCATTGCAGGTTTTCCATGGATATAGTCGATAATCGCTTGATGATCTTCACCAATTCTATCGCCGAATAAACACCAACAACGCTCAACGACAGCCAGTGAGTCCGCCAATGTTCCATCGAGATCGAATAAAAAACCTTTTGCTTTTAACTTCACATCAAACCCTTTTTTAGAAAATCAGCTACCTAATACAAGACGTAAATGCGTCCACCTAAAAAGATAGGTTAAGCATTGAGAATTTGAGAAACCTCAACCGCTGAAAGGTGATATTGGCGAGGACAAGCTTGCCAAATTTTCAGCATTCTTAAATATTTATCCCACATTGGTGTTTGTGAGTTAAAGCCATGAGTTCCGCTATCGAAATGGGTGTAGCGCCCTTCGGTATTGACCATAAAGCGCACGTAACTCAGATAACGCGCTTCCGTTGCAGCATCAAAGCCCAAAAACTGCACACGACGGCCATCCACACCATGTTTGTCTTCCATGTTGCCGTAAGAAACTTGCAGCGCATGGTACATTTCCATTACTTCAATAACCGTACGGCACGTTTGCTCGCTGAGTTCACCAAAATCCCTATCCAGCTCGCGCATTTGTAAACCAAATCCACGCTCAATGATAGTTTGTAGACGACGGTAACGCTCTGCGTTATCTGGGTCTAACATGGTCATCATTTTATATTGATTGGATAAAATTAAGCGTTCAGCATTGGTCATTTCCATCACAGCTCTCCGTTGATAATTTTCTGCAATCTTCGCATTCAATGTTGATAATGCACAGATTAAATATCACTTTTATTGATCTAAACAGTTATTTTGCGTTAATTACTGTTAAATAACGGTTTGTTATCAAATCGAATGCTAAATAAGGTTCAATGAACCGTTTAGATATCTTCCATAAAGGTATGATCTAACTGATTGAACGCTTTTTTCAAAAGTTCGGCTAACGCCATATAGTCAGGCTGCTGCTCAACGGGTGCCATCGCAATTCCCGCTTCAGTGAATTTATCGCGAATTTCATAGAACCAGCTTAATAACCCTGCCGGTAATGGTGTAACGGCACGCTTACCTAACCACCATAACCCTTGCATTGGCAAGCTGCAGGCAAATAATGCCGTCGCGACAGCTGGGCCTAACTGCCCGCCTAACGCAATTTGCCAAGCCAGCGTAAATATCGCAATGGGCGGCATAAAGCGGATCCCAAACCGAATCGCTTTATTGATACGTAGTTCAGGAAACAGTGGCGTTAGCTTTTTTTCCATAGGAAAAACCTTCAGATAGTGATTACCTAATCTGAAGCGTTTAAAAAAACCTGGAGGGGTACTTTGCATTGTGCTCATCAATTAATTTCCTACTACTTATTCATTTTTTTACTGCTATTGATTTTCAGTGACTATCAATTTCAATCTGCCATCACAAAAACAATATCAATCTATGGCTAGCTTACGTCAAATTCAGCGTGAACGCACACTCAGTTTTTAAGTTAATTTTCACAAATTTAGCTTTAATTAAGCTAACTTAAATGAAACCCGCTATTCTCTTGAATACGTAACTCACCGCTATAACTACACTTTATATGGCATTTATGATTTTAATCAACCAAACGCCCTATTTTTAAAAAAAACGTATAAAATATAAAATAGTTTTAGTAGAATCGACCGTAATTAGAATTACTGCCGAACTATGTTACTTAATAGTTCTCTTTAATAAGTCAACAACAGTGATATATTGGGGTTCTGCACGTTATTTCAACACGATACTGTGACTTATTTTTCACAGTTATTTAACAGCATCACGTAACGTTTGCGCGAGAAAACCCTGTAAAATCATCGACCCATGTACTTTTTTGCACATATCATGATATCAATCATGAATTGGTCGGATATAAATGCGCTAGGCTCTAGCGAATTACATTTTTCAACTAAGTCTGTGTGTCCTCATAACGGGCTTCACAACATCAACTAAGATAGGTATTTCCATGTCAAGTAAGCTGGTACTGGTTTTAAACTGCGGTAGCTCCTCACTGAAATTTGCAATCATCGATCCGACTAATGGAGATGAATTTCTATCAGGTTTAGCTGAATGTTTTAATTTACCTGAAGCTCGTATTAAATGGAAAATGGACGGTGAAAAACATGAAGCACCTTTAGGTGCAGGCGCTGCACACAGCGAAGCACTGAATTTCATCGTAAACACAATTCTTGCTGCTAAACCTGAATTGTCCGCACAGATTTCCTCTATCGGTCACCGTATTGTTCATGGTGGCGAGAAATTCACTTCTTCTGTTGTTATTGATGACGAAGTCATCGCGGGTATTAAAGCGGCAATCCCATTCGCGCCATTACATAACCCTGCTCACCTTATCGGTATTGAAGAAGCGAGAAAATCATTCCCTCATCTGATCACCAAAAACGTAGCGGTATTCGATACAGCATTCCATCAGACAATGCCTGAAGAAGCTTACTTGTATGCACTGCCATACGAGTTATATTCCGAGCACAGCATCCGTCGTTATGGTGCGCACGGTACTAGCCATTTCTACGTTTCTCGTGAAGCGGCGAAAAAACTGAACAAGCCAGTTGATGAACTGAACGTTATCACTTGCCATTTAGGTAATGGTGGTTCAGTATCTGCTATCGTTAACGGTAAATGTGTTGATACATCAATGGGTTTAACTCCATTAGAAGGCTTAGTCATGGGTACTCGTAGCGGCGATATCGACCCTGCGATTATTTTCCACTTACATGATTCATTAGGCATGAGCGTTGACCAAATCAACAAAATGCTGACTAAAGAATCTGGCTTACTGGGCTTAACTGGCGTGACTAGCGACTGCCGTTATGTTGAAGATAACTACGGCACTAAAGCGGATGCAACCCGTGCAATGGATGTGTTCTGCCACCGTTTAGCAAAATATGTTGGTGCGTACAGCGCGCTGATGGAAGGTCGTCTTGATGCAATTATCTTCACTGGCGGTATCGGTGAAAACTCTGCACAAGTGCGTGAGATCACGCTGAAGAAACTGGCAATCCTTGGTTTCGAATATGACCACGAGCGCAACTTAGCTGCACGTTTCGGTAAAGAAGGTGTTATCACCACCGACAACAGCCGTCCGGCACTGGTTATCCCAACCAATGAAGAGTTGGTGATTGCCCAAGATGCTGCACGCTTAACAGCATAAAGACTTTCTTGCCGCCAGCCTTATGCTGGCGGTACTGCTTTAGAGTAACCAAAAAACGAGGTTCCTGTGTCCCGTACAATTATGCTAATTCCTACTGGCACCAGCGTTGGTTTAACCAGCGTTAGTCTGGGTGTCGTCCGCTCAATGGAACAAAAAGGTGTCCAGCTGAGTGTGTTTAAACCTATCGCACAACCACGCGTTTCCGGTAATAAAGACCAAACCACTGAAGTTTTACGTTCACACTCCAGCATCACGACCATTGTTGAACCACTAACAATGGAATATGTGGAATCTCTGCTGACTTCATCAAAGAAAGATATTTTGATGGAAGAGATCGTGGCTCGCTACCACGACCACACTAAAGATGCGGAAGTGATCCTAATCGAAGGTTTAGTCCCAACTCGCAAGCACTCTTTTGCACAATCACTGAACTACGAAATCGCCAAAACCTTAGGCGCTGAAATTGTCTTTGTTACTGCGCCGGGCAATAGCTCAATCCAGCAAATGCAAGAGCGTTTAGAGCTGGTTCGTAACGAATTTGGTGGCCAACGTAATGAAAGCATCATTGGGGTTATCGTTAACAAAGTTAACGCACCCGTTGATGAGCAAGGTCGTACTCGCCCTGACCTGTCTGAAATCTTTGATGATTCAACCAAAGCGACTGTGGCAAATATCGATGCCAAAGCGCTGGAGTGTTTAAATCTGCCAGTATTAGCGTCAATTCCTTGGAACTTTGACCTAATTGCCACTCGTGCAATCGACATGGCAAAACACTTAAATGCAAAAGTCGTTAACGAAGGTGAAATCAACACTCGCCGCGTTAAATCCGTCACTTTCTGCGCACGTAGCATTCCACACATGCTGGAACACTTCCGCCCAGGTTCATTGTTAGTGACTTCAGCTGACCGCCCTGACGTGCTGGTTTCTGCCTCTTTGGCGGCAATGAACGGCGTAGAAATCGGGGCTATCTTACTAACTGGTGGCTATGATATCGATGCACCTATTCGCAAACTTTGTGAACAAGCATTTGAAACGGGCTTACCTGTGTTTATGGTGAACAGCAACACATGGCAAACTTCGCTGAATCTGCAAAGTTTCAGCCTTGAAGTTCCAGCTGATGACCATGAGCGTATCGAAAAAATTCAAAACTATGTGGCTCGCCACATTAGCAGTAATTGGATTGAATCTCTGGTTGCTGATTCTGAGCGCCCTAACCGTCTGTCTCCTCCTGCATTCCGTTACCAGTTAACTGAACTGGCTCGTAAAGCAGGCAAACGCATCGTGCTACCAGAAGGTGATGAGCCACGTACCGTTAAAGCAGCATCGATTTGTGCTGAACGTGGTATCGCAACCTGCGTACTGTTAGGTAATCCTGATGATATCCGCCGCGTTGCGGCATCTCAAGGTATCGAATTAGGCGCTGGCATCGAAATCGTTGACCCAATTAAAGTTCGCGAAGAATATGTTGCTCGTTTAGTCGAACTGCGTAAAAGCAAAGGCATGACCGAAGTCGTTGCTCGTGAACAGCTGGAAGATAACGTTGTTCTGGGCACATTGATGCTGGAAAAAGGCGAAGTAGATGGTCTAGTCTCTGGTGCTGTTCATACAACTGCAAACACCATTCGCCCACCATTACAGTTAATCAAAACTGCACCAGGTAGCTCATTAGTTTCTTCTGTATTCTTTATGCTGCTGCCAGAGCAAGTGTTTGTTTATGGTGACTGCGCGATTAACCCAGATCCAACAGCTGAGCAACTGTCTGAAATTGCAATTCAATCTGCGGATTCAGCAAAAGCGTTTGGTATCGAACCTCGCGTTGCAATGATCTCTTACTCTACGGGTAATTCCGGTGCGGGTAGTGATGTTGAAAAAGTACGTGAAGCAACACGTTTAGCACAAGAAAAACGCCCTGACCTGATGATCGACGGCCCATTACAGTACGATGCTGCGGTAATGGCTGATGTGGCAAAATCTAAAGCGCCAAACTCGCCAGTTGCGGGTAAAGCAACTGTGTTTATCTTCCCAGACTTGAACACCGGTAATACCACCTATAAAGCAGTACAACGTTCTGCTGACTTAGTCTCTATCGGTCCAATGCTGCAAGGTATGCGTAAACCCGTTAACGACTTATCCCGTGGCGCACTGGTAGACGATATTGTTTACACTGTTGCACTGACTGCGATTCAAGCGGTACAAAACGAAAACGCATAATCTTAGTTATTAAGCTTTGTGTTAAAAGGTCAATCCGGAAACGGGTTGACCTTTGTTTTTTCATCGTTATATGAAAATGATATTCCCCTCATTTCATATCATTAACCTCTATATTTTCACAAAAATATTGAGGATGATTATGATTATCCCCCAAAGAGCCAGTATTAAGTTTAAACAGATAAAATTAACAGATCATTTTAAAGATACCGTTAAAAATGAGTTTTCCCGTAATATAATCGGTATTAAAAATATTCAAGAAGCCGAAAAAGGTGTCTGTTATGGATTAACACATGCTTTCTTATTTTATGCCCATGCAAATGATGAAAAAACATATATAAAAAATCTGGCGATAGCATTGAAAAAAACACATAACTCCAAGAAGAATATTCGCCATTATCACACTTTTTTAAATGATGCCTTTTGTCAAATTATTTATAGACAGAAAATAATTGATTATGTTCTGCATATTGACTATGCCATAAAAAAATTTGATTTTTCAAATGATAACAGAGAGTTAAAACAAAGAAACATGCTTAACTCAATCAATGCCGTATTTTTTAAAAACAGTGCGTTATTACTGGATAATATAGGAGAAGATGATGCCATTGATTTTAAAAAATTATTACATCAGTTATATTTTTATACCTATTCCACATCAGCAAGTGCCCGGGATAATATATTAAAATTGAAAAGTAAATTTGAAGTTAATTTAATAAAATCAACTGTTCGAGAAATCAAGAAAAAATGTTCTAACTTTGCAATGACTGATTTATCAATCAACGGCATTAAACCATTTTTTGAATTAGTTAAAAACCACCAGAAAAAAATCATTAAGTATCAAATAACACAAAGAAATAGCCAATATAATATAAAATATGACGCCTATACGATTATTGATAATAATGTAAAATTAAATCCAAAAAATTATATAACCTTTGAGCAATTCAAACAGCGAATTAATAATCGACTACAACAACAGAAAGATACCATTTGTGATTTTCTAACTAAAGATCATGCTATGGGGATCACGATTAAACATATTAACGATGAAATCATATTCAAGTTCTTTGAGCCTAATAAAGGCCTTTATATAACAGAAAATAAGAAAAAATTTTTTAATCTCATTGAAAAAATAATGTCTCAGCAAGAATGCTTAGTTAATTCTCAACATGAGAAAATCATCGAGATTAATACGTCCTACGCCGATAAACTTCATCAATATCCACTGTCCAATAAAATCAAAGAACCTAAATTTTATAAATCATAAAAATACAAAAGGACTACCAAAGTAGTCCTTAATTCAATACTCACATTTATTCTGGGTTTGAACAGCTAATCGCTTTATCCGCTTCATTATTGCGCGTTAACCATAATGACAGTGCTTTAAGCGAATCTGGCGTAAATTCATCACAACGAGCGGTAATTTCCTTGGGAGTCAACCAAGTTACTTCCACGACTTCACTTTCTTGCAAAGCAAAAGGACCGTGACTCACACAACTAAATAATCCACCCCACACGCGGCAAATTTCATTTTCATAATAGAAAGTACCATGTTCTGCAAACGGAACACCTGCAATCCCCAACTCCTCTTCAGCTTCACGCTTAGCTGATTCAAGGATCTGTTCATCTTGCATCACGACACCACCCGCCGTCGCATCCAAAAGCCCTGGGTAGAAATCTTTAATGTCCGTTCTCCGTTGCACCAGAATTTTACCCATTCCATCGTGCACCACGATGTAGGTCGCACGGTGACGTAAGTTTTCTGCACGCATTTGGCTACGGGTTGCTTGCGCTATTACATTATTATCTTCGTCAACGATATCTACCCATTCGACGAATTCGGTCTGTTGTTCCATCCTGAAAACCTTATTTAGCTTGTCCACCAAAATACTTTGATACAAGGTATTCTTTTCGCATATATGTTGCAAGAGATCCTAACCAAATTTGACCTTGCTTTCCATCACAAAAATCAATGCATCTCTTTAAGATACAGTACAAAATTCTTTTTTGTGAAGCGTTAACTGAAACCCAACAATTCCTATTTGCAAATGCTATAGTTATCTTTATAGGGTGGTAAAAATTGGATTATTTAGAGTGTGATAGCGCTTTAAATATAGGGGATAAAAAATGAGAATTCTAATAACAGGCGGAACAGGGTTAATTGGCACCCAACTGGTTCAAACGTTAGTGATGCACTCACATCAGGTCACCGTATTAAGCCGTTCACCGCAAAAAGTATACAGTTTATTTTGTAAAGCCGTTGAGTGCTGGACAACCCTTCAAGATAAAACAGACCTCGATGGCTTTGATGTGGTCATCAACCTTGCCGGCGAACCTATCGCAGAAAAACGCTGGACAGCAGCACAAAAACAGATCCTCTGTGACAGTCGCTGGAAAATTACGCAGCAATTGACGAATTTAATCAAAGCCAGTCAAAACCCACCGAGCGTATTCCTGTCAGGCTCTGCTGTAGGCTACTATGGCGACCAAGGCCAATCCGTCGTGACGGAAGAGGATCAACCCCATGATGAATTTACCCATCAGCTAGCGGCTCGCTGGGAAGCTATCGCCCAAGAAGCGCAATCGGATAAAACCCGAGTGTGTTTATTACGTACTGGATTAGTTTTATCCCCTAACGGTGGTTTACTTGCCAAAATTCTGCCTATTTTTAAAATGGGTGCTGGCGGGCCGATTGGTCATGGAAAACAATATATGCCGTGGATCCATATTAACGATATGGTGAAAGCTATTTTATTCTTGATGGAGACGCCAACCCTTTGTGGCCCATTTAATATGACTTCGCCTTACCCTGTCCATAATGATCAATTTGCCGCCATGATGGGGGATGTGACCAACCGCCCTTCCTTTATCCGCACCCCTGCATTTGCAGTTAGAGGCGTGCTTGGGGAGTCCGCGACATTATTGCTTGGTGGACAGCAGGCCATACCTAAACGTTTAGAAGAGGCTGGCTTTGAATTTGAATTTATTGAACTGAGAATTGCACTAGAGGATTTATTAGCACCAAAATCATAATCATTTAAAACAGGCGCTATTTAGCACCCTGCCAACGGGTGAATAAATCATACTCAAGCTCGATATCAAATTGGTCAAGAATCCGGTTAACGGTCTGGTTAACAATATCTTGAATGGATTGAGGCTGATGATAAAACGCAGGCATTGGGGGCATAATCACCGCACCCATTTCTGCGGCTTGTACCATCAATTTCAAATGGCCAATATGCAACGGTGTTTCACGCACGCCCAACACCAATTTTTTTCCTTCTTTTAAAACAACATCTGCGGCACGGGTAACTAACGTGTCTGTATAGCTGTGAACGATGCCAGAAAGGGTTTTCATAGTACACGGCATGATAACCATACCCGCAGTACGAAAAGAGCCTGAGGAGATGGCAGCGGCAATATCGCGGCTATCATAAACATGGTCTGCGAGCTGTTGTACATCTTTAACACTGAATTCTGTCTCCAGTGCTAATGTCTGACGCGCTGCTGCACTCATCACTAGGTGGGTTTCCACATCTTTCACAGGTTTAAGCACTTCCAGCAATCGAATACCGTAGATCGCTCCACTCGCACCCGTTAACCCAATGATAAGTTTTTTCATGTTCAGCCCCAATTCACGTAATTTCCTGCATTATATACCAAATATCGTGAAGTAGTGAGTGAGGAACCTTATGTGGCCTTAAGGAAGGTAAAGACAATAAAAATAGAGAGCTGATTTTTCAGTTCTCTATTCTAGACAGATTAGTTCGATGGGATTGATGTTTTTTTCTGTCCTGCTATTTCAGGAGCTCTAGTCTTAAAATGTTTAGATGTTAAAGCCTTAGCATTAGATAGCACCAATAATCGTAACTCTTCAGTAGTTAACCGTTTAGTTTTACCGTTATTCATATTTAGCCTCTAGATATAAATATGCATAAACATATTGTATGCAGCGATAATATTATATCGCTTGCTGTTTAGAATTCAATCAGAAATAATCTAATTTATTGTTCTTCAATGTTTTCTCTGAATAGATTTAACTGAGCCAACTGTAATTCTTCAACAGTTGCATACATTACTAATTCATTTTCTAATAACTTAAAACCAAACTTTTCATAATACGAAATCAGTTCTGGATGAGGCTCTATAATATAAACCCCTTTACTATCTGAATATTGTGACAAAAAAAACATCGTAGCCACAATAACAAACATTGTTAGTCGCCCTGATAGCGGATGATCGGGATTATTTCTCACAAACGATTCAATGAGAAGAATGTGTAACTCACCATTTTCAGAGGCATAAATACCCAGCATGGCACCATCAATATTAGATTCATCATCTAACCTAATCCCTAGGTGAAAACTACTTTCACTCAAGTAATGAGGAAATTTATCTCTCCAATTCAATATTGAACGTTCATCTCTAGTTAAGGATTCAAAATCATCTTCACAAAGGGCATCGACTTTTAAACCTAATTGAGTGCTATCTATGAATTCTTGCAATAATTCAATCGTTTTAGAAAGATTAGATGTTAATGACAAAGTTCACTCCTAAATCTCGAATTTAATATTCAATACAGAGCAAAACTTTACTCACGGAATAAGCAGTCATCAATAAAGGAAACTTGAGCGGAGGGTAATTCAGACTAACTTCATTTTCAGCTTAGTTTTAGATGTAATCCTCTAAATAATTCATGTTGTAGCTAGGCGGCAAGTTAGCTAATCCCTAGGAACATACACAAGTATGTGACTAGGGTTAGCTAATGCAGCCAACAACGCTATAGCGTGAAGTATGACGAGGATTCCCTAACGTTTAGCCTTCGTTGTAAATCTCAAGATCCTCAACATCACTCTGATCTTTCAACTTCAACTCATCATCTTTACGCAGATTTTCCAGATAATCTAAATAGGTCTGGTCAATATCTTTGGTCACGTAAATGCCATCAAATACGGAACATTCAAATTCGTTGATTTCAGGGTTTTCTTCACGAACCGCATCAATAAGGTCGCTGAGATCTTGGAAAATTAGGCCATCTGCGCCAATCAGTTTACGGATTTCATCCACTTCCCGACCGTGTGCAATCAACTCATTGGCATTTGGCATATCGATGCCATATACGTTAGGGAAGCGAACTTCCGGTGCTGCTGAAGCAAAGTAGACATTCTTTGCACCCGCTTCACGAGCCAGTTCAACGATCTGTTCTGATGTGGTACCGCGCACAATAGAGTCATCCACCAGCAGAACGTTTTTATCACGAAACTCTGCACGGTTTGCATTCAGTTTACGGCGTACAGATTTACGACGTTCTTGTTGCCCAGGCATGATAAAAGTACGGCCCACATAGCGGTTTTTCACAAAACCTTGGCGATACGGTTTATCGAGGATATGGGCGATTTCTAACGCGATATCGCATGAAGTTTCAGGGATTGGGATCACCACATCAATATGCAAGTCTTCCCATTCGCGAGCAATTTTCGCGCCCAGTTTTTGCCCCATACGTAATCTTGCGTTATACACCGAGATTTTATCGATAAACGAATCTTGGCGAGCAAAATAAACATATTCAAAAATACACGGTGTCAATTGAGGGTTTTCTGCACATTGGCGGGTAAATAATTTACCGTCTTCAGTAACATACACCGCTTCGCCTGGCGCAACATCACGCAGGAATTCGAAACCTAAAGTATCAAGTGCTACGCTTTCAGACGCGACCATATACTCATGCTCACCAGTCGCAAGAATACGGCGGCCAAGGACTAATGGGCGAATACCATGAGGATCACGGAATGCCACCATACCATGACCAATAATCAGTGCCACGCAAGCATAGGCGCCACGGATTTTTTTGTGCATTGATGCTACGGCACTAAAAATGTTGTCGGGTTCGAGAGGAAAATGATCAAACTTATCTAATTCGTATGCTAATACGTTTAGAAGAATTTCGGAGTCTGACGTGGTATTCACATGGCGACGTGCTGTTTCAAATAGACTCCGAGCGAGTTCGTGAGCATTTGTCAGGTTACCATTATGTGCAAGGGTGATACCAAAAGGAGAGTTAACGTAAAAAGGCTGGGCTTCGGATGCGCTGGAACTACCCGCAGTTGGGTAACGCACATGTCCAATACCCATTGAGCCTTGAAGGCGCAGCATGTGGCGCGTTTCAAAGACATCTTTTACTAAACCATTTGCTTTACGCAAACGGATATTGTTTTTACCATCAATAGTCGCAATACCCGCTGCATCTTGCCCACGATGCTGTAGCACCGTTAACGCATCATAAATTGATTGGTTTACCGGTGAAACACCGGCGATACCGACAATACCGCACATTTAGTCTTTCCTCATCAGCCAGACGGAGAGATATTCTCCGGTAGGAAACTTGACGCATTTTGCAGGTAGTCAAAGAACCACCTAATAATATGACTGAACTGCGGAATAAGCTGTGAACGATGCCAATCCTCACTTTGAGGAAGCGGTGTAAATGTATCGAGAAAGAACAATAGCGCCGATACAATTAATACCCCACGCAACGCACCGAAGCAAATCCCCAGTACACGATCTGTACCCGATAATCCGGTTTTTTGTACTAATGAGCTAATCACATAGTTCACCACTGCACCGACAATCAATGTCGCGATAAACAGTGCTGCAATCGCAATACCATTACGAACCAAAACATCCTCAAAGTTCGTAAAGTAACTCGCTAAGTAAGGATAGAACGTACTTGCTACGAAGAACGCACAACCCCAAGTGATTAACGATAATGCCTCACGTACAAATCCACGGATCAGGCTTACCAGTGCCGAGAAGCCAATAATGGCGATAATTGTGTAATCAATCCAGACCATATTTCATTCCAAAATTCGCATTCACGTCAGCGGCGAATGCATTCTAACAGAAAACGAAAACGTTTGCGTAACCATTTTTCATTGAATTTAAAAAAATCAGCGGCGAAAAGAAAAAATCATAATCGCCGCAGTAAGTTACTAAATACCCTTATTTTTTAGGGATAACTGAATGTCAATTTAAGGCTTAAAAGCTTGGATTATCCCTTTTGTGCCGGTAATTGCGTTCAGTTCAGGTAAAGCTGATTCCAGCTTCTGCCTTGACGCTTCAGGCCCCACATAAATACGAGTTAATTTGTTGTTCACCGGCTGCGCTGGCACCGTATAAACCTGATACCCAGACAGTCTTAGTTTCGCCACAATTTCTTCAACCTTGCTGGCATTATTGAGAGCAATCACTTGCACCACATAGGCTTTACCTTGAGGTTCTTGTTTTGGCTCTGGCTTCGGTTCTGGTTTCGGTTCCGGCTTTGGCTCCACCTTAGGCTTAGGCTCAGGTTTTGGCTCTGGCTTAGGTTCCGGTTTCGGCTCTACCCGTGGTTTTTCTGGAGTGACATTGGCAGGAATGGCGCTTCCATTTTGATTCACCACGTTTTGACTATTATTACTTTGATTTGCACTGTTTGCGGCTACAGGAGGCTGCTCACTTTGCTTTTGCTCAGTAATAGCTTCCGATAACATCGCTTCAGAAGTTCCTTCCGAAGAAGCGGTCGATGCACTGTGTGTAATTGGCGCAATTGACTCAATATCTTCTTCATCACCCGGTTTGGGAATAATCGGAATGGCTGCAAATTCATTCTCATTGTATTTTTTATCGCCATCCAGCAATGCAGGCAATACGATGACCCCTGCAGCGACTAAAACAATGGCGCCAGCAAGACGATTCTGGAATTTACTAGCCACTGGCTTTATCCTTCTGTTTTCTCTAATAGCATCATGACATGAGCCACGGTATGGAATGATCCACACACCACAATCACATCTTGTGGTTGCGCATCCGCACACGCTTGTTGCCAAGCTGCTTCCACGGAATCAAACTCATGTGCACCGTCAACGTGCTGGCTAAGCTCAGTCACATCTGCACCACGAAACTCTCTCAGCGGTGCAAGATACCAGTCAGTTACCTGCTGGGATAAACAAGTTAATGTCCCTTGAATATCCTTATCCCCCAGCATTCCCACTACCGCACGAATTCGGCGACCTTCTGTCACTGGTAATTGCGCAAGTTTGGAGACTAAATAGCCTGCAGCATGAGGGTTATGGGCTACATCTAAGATCATTAACGGATGTTCACCAATGATCTGGAAACGTCCCGGTAACTGAGCGGTACTTAAACCTTGATGGATAGCTTGGTCAGTGATTTTCTGCGCTAAGTCCGCATCAATCTCCATCAAGCAGCTGATCACACCCATCGCGGTTGCTGCATTGGCCAACGGCACATTCGGTAATGGTAAATTAGCCCATGACCTCTGAGAACTTTCCCAAGACCAATGTTGTCCCTGCTCTTGGTAATGCCAATCCTTGCCACGACGAAACAGCATGGTGCCTATTTTGTCGGCATAAGCGCCTATAGAGTCCGGCATATCAGGCTCACCCACCACGCCATAATGGCCTTGACGGAAAATACCCGCTTTCTCATGGCCAATATGCTCACGGTCAGAACCTAGCCAATCGGTATGGTCAAGCGCAATACTGGTGATTGCCGCGATATCTGCATCCACGACATTAGTTGCATCAAGGCGACCGCCCAACCCTACTTCAAGGATCACAATATCTAACTCAGCTTGCTTAAATAATTGTAGTGCAGCTAAAGTGCCATATTCAAAGTAGGTTAACGAAATATTTCCACGCTGCGCTTCGATAGTCGCAAATGCTTGGCAAAACTCACTTTCAGTAAGTTCTTTGCCTTGGATCCGGACGCGTTCCGTGTAGCGCACTAAATGTGGCGAACTGTAGACACCCACCTTCAAACCCGCCGCCATCAAAATGGACTCAAGCGTATGGCAGGTTGTGCCTTTTCCGTTGGTTCCAGTGACAGTGACGACGCGAGGAGCTGGTTGAGTGAGATGCATTTGACGGGCAGCTTGCCCTACTCGTTCCAACCCCATATCAATATTTTGACTATGCAGGTCGGTGAGATAAGAAAGCCAAGCCTCCAATGGAGACTTGGCGGTAGGAATGATTAGATTACTCATCATCTTTTTTATGTTTAGCGCCTTTTGCTTTATCTGCACCATCGACAGCATCAGCAAGATCAATTTCCACGTCAACCACTTCAACAACCAGCGCTGGCGCGGTGTTTAGACTTGGTTGATTGGTTAACATCGCTAGGACATCAGCCAAACGATCACGCATATCTTGACGACGCACGATCATGTCAATTGCCCCTTTTTCCAGCAGGAATTCACTGCGTTGGAAACCTTGAGGTAATTTTTCACGAACGGTCTGTTCGATAACGCGAGGACCCGCGAAACCAATCAGTGCTTTAGGCTCGGCAACGTTAATATCACCCAACATCGCTAAACTTGCAGAAACACCACCCATGGTAGGGTCGGTCAGTACAGAAATGTACGGTAAGCCACGTTCTTGCATTTTCGCCAGTGCAGCACTGGTTTTCGCCATTTGCATCAGAGACAGTAACGCTTCTTGCATACGCGCACCACCACTGGATGAGAAGCAAACTAATGGACAGTTATCTTCCAATGCTTGTTCCACAGCACGGACAAAACGTGCGCCCACAACCGATGCCATTGAACCACCCATGAAGGAGAATTCAAATGCAGCCGCAACAACAGGCATCTCTTTGAGCGTACCTTTCATCACGACGATAGCATCTTTTTCACCCGTTTCTTTCTGGGCTGAGCTAATTCTGTCTTTATATTTTTTAGAGTCGCGGAATTTGAGCACATCTTTTGGCTCTAATTCGCTACCTAATTCCGTTGTTGAGTTTTCATCAAGGAAAGATTCAAGGCGTTGGCGAGCATGAATACGCATATGGTGGTCACATTTTGGACACACTTGTAGGTTACGCTCAAGTTCAGCACCGTAGAGGACTTGCCCACAGCTATCACATTTAGTCCAAACACCTTCAGGGATGTTTGCTTTATGGGATGGGGTTGAAGTACCTTTTTTTAAAATTTTCTCAATCCAGCTCATTAATGGACCTTTTCGTCTGATTGCACTCTGACGACACTTCGAATAATACTGCCCCTGAATTTTAGGGATGGTTATATAAGAAGCATCTATCAGTATGTTATTTTTTTGCCATTAAACCACAATGATATCTCACTGTAGATAAAAACTTTTTTCAAACCGATTATTGGTTATCGTTTTTTTGCGTCGCCGCACTCTTTTCTTTTGCCACTGCATTTTTTTCTTTTGCAGCAGCTCGACGGTGGCGAATAATTTCAATGACACCCGGCAGAATCGAAATAAAGATAATCGCGACTATCAGTAATTTCAAATTCTTTTGTACTATCGGTAAATCACCGAATAAATACCCTGCATAGGTAAAGAGTAACACCCATAATAGCGCACCTGTCACATTATAAAAGGCAAAATGACGGTAAGACATTTTACCCATACCCGCAACGAAAGGTGCAAAGGTTCTCACGATAGGCACAAAACGCGCCAAAATAATCGCTTTTCCGCCATGTTTCTCATAAAACTGATGAGTTTTATCCAAATAGCTACGACGGAAAATTTTTGAATCTGGGTTTTTAAACAGTTTCTCACCAAAGATACGCCCAATGGTGTAGTTCACTGCATCACCAATAATTGCTGCAATAATCATCAACAACACCATGACGTGTACGTTTAAATCATTACTTGGCAATGCTGCTAACGCACCCGCGACAAATAATAATGAATCTCCAGGAAGGAAAGGCGTAACCACCAGCCCCGTCTCGCAGAATAGGATCAGGAATAAAATTCCGTAAACCCAAACACCATATTCGGCGACCAATTCCGCAAGATGCACATCAATATGTAAAATAAAATCAATGATAAAACTGATAAACTCCATGGGGTTCCTCATGTGGAGATTTATATTAACGACCTTTACAGTAGCTCATCCGCGAGAAAGAGAGGCCCCATCACATTCTGTGGCAGGTCAAATTTTTCAGGATAATCCACGCTCACTAAATACAGTCCTTCCGCTTTGGCTGTCGCCGCCGCTTTCGTTCTATCTTTTAATTCTAGAAGATGTGCCATCCAATCAATATCTTGATTCCCACAGCCTATCTCCAACAAACTGCCAACAATGTTTCTCACCATATGATGCACAAACGCATTGGCTTTAATATCCACAACCACATAGTTTCCGTGACGCGTTACATTCACGTGCATCACATTACGCCAAGGAGTTTTTGACTGGCACTGCACCGCGCGGAATGAGGTAAAATCACGCTCCCCCAGCAATGCTTGTGCCGCTTGGTGCATACGCTTTTCATCAAGCGGAAAATGAAAGTGCGTGACACCATTCGATAAAATTGCAGGTCGATAACGGTGATTAAAAATCACATAGCGATATCGACGTGCAGTTGCACTAAAACGCGCATGAAACTCATCATCCACAGGTTTACACCAGCGAACCGCTATATCGTCAGGAAGATGGGTATTCGCCCCCATCGTCCATGCCGCTTCTTTACGGTTAGCTGAAGTTTCAAAATGCACCACCTGCCCAGTCGCATGAACACCAGCATCTGTACGCCCTGCACAATTGACAGTGATTGGCTCTGCAGCAATTTTAGACAGAGCAGCCTCAAGGCAGCCCTGTACGCTTTTCACTTCTTGTTGGCGTTGCCAACCATAATAACGGCTACCGTTATACTCAATTCCGAGGGCAATGCGATGCAAGTTTGGGGACTCCGACATTAGTAATACAGCTCCTGAGCCAGTTTTTCTGCTGTCTCAACCGCCATTAACGCGCCACCAAAACGAACGTTATCCGCCACTGACCAGAATTGTAAAATTTCCGGGATACCGTAATCGTTACGAATACAGCCAATGCTTAAGAAATCATTACCTGATGCGTCAGTCACTTGAGTTGGGTAATCACCCTCTTCTGAGACCTGAATATCATCAAAACGTTCAAATTCTTCGCTCGCTTCTTCTGCGCTAACTGGGCGTAGTGTCTCTAAGTGCACCACTTGCGCATTACCATAAAATACGGGTGACTGAATAAAGCTTACGGAGACTGGCAAACCGTCGTCTTGCAGCACTTTACGAACTTGCTCAACTAAACGGCGTTCTTGCACAACACTGCCTTCGCCATCCGCTAATAATGGCAGCATGTTAAAGGCTAATTGCTTAGTAAAACGACCTTCTTCAGCAGGGATGCCATTCAATAAACGCGCGCTTTGCCCTGCTAATTCATCAACGGCGGCTTTACCGTACGCTGACATCGATAGCATATTGGTCAGTGTAATACGCCCTACACCAGCCGCATCCACTAATGGTTTGATAGACGTTAGTAGCTGGCTAACATAACTGTCTGCCACTGAAATAATATTGCGGTTACGGTAATCCGCTAATACTTGAGGGTTAACGCCCGGTACCACTAACGGTACATCAGGGTCTAACGCAAAAATACCACTGTTATCAATCACAATGCAGCCTTCTTGCGCTGCTAATTCCGCATACTGTGCCGCGGCCTCTTCACCTGCGGCAAAAAAGGCAATTTGTGCCTGCGACCAATCGAAGTCCGCGACATCTTGCACTTGATAGCTTTTACCGTTGAAGCGAATGCTCTCCCCTGCACTTCGCTCACTGGCTAGTAAATAAAGCTCACCAACGGGAAACTCTCTTTCTTGAAGCAGGGAAAGAATGCCTTCGCCCACTGCGCCGGTTGCCCCGAGTAATGCAATATTCCAACCTTCTGTCATGGTTTTTCCTCTAAAAAAATCAAAGTGAAACAAGCCGTGCTTAGCCGCTCATTTCACCTAAAAGAATCTGTTATTAAATTTTTGTGGTAAAGCCTAATGCGCTCAGTAGCTGGGCTGTCTCTTGGTTATCGCACTGAACAGTTAACGATGACCATTCACGGCGTTCTTGGTAATGTTTACGTAATTTATCGAACTCACCGGGAATGCCAGCCACTGCGCGCAGTGATGCATCATCACGGCGCACATCATACACGAGATGCACTAATCTTTTGAGCTGGCTTTGCGTTAATTTACCATTGAAATTAATGCAGTCGATATCCGGCTTCGGTAACAGCGATGTCAGAGACACGTTCGCAGGTTTACCTAGGAATTCACAATAAGCTTCAAAGACTTGGGTTGTTCCTCTTGCTTTTCCTTCTAAAGTATAGCCTGCAATATGCGGCGTACCGATATCCACATATGCCAGCAATTCTGTATCCAGATCAGGCTCAGGTTCCCATACATCCAATACCACACTCAGCGGCTTACCTTGTTCAAGCAACTGTAATAGCGCTTGGTTATCCACCACTTCACCACGGCTCGCATTAATCAAAATGGTACCGTCGCGTAGATTTGCTAATCGAGGCCCATCCATTAAGTGGAAAGTCGAATATTCGCCTTCCATATTGAGCGGCGTATGGAAGGTTAAAATATCAGCCTGTTCCAGTAGCGAATCGAACGGAACAAAAACTTCTTGGTCGCCTTTATCTGCTCGAGGAGGGTCACATAATACGGTATTAACGCCCCACGCTTGCAGACGTTTATACAAGCGCCCTCCCACATTCCCGACACCCACTATCCCTACGGTTTTATCGCGTAAATCAAAATTATCGCGCTCCGCCAGCATCAGTAATGCCGAAAAAACATACTCAACGACAGCAATGGCATTGCACCCTGGCGCTGAAGAGAATCCAATATTGGCTTCGGCAAGCCACTGGGTATCAACGTGGTCAAACCCTGCTGTTGCCGTGCCGACGAATTTTACTGGCGTATTGCTCAGTAATGATTTATTCACTTTGGTAATTGAGCGCACCATTAATGCATCTGCATCAACCAGTTCCTGTTCTGGCACTGGGCGCCCTGGTACTGCTTTAACTTCGCCTAGCTCACTAAATAGTGTTTGAGCATATGGCATGTTTTCATCAACCAAAATTTTCACGGAATTCGTCCCAATAGAATGTGTGTCATGCCCGATTTGGCTGCCACACTATACTCCAAATCGTCGATAGGCTGAATCATTTACATGACAATGCTTTTGGTTGAAATTAATAGTCTAATCGGTGACATTTAATTTTTCTTTTTATTAAACAAACTTACAGATGAGTCTGACTACCTAATCCCAAGGATTTCATGTTTAATCAGCAAAACTACATTAAAAGTTATTCATTTTTCAGGAAGGCATTTATTTTGAAAGGCATATTGATTGTGAAAAAAGTATTACTGTCGCTACCCCTAATGTGCTCGTTTTATGCCTATGCTGGCGAACAAAACTGCTCTGCGGACACCCTCGCTATCAACAATTTTAATAATTTCGTCTTTGCTCAAGAGCGCCCGTTTAACGACGCATTGAAAGAGATGAATTTACACACCACCAGCCAAGATGACTATATTAACAATACGGTTCAAACGAAGTTTGATGATTGTGGAGCCTTAATCGAATTAACGGGTCATGAAGTTGTCAAATTCAGCATCCACGACAGTGTATCCATCAAATCCATTGATATGAGCATGAAAAAAAATGGTCACGGTTGGGACTACAAATCCGCATTTAAACTGTCTGTTATTAATCAAGATAATGTTGAAAAAACCATCTTGCAGCAAAAAATGAACGGAAAGTTTTTCACTGATCAGAATGGAAAAATAACCGAAGCTAAAGATTCTTCTTATACAACGACGCTCGACAAAGAGCGCATGTTAACGAGAGCTGTCACTACTTTTTTAACTGATGATAAAGGACGATTATCTGAATCCAACCGAGTCAGTACGCTCGAAAATGATAGTGTGAAAACAGCCTTCCATTATGATGCGAAAAATCGCTTAGTTCGTATGCAGTCTGACTCAACCGTCAAAGAGTTTACCTATGATGATAATGACAGACCGTTAACCGAAAAAACCATTGAAGAATTTTTTACCACCGAAACAACCGTGACGACCTGTAAAAGTTGGAATACGTTCGGAAGATGCACCGACGCGGAAAAAAATATCACCACATTAATTAAAGATGAACACGGAGGGAAAGATAGCGTGTACAACTATCACGCTAATATCAAATACGATTATGTATATTGATTTTCCCTCTACTATGGGGTCAACTCTTTCATCCGAAACCGGTCTGGAGTGACCCCTGAAATTTGCTGGAACATCGCAATAAATGCAGACGCCGAACTATACCCCACATCCAAGGCAACTTCATGGACACTTTTACCTTTGTCCAGCCCTGCCACTGCATGTAAGTAACGCAGTCGCTGGCGCCACTCGCTGAATGACATACCCAGCTCTTGTTGGCAACGGCGAGATAACGTTCGCTCCGAGGTATAGGCCCGTTTTGCCCACTGGGCAAGCGTTGTATTATCCGCAGGATCTTGCTGTAACTCCGCTAAAATAGGCGCTAACAATTTATCTTTGCTGGTGGGTAAATAGGTATCTTGGCACGGTGAAATGGCAAACTGGTCAATCAACACTTCTCCCAAACGAATATCCTGCTCGGTTTCGGGCTGCACAATGCCCCGTTGATACATATCCGTCATGATCGTATGGAAAATGGGACTTAATCGTACAACACAGGCCTTACTCGCCAGTCGCGGCGTATAGGCTTGGGCGAAATCAATAATACGAAATTTAACACTCTGCTTATTAAAACTCGCATGTTGGGTATTGGCGGGGATCCAGATGCAAAACTCTGGCGGCGCCATATAATGCTTACCTTCCACTTCCATTTCCATAATTCCGCAGACCACATACAGCAATTGACCAAAGGTATGGGAATGGGATTTATATTCGGTTTGCTGGTTGATTTGTTCATGACGTAAGGCAATAAATTCAGGCTCAATAATATTGCATTCGTTAATCTGCAGAACATCACTTTTTAAATTATTCATAGGCTGTCTGAAAAGCGTTATCGATTGTCTGAATATCAGTATATATAATATTTCGGACAGATGTATACTCCTGTGACTGATTAGGGAGAACGTTGTTAATGAAATATTTCCTGTTTCCGCTGACCGCGGTTTTATTATGGTCCATAAATGCCATCGTCAACAAAGCCGCTGCAACGGCAATTGACCCGGCTGCCATTTCGTTTTATCGCTGGGCTCTGGCATTTTTAGTCATGACCCCATTTGTTCTGCGCTCGGTACTGCGCCATGCCAAAGTGGTTAAGCAACATTGGTGGCAACTGGCCATCTTAGGTGCTTTGGGGATGATGCTGTATCAAAGTTTGGCTTACTATGCCGCACATACGGTAAGCGCGACATTTATGGGTGTTATGAACTCATTTATCCCGCTATTAACTGTGGTGATTAGTATTTTTGTTCTGAGGGTGATCCCAACCGTTGGGATTGTTGTTGGTTCCGTTCTGTCTCTGTTTGGATTGGCTTGGCTAGTTAGCCAAGGAAACCCAAGCTCATTACTGGATAATGGATTGGGTCAAGGCGAATTGCTGATGATCGTCGCTTCCGCCGCTTATGCCCTATACGGAGTATTAACTAAGCGCTGGTCGATTCAACTTTCTAGCTGGGACTCCTTGTATGTTCAGGTATTCTTTGGGGTTTTATTATTAATTCCAAACTTCTTGATGGCAGATGATGTAAGCCTTAACAGCAATAATATCGGGTTAGTTTTATTCGCAGGGATTGCCGCATCGATTCTGGCACCCGCAATGTGGATCCAAGGTGTTCTCCGCTTAGGCGCCAATACCACCTCTATCTTTATGAACCTCGCTCCGGTATTTACTGCCGTTATCGCAGTGTTCACCCTTGGGGAAGAGTTAAAGAGTTACCACTTAATTGGGGGCGGTATCGTGTTACTCGGTGTGATGTTAGCTCAACAGCTACGCACCCCGCTCACTCAAGTATTTTCCCGCAAGAAAAAAGCGTTAGAAGAAGATACTTGCCAGTAAGCCACATTAATAGCTAATAGCTCGGTTGATTAAAAGCCCCATAAATCTACTTCAAGGTTATGGGGCTTTGTTTTATATCCAATTGATTTCGCCTCTAAACTTACAGCACCTAAAAAGGGGCATAAATTGGATAATGACCGTTTTTAGGTGCAACTAGATAATAACAAAGTACCCACTAAGCTTTCTTCGGTGCCCGACTCGCTTTCAAGGTGATCCGCACCAACAACCCGCCGAGATGTTCACTCTTTAGCAACTGCAATTCTGAGCCGTGATAACTGGCGATATCTTTTACAAGCGCCAAGCCCAGCCCTGAACCTTCCAGTCCTTTGGCATTATTCAAGCGCCTAAAGGCTTTTAATGAACGGTGAATATATTTATTTTCGATACCCGGCCCTGAGTCTTCAACTTCCAGTTTAATCATGGAATTGCGACTTTCATCTGCCACGATTCGCACCGTAACAATCCCCTGTTCAGGGGTATATTTAATCGCATTATCAATCAGGTTCGCACACATTTCCGCCAGCAAAATAGCATCCCCTTTGACCCAGCAATGCTCTAATCCTTCATAGCCTAAATCAATCTGTTTACTCTCGGATTGTCCCAAACGGGTAAAACAGACTTGCTGAACAATTTCCACCAAATTAACCGCACGATAAAGTCTGATCGCCTCTTTTTCGTGCTCTTTTAAACGCGCAAGCTGCAATAAGCGGTCAGTTAATACGATAGTGTTATCCAAGGTTTTATTAATCGCCTGCAAACTTTGTTGCTTCTGTTGCTCATCATCGCTATTAAGTGCCACTGAAACTTGCGTTTTTAATACGGCTAGCGGGGTTTTTAGTTGATGGGAAGCATCCGCACTGAAACGTTCTTGACGCTTTAACATCCGTTTTAACCGCTCCACATAGCGGTTCAAGGCATCTACAAGCGGCGAAAGTTCCGACCATGGCAACACATTCGGGATTGGTGTGAGGTCATTCGCAGCGCGACCGAGCATTAAATTAGAGAGTTTTTTCAGTGGCGTTAATAGCTTACGCAACAGTAAATACGCCAATATCAGCGTCACGACCACCACGGTACCTTGGCTCATCAGCGCAGAGATCAGCAGTTGATTGGCGAAATCTTGCCGAGCATACACCGTTTCAGCAACGCGGATCTCCACCATGCCCTGGATACCACCTTCGTTAATCGGCTGGAAAAAGGTCGCCACACGAATGGGCAGCCCCATGTATTCCGCATCATAAAAGTAGACTAAAGCAGTGTAATGTTGAGAGCGCATCCAATAAGGCGGGATTGGCGGTAGGTCATCATAACCAGAAATGGTTTCCCCGTGAGGGGCGATGACTTGGTAAAACAGACGGTCATTATTATTCAGCTCAAAGCTATCGAGCACCACATAAGGAACGTTCACAGAAAGATGTTCATCCACCACCTGTAAGCGTTCCGCCACGGTTCTCGCCGACGCCAGTAATGTTCGGTCATAAGCGAGGTTTGCCGCGTTTTTAGCGCTATAATAGTGGGTATAAACGGAGAAACTTCCCAACAAAATGAGGGGGATACCGAAAAAAAGCAGCAACTGATGAAAGAGAGAGCGTGGATGAGAGACTAATTTCATACACTACACTGCTCTAATCGGTATCCCAATCCGCGTAAAGTATTGATATTGATATCTGAACCTGTGAGTTTTTTACGAACCCGATGCACATACAGTTCAATACTTTGTAAATTGGCTTCATCCGACAGCGAGAATACCTGCTCAAATAATTGTGTTTTTGAAACAGGTCGCCCTCTGCGATGAAAAAGTGTATTCAATACCGCGTATTCTCGCGGCGTTAAACCTAACGGTTCCGCCTTCAGTGAAAAATAACCGTCATCATGAAAACAGAGGTCACCAAAACATTGGTCGCTATTCACATTCCCTTGACTACGGCGTAAGAGCGCGCGCGCTCGAGCCTCTAATTCAGCGATATCAAAGGGTTTAGTCAGGTAATCATCCGCCCCTGCATTCAGCCCTTTCACGCGGTCGGCCACATCTGAGTTCGCCGTTAATAGCAGAACAGGTGTTTCTTGATGACGTTTGCGCATCTGGGCTAATACATCTAAGCCACTCATTCGTGGTAATGAAACATCCAAGACCACCAACGAATAATTTTCGGTTTGTAATAGCTGATCGGCGATGTAACCATCACTGGCGATGTCCACAGCAAATCCCGATGCCGTTAAGGCTTTCTGTAACCACAAAGACAACTCGTCATGATCTTCAACCAATAACATTCTCATTAGTCGCCCACTCATTATGATTATTTATGCGTATAAGTTGGCACTCTCTCGATTGAATGAAAAGTGTTAAACGTGATTTTTACCGAAGCTATCACAACTATCCTTCGTTAACCTGCTACCACAAATAAAAATTAACATTAAATTAACACAACCAAGAAGAGTAAATATAAAACAATCTGATATGTATCACATAAAAATAATTTTATTTGTTAATGAAAGGTAAATGAAAGGTTCTCAATACAATGATGCATAGCGAACCAACATTGTCCAAAGCTATTCATCGACAGCGACATAACCAACAACAACCAAGTAACTTAATTATTGTCTAGTGAGGAATGAAGCATGAAGAATTTCACAATCAATGCCTTAGCAGCAGCAATTTTTTTAGTTGGCGTTAACCAAGCAATGGCGTTACCCGAAAGAACAGAATGTATAGCCCCTGCCAAACCTGGCGGTGGCTTTGATTTAACCTGTAAACTTGTTCAAGTCTCCATGCTGGAAACCAAAGAGATCGAAAAACCGATGCGTGTGACTTATATGCCAGGTGGAATTGGTGCCGTTGCTTACAACGCCATCGTGGCTCAACGCCCAGCAGAGCCGGGCACCATCGTTGCATTCTCTGGTGGCTCCTTACTCAACCTTGCTCAAGGTAAATTTGGTCGTTACAACGAAAATGATGTTCGCTGGCTAGCAAGTGTTGGCAGCGACTATGGCATGATTGCCGTACGTGCCGACTCCCCTTATAAAACTTTAGGCGAACTGATGGACGCCTTCAAAAAAGATCCAAACAGCATTGTCTTTGGTGCGGGTGGCTCTATCGGTAGCCAAGATTGGATGAAAACGGCGCTACTGGCCAAAGCTATCGACTTAGACCCACGTAAAATGCGCTATGTGGCTTTCGAAGGCGGCGGTGAAACACTGACAGCCTTGTTAGGCAACCACATCCAAGTGATCTCCGGCGATATTAGTGAAATGACCCCGTATATCAGCGACGGAAAAATTCGCATCCTAGCGGTGTACGCCGATAAACGCTTACCAGATGCCTTATCCAATATTCCAACTGCTAAAGAGCAAGGCTACGACATTGTTTGGCCAATTATTCGCGGATTCTATATGGGACCAAAAGTGTCCGATGCGGATTACAACCAATGGGTTGAAGCCTTCCAAAAATTACAACAAACCGACGAGTTTAAAAAGCAACGTGAATTACGTGGCTTGTTTGAATACAACCTATCGGGCCCAGAATTGGACGCTTACGTGAAAAAAGAAGTTGAGAACTACCGTGAGCAAGCGCGTTCCTTCGGATTAGCGAAATAACGGAGTCACCATGAGCCAACGCATATTTGCCATAGTCTGGCTAATACTGTGTGGGATCGGGCTGTATATCGGCTGGGGCATCCAAAGTGAGTTTACCTATGAACCACTGGGCCCCCGCCCCTTCCCGATAGCCATACTGTCATTAATGACCCTGTGCGCACTCGCACTCCTGCTGGGTCGCCAAGAAGCGGTTGAATGGCCAAAGCCCTATGTTTTGCGCCGTTTAGTCTTGTTAATCATTGCATTAGTTATTTATGCATGGGCGTTTGAGTGGTTAGGATTCCCATTAGCGACCACCTTATTAACCATCAGCGTTGCCCTGTTATTTGGTGCAACCCCGATAGCCGCTCTGATTTCCGGTCCGATTCTTGGTCTTTCGCTGTTTTACGCCTTCGACAAATTGCTCGATGTGACATTGCCCATCGGCGAACTTTTTAGCTAAGGAGAAAAGTATGGAAACGTGGATGTATTTATCTCAAGGCTTTGAGGTAGCGCTGATCCCGCAAAATATTATGATCGGGCTGATTGGCTGTTTCATCGGCACGATTGTCGGCATGTTACCGGGTTTAGGCCCTATCAACGGCGTAGCGATATTATTACCCTTAGCGTTTGCGCTCAAGCTACCGGCCGAATCCGCACTTATTTTACTGGCTACCGTCTATCTAGGATGCGAGTACGGAGGACGAATTTCCGCCATCCTATTGAACGTTCCCGGTGACGCCGCGGCGATTATGACCACGTTAGATGGTTATCCGATGGCGAAGCAAGGCCAAGGAGGTATCGCGCTCTCGATTTCTGCCGTCAGTTCATTTATCGGTTCCACCATTGCGATTGTTGGGATCATTTTATTTGCACCTTTACTGGCACAATGGTCGCTCGCTTTCGGGCCTGCTGAATATTTCGCGTTGATGGTTTTTGCTATCGCGTGTTTAGGCAGCATGATGAGCCAAAACCCCGTCAAATCGCTGCTCGCAGCATTGATTGGTTTGGCGCTAGCAACCGTCGGTGTCGATGCCAACTCTGGGGAATACCGTTTTACCTTTGACAGCGTTAACCTATCCGATGGCGTCCAGTTTATCGTCGTGGTTATTGGACTGTTCTCTGTGAGTGAAATATTACTCATGCTAGAAGGCACCGCGACCGGACAAGGATTAATCCGCAAAACGGGTCGAATGTTATTTAGCAAGAAAGAGGCCAAAGCCTGTGCAGGTCCAACATTACGATCCTCATTTATTGGCTTTTTTGTGGGGATTTTACCGGGTGCGGGGGCGACTATCGCTAGCGCCATCACCTATATGACCGAGAAAAAAATTGCGGGTGATAAAGGGACATTTGGTGAAGGGGATGTTCGCGGTGTCGCGGCACCTGAAGCCGCCAATAACGCCTCTGCTTGTGGGTCATTTATTCCGATGTTAACTCTCGGTGTTCCGGGTTCGGGGACGACAGCGGTTATGATGGGGGCACTGACCCTGTATAACATCACTCCGGGTCCGGGGATGTTTACTGAACAGCCACATATCGTTTGGGGATTAATTGCCGCGCTGCTTATCGCTAACGTTGTGTTGTTAGTGATGAATATTCCGCTGATTGGTCTATTCACTCGAATGCTCACCGTACCGCTGTGGTTCTTAGTCCCTGCGATTGCTTGTGTCTCTGCAGTGGGTGTTTACGCCGTACATAGCACCACTTTTGACCTGCTGTTAATGATGGGGCTTGGGGTATTCGGCTATATCTTGCGGAAGATGAATTTCCCACTATCTCCGCTAATCCTTGGGTTTGTTTTGGGTGAGATGTTAGAGCAAAACCTGCGCCGCTCATTGTCTATCAGTAATGGGGATTTTAATATTCTGTGGAGCAGTACGATTTCTAAGAGCTTATTAATTCTGGCGGTATTGGTGCTGGTGTTACCACCGATTGTGAAGCTTATTCGTAAACGCCGTCATCAAACTGCGAAAGCATAATTCCAAACTGTACGTTATGACTGAAAGACTTCGCCCCATGAAAATGGGGCAGGTCTACTGATAAATCGCCCTAGTAAAACGCTTTACTTGGGCGCAATACCATTACTTTCGTGAAAATTGAACACATAAAACCCCTAGGATCACTAAACCAATACCCACCACTTTCTCAATCGGAATGGGGTTTCGATTCATGCCGAACCAGCCAAATTGCTCAATAAGCGCAGAAATAATTAATTGCCCCGCAATCACTAATACAAAAAATGTCGTACTGCCAATTTTAGGGACTAAAATCAAAGCCGACGTGAGATAGAGCATCCCTGCGATGCCACCAAACCAAATCCAAATTGGTTGGTTAAATAGTTCAGTACTAAAATGGGGTTTTGGTACTTTAAAAATAATTAAAAGTGGAATTAATACAATTAAACTGATCACCAGCGATGTTGCGCTCGCCCATAATGGGTGACCTAGTTGTCTTGCAAGTATGGCATTACTTGCCGCTTGGATTGGTACAACCGCGCCTGCCAATAATGCAACAAAGGCTAGAATGAGCCCTGTGATTGAAAATGCTGACATCGAAACCTCTTCACTAATATTGACTTAAGTTGAATGATTGCCATAGTAAAGAGAGATAACAGCATTGGAAAATGAACAATTTTATAAGGCACTATTCGTAGGATGAATAACTTAAGAAAATTAGATTTAAATCAGCTAGTGACGTTGTCAGTCTTGTTGCGAGAACGGCATGTAAGCCGAGCGGCGGAAGCTTTACATAAAAGCCAGCCCGCTGTCAGTCATGCATTAAATCAACTGAGAGACATTTTTCAAGACCCCTTATTGGTTCGCCGTGAAGGCCAATATCAACTAACAAGCAAAGCTGAGTCTCTTTATCTCCCATTAAATGAAGCATTAAAGCAATTAGATGATTTGATTGCCCAAAAACAGTTTTCTCCGCTAAGTTGCCAAAGGCGCTTTAATATCGCAATGTCCGACTACGGCGCAACTTTAATTACGATAAAATTAGTTTCTTATTTACGCGAATATGCACCCAATATTGTCCTCAATATCTGGCACTGTAGTCGGGAAGAAATGCAAAATAAATTGCATGAAGGTAGCTTAGACTTAGCATTCGGTATATTTGATACTCTGGATTATTCGTTACGAAATCAAACTGTCTTGACGGACAAATTTGTCAGTCTGGTTGATCATCAGCTTGGTTCGCAAGGCAAAATGGATTTAGCTAACTGGCTATCCTATCCTCATATTTTAGTGAGTATGAAGCCTTTTGATGCGAATGAAATCGACCATCAACTGCAATTAATGAACCAACAGCGCCGTGTAGCCGTGACTGTGCCTTACTGGCAAATTGCACCCCAATTATTAACGGGGACTGACCTGATCCTAACGGTGGCGAAAAAAGCGATACCTCAATCCATGTTAAGCAAATTTACGTTATTTGCTCCTCCATTATCTCTTCCTGATTTAGATTTCCAAATGGTATGGCACCAACGCGGTGATACTGATAAAGCATTAGAGTGGCTTAGAGGCATTATCGCTGAACAATTAAAAGATGACCGAGAGTTTTATGGCGAAAACGAGGATTAAAAAGGGCAGCATTTCTGCTATCTATCAGAATTTATAAAAAAAGCGAAAGCCCTGGCTCTCACTTTTTTTTTCACTTGATCTATCCTAGCTGTCTTGTTTCGGATAGCCCTGCTCACGTAGCCATTCGCGACCTACATCAATGGTTGGCGTTTGTACAATAAAGACAAACAAGGCACCGATCATACCGCCTAACAATGCGCCGCCTAGAAAGCCACCAGAAAAGAAACCAAAGAAAAACAACATAAAGGCTAATACGGCGGAAAGTAAAACCGCGAGTCCGGTGAGCTTCCAATATTTCGCGCCCATGCGTTTTTTACCTTCTTTCAGGCATTGACGAAACAAGCGCCCTTGCTCTTTTCTCTCTAATCCTGCTAATTCAGGAACACTCTTCGCCGTCCAATACGCCATCTTATCTACCTTTCTTTTTAATTAAATTTTGTCTAACGCATTTATACGCAGCTTAGAGGTAAGATACTTGCGGATAACTCTGATAATCGTCGTGAGAACGTCAATATTCAGTGGGCTGGGCGGTTTATCGTGGTCAATAAAATTTGCCCCATAAAGATTTCGGGGCAAATCTTTTATTAATAAAACGGATATTTCGTATAACTCAGCAAGGTAACATTTTTATTACTCGCGTCTTCGCCATAATAAACATGTTTTGATGGTGGTGTGAAAATCTGAACCGCTTCTTTTTGTCGTTTTTCAAAAAGTGGAAACGTGATTTTAGTGTTAAATGCACGCTTAATTTTGGCAGGGAACAGCCCCTTAATACTTTTAATCAATGCATTACCCAAAATTTTTAAATCATTTTTCCAAATCTTACACCGTGTGAAATCCATATTAGCTCCTTATTGATACATTAATGGAGCAAATATCATGGCACTATTTTCATTACGGTAATTTAATAAAATGATGATTATGGTGGCGACAATAATTAAGCCATAAAAAAAGCGAGAGCCTTAGCCCTCGCTTTCTATGCAGTGCATTTCAGTGAATGAAACTTATGCTTTGTATTTGCTCATCACTAACGTTGCGTTGGTACCACCAAAACCGAAGCTGTTAGACATCACTGTATTCAGTGCTTGCTCAGTTGGTTGGGTGATGATATTCAAGCCTTTCGCTTTCTCATCTAAATTTTCAACGTTGATGCTTGGTGCGATAAAGCCATGTTCTAACATCAGCAAGCTATAAATCGCTTCTTGAACGCCCGCTGCACCTAAAGAGTGACCTGTCATCGCTTTGGTTGCAGAAAGTGCAGGGCAATCGTGACCAAACACTTCTTGGATAGCTTCTAACTCTTTAGTATCACCGACTGGCGTTGAAGTGCCGTGTGTGTTGATGTAATCGATTTTATCAACACCCTGCATTGCCATTTGCATACAACGCACTGCGCCTTCGCCCGATGGAGCCACCATATCAGCACCGTCAGACGTTGCGCCGTAGCCAACGACTTCTGCGTAAATGTGTGCGCCACGTGCTAATGCATGCTCTAACTCTTCAACCACGACGATACCGCCGCCGCCCGCAATAACGAAACCATCACGGTCTTGGTCATAAGTTCTTGATGCTTTTGATGGAGTTTCGTTGTACTTAGTTGACAACGCGCCCATTGCATCGAACTCACAGGTCATTTCCCAGCTCAGTTCTTCACCGCCACCAGCAAACACAACATCTTGTTTACCCAGTTGGATCAGTTCAACTGCATGACCGATACAGTGTGCAGACGTTGAACATGCAGAGCTGATTGAGTAGTTAACGCCTTTGATTTTGAACGGGGTTGCTAAGCAAGCAGAAATACCGGAAGCCATTGCACGAGTCACCATATATGGACCCACACCACGCAGACCTTTTGCACGCATACCGTCAGAGCCAGCTACTTGGTTACGTGGGGAACCACCACCAGAGCCAACAACAACACCCGTACGCAGGTTAGACACTTGGTCTTCCGCTAAACCTGAATCTTTAATCGCCTGTTCCATTGACAGGTAAGCATAGACAGAGCAATCACTCATGAAACGGCGGACCTTACGGTCAATCAGACCTTCAGTATCCAGCTTGACATCACCCCAGACATGGCTACGCAGCCCTGCCTCTTTAAATTCTTCTGAGAAAGTGATCCCGGAACGACCTTCCTTCAGAGAAGCCAGTACTTCTTCCTGGTTATTACCAATGCTGGAAACAATACCTAGGCCAGTTATGACTGCACGCTTCATTCGTTACCTCATGTCTATAATTATATGATTACGGGATTACAGGTGTCACTTTAGCTTACACTTGTACGCTGAACAAGTCCGATCAGGGTAAATATTTGTATTTTTTTTATCATGACACAAATAAGGCTTTTATGTGACGGTAGCCTTACAGTGATATCAGCGTTAGAATTTGAATATGATTTTGCAATAACGGGCTTAAACGTGAAAAAGACAGCTGTACAAACCGCTCACCTCAGTTGGAATGAGGAAGGCACACCGATTTCAGAACAGTTTGAAGACATCTATTTTTCTAACCAAAATGGCTTAGAAGAGAGTCGCCATGTGTTTTTGCAGGGAAACCATTTTCCACAGCGATTTCTAACACACCAAGATGAAACTTGTGTGATTGCCGAGACAGGATTTGGTACTGGATTGAATTTTCTCGCTTTATGGCAGGCCTTCAACCAATTCAAAGCCGAAAACCCCAATGCAAAATTACAACGATTACATTTTATTAGCTTCGAAAAATACCCTTTATCAAAAGCCGATTTAATCGCCGCACACCGTTGTTGGCCAGAGTTAGCCGAGCTTTCAGAGCAATTATGCGAACAGTGGCCACCCGCCTTACCCGGTAACCATCGAATTATTTTAGAAAATAGTGCAATCACCCTCGATTTATGGATTGGTGATGTAAATACGCAAGTATCCATACTTAATGACAATTTAAACAATAAGATAGATGCGTGGTTTCTAGATGGTTTTGCCCCTTCCAAAAACCCGCAGATGTGGAGCGAACAGTTGTTCGCTGCAATGGCAAAATTTGCACGTAAAGGTGGAACATTTGCCACCTTTACGGTTGCTGGATTTGTTAAACGTGGATTACAGCAAGCGGGCTTTACGATCATGAAGACCAAAGGATTTGGTCAGAAACGTCAAATGCTAACGGGGGTACTAGAAAATAATCTGACTCGCCCGATGGCACCTTGGTTTGCGCGTCAACCCGCATCTCATACCGATGATATCGCGATTATTGGCGGTGGTATTGCCAGCCTCACCTTAGCCCGTTCACTCAGGAAACGCGGTGTGGATGTCACTATTTACTGTCAAGACCAGCAAGTCGCCCAAAATGCGTCTGGAAACCGCCAAGGCGCAGTCTACCCCCTATTAACCGGAAACGACAATGCCCTAGAGCGCTTTTTTGTCAGTGGCTTCCCGTTTGCCACTCGCTTTTATCAGCAACTGAGCACGCAAGGTATCGAATTTAATGGGCAATGGTGTGGGGTAAGCCAAATGGCGTATAACCCTAAATCCACAAAAAAAATCGACAACATGCTGCAAACCGAATGGCCAGAAGAGTTTGCTGTTGGCAAAGATAGGCAAAAACTCAGTGAACTGAGCGGTGTGGATGTCAATCATCGAGGTATTTATTACCCCTCTGGCGGCTGGCTATGTCCTGCACAATTATGCGAAAGCTTAGCGCAAAAACTCGCTGAAGAAGGCGTTAATTTCCACTTTGGTCTGTCAGTCACCGACTTACAACGTTCAGAAAACGGTTGGGAACTGACATTCGATAACCAGCAAACAGCCCATCATCAAACGGTGGTGATTGCCAATGGCCATTTGCTGAACCAATTTGAGCAGACTCAGAACCTGCCTATCACCCCTGTTCGTGGGCAAGTGAGCCATATTCCGACAACCCCAACATTGCAGCAATTAAAAACCGTGTTGTGCTTCGAAGGTTATATGACGCCGGAAGATACCACAAACCAGCACCACTGCTTGGGGGCGAGTTATCAACGCGATAATTTGAGTCTTGAATACTCTAAGGAAGAGCAGCAAGAAAATCTGCAAAAATTGCTCACCAGCTTACCGGATGTGGATTGGACAGCGCAGGTGGATATCTCTGACCAACAATCTCGCCAAGGGATCCGCTGCGTGATCCGCGACCATATGCCGCTACTCGGCAATGTGCCTGACTTTGATGCTTTAATGCAGCAATATGCGGATTTACCTGACCAACTGCGCCACGAACACGCCGTTGCCCCATCCCCAGCTTATCCTGACCTGTTTGTATTCGGTGCATTAGGGGCTCGAGGACTTTCCACGGCCCCACTGTGTGCAGAAATCCTCGCGGCGCAAATTTTTGATGAACCCATGCCTGCTGACGATGACGTACTTTCCGCATTACATCCAAATCGTTTTTGGGTGAGAAAGTTATTGGCGGGACGCCCAATCACCACGAAAGAAGCGTAAGCGAAAGAAGCAGAAACGAAAAAGGGCTTCCATTTGGAAGCCCTCAGACCATTGACAAACCATCAGGTTTGGAAATGGCTCTTTTGGGTTGTAAAATTAACGAGGAAAATCAATTTATTGATTTTCGCCTGATAACACAAAGAGGGAAAAACCACGCTTTTATCCCTCTTTGTCATCAACCTCAAGGGCTTCCATTTGGAAGCCCTCTGTACGAATCAATATTAAACTTAATTCACGTTCAACTGCATAGCACAGCGATCTATCGCTTGAAACCCTGCATCCACTTCGTGTTGCAAGATATCTTGTAATTCACTCATCAATTGCACCTCTTCCATTATCGAAAAACCAAGGCGCTGATAATACGGTGCATTCCACGGAATATCACGAAACGTGGTCAGTGTAACCTGACCAATCTGTTGCGACTGAGCAAACTCAATAACCTGCTGAATAAGCCGCTTACCTAAGCCCTGCCCCTGCGCTGACTGCTGAACTGAAAGCTCCACAATATGCAGGCTATCACTCAAATGCTCCGCCATAATAAAGCCAACGGGCTGATCATGATGATCCACCGCGAGCCACTCTAAGCCATTCGCAATACACTCAACGTGGTTTTCTTCCGGTTGAACTTCACCTTGGGCAATCCAGCCAAACTTAGGATGTCCGGCAAAAGTTTGCCCCGCAGACGCTTCCACCGCGGGTAAGAATTGGGCATCTTCATGGGTTGCTAATCGAATGGAATACATGCGGTCAATGGAGTCCATAAAACTAACGCACGGTATCTAACAGTGTTTTCCACATACCCAGCACCAGAATTTGGTCTGGTGGGGTCAGTTCGCCGGCTTTAATAGCATTTTGGATACTCAGCTCAACGCGCTGATACAGTGCATCAACACTGGTTTCGTTCTCTTCTTCCAGTTCTGCCACAGCAAGGGTTAAGTGACCACGCAGATAGCCACCAGCAAACAGCTCATCATCGCTGGCGTGTTCAACCATATCATCAATTCTTGTCAGTATGCGTGTTTCAAAATCCGCAAGCATGCTTAATCCTTACTGTAGTGAGAGATTCTATTAGGCGAAAATATCTTCCGGATAAGGGAACAGTTCCGCGCAAAGTGGAGGTGTATTGTAAAACGATTGTAACGCATTAATAAAGCGCAGCGGTCTCTCTGGGATACCTTTTTCGAGGTACTCCATCACTTGGGCATGCACTTTGCGCATAAAAGCGATACGGTCGGGTTCGAAATCCCCTTCTAAATTGTCGCAACTCACATTAAACGGGATGCCCGTTGCCACACAGAAAAACCAATCTAGCGCTTGTGGTTTAATTTCAACCACTTCAAAGTCACACTGGGTTTTCTCATCGCGACCATCTGGGCAGTACCAATAACCGTAATCCACTTGCTGGCGACGTTTTTCCCCAGCAATGCACCAGTGAGAAATTTCATGGAGAGCACTGGTAAAAAAGCCGTGTGCAAACACAATTTGGCTGTATGGCGTGGTGTCATCGGCTGGTAAATAGATAGGCTCGTCGTCCCCTTTTACCAATTTGGTATTGTACTCTTCGCCGAAACACTGTTCGAAAATATCAATAAGTTGCTGATAATGATGTTGAGTCATGGAACGCTTAAATCATCTTAAAATAATGTGAGAAACCAAGCTTTAATCTCGTCACCGTGGCTGTCATTTAACAGCTTAATACTCATTAAGAGTGAAATCACGACGATCATCGGCCTGATAAGTTTTTGTCCTTTGGTTAACACTAAGCGAGCACCAAGTCTCGCACCAACCATTTGGCCGGCAAGCATAACAAACCCGAGCACCCAAAGAACATGACCTCCGATAATAAAAAAGATCAAAGATCCAAAATTGGAGGCGAAATTTAACAATTTTGCATGGGCGGTGGCTTTGGCGAGGTTATACCCTAATAGCAAGACATAAGCGAGCGCTAAAAAAGAGCCAGTTCCTGGGCCAAATGCGCCATCATAAAAACCAATTCCCATCCCCGCAGCAACCCCAAAAATTGGCATACTAACGCGCTGAGGCCTATCTTGCACCCCCAAAGATGGCGTGAGTAAGAAATAAAGCCCGACGCAGATGACCATCACTGGCAGCAACTGCTTTAAAAAAGCGGTATCAATGGATTGGATTAAAATCGCCCCGAGCATTGCCCCAATCATCGTCATGATCACAGGGAAGATTTGCTCTCGCAAATTAATGGCTTTACGCCGTGCAAAATAGAGTGTGGCGGAGAATGAACCACCGATAGCTTGTAATTTATTGGTCGCCAAGGTTTCCACGGGAGTGATCCCCACAGAAAGCAGCGCAGGAATAGTCAGTAAACCACCGCCCCCTGCGATAGAGTCAATAAAACCGGCAAGGAGAGCGACAAAAAACAACAGAGCGTAGACTTCAGGCGCAACGGCGGTAAGCCAATCCATTTTACATTCCAGATAAGTGAACTATCACGATGCAGATTTGTTATCTATTGATTATCTTATTGAAAGCTAAACAATATCACAGCCCGGATGGATTATAATCGAGGTTTCATCCCAACCTTTAACTCACAGTGGATACCCTTGCCAAGCAAGAATATCCACTGAAAAACGTCAATGATTTATTCGAATGGCGCCACTGCTGGCACAACATCCGCACACTGCCCGCGGTGACGCAAGAAGTGATCCATCAGCACAATTGCCATCATCGCTTCCGCGATAGGCACCGCGCGAATACCCACACAAGGGTCATGGCGACCTTTGGTGATCATCTCAACTTCTTCACCATCACGATTCAAGGTTTTCCCTGAAACGGTAATGCTAGAGGTCGGTTTCATGGCGATATGGGCAATAATTGGCTGGCTACTGCTAATGCCCCCTAAAATTCCACCGGCGTGGTTAGACGTAAAACCGTGGCGGGTGATTTCATCGCGGTTCTCACTGCCTTTTAAGCTCACCACACCAAAACCATCGCCAATTTCTACGCCTTTTACCGCATTAATGCTCATCAGCGCATGGGCGATATCCGCATCTAGGCGGTCAAAGACTGGCTCACCTAAACCCGCTGGGACATTTTCAGCTACAACGGTGACTTTCGCACCGATGGAGTCACCCTCTTTTTTCAAGCCACGTAGCAGCTCATCAAGGGCATCCAATTTGCTCGGATCAGGGCAGAAGAATGGGTTTTCTTCGACAATCGACCAATCTTTAATTTCACACTCTACGCTGCCCATTTGGGTCAAACATGCGCGAATTTGAATCCCGAATTTCTCTTGCAGGTATTTCTTGGCAATGGCACCCGCAGCAACACGCATCGCTGTTTCACGGGCGGATGAACGCCCGCCACCGCGATAATCGCGCAGGCCATATTTCTGTTCATACGTGTAATCGGCGTGCCCTGGACGGAACACGTCTTTAATCGCACCATAGTCTTGGGAACGCTGATCGGTATTTTCAATTAATAGACCGATACTGGTGCCTGTCGTCACTCCGTTGAAAACTCCCGATAGAATTTTCACTTGGTCGGGTTCACGACGCGCCGTAGTATAGCGCGATGTGCCCGGACGACGGCGATCTAAGTCGATTTGTAAATCTGCTTCTGTCAGTGCGAGTCCCGGCGGAACACCGTCAACAATGCAGCCTAATGCTAGCCCGTGTGACTCTCCAAAGGTGGTCACACGAAACAGTTGCCCAATTGAATTTCCAGCCATTCCCTGTTTCCTATTTGCTTGCGATTCTTATACTTGTTAAGAAATATGATGTTATGCGTAATTATTATGTTTTATTTGATTATGCCGAGTAACGCAACTCTTTATTAATTAATATATTAATCAATATAAAGAGCAAAGTGCTCGTGATGTTCAACCAACTGTTCGCGGGTTAACATAAACACACCATCACCACCAAATTCGAAATCTAACCAGATAAATGGAATATCTGGATATTGCTCAATCAGATGCACCATGCTGTTACCCACTTCGCACACTAAAATTCCCTCTTCGGTTAAGAAGCGTGGAGCATTAGCGAGAATGCGGCGAACCAGTTTCAGACCATCGCTACCGGCTGCCAGCGCCAGCTCAGGCTCGACACGGAACTCTTGCGGCAGATCGTCCATATCTTCTGCATCCACATACGGTGGATTGGTAACGATCAGGTCATATTTAACGTCTGGCATATCACGGAATAGGTCAGAACGAATTGGGATCACGCGGTGCTCTAAACCGTGATTCGCAATGTTTTGCTCCGTCACAGCCAAGACATCCGTAGAGATATCAACTGCATCGACTTCCGCTTCAGGGAATTCATGGGCGCAGGCAATCGCAATGCAGCCACTTCCCGTGCACAGGTCGAGGATGGTTTGTGGTTCATCAGATAATAAGCCCACAAAATGGTTGTTAATCAGCTCACCAATTGGCGAGCGTGGAATCAACACGCGCTCATCCACATAGAATTCATGTCCACAGAACCACGAGCTGTTGGTCAGATAGGCAACTGGAATGCGGTCATTGATACGACGTAATACACGCTCAATAATGCGGTGACGCTCCGTTGGAGTCAGACGCGAAGTTAGTAGCTCATCCGGTAAATCCAGCGGTAAATACAGGCTTGGCAAAACTAACTGTAAAGCTTCATCCCATGGGTTATCGGTGCCGTGACCATAATAGATATTGGCAGCATTAAAGCGGCTCATGGTCCAACGTAAAATGTCTTGAATGGTATGAAGTTCTGCGACGGCTTCATCAACGAAGATCTTTTCCAAGAAGGGATTCTCCTGCCTGTGGATTAAAAGGGAAAATTTGAATGGCTAAAGTTTGCCACGAAGTGAAAGACAAATCAGCAGATTAATGTAAGAAAATACGCAGATAAGCACTTGTTTGCGCATTTTGGCGCTAAAAATAACCGCGCCCCGGATTTTCATCAAGGGCGCAGTGTCTATCATGATATTAAAAACGTTACGCTAATTCTTCGACTTCTTTCTCGGTTTCTTCCGGTTTTTTTACCCATACCGCATAAGCAATGGTGAGTAACAACAACCAACCGATACCCACATACAGTGCAATTCGGGTACTTTCGAAATAACCTAATACACCGAAAATAAATACCATAAAGGCAATTGCAAGGATAGGCGCAACTGGCCACATCGGCACTGGGAATTTCAATTGCTGAACTTGCTCTGGCGTCATCTTACGGCGCATAGCAAATTGCGCCAGTAAAATCATTAACCAGACCCAAATCGTGGCAAACGTAGCAATTGAGGCGATCACTAAGAACACATCTTCGGGGATCACATAGTTCAGTACCACACCAATAAACAGCACCAGCACCATGACTAAGACGGTCATCCATGGCACCCCATTTTTGGTTAACTTAGTGAATGATTTAGGCGCCTGCCCTTCATGAGCCATGCCATACATCATGCGACCTGCACCAAAAATGTCACTGTTAATTGCCGAAATGGCGGCGGTGATCACCACCACGTTCAAGATATTCGCCGCAGCTGAAATGCCTAAACTATCAAAAATCTGTACAAACGGGCTGCCATTTTGGCCAATTTGGTTCCATGGGTAGATGCACATCAGTACAAACAGCGTTAATACGTAGAACAGTAAGATACGTACAGGCACCGCATTAATGGCTTTTGGAATAGTCACTTCTGGGTTTTTGGCTTCGCTCGCCGTGATCCCGATGACTTCAATTCCACCAAAGGCAAACATCACTACCGCAAATGACGCGATCACCCCTCCTATGCCATTTGGCATAAACCCGCCATGGTCAAATAGGTTTGATACCCCAACCGCATGTTCAGCAGCTTGACCGAAACCAAACATCATAATGGCCGCACCGCCGACGATCATAGCGACAATCGCCCCCACTTTCACTATCGACAACCAAAATTCCATTTCGCCGAATGTTTTTACGTGGCACAGGTTAATGGCACCGATAAAGCAGATAATACTGAGCACCCAAATCCACTGAGCCACATCAGGGAACCATAATTTCATATAGACCCCAAATGCCGTGACATCAGCCAAGCAGACAATTAGCATTTCAAAAACATATGTCCAGCCGGTGAAAAAACCCGCTCGCGGACCTAAATAGTGGCTAGCATATTGGGAGAATGACCCTGCCAATGGGCTGCGAACCGCCATTTCACCGAGCGCGCGCATCACCATAAAAACAGCGGCGCCCCCAATAATATAAGCCAGTAAAACGGCCGGGCCGGCAGTCTCAATAGCTTTGGCTGAACCATAGAATAACCCCGTTCCTATTGCTGAACCGAGGGCCATAAATCGGATGTGGCGCGCAGAAAGCCCACGCGCAAGTTGTGATGTGCTTTGCATGTTGTGTCCTTCGTATTTTTATCAGTCGTTTCGAAGAGAATTCGCAGCCGATACATAGTCGGCTGCTTCTAAAACACTTACTTATAGGAACTGCTGGTTTTTATGAATGAAAAACCGAGTTTGCTGCAAACAACGTGGCAAGTTTATGTTGATCAATCAGCGAGATAGCCGCCTCGATATCCGGTGCGAAATAACGGTCTTTATCGTAATACGCCACTTTATCACGCAGGGTTTTACGGGCTTTTTCCAGTTTTTCGCTCGATTTCAAACCATCGCGGAAATCCATTCCCTGACACGCAGATAACCACTCAATGGCTAAAATGCCTGTCACGTTTTTCGCCATTTCCCATAAACGGCGACCTGCTGCTGGTGCCATGGAAACGTGGTCTTCTTGGTTGGCGGATGTTGGTAAGCTATCCACACTAGATGGATGCGCTAATGCTTTGTTTTCACTGGCTAATGCGGCTGCCGTCACCTGTGCAATCATAAAGCCGGAGTTTACGCCACCATTGTTAACTAAGAATGGCGGTAATTGGGACATGTGCGTATCCATCAACATCGCAATACGGCGCTCTGATAATGCACCAATTTCGGCTAATGCCAGCGCGATATTGTCCGACGCCATGGCAACTGGCTCCGCATGGAAGTTACCGCCAGAAATAATGTCGCCATTATCAGTAAACACCAGCGGGTTATCGGATACCGCATTAGATTCAATTAAAATCACTTCTGCCGCTTGACGGATTTGCGTTAAGCAGGCACCCATCACTTGAGGCTGGCAGCGTAATGAATATGGGTCTTGAACTTTCGAGCAATTTGCGTGAGATTGGGACAATTCGCTGCTTGGTGATAATACATCACGGAATAACGCCGCCACATCGATTTGGCCTTTTTGACCGCGAACTTCTTGGACTCGCGCATCAAATGGCTTGCGTGAACCTAATGTCGCTTCCACGCTTAACGCCCCACACACAATGCCAGATAACAGCAGATTTTCCGCCGCAAACAAGCCTTTTAACGCAAACGCGGTCGAGGTTTGAGTGCCATTCAGGAGTGCTAAACCTTCTTTAGCTTCCAACGTTAATGGTTTCAAGCCCGCTTTTTCTAACGCTTTTTTCGCAGGTAGCCATTGGCCTTCAAAGCGCGCTTGCCCTTCACCAATCAAAATCAAGCTCATATGCGCTAGCGGTGCTAGGTCGCCAGATGCGCCCACTGACCCTTTTGCAGGAATGAATGGGTAAACTTGTGCGTTAACCAGTGCAATCAGTGCTTCAATTACTTCCAAGCGAATACCTGAAAAACCGCGCGCAAGGCTGTTGATTTTTAATACCATAATCAAGCGAACCAGATCATCGTCCAATGGCTCACCAACACCAGCCGCATGGGACATCACAATCGAGCGCTGTAAAGATTGCAGATCTTTGCTAGCAATACGGGTGTTAGCGAGTAAACCAAACCCAGTATTGATCCCATATGCGGTTTTATCTTCCGCAATGATTTGATTTACGGTCGCAACGCTTTTTTCGATAACACTGTGGGCATGTTTATCTAACGCAACAGTCACTGGCTTTTGGAAGACAACGCGTAATTCGTCGAGTGTCATTTTCCCTGGATGGATAGTTAATTTAGTCATCAATGGCACTCCTTAACGTGTTTTTAGCATAGGTAAGTTTAAGTTTTTCTCTTTGGCGCATTCGATAGCAATGTCATAGCCCGCATCCGCGTGGCGCATCACGCCTGTCGCTGGGTCATTGTGCAGTACACGGGCAATACGTTCTGCTGCCGCATCCGTACCATCACAGACAATCACCACACCTGAATGTTGGGAGAAACCCATTCCAACACCGCCACCATGATGCAATGATACCCACGTTGCCCCACTCGCCGTATTTAATAGCGCGTTGAGTAACGGCCAATCAGACACCGCATCCGAGCCATCTTTCATCGCTTCAGTTTCACGGTTTGGACTCGCTACCGAGCCTGAATCTAAATGGTCACGACCAATCACAATCGGTGCAGAAACTTCGCCACTTCTGACCATTTCATTGAACGCTAAACCTAATTTGGCGCGATCTCCCAAACCAACCCAGCAAATACGTGCTGGTAAGCCTTGGAAACTAATACGTTCATGCGCCATGTCTAGCCAACGATGCAGATGCTTATCGTCTGGCAGTAATTCTTTCACTTTGGCATCCGTTTTATAGATATCTTCAGGATCCCCAGATAACGCCACCCAACGGAATGGGCCAACACCGCGGCAAAATAGTGGGCGAATATAGGCTGGAACAAACCCAGGGAAGTCAAACGCATGTTCAACGCCCATTTCCAATGCCATTTGACGAATGTTGTTACCGTAATCGAATGTTGGAATACCTTGGGCTTGGAAAGCCAGCATTGCTTTCACATGTTCTGCCATGGATTTTTTCGCTGCCAACGCAGTGCCTTGTGGGTCTTTCACGCTTTTTTCGCGGTACTCATCCCAACTCATACCAATCGGCAGATAGCCATTGAGCGGGTCATGAGCGCTGGTTTGGTCGGTAACCATGTCTGGTTTAATGCCACGACGAACCATTTCAGGTAACACTTCAGCCGCGTTAGCGCACAATGCGATAGAAACAGCTTTGCCTTCTGAGGTGTACTTTTTGATGCGCGCTAATGCGTCATCCAGATCGGTGGCTTGTTCATCCACATAACGGGTTCTTAAACGGAAATCGATGCGGCTTTGCTGGCACTCAATATTTAATGAACAAGCGCCCGCTAACGTTGCTGCTAATGGCTGTGCGCCCCCCATTCCACCTAGACCGGCGGTTAATACCCAACGCCCAGTGAGGTCGCCATTGTAATGTTGACGACCCGCTTCAACGAAAGTTTCATAGGTGCCTTGAACAATCCCTTGGCTACCGATGTAAATCCAGCTTCCTGCCGTCATTTGACCGTACATAGCTAAGCCTTTAGCATCCAATTCGTTGAAATGCTCCCAATTCGCCCAATGTGGCACAAGGTTGGAGTTAGCGATTAATACGCGGGGCGCGTTTTCGTGGGTTTTGAATACACCGACAGGTTTTCCTGATTGCACCAGCAGGGTTTCGTCGCTATCTAGCTGTTTCAAGGATTCAACAATTTGGTCATAACATTGCCAGTTACGGGCTGCGCGACCAATGCCACCATAAACCACAAGTTCATGGGGATTTTCTGCTACGTCAGGGTCGAGGTTGTTCATCAACATGCGCAGTGGCGCTTCTGTCAGCCAACTTTTAGCTGTTAAGGTCGTTCCACGAGGTGCTCGAATTTCAATATTACGATATTTGTTATTTAACTTTGTCACGAATATACCCTCACTTAGATGCGTTTTTGACTTATTGCGTCTCCTTATAGATATAGTTGTATATACATGTACAATCAATTTATTTTTTAACAATTGTGATGACTAAAATAGACTCTAGCAATAAATATTATTTATTAAAAACAATATGATAAAAAAACACCCTTTGATTTTACTGGTGTTTTTTTATTCTAAATATGCCTACCAGATCACATTTAATTCACAGTTATTTTACATTTGATATTAACAAGAATGGTAATGAGCACAGCCAACAGCCCTGCGCTCAGATGAGAATAAGTGTGAGAATGAAATATCGTTAATTGAAAAACGCTATGAGGAAAAACTGCCTTTGAGTTTATATCGATGACCGGGAAACAATAACTTAGTACTGGTCACGATATGGCTTTGTGACCATGTTCGGCGGGTAATTTGCAGGCACGATGCGCCCACATGCACTTGCAAAAGCCGGGCACTGCGGTCATCCGCTTCTACCGCTTCAACAATATGCTCGCCCTGAGTCAGCGGCGCAACACGGGATAAATAATCGTGGGGAGTGATGGTCAGAAAGTCTTGTTCCAGATAATCCGGTGCTGCCAGCGCATTCACAAAACGGTCTTCAATTTGTACTGGAATATCATTCTCCAAATGGACAATCACGGAATGATAAACCGGCGTTTCTGGGGAAATATTTAACTCTTTTGCCAGTGTCACTGATGCACTGACTTGTTCTAACTTGTTAATTTTGCAGCTGTATTGGTGATTTCTGGCGAGGATCTCATCTTCAATGCTGTGGATTTCAAACAAGGCAGATTGCCCTTTAGGCTCGGCAACAAAGGTGCCAACCCCTTGAAGACGCACCAATAACCCTTCAGCGGTCAGTTCCCGCAAGGCTCGGTTCGCCGTCATTCGGCTACAATCAAACTGCACTACCAACTCGGCTTCTGAAGGCACACGATCGTTGGCTTGCCACTCTCCTGATTGTATTTTTTCAATAATTGACTGCTTAACTTGCAAATACAATGGAACAGGAGTTTTCAGCTTCGGTTTTTTTCGGCTGTCACGTTTATTTCCAAATAAGTAATGTGTGTGAGTCGTCAACATTGAAAATTAATCAAAATAATTACTGCCTATAGTGGAGATAAGATCCCTAGGCAGCAATCAGAACTTTATGAATAAATAGTATTATACTCGTCATACTTCAAATTTCAGCGTTATTGACTACGCTCATTCGCACTAGTTACATACTTATGTATGCTCCTAGCGACTCATTGACTTGTCGCCTAGCTGCACCTCGAATTATTTAGAGTATATAACCTGAAAATCAGAAACGCTTTTCTATTTTAACTCAAATAAACCATTAATTTTTGTGGGTGACTTTTCCTTGGTAAACACGCTGATTTAATGGATTACTGCCCTGTTCATAAATCATTTCTACCGGATCCTTGGCATTCCAGACCACAAAGTTGGCTTGATAGCCGACGCGTAGTTGCCCAAGGCTGTGTTCTCGCCCTAATGCTTTCGCCGCGTGGCGAGTCACCCCAGCCCAAATTTCTTCAGGGGTTAGTCTAAATAATACCGCCGCCATATTCATCACCATACGCAGTGAGGCAAATGGGCTAGTGCCTGGGTTAAAGTCTGTGGAGATGGCCATGGGTACTTGGTTTTCGCGTAATAGTTCAATTGGCGGTAATTTGGTTTCACGTAAAAAATAGAACGCACCGGGTAATAATACCGCCACGGTTCCACTGCGTTTGAGAGCTTGAATACCTTGGAGATCTAAGTATTCAATATGGTCGACTGATAACCCGTTAAACTCGGCCACCAGCTCGCTTCCCCCTAAATTAGAGAGTTGCTCCACATGCCCTTTTACTGGAATTCCTAATTTTTTCGCTGCTAAGAATAATTTCTCGCTTTGTTCAAGAGAAAAGCCAACACTTTCACAGAATACGTCTACCGCATCAAATAGCCCTTTCTTCCATAGCTGCGGCATAATTTCATCGCAAATAAGGTCAATGTAATCGTCAGCTTTACCTTTATATTCTGGTGGAACCGTATGCGCGGAAAGTAATGTCGAACTCACGTCGATCGGATAAGCTGCAAATAATCGTTTTGCCACTGACAGTTGTTTTTCTTCGTTGGCAAGATCTAAACCATAGCCCGATTTCATTTCAACGGTGGTGACGCCTTCACGGATCAACGCTTCTAAACGCGGTTTCGACACCTCAAATAACTCATCTTCACTCATGGCTCGCGTGGAGCGAACGGTAGAGTTGATCCCGCCACCTTGTGCACTAATCGTTTCATAGGAGACGCCATTCATACGCTGTTCCCACTCTGCGGCTCGGTTACCGCCAAACACTAAGTGGGTATGGCAATCAATCAATCCCGGCGTGATTAAGCGCCCTTCGACATCAACAATGTGGCAACCGTTAGCATCAACTTGGTCGCTGGGATGAATGGCAATGATCTGCTCACCACGAATGATTAAATCGTAATTTTCCAGTAACCCGTATGCCGTTCCAAGTTCAGTATTCATTGTGGCGATCCGCCCGTTACGCCAGATCACATCATTTGCGTGTGCTTTAAATAACATAAATCATCCCATGGCAGCAGAAACCCGATTCGGCTTCACATATGAAAGGTACAAATAAAAACGTATAGATATGTATATACAATTAGACTACTTATCGGTCTGTTGTCAATGTCTACTCTCGTAAAAGTTATAAATTTGTTACGTAGCGCTAAAAATATTCTATGATAACCGTTCATGGGAAAAATGGGTTACACTACAATCCATTTTGTGGGTCCTGTTTTGCCCATCCAAGAAAGCATCATTTATTAACAATTGATTTATAAACAATGACTAAAAATAAATTCGCCTTAGAAGATGGCGACATCAATCTCTTTAAAGACGCTATTCAAGGTGCTAAGAAAATTCACCAAGACCAAATAGTGCATGCCCCTATTCGTGCGAAAGTCACTCAACCATCCAGTAAGAAAGTTCAGCAAGAACAAGTGGATGCTTCGTTTTATTTTTCTGATGAATTTCAACCACAGCTCGATAATGAAGGTCCTACTCGCTATTTAAGACCGGATGCTAACCCGTATGAGTTGAAAAAATTACGTCGTGGGGACTATGTGCCGGAGTTATTTCTGGATCTCCATGGGTTGACCCAAATGGAAGCGAAACAAGAAATTGGTGCGTTAATTGCGGCCTGTAAGCGGGAAAATGTCCATTGTGCCTGCATCATGCATGGGCACGGTAAGCATATTTTGAAGCAGCAAACGCCTCTATGGCTTGCCCAACATCCTGATATCGTTGCTTTTCACCAAGCCCCTAAAGAGTGGGGTGGCAATGCTTCGCTGCTGTTATTAATTGAAACGACTGAGAGTGCTCGCCGTTAAGCACTCACTTCGTTCAGCTTTCATCACCTAGGATGCTCAAACTTAAGATTGAGTCAACGAAATCTGCGATGGGCTAAGCATCCATTCTAAGTGGCATTTCATCTGATCAGTATCCACTTCAACACATGCAATCGTCGATGTTGTAAACATTGGCGGTGCTTCGTGGGGACATAATTCTGAGACCAAATAGCCAACTAGTGGCAGGTGCGAAACCACCAAAACGGCCTTGGCACCACTAAATGCATAATCTCGAATTTGAGAGGCAATCCAATCCGCATTTCCTCCAGGGGTTAACCCTTCCATGATTTGCGCTTGCGCTGGTAGTGATAATGCATCACGCATCACTTGCAATGTCTGTTCTGCGCGTAAATAGGGGCTCACTAATACCGTATCAATCTGAGGTTGACGGGCTTGTAACCATTTCGCCATCAGTACCGAATCATCTTTTCCCTTTTGGGTTAATGGTCTTGCTGAATCACTCGCCGCCTGAATCGCCGCATCGCCGTGACGCATAATATAAACTTGCATAATCCACCATCTGTGCCGCAGTCCCACAAGAGAACACGGGTCTTTTTGTTAAGATAATTATTGTTAAAGATAACCATCAGTTGGGGTGAGGAGAGATTCTGCAACAAACCCGTTGCAAATAAAATGATTTACATTGTTTTTTACTGACATTTTTCGTTATTCAGCCATAAAAAAACCTGATAACCACAGCATTTAACTGCGGCATCAGGTTGATTAAACAGCGATTATCGCTTAGTGAATATCGCTATTTTCTTCCGTTGAAGATGCATTTTTTTCATGATCATTCACCGGATAAAACGTGTGATTAGACTGTGCCATTTCAATCAATAAATCACACGGCGCAAACTTATCACCATGTTTTTCCGCTAAGTGTTGCAACGTTTCCACGGTTTTACTGATACCAAGGCTATCCATATAACGGAAAGGCCCCCCGAAAAATGGCGGGAAACCAATACCAAATACCGCACCAATATCCCCATCTCGCGCACTACGAATAATCTTCTCATCTAAACAGCGTGCAGCTTCATTGAGCATTAACATGACACAGCGTTGAGCAATATCCGTGTGGCTCGTTGACGTTGAGGGGTGAATGTTAATCAGTGAATAAATACCCTGGTCAACTTGACGTTTTGTGGGTTTTTTCCAGAAAGCCAGCTTACTTTTTGGCTGCCCGTAAACATAAAAACCACGGCCGTTTTTCTTCCCTTTACGGTCATCGTTGACTACTTTGTCGAGCGCATCAGGGGCTTTAAAGCGGTTACCAAAACGCTCAACCAAAATGGGTAGAATTTTGGTTCCAACATCAATACCCACTTCATCAAGTAGATGGAACGGCCCAACCGGGAAACCAAACTTCACTAATGCCTTATCAATATGGTCAATCGCCTCGCCTTCCACAAGACATTGCGCCGCTTCACACAAATACGGTGCCAGAATACGGTTCACATAGAAGCCTGCATCATCACCAACGACGATGGCGGTTTTACCTTGGCGCTTAGCAAAGGCAACCGTGGTTGCGATGGTAGTGGCATCCGTTTGCTGATGTGGGATCACTTCCACCAGCGGCATTTTATCCACGGGACTAAAATAGTGCAGCCCAATCACTTTCTCAGGATGAGGGCTACCTTCCGCAATACGATGGATGGGTAATGAAGAGGTATTTGAGGCAAAAATCGCTTTGCCATCTGACATTTTTGCGGTTTCTTGCACCATTTTACGTTTCAGTGCCAGATCTTCAAACACCGCTTCCACCACAATGTCTGCTGACTCTAATCCTTGATAGGTCAATGTCCCCGAGATCCGAGACATAATTGCATCCCGCTCCCGAGGCTGTAAACGCCTTTTACTCACTCGCTGGGAAAGCAGATCCCAGCTATAACGCAGAGCTTGAGCGATACCTTTGTCCGAGATATCTTTAATGCGTACCGGATATTTACCCAATACCGCACTCACATAAGCGATGCCACCGCCCATCAATCCACCACCAAGCACACCCACTTGTTTGATGATTTGCGGTTTAGCGTCCGCCCCAGTTTCATTTTTCAATGCAGTAGAGGCAAAAAATAAACTACGTAATGCGGCAGATTCTGGCGTCATCGCCAGTTCACCAAACGCTTTGGCTTCTTCAGCGAATCCCGTTTTTAGCCCGCTATTCATACCCGCTTTCACCACCTGAATAATTTTTTCTGGTGCCGGATAGTGTCCTTGGGTTTTACTTAATGTTTTCTCTTTTGCGCTGGAAAACACTTTATTACGCAATAACTTGCTACTGAGTAAACGTTGTTGCCAAGGGAGAGGTTTACGTTTCACGCCTCCTTTCTGGGCCAGTTCAACCGCCGTATCCAATAGAATCGAAACCGGAACCACGTCATCCACCAGTCGCATTTTTAACGCTTGTTTGCCTTTTAATTGGCGTCCTGTCAGCATCATATCTAAAGCATTTGGGATCCCAATTAAACGTGGTAAACGCTGAGTTCCGCCGGATCCTGGCAGTAACCCTAACTGCACTTCAGGTAAGCCCAGTTTGGTTTTATCGTCATCTGAACAAATGCGCGCATGACAAGCGAGCGCTAACTCCAAGCCACCACCAAGGCACGCGCCGTGGATAGCCGCTATAATCGGGAGTGGGTAATTTTCAATCTTATCGAACAGAGTGTGCCCCTGCTTAGATAGCTCACTCGCCTGCTCTTTGCTCGTGCAGTTAGCGATCATGCTAATATCAGCACCTGCGATAAAACTGTCTTTTTTACCCGAAGTGATCACCAAGCCTTTCAGGCCTGATGTCGATTGTGCTTGCTGTAAAATGGCATGAAATTGCTGTGCAAACTCCGCCTTTAGGGTGTTCACTTTTTCATTAGGAACATCAATGTAAATCACACCAACATTGCCATTTACTATCTTTAATATGAATGCAGGTTCCGTGATGACTGCTGAATATTGCGTCATTATTCCGCCTCCAAAATCATTGCCACACCAAGCCCACCCGCCGCACACGCTGTGGTCAACCCAAATCCGCCACCGCGTCTACGTAGCTCATTCAATGTTTGGGTCACCATTCTCGCCCCAGTCGCGGCAAAAGGATGACCATAAGCAATAGAACCGCCCAGCACATTAAATTTGTCCATATCAATTTCCCCAATCGCCTTCGACAAGCCAAGTTTTTCTTGAGCAAATTTTTGACTGGCAAACATTTGAATATTGGAGAGTGTTTGAGCGGCGAATGCTTCATGCATATCAATCAAAGTCAAATCTTGCAGAGAAAGCCCCGCTCTTTGTAATGCAATCGGTGTGGCGTAGGAAGGTCCCAGTAGCATATCTTCCCACACATCGATTGCCGAGAAAGCATAACTTTTGATGTACCCTAACGGGGTATAACCCAATGCTTTTGCTCGAGATTCAGTCATCATCAACACAGCAGCCGCCCCATCAGTTAATGGTGTGCTGTTGGCTGCTGTCACGCTACCGTGTTTTCTATCAAACGCAGGTCTGAGTTTCGCATAGGAAGCGAGCACGGAATTTTCACGCACATTGTTATCCTGCGAGAATGCTTCCTTGTAAGGTGGCATATACGCGGTCATCACCTCTTGCTCTAACACACCGCTTTTCCACGCTTTGGCGGCCAACAAATGAGAGCGATGAGCTAATTCATCTTGTTGTTCACGGCTAATATGGTAACTTTTCGCCATCTGCTCGGCGGTGTCTCCCATACGTAATCCCGTCGAGTATTCCGCAACACCCGGCGCAACGGGCGCTAGATCTTTCAGGCGTAATTTACTGATAAGCGATAATTTTTGCCCAAAGGATTTGGCCTTACTCAATGCCAATAGTGTGGCAGCGAGCTTTTTCGATACACCGATAGGCAGCACAGAGGATGAATCTGCTCCACCCGCGACACCCACGGAGATATCCCCCACCATCATGCTTTGCGCCACATTCACAATCGCTTGAAAGCTAGTGGCACAGGCGCGAGAAACACTGTAAGCATCCGTCGAGACACTCATGCCAGTACCCAGCACAATTTCTCTCGCAATATTAGGCGCTTCCGGCATTTGAACCACTTGCCCGAAAACCAATTGTTCAATAATCGACGGGTCAATATCACTACGATGCAGTAGTTCTGCAACGACGGTTTTGCCTAAATCTACCGCTGGCGTGTTTTGGTAGGCTGTGGATTGTTTAGCAAAAGGCAAACGTAATCCACTAACAATGGCAATCCTTTCTTTTGTGGCATGTTTATTATCGCCATGGTGGGAGAGTTGATTCATGGTCGCTCCTGCTAAAAGAAAAATAAGTAGAATTGTTGTGATTAAACTGAGAGGTCTGACCTGTATCGATTGTTAACATATTCTTCACATTTATCAATCAGCGTCGATAAAAAATGCGAGCTCACACACAAGTTACAATTAATTGGCAATAAAGAGGGGAAATTAGGTTAGTTTTAAGCAATAAAAAACCCATTCACTTCTAAAAATGACGCATCCGCGAAATAATAGAGTTAATGGGCTTTAAAAAGGAATTCAAACGTTTGATTAACGTAAGCCTAATTGGAAAATCAGACTTTCTGCTTCACAGCTAAATGTAAAGTTAGCCGATAACTCTACACCACCCGCAACAGGGTTGATTGAGTGAGCAATTTCACACGGTTCTGACTCAACAGATTTGGCTTTTTCTGTGAGTGTTTTCAGCATCGCTTCAGCTTCTTGCTGAGTCGCAAAAACATGCTGATACGATGCGGTGCAATCTTTATTTTCCAGAACTGTACCTACATCTACACAGCAGCACGCAGCTGTTTCATCCGCACTACAACGTTTAATCGCATCAGTCATTTTATTCTCCCAATGAACAAACTGTTAAGTAAGTATCATAACGCTGAAAAAGTGCCAAACACTAGTGATATCAAATTTAGTTGCTAATAATTCAATATAAGTTTGATCTAGCTCCTTATATGAGCACTTATTACTCGTTAAGCTCATGCGAATGTTGCCATTTTGTTAATTGCATCGCATTTTCGAAAAGAAAAATCGCACAAAAACAAAACAACCTTGCAACATACCCAGTGGTCAGACCTATACTCATTGAACTGGTCTGATTTGTCGTAGAGGCAAGCGACCCTACAATTCAGCGCTTCTTGCGATAGAAGTCGCTTATTTAAATAAAACATACAAGAGGGTTTTGGTCATGAACCAGAAAAACCTATTTGCTCGATCAGCTTTAGCAATCGCAGTGGCTGTTATTTCTTCCAATGCAAGCGCAGCTGGTTTTTTGCTGAATGAATATTCAACCTCAGCCTTAGGACGTGCATTTTCAGGCGCAGGAGCCGTCGGCGACAACGCAAGTGAAGGCAGCCGCAACCCAGCTGCAATGATGTTATTTGATCGACCAACCATGTCGGTTGGTGCTGTCTATATCGACCCTACCGTTGACATTAAAGGCCGTACTAACGATGCATTTACTGCCAACAACATCGCTCCTAACGCAGTTGTACCTAACGCTCACTTTATCTTCCCAATTAATGATAAATGGGCTGTAGGTACCTCAATGACCACTAACTTTGGTCTCTCTACTGATTTCAATAAAGATTACGCTGCTGGCCCTATCGGCGGAAAAACAGATTTAAAAACGGTTAACTTAAATTTAAGTGGTGCTTATCGTATCAATGATAATTTTAGTTTTGGTGTGGGTGCTAACGCGGTTTATGCCGATGCTGAAATTACCCGCCATATGGGTATGGGTGCAGGAGCTGTTCCACCAATGTTTGGTGTTACCCCAAGTACAACCGCAGCATCATTGAAAGGTGATGATTGGGGCTATGGTTGGAATGCTGGCTTACTATATGAAATCAACCAAGATAACCGCTTAAGCTTTACTTACCGCTCAAAAGTGAAAGTGAAATTTGAAGACGGTAAATATTCTAATGACTTGCCTAAGCAAATTGGTGGTTTAGGCGGTACTACCGTTAAAGGGACTTTAGACCTTAACTTACCGGATATCTGGGAGTTCTCTGGTTACCATAAAGTCGATCCTAAGTGGGCACTGCATTACAGCGTTTCTTATACTGGCTGGAGCACCTTTAAAGACCTAACAGCTTACCAGAAGAGTAATGGTAAGGAACTGTTCCACAAACCAGAAAACTTTGATGATGCATGGCGCTTAGCATTAGGTACTACCTACTACTATGATGATAATTGGACCTTCCGTACGGGTATTGCATACGATGAAAGCCCAGTGCCATCTAAATACCGTTCAATCTCAATTCCAGACCAAGACCGCTACTGGCTGACCGCAGGTACCACTTATGCATTTAACAAAGATGCCTCTGTGGACTTAGGTATTGCTTATATGCACGGTAAAAAAGTGAATATTAACGAAAAACTGGCAGAAACACCTAGCTCCCCTGTGATTGCTTTCAAATCTGAAGGCTCTGCATGGTTATACGGCGTTAACTTTAACTATACATTCTAATCAGTTATATCTTATCGGGGGAGTTCCCTCCCCTGATATCTCCCTCTTCTATTTCTTCCTCTGCTTCACTTTCTTTTTATGCTCTTCGCAGAAAAATCATCCTCAAGCCAAATTTTTCCTTGACTTTTTTTTGTACAGATTTATATATTAATTATAGCTCGATGTTATTTTATTGTTAAAAACATTCCCGCGGCTTATTCATGTACTGATCCCAGTCATAAGTATCCACCCAACCATTTTTAAATCGATTTTTAACTACGATGCTGCCCTTCATCTTTTTGACATGAAGACGCAGTAAAGTTGCTCACTTAGCGCTCATTTGAGGAAAACCATGGAAAAAACATAGGAGGGCATTATGGGAACATTATTCACTATCAGCTTTGTTAGCGTGTTAGTCGTCAGTGCCGTGATTGACACAGTCATCCAACGAGGAAAACAGGACAATGACTAGCAGTTTATTTATCACTCTCTGATGTCCAAAAAAACATAGAGAGTGATAAACCCCACCAAATCAATCGATCAACCAATTAGTCAATCGAATCCAACTCTCCTTCAATGACCGCCGCATTTGGGTTATCTGCCGGTTGCAGCACTCCCCCTCTTGATAAGAAATCATTACGTTGGAAGTAAGCTTCGCGGAACATCAAGTAAGGGTCGGAAGAGCTTTTCAGCAATCCATCAGAATCAAGTAATCTTGCCCGAGTCTCAATCCCTTCCAGTGCCCATTTACCCGCTGACATCCAGAACGTTAAATAACTCAGCATTGGGTAGAGATCGTCTGCTAGGTTGCCGCCTTGCTCACGCAATGTTGCGCTGCCATAACCCGGTAAAACCACATATGGACCGTAACCCACATCATAGTAGCCTAACGTATTTCCGAAACGCTTCGGTTCTTCTTTGACTAACTGAGGGTTTGCCATGCCAGCAACATCAATTAAGCCACCGATACCAAACACCGAGTTCAAGAAGAAGCGGTTAAAGTGCTTAAAGCCTTGCTCCACTTCCCCACGGAAAAAGCTGTTTAACATACTGGCTGGTTCTTCAAGGTTGCCGAGAAAATTACTGAGTCCGTTTCGAGCAGGCATAGGCACGTAATCATTCCAAGCAACGGCTACAGGTCTTAAGACATATGGGTCTAAGACATTATAGTTAAAGTTAAACATTGCTCGGTTAAAGCCTTCTAACGGGTCTGAACGCTGCTGCGTTTCTGGGTCAACGCTCGCGCATCCAGCCATTAAAACTCCCGCGAGAAGAACGCTACTTATGCGAAACTTCATCATTCTCTCCATCCTTTATTCCACCTTGCCATGGTGTTTTTATCATTATTGCTAATCGCTTTATCATAAAAGCAAATACAAAAACTTGTTAAGCGTTTTGAGTGGTTTAATTGCCATATTGATATAATTATAACCCATTTAACTATCAACTTATCATAAGAAATACATTCGAATTACCCCAAACGCTAGAGTAGCTTCAGTAAATGCTATTAATTAGTGAATTAACATGGAGATAGACTTATCTAAAATTATTTTAGACTAAACCGTCAGATGCTTAAAAACCCAACAAAGAAAAGAATAAAAAAGATAAAAGCAGAGAATTTGGGTGTAACAGCTTGATTCGATGGAGGGTGGACAGTAAAATGCCAAGCGCTATTTATCAGCATCTCAATGTCCCCTTAGTTAAATGGATATAACGAGCCCCTCCTAAGGGCTAGTTGCAGGTTCGATTCCTGCAGGGGACACCAGCACCAATTCTAAAAATATCTCATAATATCTAATTTTCACACTAAAACCAGTAACTTAAACATATTTATTGTCTAGTATTGTCTTGTATTGTTTACTGGAATCTAAGTGCTAATGTGTATATTATTGCGTATAGGTCTAGGTTCAATGGGAAAACTATACACATTATGCTGCTAACTGACATTCAAATTCGCAAAGCCAAACCTAAAGATAAGGCGTACTCCTTAAATGATGGTAAAGGCTTGTCACTGCTTGTTGAACCTAATGGTTCTAAAGGTTGGCGTTTTCGTTATCGGTTTGCTGGCAAGCCTAAAATGATCTCTTTAGGTGTTTACGACCAAGTATCTTTAGCTGATGCCAGAAGAAAAAGAGACGAAGCAAAAAAACAACTATCAGAAAACATCAATCCTAGTGATGCACGTAAATCAGAAAAAATAACCCTCAAATACGCCACTGAGAATACATTTCAAGCTGTTGCAATAGAATGGCACACATCCAAATGTTCTACTTGGACAAAAGGCTATGCAAGTGAAATATTGCGTTGCTTTGAAAATGACGTTTTTCCTTATATTGGAAGTAGACCTATAGACCAAATAGCGCCATTAGAATTACTTGCCGTTCTTCAGAAGATAGAAAAGCGTGGCGCACTTGAACAAGCAAGCAAGATTCGTCGCCGTTGTGGTGAAGTATTTAGATATGCAGTCATTACAGGAAGAGTAAAATATAATCCTGCTCCCGATTTAGCCGGAGCTATGAACAAGCCAGAAACTAAACACTTTCCGTTCCTACGTGAAAATGAAATTCCTGGATTTGTCAAAGCGCTGAATAACTACCAAGGCAGCAAAGTAACTAAATATGCTACCCAGCTATTAATGCTTACTGGTGTTAGAACTGTAGAATTGAGGCTCGCTGAATGGTCAGAATTTGATTTTGAAAATGCACTTTGGGAAATACCTAAAGAGCGCATGAAAAAGCGTCGACCTCACTTAGTGCCTCTGTCACCACAAGCTATAGAGATCCTTGGCAAGCTACAAGTGATTACGGGTAACTATCCAATACTTTTTCCAGGTCGGAATGATGCTAGAAAGCCTATTAGCGAAGCTAGCATAAATAAGGTTATCGCTAAAATTGGCTACAAAGGTAGACTAACAGGTCATGGGTTTAGGCATATGATGAGCACAATTTTGCATGAGAAAGGCTTTAATAGTGCATGGATTGAATTACAGCTTGCTCATGTTGATAAAAATTCCATCCGTGGAATTTATAATCACGCTTTGTACTTAGAAGGTAGAATTAAAATGATGAATAATTACTCGGATATAGTGTTCAAACCATCATCAGTCATTAATTGATCAATTTTGGTTGTGTTAGCTCCTTTTTCTTCAAGTTCACCTCTGAACTTTATCCAAATACTTGAGTGATTAGAAACATTACTATTCTTTGTTTTGTTATATAAATTAGATAATATATCATCTATTCCTGCTGCCCATATTATTTGGTTAATACCAGCAAAAGCTGAATTATCAAGCGCCCCATTTAAAGTTTTATTTAGAAGTTCATCTGTAAAGTATTGGCTATATTCTAATAAAATTAGACCGTTATTAAATGCCTCATTAAAGCTGCTTGATTCTATAAAGAAATCAACAACATTTAAAGCCAATGCTTTGCAGGGAAGAGCTTTATAAATAAGTTTTTTGTTATTAAAATCAAGTCTATTTATATTATATAAAAACGAACTAGTCATATCTGAAGTTAAATCAACAATAGCATTAACTTTATTTTCTAATAAGCTATTTACATTCATATTTTTTAATAATTGTTCAAGCCTATTTTTTATCGCGTCATCTGCTAATTGCCATAGTTCTGGTTTGTAGTAAAGGACTCGGAATAATCTTTCAAAGTTATCATCCACAGCATCTGCAATTAATGGAATGAATTTTTCCGTACTGACCTCTTTATAAATATTATGATTTAACCTTTCTATTGTAGAAATGGCATACATCATGTTTCTCATTAAAGCTTCTGATACGACCTTATCATCTCTAAATATTCTTTTAAAAATCATTATAAATAAATTTCTGAATACAGAACTCTTAACTCTGCCTAAGTATCTTTCTGAATTAAGTGTATTAAATGCTTTATTTTCATCATCAGGAAAAGAATTACTATTTATAAATGTATAAATAATATCTAATATAGCCTTACCGTTAACTGGACTTACACATAAAAGATAATTACCTGCCATTACTATATAGGCCCGAACTAGTTCAGACTTCGGCACAAACTGAACTCCATCAGGTGAAAATGTTGGATGGGCGCATATGTTCCTATCAAATTGAATTCGTTCAAGTTGAGTACGTTCAATCAAAGAAATTATTTCCAAATCTTCTTGAGCTACTTTTAGTATATCTTTTTCAAAACTCAACATTCCTGCAACATTATTTGAATTAATATTATCTAGTTGGCTTTTTAGCTTTATAGCTTCAGGATCTCCTGTATTAGCAAGTTCTAGTATTTTTTGTATAACATCAACACAAATAGCAATCCATGTTGACGTTACAGCTGCTCTATATGCGCCTGCTCTGTAAGAAACGATTGCCTCTTTCAAATATCCCTTAGAGTGTAAATTTTTCACTCCAGATAATAATTCATCTAAATCTGTTAATTTATATTCCATTGTTTTACCCAAATTTAAAATACTAAGATATTAGTGTGTTTTTTCTGGTTTCATGATATTAACACAGCTCGCGGGATACGAAATATCACTATTAAAGGAATAAATCATGATGCAACAAAACCAACCCGTTACACAAAATCCAACCATAACACTCTCTCTTGATGGTGAAGCTATTCCACTGAAAAACATCAAAGTAAACCTATCCATTCAATTCCAAGATAAAGACCAATCAGGGCAAACATCCAGTACGGCTGTCGCCGAACAAGGTATTAAGCCAAAAGAATTGCGTATCACTGGTGTCATTAATTTCACTGATGGGACTACCTTAGCCCGATTATTTACACTCGCTGAAGCAAAAGAGAACGGCAAACTTAAACGCTATCGAGTAGCGAATCATACCGCTAAATCCGTAAATTTTCGTATTGGTACATTTACGGGAAATATCGATGCGTCTGAAATTGATGGGCAAATGGCATGGCAGGTTTCTTTTACGCTAAGAGAACATTTATCTGTTTCTGAGAAAAAAGAGATTAGAGCCGTGAGTAAAGTTAAAGCTAAAGTACAAACGGGGAACCCGAAAGCCCCATCTGCGCCAACCGAAGAAGATAAAATTGAATTGGATGCATGGGAGCGAGTTTTACAGAAAGTTGATAGAGATTGGATAGGTCCTGCATGACACCTGTAATTTGCCATTATCCGCCACTGTAAGCCCTCTAATTATCAAGATATACCTCCCCAATCAATAAAATGAGCCGTACTCACTGTGACTGACTAGCGAGTCACAGTGGGCACGAAAGAAAAGATTTCACCACGTAAAACGCACTACACCGCACCCGCCTGCACAATTTGGATCATAAAATTATTTCAGTTTTAAAATTCTACAAAACATATCGCCAAGCCGTGCCAATACTAGGGCGTTGCCGAAAATCTCAAACTGAAATGTGTGAAAAGATTTTCAGTAAATTTCAGTTTTCATATGCGGTGCTCTGAGTGGGTGATAGTACAATTATTTGAAATAAAATTATTTTTCTATTTTACGTGAGATTTTTACTTGAGCGTATGCACCGCATAAAAACTGAAAAGCCAGTGTTTATGCGGGTTGCGGAGAGTTGAAAAACTGAAATCGAATGAAATTTATTTTGCCAAATGACACTTTACGTTTAAGTGACCACTTTAAAAAATTACTGAATGATAGCCACGTAAAATACAAATCAATCATAACGGTAAAATAGGCTGGTTACTGGCTGGCTTTAAATTACTTGGCTGTATTGTGTGTGAAAAAGTCAGAGTTAACATGTAAGTATGACCACATTCAAAGTCATTACAGGAACAATAAATATGAGGAATGTTATCAACGCCCTCCATTTGAATTTTTCGAATTGTTGCCTGTTCACCACAAACAGGGCAGTACACTTTCATGACTCGCATAATTAATCACCTTTGCCTTAATGCCTTCCAGAATAAAGCCAATTAAATACATACCTTGCTATTTTAAAGGGTAACAGGTGTAACAAGGGTTACAGCGTTGAATAATAAGAACTTATTTTGTTACCCTTTCAAAAAATCAAGGTGTAACAGGTGTAACAATCGCTAACGTGTTACACCTTGTTACCCATTTAAAAACAAAAGGTGTAACAGATAAAATCCTTTTAAATCATATCCGTAACCCTTGTTACACCTGTTACACTAAAAATATAAGATGGTCAGTTTTTATTAGAGAATATCCGCTGAACCGAGGACTTCACTGTTAAAGACGTACACCCGTTTCACCCCTATTTCTGGTAGGCGTATACTGGTTTGGGCTTTCCCATCTTTCCCTGTTTCAAGCCAGCCTTTCTCAATACACAAACGCACCACCTTTCGAGCGTCAAAACCTTTGCAAATTTCTTTCCATGCCGTCGGTAATACGTAAAATTGGATAGTTGGCTCTTGATTGCAACCCCCCTTTTCGACACGACGAAAGCCCATCATGTTCATCGGGCGGCTGTTTTCGTCATACCAATCGGCAAAGCGGCTGAATTGATTACGCGAAATAAAATCGGTGATTTGTTCTAACGCGGTCATGTCTTCCTGATTAGCCGTATGACCTCGCTCATTCATCCATGCATCTAAACAGGTTTTTGCCGCTGTAAAGGCTTCACCTTCTTTCCAGCCTGTAATCCCCGCTAACGTGGCAATTTCCCCCGCCATCGCCACAAGCGCAAAACGCGTGATAGCGCGACCAACTTGATTCCCTGCATTTTCAGGCGTCAATTTAGCGGTGTACTCTTTTAATAACGCTTTAGCCGTACTGGAAATAAACGTTAAATCATTGGTGAGATATTTCAGCCAATCACGGAACGGAGAGCCATGATATTTCGTGACGGCTTGCTCAAGGTGCTCCGCTAAGGCTTTACCACTCGCAAACTGGTGCAAATCCTCAAATACACCATGTTTACCCGAATCACTGGGGATTTGTATCATACGAACTTCAACCCCTGCATAGGTGCGTTCGCCCGCATTGGCGGCATGTTCAACCAATGACAGTTCGCCTGTTGAGAGAAACAGTAAGTTCCAGCGATTTGTTTCTCTGACGCTGCCGTCTGTTTTTGCGCGGGCTTTACCTTGACCGTTTGCCAGCATGTAAGCAATATTACCCGCTTCACGTCCGTCCACTTCGCGGATTTCATCCAGCATTAACGTAGCGTCATTACGACGGCAAGCCGTTCCCTCAAGCGCGTTACCTGTTGCCCGCCATGTGTACCAGTAATCCGTACCACCACAAACCGAAGCCGCCACTTTCATTGTGGTGGTCTTACCGTCTGTTGATTCGCCTTTTAAATGGTAGCCACCGCCCCCCACGCCGACTAATTTTAATAATGACGATGCAAAGGCAAGACTCACGGAAAACGCCAGCCTAGCGTTTCCTACGCAATATTTGCCAATGTGCTCCCGCCATTCGTCGCTAGTACCTGCCACCCGAAAATCTTTACCTTGAACACTGGAGGTTTGTAAAATAACGGAATCCGCCCCTGTTCCAACAACCTCATCCTGCAAGACATACACGTTGCCATGCCAGCCCGTTTTATTTACGCAAGTGACTTTTTTCTCTGGTCGGCACAATGAAATGTATTCCATTAAATGCGCGCGAGCCTGCCCCGAAATATTGATATAGGAAAGTCCGTTCACCAAAAGGACACGACGTAATTCTTCACCGCTGCCGCTTAACATTTCCATTGGCATTGCCCATTTACGGCAATTCCCGTAGGTATCATTCCACTCCAATAAGCGCCCGTAATTACTGCCGTCTGCATCACAGGTGATTGCGGTGACTTTTATCGGGCTACTGATTTTGATGTTTCTAACCTCGGTGTCACCATCCGATTTATTCACCAGTTTGTCATACCACAAATATTCTTGGGTCAGCCTAAAGCCTTGTGGCAAATAGGCTTTATCCTTACCGCAATAAGTCATTTCCTCAAAAAAGGCTTCTTTGACTTTAACGGCGCTGTTTTCCTGTCGGTAATCATCCCAATCCGCTTTGTAATGGGTGGGTGGTAAGGTGATCCAACCGTCAACCGCTTTAGCCGCTTTTTCTGCCCACAGCTTGCCTGTATTTTCTTTCCCATCAATATAATCGTTATCACCGGCAATAATGATTTTTACCAATGGATAACGTTCCCGCAACTGCTGGGCCACTTTCACAAGGTTAGTCGCAGCAACCGCTGCCACAATAAATGAATCAATCACTTTTGATAGACTTAACCCGGTGGCGAAACCCTCGGTAATGACAATTTGTTCAAGCGGTTCTTGCTTATTACCTGCCACGATAATAAAGGAACCGGATAATGCAGAGCCCGATAAAAGGCTTTTTTCACCCGTAGGGCTAATGAGCTGTCCACCTTTAATCAAAAACTGGTTATCCACCAATGGTAATAACATTGAACCTATTGGGAAATTCAGCTCACCTTGTGTATACTGTTGCTGGATAATTAAGCATTGGTGATTGGTTAAGCCTTTATTTGTTAGGTACTGGCTTTCTCCTGAAAGAGACATGGCTTTCAGTTTTTGAAATGACTCAATGCCCCGAGTAGCGCTAACCTTTTTTGTCTGGGTTGGCGCTATTTTTTTGAATTCAGGTAAAAGGAGTATTTTATTAATTTCTAAACAGGCGGTTTTAACATCTTGCCCTGTCACTAATTTGAGTAAATCCAGCCCGTCACCACTACCACAGTTATTGCAAAACCATGTCCCTTTCCCGTTCTTATCATCGAAACGAAAACGGTCTTTTCCACCACACTTTGGGCAAGCCCCGTGTTTATTATTGTCAGGAACGGTAACGCCTAAGTTATTTAAAATATATCCCCAACGACCATTCGCGGATTTAACAATGTCGCTCACTGATGGAGTCCGTGTTTGTGCCGTTGACGAATTTGGATGAGTTTGATTGTTCATTATGTAATGTCCTTATTCATCAAGCTACTTTCTGCAATCACCTGCTCAACTTGCTCCGCTAAACATTCCATAACTGCCGCCATCCCCTCACTGGATACATGGTGAGATCCACTAATCACATTGGCTTCGAGTAAATCAGAAAGAAAAGAGGCTATTTGTGCTGCTCTTAACAGTTGTTTCTCACCTGCGGGGGAAATGACCGTATTTCTTAGAGGATTGTTTTTCATGATTATTCCCCTTTAATTGATTGCACAGGTAAACGACCTGCGAATAAGAGGATAAAATCACGAACAAGTAGACTTCTTGCTCTTTGTTCAGTCGGTGCTATAGCTGAAAGACGGCACGGTTTTGCAGTGATGTCTGAACGTTTTACACACAAGAAAAGAAATTTAAATTGAGTTTGGGTAGGGATAGCCATCATAACGATGATCTCCTTGAAGTTTTTTAAGGAGTCACCACCAGAGGTTCCAATCTCTAAAGGGGTGGTGACGTTGAGAGGGTTGGAACTACTGGACTTCAAGGAAACCAGCCAGCCAAAAGGCTGCCCTAACAACGCCACCATTGAATTCGAATAGGCGCAATTCGCCATAAGGTAGGCATTATTTACGACATAAAAAAAGACGCATTGGGCGTCTACTGTCGCCTCGAAGTATTTCAGGGTTCCAATCCTGACGTTAGATTTTGCTAACGCACAAGAACTATAGCCCAACCCTTTAGATAGATGCAACTTTTTTATTTTCATGATTGAAGCCAGCTTGATGTACTGTTGATAAAGAGAGGCAATAGCCCAGCGGGAAACTGGGCTGATTTCTTAACCTGCTGAAATGGCAGAGAACCACCGATTTTTAGTGCCTTTTAATCCATCTGATAAATTAAAGGCTGTTGGCGAACTGAGTGATACACGACTCTTTTTACGTGAAAAATGAGAACGGTTAATACTGAACTCTAAACGGTTCGTTCCCACACTGGATGGGCTATCCGTAACTGCCAGCCCACCAAGATAAAAAATGCCTTTTTGCCCACGAAAATCTTCTTCCACTTCGATAGAACAAAACAACTTTTGCCCTTTTTTGTTGTACTCCACCAACTTCAAATTGGGTCTTAAACGTGCATAGAGCTTGGTTTCTCCGTTACTCTCTTCCGCTTTAACGGCTAACACTTCGCCTAAATTATCGAGTTTTCGATTATGTTCTTCCCAAATTAGCGCCGTGTAATACTCAGGGTCATAATTGTCAGCAATATCCAATAACCATTCAGGTTTAATATGTCGCCCGTCTAGGGTTTGCCCTGATGTGGCGACACAAATCCAAACTGTCGTTAATTGAGGTTCAATCCTTTCACTCATAATGAAAATACCCCCTCTTCAATTTGGATGGCATTTTCATCAATGGCGGCATAAAGATTTGCATCACCTAAACCGTAGCCCTCATTGCGTAGATAGCTATGCTCATACACTTTTCTATCGTCCACAAATTCAGCTCGAAAACGACGTGTATGTTTTTGAGTGTAGATATGTAAATTATCAAGCGTTGTAACCACCAAACGACGACCAGGCATAAACGGTGGAATAATGGCAAAACGCCCTGCAACGGTACTTAATGCCATTTGGCTTGCTTGAATATCTGCGGGTTTATCGGATGCAGCAAACAGCTTCTCACGGTATAGCCCCGCTAATTCTGCTCCCACTAACACCACTAAACGTGGGTCTTCACGATATTCCTCGGGAATCTTTTTCATAATGAGATAGTTCGCCATTGCATCTAAATTCGGGAAAGCTCCGTCTTTTCCTAATACAATTTTATCGGTCACTATTTGTGAACCTTCGTTAAATTCACCTGCAATTACGTGCCAGCCTTTATTCACATCCTGACCGCGTTTATAAACATCGGGTTTAGTGGGATAACCGCAAAACTCACCATTAAAACCGACACGTATCATGTCCAGCGAAACGGCTTTAGAAAATAAATCAGACATCACTTTAGTAAAATGTTCATCATCCCCACTGCCGCTATTGGCAATCATGGACATCTGCTCAAACGAAATCGCGGCACAGGTATCTGTTTCCTCTAAAGCATAAGGCATACCTTCAAAGCCAATGCTCTTATGGAATCGCGCTGCGATAGAACGCCCTGTATGGAGTGAGTTATCGCCAAGGTTAATGGTATTACCGCGTTCTTCGCTAACATCTGTCAGCGTTAATTGATTCATAAACCAGCTGGCATCTGAAATAGCGACACGTAATAAATTTTCAGAAGGTTCAGAAATAGAAAACATCTGGCTATTTTCAGATAAATAATTAGCCCCACGGGTAAAATTGGCGTGAAAAGTTCTTGCCACATCTGGAATAGTGGTTACGTACATAATATTTCCCTTATATTTTAAATTATAGATATTTTAATTTTTGCTGTAGTCTGCGTTCAGCATTAACCATTGATTCAGCGAATTCTTTTGCTGTTAATATTTCTTTTAAATGAGGCTCTTTGTTACCATAATAATGTTTATAGTATTCAATTCGGTATGTTGGTGTATTTCTTAATACATATGGATCTTTTGATGGAGTACAATTGCTTATAACACTATCAATACATTGTTCAAACTCATTCATTTCATCCAATATAAATTTACATGATTGCTCATGTCCCCAATTCATATCTAATAGTAATGAATTTAAATGGCACTGTTGGTTTGGTAATGCATTTAATAAATCAGATTTAATTCCTTTAACTTTTTCTGATATCATCCACTCAATAACAGGTTTTAATAAACCGTAAAGTCCATTAATTTTATTGAGTTTATCATTTTCATTCTTAACATGGCTTTGTTGCCGCTCTACCGCCCGATAAGCATCCTCAGCCCATGTTTTTGCGCTTGGTTGGTGGGCGGGCTTCTTGAGCTTTCCATTCTCTAGATTTGACATGTACTCAGTTAAACTATTTAATTCTGCTGTTTGCTTTTCAGATAGTTTTGAATAATTAGAGACAATACCATCACCTTGTTTAATCAATAATTTAATCTCTTCAAAACTAGGAATTAAATTATCAAAATAAAAATTAGTTAATTCGCTAAACTTTTTTAGTTTATCTTTCATTTGAGAAAATCGATATAACTCAATTGCTCTTACAATAAATCCTGTATCTTTACTATTATCACTTACAGGAATGAACTGATAATTAAATAGATACGATAAGTTTTCATCTTTATAATAAGATATGTTTTTCATAATGTCCTTTTCCTTAAATTGTTGTTTATCCATTCATGCACTTCTGATTCTAACCAAGCAACAGAACGTGATCCTATTTGTACTTGGCTAGGAAATTCTTTATGTTTAATTTTAAAATAAATAGTAGAACGAGGTAGCCCAGTTAATGAAATTACGTCTGGCATTCTTAACAGCCGACTTTTTTCGGAGTTAAGATTACCCGTAGGTAATAAACTCATATTTATTCCTTTAAGATTAATTTAGACTTTGTTGTATCTCGTGAGATGCAATTATATTTGCATAGAATACTGATACCGTAAAGCTGTTGAAAATATCGAATTAACTCTGCTATTGAATAGAATAAACACTCGAACTGCAAATAAAAACAAATAGCACCAAATAACACCAACCATCGGTTACTATCGGTTATATTCGTTAATTTAAATGAATAAATATTCAGTTAAGATAATTTGTAACCAAATGTTTCACGCTGGTTAGTAGGGATTGCAATAAAAAAGCTAAACTCAGCTAACTAATTGAGTTTCTTAAATCCTGTTATAAACATCATCACGAAATGTATACCAAGCTGTATAGAAAATATTAATTAAAAATAAAAACAATTAAAATTCATATCATTAGAATTTCATTTCGATTCCTGCAGGGGACAGATCCCGCACCAAGAACTTTCCCAATCTTTCTTCGTCCTATTTCGCTTTTACTTCTTCCCCTATATTATTTTGTCCATATTCCTATTTGATGGGCTGACCACAATGCGAACACTTTTTGCCTTATTGATTGGTATTCTTCTGATGGGTTGTACGATGGAGAAGTCGCCTTCCGTGGTTATGGTGGGGATGACAACAAACCAAGTGATGCAAATCGAAGGAACGCCGGATGAGCAAGCGAATCAGGATGGTTACCAGTTAATGATTTATCATGATAAACCACAACCAGAGGCCACAGCTAAAATAACAGACCGCTGGTTTATTTTTAAGAATGAGTATCTGTTAGAATATTCTACGAAATATTTAAATTCATCTAACGTGACAAATACGCCATTGAGATTAACTGCAAAACAAATATTATCTCAATGGATAGATAGCCAATCCTTGCCAACAAATCCATCTGCTCGCATGAATTAAAAGATAAAAAGCTGACATAAAGACTGTTATATCTCTTTAGAAAGATAATGCCGCTGCATGCCTAATTCAGGGAAATTAGGGAGTGACATTTGTTTCACATAACCCAGTTTTTCATAAAATGGCAAAGCTTGGAAACTAAAGGTATCCACCAATGCATTGTGGCAGCCGAGTTTTTTACTCTCTTCTTCTGCAACGTGCATTAATTGGCTACCTAATCCATTCTTACGCATTGACTCATCCACCCACAGATAATCAATACATAACCATCGACCTTTAATTGATGCGAGAAGCCCCCCCTGCATGATCCCATTATCATCTTTGCTATACACACCAAGTTGTCCAAAATAGCTATTTTGTAAAAAAGATCGGTTGTAGCTTCTTAGCCCAGTAAATAATTCTTCTTTATCTTCAGGGGTAATCTCATGTGTAACTGTAATTTTCATAACAACCTCATTTTATTTATCAGTATTTTTTATTATGCAGAAAAGATCCCACCAACAAATTAATTATCGCTTACTGCCCGCATAAACATCGTATTACGAACATCCTAGTTAGACACCATTTACTTAACTAAAAACTAAACATTTTTTATCTTGCCTGTAATTTTATTCACCGTAAAATCCCCTAATCTTTCAGAAAAAATGTGAATAATATGACGCTTACCATTATTATTTTTGTCTTGGTCTATATCGCCATGGCATTTGGCAAACTGCCCGGCTTTAAAGTTGATAGAACGGGCGCTGCCGTCATCGGTGCGTTAGCCATGATGGCCATCGACAGCATTACGCCACCTCATGCCTGGAATGCTATTGATTACCGCACTATTGGCATGCTATTTGGTTTGATGGTGGTATCGGCTTCGTTTGTGGTTTCGGGCTTTTATAGCTGGACCGCAGATCGCGTGGCGATGCTCAAAGTCAGTGCGCCTACGCTGCTTGCCGTACTAATCGCCGTTGGCGGATTACTTTCCGCACTGTTAACCAACGACGTGGTTGTCGTCGCGATGACGCCGTTATTGGTCTCCATCACGCTATCTCGCGGGCTTAATCCCATCCCGTTTCTGCTTGGATTCTGTTTTGCCGCCAACAACGGCGCAACAGGCTCGCTGATTGGTAGCCCGCAAAATATGATTGCGGCACAGGGGCTAGATATCTCCTTCGTGGGCTTGCTTCAATCTTCAGCAATACCCGCACTATTATCCTTACCACTTACATGGCTGGTACTGGTTTGGCTATATCGCAATCGTTGGTACTTAGCTAAAGAGCCGAGTAATACGCCAAAAACGGTCTCTCCTCCAACGCCGCTCGATACTTGGGAAACCGCTAAAGCCGGTGTGATCACACTCGCGGTGATTGTGGCTTTTGTGGTGAGTGATATACCAAAAGAGTTAATCGCATTAACGGCTGCGGGTTTCCTATTATTGAACCGATCTATTGCTTCTAGCGATATGCTCAAGTTAGTGGATGGGAATTTATTACTATTAATCATGGGATTATTTGTCGTCAATGCGGCCTTTGCGGGAACAGGATTACCACAGCAAATGCTGAACGATTTACGTGCCCATGGTGTTGAGCTCAATAACCCTTTCATTCTGTTTTTAGTGACGGGCGTCCTTAGTACTATTGTCGGAAATAACCCCTCCGTCATGCTACTAGTTCCTTTTTTAACACCTGATGGTAATGCCGATGCATTAGGTGCCGCATTAGTGCTTGGCTCCGGCTTTTCCAGTAACTTATTTGTGTTTGGTAGTTTGGCGGGCATTATTGTGGTGGAACAGGCCGCTGCTTATGGTGTGAAAATTACATTCTCAGAATTTGCTAAATCAGGGGGAATTGTCGCGGTGCTCTGTATGTTATTAGCCACCGCTTGGATTCTGTTTGCGTTATAAAACTGACGCCTTTCTCAGCTTATTTAACTGAGAAAGGCGTTTAAGATTTTCAGGGAAGAATAGCAAATGAGCGAACAGGAAACCCACTCGCATTATTAGGTTTAGCGACAATATTAAAAATCACGGCGCCACGAGCTGGTAATTGATCTAAATTCGCCATCAACTCTATTTGGTAAGTATCTTGTTCTAAGACGTAATATTCGCCTAATAGCGCATTATTTTGGCGAAAATCTTTTGCTGCATCAGTATCAAATGTCTCATGCCCAATGGCTTTAATGCCACGCTCTTCAAATAAAAATTTGAGCGCATCCATACCCCACCCCGGAATTTGGTTATTACCTTCAGCGTCTTTATTATCCATCGCTTCCTGAGAAGGCCAACGTTTATGCCAGTCTGTACGTAGCGCCACAAAGCTATCGGGTTCGATTCGCCCATACTCGCGCTCAAAGGCTAAAACATCATCGCGAGAAAAAGCAAAATTAGGGTCTTGTGCAGCCCGCTCAGATTGGTCGATAACAATCAGCGGTAAGACCAATTCTTGCAGTTCCAATTCATGTAAAAAGCGCTTTCCTTCAACAAAATGGCAAGGTGCGTCAATATGCGTACCGTATTGCCCAGGAAAGGTAAATTGCTGAGCAAAAAAACCGTCAGAGTAGCCAAATAATGTTTTAAATTCTGCAGAATCAAACATAAAGAAATGAGGAGAATCTTTATCAAAGCTGTGCGTTAAATCCACCCATTTTTTGGATTTTAAGACCTTTAGTGCATTTAAAATCTCGTTAGCCATCATTTTCCCCTATCTGTTTTTGGTCTTTATCAAGACAATTTTATTTTGCTATTTTTATTTATTCTGAATAGGTAATAACCAACTCTATGGCGTTTGTCTATCTTTCTAAACGATCTGTTGCCAATTTTTTCACCAAATTGGCAACGAAGATTCGACTATTATTTAGAATAATTTGCCCACGCAGCAGGTTCAATAAAACCATCATAAATACGCTGAGAGCGAATATAATCTGCATACTCTTTTGATTCAAAAGCCTCTTTTAAATCTTTAGCCCATTGAGTATCGAGATCTTTTTGTAGCACAGAAACCACAACGCGATGTTCAAGTGGTGAATTTTCAACAACCAAACCATCCGCAATACGCTGCCCTGCACTCGCTACATAGTTACCATTCACTACCACAAAATCCACATCATCCAATAGACGTAAACCTTGCGCGGCATCTGTTTCACGGATATCGAGCTTATATTTTGCAGGTTCAATGTCATTGACGCTAAAGCTGAGCGTACTGACATTCGGCTTGATTTTAATCCAACCCAGTTGCTCTAAAATTCGAGCACCACGTTCCGCGTTTACAGGGTCATTTGACAGCGCGACAATCATGCCATCTTGCACGTCATCCAGCGTTTTGTGTTTATTCGAACGTAAGCTCTGCGGTGCGCTTGGTGAATCGGCCAATGCGACCATATTAATGTTATTTTTTTGGTTATACGCTTCCATATACGCGCGACTTTGGTTTACTGATGCGTCAATTGCCCCTTCTTCAAATGCAGGGTTAATTTGCCTATTCTGTGAAAATTGACGTAAGGTCACTTGGTAACCTTTTTTCTCTAAAATAGGCACAATGCCTTTATCGACCTGATCAATATAATTCCCGACACCGAAGCCAATCGTAATTTGCTTTTTATCTGAACTGTCTTTTTCTTTATTATCACCACATCCTGCCAATACAATGATTGCGGTTGCCACTAAAGATAAATTTATTATTTTTTGTTTGAACATTTGCTATTCCCTATGGTGATTACTTTCAATTTTTAATATTGCCAATCGACCGGAGTATAAACAGGATTTATTTAACGTCTTAGATCCGTTCGTTATAACTTAAATAGAAATGAATATAAAAATTAACCAAACTAAAATGGTTATAACCATATAACAAAATGGTAGTTCGAATAATGATGTGATTGATATGTAATGAAGGAGATAAAAAAATTTAAATAAAGTGAGTTATTTATGACAGTAAAATTTGATTTAATTAACAATATTCTTAACCTGACACCAGACTCAGAATTAGCGAAAACCCGCGCAGAAAGACCGGTTGCAACAGAGAATACTCAAGCCGCTTTTGAGGCCATTTTTTCTGTACCCTCTCAAATACTGCCTCTAAATGTGAAATATTATTTTGCGCTTTCCGTGGCAAAAATTACTGGTTCAGTATTACTCGCAAAATATTATGCTGAATTATTATCATCACAATCTATCGTCGAAATAACACCTGACATTACGCTTGCTGAGAAATATCTTCGAGTATTAACCAGTAATCCAAATCAAGCGGATTACGCTTTAACGCAACAATTTATTCAACAAGGATGGTCCGAGTCCGATATTATTTTATTGGCTCAGTTAATTACATTTGTCACTTATCAATCCCGCTTAGTTGCTGGATTGGAATTATTAGTTGGACAGAATCCGAATTCAGATAATAAAGCAGTTCAACACTTTCCAATTACAGCAGGAAATTGGAATCACGCAACGACAACACAATTGGGACAACCATCACCAACCGCTTTTACACAACTGCAATTAGGTTGGGAATCTTGGTTATCTGCACGAGATGTCAATTCGTTAAGTGACGATGAAACTCAAACGCTGAAAAAACATGGACAATTAAATTCTGAGTATTTCCTTCTGTTAGCTCATCAAAGCGAAATTTTAGCGCTACGTACACAGATAGACCGCGGTATTTTTTATACCTCAGGTGGATTACCTCGTTGGGAGAGAGAGTTTGCCGCCGCTGCAGTCAGTAAAGTGAATGGCTGCATTTATTGCGCCTCAGTTCATGCGCGCAAAGCTAGCCAGTATGCAAAAGAACATCTCGTTGATGTCGAGAAACTATTAGCAACACCCGCCGGAAGCGTACTTGCTGAAGGCTATGAACCAAGGCTTTTAGCTACCGTTTCTCTTGTCGCTTCGCTCTCAGCTACGCCTATTCAAGCCTCTGTTGAACAAATCGAACAATTACGTTCATTAGGATTAACGGAGCTAGAATTACTCGACTTAATTCAATCCAGTGCTTTTTTCTCATGGGCTAATCGCTTAATGCTGACATTGGGAGAACCGTTTGAACTCCCTGAAAATAAGGAGTAATACCATGGATAAGGTTATTGGATTAGCCGCTCTAGAGGCGCAAATAAATCAGGATTTGCAGTATCTTAATTTGCCGATTGGTTCATGGTCGCTATCAGATGAAGATCTTGATAAACAACAGATTAATGTTGCCATTATCGGTGCGGGCATGTCGGGAATTACTGCGGCTTTTGCCTTGAAATTACGGGGAATTAACGCCATCGTTTTTGACCAAGCAGCCTCAGGCAAAGAAGGCCCTTGGCAAACGCCAGCTTTGATGGAAACCTTGCGGTCACCTAAACAGGTTGTCGGTCCTGCTCTCGCCTCTCCCTCTTTAACATTCCAAGCCTGGTTTAAAGCTCAATTTGGCGATGGTGCGTGGGAAAATCTCGATAAAATTCCACGTTTACAATGGGGTGAGTACCTACAATGGTTTAAAACCATGACGGCACCCACACTGCTGAATCAGCACCAATTAGTCGATGTTAAATTAATCCCTCAAGGTCGTGAATTAACGTTTGACACTCCCAATGGACAGGTCTCTTTTATCGCGCAGCATGTTGTGATTGCAACGGGTATGGAGTCATTTAGCGAGCCTAACATCCCAGAATTTATGGATAAAATTCCAACCCAATACTGGGAACATTCATATGCAGGTAGCAACTATCAGCGATTTAACGGACTCAATATTGGCGTTGTAGGCTACAGTGCGGGGGCGATGGACAGTTCAGCCACTGCATTAGAACATGGTGCTAAGTCTGTTGAGTTATTGATCCGAGCAAAAGAGATGCCGCGAGTAAACCGAGGAAAGGTCGCCGGAAGTGCCGGTTTTACCAATGCCTATGGATATTTTACCGATGCGCAAAAATGGCATTATGCCGACTATGTTTTGAAAGCGAAAACCCCAGCCCCTCATGGCAGCACACTGCGTGTTTCTCGCCATACTCATGCATATTTTAACTTCGATACGCAAGTCAATGATGTCACCGTCAAAGAGAATAAATTGCACGTTGCCACCACTCAGGGGGACTTCTCTTTTGATTACCTCATTTTAGCGACAGGCTATCGACTGAATTGGCAGAAACACAGCGCATTTCATCGCTTAGCACCGTTTATTAAAACATGGAAAGATGTTTATACCCCACCTAAAGGTGAAGAAAATGATGAACTTGCCGCACATCCCTATCTTGGTGAACACTTTGAATTACAAGCAAAATCGGGTTACGAGTTTCCGTTTATCGACCATTTTTATTGCTTCAATTTAAGTGCCTCACTCAGCATGGGTCCCGTAATTGGTCTGATCCCAGGTACCAATACCGGAGCTGAGCGTTTAGCGGATCATATTGCAGCTAAATTGTATCTGGCCCATCGGCTGCAGTACCTTGAGTTGGTTAAAACCAGTACAGAAAATGAGTTATTAGGTGATGAATGGCAGCCTGCCTTACCTCCCGCTCAGCGCGTACAACTGATTGAAAATGTGGAGTAAAGGATGATTGAATTTAACAATGTCCAAAAGATCTATGAAAAAAATGGGCAATCCTTAGTCGCTCTACAAGATATTAATTTGCATATCAATAAAGGTGATATTTTTGGTTTTATTGGTTATAGCGGTGCAGGTAAAAGCTCCCTGATCCGCTTAGTCAATCAATTAGAAAAGCCAACCGGTGGCTCCATCAAGGTCGATCAGCACAATTTAGCGGAGCATACCCCATCGCAAATACGGGCTCATAAAAAAAGCATCGGAATGATTTTCCAACATTTCAATTTGTTGGAAACCAAGACCGTTGAACAGAATGTTGCAATGCCTCTGGTTTTACTCGGCATTGATAAGCACGAAATTGCCCGTCGTGTAGATAACATTCTCGAATACGTTGAATTGAGCGATAAGAAACACCAATACCCTAACCAGCTTTCTGGTGGGCAAAAACAGCGTGTTGGAATAGCAAGAGCGTTAATTAATAATCCGCAAATCTTGCTGTGTGATGAGGCAACCTCTGCCTTGGATCCACAAACTACCGCCTCCATTTTGGCATTACTGCAAAAAATCAATCGTGAGCAGAAAATTACCATTCTATTGGTCACTCATGAAATGGAAGTCATTGAGCAGATTTGTCATCGTGTCGCCGTTATGGAATCCGGTCGCATTGTTGAAGAAGGCACAGTACTTGATATTTTTGCCAATCCTCAACATTCGACCACGCAAAAATTTGTGGGTACGGTACTCAATGAAAAAATTCCGGAGCGTGTACTCCATCAGCTTGAACATCAAGAAGATGTGTATCGATTAGAGTTTTTAGGCAAATCGGCTCAAGAGCCTGTAGTGAATGAACTTATCATAAAAAATATTATTAAAATCAATATCCTGTTTGCCAACATGAAAGAGATCAATGGCGTCGTTTTAGGCAGTATGTTTGTGCAAATGTTAGGAGATAAACAACATATTGATGAAGCCATAACCTATTTACGCCATCGTGGCGTTGCAGTGAATAAGGGGACAGTATGAATGAGTTTTTTGAAACAGCACTGACAAGTAAACAATTTTTATTGGCCATGTCAGAAACATTCACTATGGTGAGTATTGCACTTGTCCTAGGTTCACTATTCGGGATCTTATTGGGAATTTTATTAGTTATTACACGACCAGAAGGGATTTGGGAAAATAAACGTATTTATCGCGTGATTAACCCTATAATTAATATATTCCGTTCACTACCTTTTATTATTTTATTAGTGGCAATAATCCCATTAACGCGCTTTGTGGTAGGAACATCTATTGGCACCACCGCAGCCATTGTGCCATTAGTCATTTATATTGCGCCTTATACGGCAAGATTGGTCGAGAATTCATTACTCAGTGTCCATTCAGGCATTATTGAAGCCGCCGATGCAATGGGGGCGACCAACTGGCAAATTGTGTGGCACTTTATTTTACCAGAAGCAAAGTCATCATTAATTTTAAGTTTAACCGCTGCCAGTATAACGTTAGTTGGAGCAACCGCGATGGCTGGAGCTGTTGGCGGCGGCGGTGTTGGTGACCTTGCGCTAAATTATGGTTATCAACGCTTTGATAATGTTGCTATGGCAATTACGGTTGTGACCTTGGTGATTATAGTGCAAGGAATACAGTTTATTGGTGACACTTTGGCAAGAAAGGCGCGTTTTCACTAGTTAATATAAAGTCGATGAAATATCTTCATCGACTTTTATTGATTTCTCATACAATTACCCATCTTCCCTCCCCCTTTTCAATTCAACCTCAAAAAATATTTACACATAAAAAAGTCACTATTAACACGAATTTAATAAAAAAATAGGCTATTTCTAAAAATTAAATTTAAAAAAATGCAGTAAAATACCAATATATTTCAAATGATTCATATATAATCATAATAGTATACATCATAATGTTTATTTGGCCTCTTGGGACTAAAAACACCATTAAATGTATATTTTAGTCACTTTGATAACATCTTTAGCTACCTCGCGCGCTTTACGATGCATCGTCAGCGTTTTATTCACCTCTAACTGAAAACTGATTATGCCGACTATCGAACAACTTATATTGCTTTCATCCATATTGATTTTACTCGGTATTTTTTCGAGCAAACTGTCTGCAAGACTGGGTTTGCCTATGCTGGTTATGTTTCTCTTTATTGGCATGCTGGCAGGTGAGGATGGCTTAGGGAAAATTACCTTTGATAACGTCAATGTTTCTTATGCTGTTGGCTCTCTCGCCCTTGCTCTGATTCTTTTCGATGGTGGACTACAAACCTCAGTAAAATCAATTAAGCTAGTCTGGAAACCTGCATTCACCTTAGCGACCGTTGGGGTTTTGATTACTGCGGGTATCACTGGGTTAGCCGCTGCCTACATTTTAGGTATTCCACTTCTTGAAGGGTTACTTTTAGGTGCCATTGTTGGCTCAACGGATGCCGCTGCCGTATTTTCACTGCTACGCAATGCAGGCATTTACCTAAACGAGCGTTTACAGGCGACTTTAGAGATAGAGAGTGCAACCAACGACCCGATGGCCATATTTTTAACCGTTGGTCTGCTGCAACTTCTAATGAACCCACAAGCTTCCGGCAGTGAATTGGCGTTATTATTTGTTAGTCAAATGGGTATCGGTGCTGCTGTAGGGATTGGGGTTGGTTGGATTTCAATAAAGATCATCAACAAAATTAAGTTACTCGCCGCAGGTCTTTATCCTGTTTTAGTGGCTGCCTGTGGTTTATTTTCATTCGGTGTCGCCAGTAATTTAGATGGCAGTGGCTTCTTATCTATTTTTGTCACGGGTGTGGTTATTGGTAATCACTCGTTTGTTTTTCAACGCAATACCTTTTTATTCCATGATGGGCTGGCATGGTTAAGCCAAATCATCATGTTCGTGATGTTAGGCTTACTGGTTAACCCTAGCTCGTTAATTGAGGTATGGCAGGAAGGGTTGCTCATTGCGCTAGTATTAACCTTTGTAGCAAGACCACTCGCAGTTGTCCCAGTACTCAAACTATTTCGCTTCACACGAAATGAGATAGCACTTATCTCCTGGGTGGGGCTAAGAGGCTCTGTCCCGATTATTTTGGCTATTTTCCCCTTTATTTTTGGATTACCGGGTGCCAACCTTATTTTTGATGTTGTCTTCTTCGTGGTTCTAATTTCTGCAACATTACAAGGTTCCACACTGCCTTACTTTGCCCGCAAGTTAAATCTTATGCAGCCACCACCGCTTATACCCGCTGCGACATTAGATATTACCGCTGTCGACCAGATTGATGCTGACTTAGTCGAATATACTCTGGGCGAGGACTGCTCTGCTGTGGGGCGCCGATTATCTCAATTAGCACTACCGGACCAAACCGTGATTGCGATGATCACCCGAGAAAAAAGCGTGTTACCACCTCGCGGGTCAACAATCTTAATGGCGAATGATCATTTGTTTGTCGTCCTAAAACCACAAAATCGCTTATTCCTAGAAAGACTATTCTCTGGCCAAACGTCTTCGGAGCCAACCATTATGGAGTTACCTGAGTCTGGTTTAAGCTTAAAAGGTACAACGCGATTAAATGAAATTTATGAGTCGTATGGAATTTTGATTGAAGTTGATTCCGATAAAACACTCAATCAATTTATTCACGTTAATACTGATAATGAACCCTCTCAAGGGGATGTGATTAAGCTAGATAACATACAAATAAAAATTGATGAAATGATCGGTCCACGTATCGTTACCGTTATTTTAGAGCCAGTAAAAATCCAGCAGGAATAATATGGTAAAAATAGTGATAATCCATTTCCATTTTTCCACGCTTATTTTCTAATTTGTATGTATAAAAAATAAAAGCCCCAAAGGGGCTTTTATTTTTGCAAGTACTCTATATAAGAGGGCGATTAATATATTCAATGACTTTTACTAATTAACTTGGGTTAATTAATTTCACCGTTCTCATTTGAAACAATTTAATTACTGAACTTAATTTGTTTCATTATGAAACATGCGCAAAGAATTAATGTCATACGAGAGAATAAAGCGAGTCGTTAAACCCTTTAGATTCTCTTTCCTCAGATGCATTGATATCATCCTGGAGAACTTCACTGAAGAACTCTCCCATATTTACGCCTAATACCTTTAATACGCGAACTAAACAATCGATATCAATACGATTCACACCTCGTTCATAACGAAATAGTTGTTGTTCACTAATGTCGATCTCTTTAGCTAATTGGAAAACTGTATAGCCTTGAGCTTTTCTTAAAGATTTAATTTTTTGTCCAACTGCACAAGCGACAGGATATTTTGTATTCATAAACATTCTCGCTTCAATCTATATTAATTGAATAAAAATCAGCAGGTATTTTCTGCCATTTTCATTGTTATTTTATATGTACTATGTAGTTCATTGATAAAAACACGGTGATACATCCAACATCACTAAGAGAATGATATACTAGCCTTCTAATTAGTTTCAACTAGTCCAAAAATGACATTGCAACTATGTAACAAAATATTTTTCTCTATACAAACAAGACGAGTTAGTAAATTAGTTATTTATTATCAATGGCTTATACAAATTAATAGCCAGTGAATATCACCTAGTAAACTCAGGTGAAATAGCACATAGCAAGACAATTCACTAAAAACCAATCACTTTCCCGCCAATAAATCCAAAAATAAAGGAAATAAACAGAATAATTTAACACTGTAACAAAGTTAATCGTTTCACGATAACATTGGTGTTTTTTTGAGTCAAAAACCACATTAAGTGAGCATTTTCTGTAAAAGAAAGTAAAAAATATATGTTTTACATATATAACTATTTCGCAACATAAAACATCAATAACTTACATTTTTTGAACTGTATGCTACAAATTAATTAAACGCTATATTTTTAAAGTAACCTAGTGAATTTAATGCACCTACACATTCAACATAACAAAACATTAACGTTAAGGAAGTCGAACATTCACTTTACTTGATGAATATCACAAAAATATGAACATTACTGATTATCGATAATCTTATTTTAATATTATGAATACATAGACACTCGAAAATTATTGAACTTTAAGATTATCAAAACGAGAATAACTAGAATTATTCACCAATATACTACTTTACAGATGTTCTTTTGTTGTAATATCAATGAAAGTTTTATTTGCTGTTTTTTAAATATCAACTAAGAATATTCTCAATAGTCTATTTAATCCAAACCAACATAAGGCTGTTCATGTGGTATGGCATAATTTAATTTCTAGCATAATTTCATTGCCATCATAGTTTTTAATAAAAATTCATTTTAGATAAAACTATAAATGGATTAATCCTTTAACATTATCATTTAAGTGATTTTACTTATGGCATTGATATGCTTTATTTTTATTAACTAAATTTTGGTTTCAAAAAAAACTAAGAGCACTACAATACAAGGAAAAGTCTCGTTATCGTTTCATTCACTATTTTGATTCATTAAAAATTCAAAAGTTTATATTAACAATATAATGGCCAATATAACGATATGTGCAATCTCAATAGGAATAATACTTTATACGTAATATGAATATTTAAGCAAAATAAACGAAGAATGGCTGAGAGAGGGATAGTAAAATCTTACTGGGCACAGCTATGCATAAACCAATTAAAATCAGTAGGTTAAGTTTTGTTTTTGGGGATTTATGACGTGATTTTTGATAAAAATGAAGTGGTGGGCGATAGCGGGCTCGAACCACTGACCCCCTCCTTGTAAGGGAGGTGCTCTACCAACTGAGCTAATCGCCCACTTCATGACGCTATTTTTGATGGTGGGTCGTGCAGGATTTCTCGGCCTTTGGCCTCACCCTACGGGTCGAACCTGCAACCATCTTGTTAGTCGCTAATGTTCACACCGAATAACCCAAACATCTTTCAAGTTACAGATTTTAATGGTGGGTCGTGCAGGATTCGAACCTGCGACCAATTGATTAAAAGTCAACTGCTCTACCAACTGAGCTAACGACCCATATTCAAGTATCTGTACTGCTTGAATGATTTACTTCATTTAGATGGTGGGTCGTGCAGGATTCGAACCTGCGACCAATTGATTAAAAGTCAACTGCTCTA
>NZ_WLUN01000007.1:0-4644 GCF_009706645.1 Providencia sp. wls1914
CAACGTGGCCGATTGTACCAACGTTAACGTGCGGTTTTGAACGTTCAAATTTTTCTTTAGACATTAGATTGTCCCTCTAAGACACGGAATCGGTGGTTAAACCACATCAACCAAGCAAGGATTAAATTCGCTTGTATTCTTTCTTTACAGGAGACAAAACAGGAGATAATTGAGAACATCGGGGAAGTGGTGCTGATAGGCAGATTCGAACTGCCGACCTCACCCTTACCAAGGGTGTGCTCTACCAACTGAGCTATATCAGCACATCTTGGAGCGGGCAGCGGGAATCGAACCCGCATCATCAGCTTGGAAGGCTGAGGTAATAGCCATTATACGATGCCCGCAATGAACTCGGCTACCTGAGTTATCAGCTGTTAAACTGTTTTCCGCAAAGCTTATAGAAGCTTATTGGAGATGGTGGTGGGAGAAGGATTCGAACCTTCGAAGTCTGTGACGGCAGATTTACAGTCTGCTCCCTTTGGCCGCTTGGGTATCCCACCTATCCAAATTTTTAATGGTGCCGGCACCAAGAGTCGAACTCGGGACCTACTGATTACAAGTCAGTTGCTCTACCAACTGAGCTATGCCGGCATCAAGTGCTGCGCATTCTAGGAAGAGTGAGCGCAGGATGCAACAAAAAAATTTAATTTTTTGTTCATTCGCTCATATTTTATTCGCTTTTTGCGATTTTGTTGATTTTTTATCTACTTTAAGATTAAAACATCAACAACAGCCATTAACTATAATCGATTATAATCTGAGGAGTAAAGCACCGTTATCGAGTTTAGTTTCGTAAAATATAATTTTTTTATTCACTATCACAGTTTTTTCCCAGTTTTGATCGTTTAGTTTTTCAGCAAAAAACCTGTTTTTTTTTGCATACGTCAAAAAAAATTCACATAAAACACAAAAAAACCTACGCCTACTTCTTTTCACTCGCTATGATGCTACCAAATTTTATGGATACAGATGCTTTTGCAGCCTGTCCAACCTGCACACAATAGGCAGATGTTGGTTTATGAAACAAAAAGAAAATTTTATGACGACACCATATTTAGAGTTCGATAGAGAGCATTGGGCCACTTTACGTGATTCTGTTCCTCTAACATTATCATCAAGTGAGCTTCTTGAACTTAAAGGTATTAATGAAGAGCTCTCCATGGATGATGTCATCGAAATTTATCTTCCTCTCTCTCGTCTACTGAACTTTTATATAAGTTCCAATTTGCGTCGTCAGGCGGTGTTAGAGCAATTTTTAGGAACTAATGGTGCAAAAGTGCCATACATCATTGGTATCGCAGGCAGTGTTGCTGTAGGAAAAAGCACTACAGCACGTTTGCTACAAGCGCTACTAACCCGTTGGCCAGAACATCGCAAAGTTGACTTGATTACTACCGATGGCTTCTTATATCCAAACCAAGTCTTACGTGACAAAGATATAATGAAGAAAAAAGGCTTTCCGCAATCTTACGATATGCGGAAGTTGGTTAACTTTGTTTCTCAAATCAAGTCTGGAGCGCGTAATGTTGCAGCACCTGTTTATTCGCATTTAACCTACGATATCGTTCCTGATCAGACACAAATTATCGACCAACCTGATATTTTAATATTAGAAGGCTTAAACGTTCTGCAAAGTGACATGGATTACCCTCAAGATCCTCACCATGTCTTTGTTTCTGATTTTGTTGATTTTTCCATTTATGTTGATGCGGCCCCTCACTTACTGAAGCAATGGTATATCGGACGCTTTTTGAAATTTAGACAAGGTGCGTTTTCTGATCCTGATTCATATTTCCATAATTATTCTAAGCTCAGTGAAGAAGAAGCGATCAATGTGGCGAGTTCAATTTGGGATGAGATCAATGGTTTAAATCTTGAAGAGAATATATTGCCAACTAAAGAACGGGCAAGTTTAATTATGACCAAGGGCGAAAATCATTCTATTCGGAATGTACGCTTAAGAAAATAATGGATAAGGCCGGTATTACCCGGCCACTATAGTTAATTTTCATTCGATCTTAATGATATTTCGCCGCCAATATAAGGGATAATTTCTCCATTTTCTTTTTGTAATAACAGAGCGCCCTGCTCATTTATTCCCTTTTCAACACCAACAACAATATCGTTACCAATCAAAAGCTTAACCTTGCGACCTAAAAAGTTATCTAATTCAAACCACCGAGACAAAAATGGTTTCAATCCTTGTTTTTCAAATATACGTAATGATTCTTTTAATGAATTAATAATATTACCAGCTAATTCATTTCTCTCGACATTCTCAATTTCATCAATTAATGCAGACCAAGCTTGGTTAATTGTTTCCTCTTTTTGAATGATATTTTTACTCATACCAATATTGATACCAACACCAATAATAATATGTGCTGCATCGCCAGTTTTGCCTGTTAGTTCAACCAGAATACCAGCAAGTTTCTTATCATTCATGTAGAGGTCATTAGGCCATTTAACCTTGACTTTGTTTCCACATAATTTATTTAAAGTTTCAGCAATTACGATACCAACAACTAAGCTCAAACCAATTGCAGCTGCGGGGCCTTGTTCTAATTTCCAATATGTTGAAAGGTAGAGGTTACATCCGAATGGTGAAATCCATTGGCGCCCGCGGCGGCCTCTTCCTGCACTTTGGTATTCAGCTAAGCAAGTATCCCCAGACTGCAGGTGAGGAATTCGATCCAACATATATTGGTTAGTTGAATCAATAACAGGCTCAACTATGACATTAGAATCAGAAACATATTGCTCAATGCGTTCTTTACTCAATAGGTTAATTTGCGAAGGAAGCTGATATCCCTTACTAGTAACTGTTTGAATATCAAGACCCCATGAGCGCAATGTTTTGATATGTTTGTTAATTGCAGCTCTCGTCATTCCTAAGTGCTCACCCAGTTGTTCCCCTGAATGAATCTGCCCATCCGCTAAAATATCAATAACCTGTAATGGAATGCTCATCTCTTTCATTGTATACAATCCACCGCATTGACCTCGCCATTTCGCCCTATAAAGCGAACTTCAGGCTCTAAATATATATCGAAATGCAGTGCAACTGTGTGACTGACATGCTTAGCTAGCTCCACAATATCTTTTCCTGTTGCATTTTCTTTATTGATCAATACCAAAGCTTGCTGTTTATGAACTGCAGCACCGCCTAGTTCATAGCCTTTTAAGCCGCATTGGTCAATCAACCAACCTGCTGCTAATTTTACATTTCCATCAGCCTGAACATATTGAGGGCAATTAGGGTAACTAGCTTTGATTGTCTCCGCGAGTTCAGCAGATACGACTGGGTTTTTAAAGAAGCTACCAGCATTACCTGTTATAGCGGGATCAGGTAATTTACTTCTGCGAGTCTCACATACCGTCTCAAACACATCTGAAGGCGTTACAGTGCTAGGATCGAGCTTAGCTAAATCGCCATACGCTAGCTTTGGTGACCACTCCTTAGCAAAAATCAATCCAACACTGATAATCGCATGCGAATTCTGATATTCATGTTTAAAGATACTGTCTCGATAGCCAAAATTGCATTCTTCCGCAGGGATACGAGTGATCCTACCTGTATCCAAGCAGAGGATATCCACATACTCACAAACATCTTTTAGCTCTAACCCATAAGCGCCAATATTTTGTATCGGTGCAGAGCCTACGCATCCAGGGATCAGCGCTAAGTTTTCTGCGCCATATATTCCCTTATGAAGCAATGTTTCAAGTAGTTGATGCCAGTTTTCCCCCGCAGATGCGTGTACATGCCAAGCATCTGCAGATTCAGTAATTTCGATACCTTTAATTCTGTTTACAATGACCACACCTTCAAAGTCTTCAGTAAATAACACATTGCTTCCCCCGCCTAATAGCAGTACTGGAAGATTGTCATTTTTTGCTGTTGTCCACTGTTGGTACAGCGCATCAGCGCTTTGTACAATATTCACCTTAATGGCTTTGGCATCAATACCGAAGCTATTAAGTGATTTGAGTTCGGCGGTCAGGTTCATTGCTACCTTCATTTCAAATAATGATCTAAGATTTTATAAGTCTATCAGCCAGGCCTAGCAGTGAATAGCATGTAGGCGGAAATAATATGATAAGTAAGAAATTGAGAAGAGTTTTGAAAAGTACAGATCGTTAGATAGCAAAAAGCCACCCATTGGGTGGCTTCTTATATTTAAAACCTAGCAGTTCCCTACTCTCACATGGGGAGACCCCACACTACCATCGGCGCTACGGCGTTTCACTACTGAGTTCGGCATGGGGTCAGGTGGGACCACCGCGCTATTGCCGCTAGGTAAATTCTTTTAAACTATTTTAGTATTCATGGTGCTGATACCCAGATTCGAACTGGGGACCTCACCCTTACCAAGGGTGTGCTCTACCAACTGAGCCATATCAGCAATATGGTACGGTCAGTCAGCACTGACACAACCTTAAAATTTAATGTCTGGCAGTTCCCTACTCTCACATGGGGAGACCCCACACTACCATCGGCGCTACGGCGTTTCACTACTGAGTTCGGCATGGGGTCAGGTGGGACCACCGCGCTATTGCCGCCAGACAAATTCTGTTTATTCCCGTTTAGCCTTTAATCACTAAACCAGAATATCAATCCTGAACAAGCTGTTGTGTCCACCT
>NZ_WLUN01000008.1:0-275442 GCF_009706645.1 Providencia sp. wls1914
GATAACAAAACCGCTATCGACAAGAACACCACTGACATTGCCGATAACAAAACCGCTATCGACAAAAATACGTCTGATATCACCAGCAATACCGTAGCCATTGATAGAAATACCCAAGACATCTCCAAACAAGGTGATGCGCTGAAAAATATCTCCACCAACTTAGAATCCGGTACTTTAGGGCTCGTCCAGTTGTCGGCTAATGGTGAAGAAGTGATCCTCAGTGATAAAGCCAAAAATGCCAACGCGTTTAATATTGGCAATAAAACCCTGAACGGTGTTTTGGCGGGTAAATTAAGTGCCGACTCCACTGAAGCGGTAAACGGTAGCCAGTTGCACGCCACCAATCAAGCTGTGACAGCGAATACCACTGCGATCGCTGATAACAAAACCGCTATCGATAAGAACACCACTGACATTGCCGACAACAAAACGGCTATCGATAAAAACACCAACGATATCAAGAAAAATACAGCGGACATATCCAAACAAGGCGAAACACTGAAAGATATCTCCAGCAACTTGGAGTCCGGTACTTTAGGGCTTGTTCAGTTATCGGCGAACGGTGAAGAAGTAATATTGAGCGAAAAAGCCAAAGATGCCAAAGCGTTTAATATCGGAAATAAAACCCTGAACGGCGTGAAAGCGGGTAAATTAAGTGCAGATTCCACCGAAGCGGTGAACGGCAGTCAGCTCTATGCCACCAATCAAACGGTGAAAACCAACACTGACAATATTACCAAGAATACAAACGCTATCAGCCAAAATACCCAGGATATCGTAGAAAATAAAAACGCGATTACCACGATCACCAAAAACATTGATTCTGGCTCATTAGGATTGGTGCAGCTAAGTGCGGACAACCAGAAAATTGTGTTGAATAGCAAAGCTGATAGTGCCCGAGTGTTTGAATTTAACAACCGGACATTGAGCGGCGTATCGGCAGGTCGTGTAGCGGCTGACTCTACAGAAGCTGTCAATGGCAGCCAATTGCACACGACCAACCAAAGCGTAGCTAAAAATACGCAAAAAATTCAAGAAAATAGCGACAAAATAGCGCAACACGATACGGCGATTGCGCAAAATACCAAAGATATCCAAGCCAATACCGATAAACTGACGCAGCATGACAAAATGCTTAACCAGAATAGCCAAGATATTAAGGAAAACACCAACCGGCTAAACGAGCACGATAAGGAAATTGCTCAGAGTAAACAGGATATTAAAGCGAATACGGAAAAACTGGCTGAGCATGATAGCGCCATTAGTAAAAACACCAGCGATATTCAGAAAAATACGGCGGCATTAGATAAACAAGGTAGTGAAATTGCGCGTTTATCCTCAGAAATGGGAGATGCCGGAGCGCTGAAAATGAGCCGTGACGGTGAAAGTATCAACCTCAGTGATAAGGCAAAAAGCGTCAAATCCATCAATTTTGGCGACAAACAACTTTCCGGTATTGCCGATGCGAAAAATGACAGCGATGCCGTCAATTTAGCGCAAATGAAACGTGGTAATGCCGAAACCTTAAAATCTGCGAACACTTACACCGATGAACGAGTCAATCAGTTGGGTGAATTTACAGAAAATGGGTTAAATCGCCTGAATACCAAAATTGATGATTTAGACAAAAAAGTCGACAAAGGTTTTGCTGCGAATGCCGCACTATCCGGTTTATTCCAACCGTATGGCGTAGGAAAAATGAACTTAACGGCGGGTGTCGGGGGTTATAAAGATGAATCCGCAGTCGCTGTCGGTATGGGGTATCGCATTAATGAAAATGTCGCTATCAAAGGGGGAGTCGCCGCATCAACGGGTACAGGTTCTTCCACTATGTACAACGCGTCAGTGAACTTTGAATGGTAGTGTGATTTAAAGTGATTTGATATGTGAAGGGGAATACTGATGGTATTCCCCTTTTGCTAAAAATACCCCTACAATTTTTTAAATAGATAACAGTATTAAAAAAATAAAATTATAGAAAAGAAAAACATACTCATATGTATTCCACAATATAACTTATTCAATACTAAGACATATCTCACTGGAAAATAATTTTTATATTTTCATACATTCACCAATAAGTTATTAATTAACCTTATTGTTTTAATTAAAAATCAGTAACTATAATTAGTTACTGATTTTTGTTCAAGATAGACTCTACTAATTCGAATTTTGCATGTTCATATTCATCAAACTCTCTAGCAAAGCTTTCAGTTTCACCATTATCGTAATATTCAACCACTTTATTTGGTACACCATAATCGCTTGCCAAGCGTCCCTTTTCTGAAATGGCATTATACTCCAATTTAACAAGTAATTTATCAATTCCAATTACTTCGCTAAAGTCCACATTATTTTTAGTCGCGTAAAAGTATTTATACATGAGATTAAATACGCCTAGATACTTAACTAATTGATACTTTAAAGTATTAAAAACAAACTTAGATGTTTCTCTTATCGCATTATCAACTGTATACTTTTCATTATCTTTTTTTCTTCTTAAGTTATAATCTACGCTACCTATAAATCCATCCTTCAAGTAAAAAGAAAGTGAATAAACTAATATAGGATAGTATTTCCCCTGATTATCACCACTCTTCACCATAGATTCAGTTTCAATTAAAAAGTTTAAATCTTTATTTGAAACTATTGGCTTAATAACTTCGAATATAACTTTCAACCCATCAAAATCAATAGTTAAATTGTAATTTAATAATGAAATCAATTTGTTGATTTTATTAAAATCATCATTTGAAACCTCACATATTCCATCAAAAACTTTTAGTTTATCACTGTAAGATATTACCTTGTACATTCCAATTATATTATCTGGAATCCCTCTCTTTTCCAGCTCAAATAAAATAGCAGCTCTATTTAACTTGTCTGAATCATTTAAGAATAGCTCATCTGTAATAAAATAGTCTATTTCATTTTTATTTGAATTTTGATCGAAATTTTTATGTTTAATCTCATCATCTTCACCATTAATTATTTCATTGAATTTTTTATCTAGCACTAAAACTCGTCCACTGTAATGGTGTAAAAATCGTCCTGCTCTTCCTGCTACATTTTTAGCATCAAATTTTTTTAATATTTTATTTCCTTTTGTAGAATTCAATACTAAAAGATTTTTTGCCGATGTATTAACACCTTCAGTAATAGTTGTTGTGGAAATCAATATATCTATATCACCATTATTGAATAAATCAATTATTTCTTTCTGTATATATTTAGGAACTAATCCGTGATGAATTCCTACTTTCTTTATCAAAGATTCAATTACTACCCAGTTATCATACTTATAGCTTTTTAAAAGGTGTTCTATGAATAAGCTAAGTTTAGTTGATAACTTAGAATTAGTATTATGGTTGATAATATATTTTGCATAACGCTCAGCCATACCGGGGCCTTTTGAATATAAAATCATATTTTCATTGACACTCCTTACATCAGATACTATTTTTGCAATTCTTTCTTCTATTTTCCTACCACTATATCCTTTTAAATCAATAGTTAAACTATCATCAATAACTATCTTTCTATTTCCAATTAATGTATTTGTCTTATTCACCATTTCATATTTATTAAAATCAATCACAGTGAAATCATTATGATTTAAAAAAACATTGAACGATTGATTAGCAGCGAAATCATCTTTTTTTGGAAACTGAATATATGGACCAACAAGAAGAACATCCTTGCATTTAGTTAAAATATCTTGAAGTGCAACTCTATATGCTGTATCTCTTTCATTTTCTACATTTAAAGAGTCAATCATGAACTCATTGTCTATTTTATATATTTCATCCACAAAAGCGAAATCAAAACTAATAGCCTTATTTTTATCAATAAAAGAAAGATAACGCTCTGGTGTAAATATAAATATATTTTTTTCTTTAATTTTATTTATATCGCTTAAGGTATGTATTGCAAAGTTATCATTAAAATATTGATACTCTGACGATAACATTAGTTTTTCATGATTTTCAGATAGTAAAGCTATTGTTGGAAATATTAATACTATATTTTTATATTCAAGATTTTTTATTAATTCATAAATTAAAAATGTTTTACCAAATGATGTTGTTGCTGATAGAAAAAATCTATTTTTATTGTTTATATCAAATTTATCTAGGATTTTTTTTTGATATTTATGTACTTTTATTTTTTCATCTACGTGTAACGTGCTTTCATAAATAGATGCTGATAAAGTATTTAAATCAAAATCATTAATATCATCTTCATGGCCAAACTTTTTCATTAATAAGTCATAATAATGAGGCACACCACAAGAATTAGATAAATATCTAAGAAATTTCATATCTGAGCTAGACAAATTCAAACCTTTTATTTTATCAAAGTAATTACAAACCTTACTAATAAAATATGGGTCATCAATTTCCTTACTCCGATACTCATTAAGTATTTTTATGATAGTAGCGGCTTCTGCAATTCTATCCATCTAATGACCTCCTCTTTAATTTTTTTAACATCACTCACAGGTAGAAATATAAAAAAAACATCAAAATCAATAGATAGATTATATCCTTTAGGTGGGTATTTATTATTTATATAATCTATTGCTTTCTTTACTTTACTATCAAAGTCTGTTGAGTTATCAGGATATATAAGAAATATTGGGTAAATTAATTTAATATTAAATTTCTTAAGTTCATCTATAATTTTAATTGATGGCTCTTTCTCCCAAGCGCTAATAACTTCCTTAATTCTACATTCTTTTTTGCTAAAACTTTCTTGGAAGTTCACCATTGCTAATATGTTTTCTTCTAAATAACCATCAGAAAAAGCCTTATCTAACCCTTCAACTGCTGATTTAATACAGCTCTCTAACGTTGTTCTAAATTTAACCTCTCCAAACCATAACTCTACCTTATTATCACTTTCGACTAAATGATAAGAGTCATAACCTTTAGTTTCAGAATTTTCTAACGGATTATAAAAATACCCTCTTGAAATAAGAGGATTAGATTTATAGAACACACATAGCATAACATAAAGTAATACCTCGCCATAAAAACCATATTTTATTTTTGTTTCTGATTTTTGAGATTCTTTATATTTTATTTTTGTTCTTAAAGCAATTTCAAGCTGCTTTCTAAAATCTTTTCCTTCTAAATCAAAATGATTGAATGAATATTCAACAATTGAGTTGTAGATTATTTCAGAAAGATCTGAATCATCATTACATTCAAACACATCATCGTTCAATGTACTCATCGTAACCTTAGATAAACTAGGTTCCATATTAGGCAATTTGTAACGCCATAATACTGTTTTTCCAAATAAACTTTTCAGTGATTCTCTCACTCAACACCTCTAGGTCATGATACTTATTAGATATACCTAATATTAAAGCGTATCTATTCATCGTCAGAAGTGTTGCAATAAATTTAGCTTAGTACAAGTCAATAAAATTATTATCAATGATAATTTAGATACCTAGATCACAAATATAAATAAAAATATTATCCATATTCATAAAATAAAAAGTGAAATTACTTTTTCAGTTAATTAGAAATAAAAAATTCACTCTGTAATTCTTCAACTTCTTCGTCATTCAGTTCAACCATGACGTCGAAATGTTCCATGATGTCCATAAACGGTTCAAAAATACCGGAAGGAATTAACATCTCATGGTAGGCATCATTGCCGGAAGTCAGACCCAATAAATAGTAACCAAGGGCTTGTAGTTGCTGATTAGCGCGAACAAAAATTTGGTCTGGTCTTAAATCGTTTTTAGGGTCTTTAACGGCAAAATCTAGCTGAATATCCAACCCTTCAACGTCAACAGCGTCTTCCAAGAAACTCACCGCAGATTCACTGTCTTTCCAGTCTATCCAAAAGCTGTTTCCCATATTCGACCTGACAATAAGATCTGCCATTAAATAGCCAATTTCACCCTCTTCGATACGCTCGACGAACCCCTCTTCGTCTTCACTGATCGACTCTTTTAACTCTTCCTCAAATGAAGAGATATCCGTTTCCATATTCTCGATTGAATCTGGATTTAACAGCTTCGCCAGCTTGTTAACCACCTGCATAATGTCATTGAAATGGTCGAGCGCTTCTGGGTTCATGCCCTGCATCGTTATTCCTTATTTTTAGCGTAATTGGCTGTATTTTCACTAAAATAGGTAATTCGGTATATCGACTAATTCCGATATTTACAGTGAATTAGCCTTGCACTGGTGTGCAAATCTCGATCAAAAAGCCATTTAGGTCATGAACATAACCTATCGTTTGTCCCCAAGGCATCTCCTGCGCGTCTTGTACCAACTCAGCTCCGGCTTTAACTGCCTGAGCCAACGCGTTTTGTACATTATCAGTCTCAAAAGCAAGTTCAAAAACAGGGGCGTGCGGATTAGGAGCAACCGCGCCTTTACCGAGTTGATTCATTAACGCCAATGAAGAAAATGAAATTGTTGTGCTACCAGTATCCAGCTCGCCATAATCACCACTTTCATGGAGAAACGATTTTTTAAAACCAAAAGCTTGTTGGTAAAAATCGAGGGTTTTCTCTACATTCTCGACATACAAAATAGCGTATTTGAATTTCATTATTTTCTCTCACGTCATAGGAAGTATTAGATAGGGAGTATTAGGTTTTGTCGCTATCAAATTGCTTGGCGACATCCACCAGCCATTTTCGGATCACTTTTTCATCAGATTCACTCACTCCACTTAATAACCTATTTTCAGTGGACTTAACAGCCCCTTTGCATTGACGTAATAATGCTTCCCCTAATTGGGTTATTTCAATAATTTGGATCCGCCCATGCTCCGGGTGCGGCAACTTAGAGATCATTCCCGCCTTTTCGAGATTTTTCACAATCACACTCATAGTCTGCGGCGTTAATAATGATAGCCTCGCTAAATCAGCCCCTGAGGCTTTAGGATATTCTGCAACCATTAACAACACAGAAAATTGAGGAAGCGTTACTCCCACATCCTGCAAAACTTGCTCCATGCGAATACGATGAGCCGCATGAGCCTGTCGCAGTAAATAGCCAATATGACCTGATTCCCCACGTTTGCCTTCCCCTATTTCAGGGATCATCGATGTATTAACTTTTGACTTGCGCATAATGTAAGAATTCGAATATTATTATCAGAGTTCTTATATTATCCGTTTGGAGCACAGAATGAAACCTGAAATTATTGGAAGAAGTGATTGGAATCAGTTTGAAAAAATCGCCCCTGAAGTCGTTGCCGCGATGGGAGACCTGGGAAAAGCCGTTAGCAATTCAGGGCTTGAAAAACCACTTACTGAGTTACTGAAAATACGCGTATCCCAAATCAACGGTTGTGCGTTTTGCCTTCAATATCACTTAAACTTAGCCCGTAAATTGGGGATTGAAGCCGCTAAATTGGATCTCTTGCCAACTTGGCGTGATGCCGGTATTTATACTCCTCGCGAACAAGCCGCGCTCGCTTGGGCAGAATCACTAACTTTAATGGCTGCTCAGCATGTTTCTGATGATGTTTATCAAGCACTACAGAATGAATTTACTGAATCCGAAATTGCGTTTCTAACCTCAGCGATTGGGGCGATTAATGCTTGGAACCGTATTGCGGGTGCTCTGCAATTCGCGCCACCAATTCCTAAATCGAGTTTGTAAAATCATGCATCCCAAGGTGAATATCGCCCTTGGGATGGTTGATTAACGGCTATACCGCTGCTGAATAAATTGCGCGCACAGCATCAAGGTTAAGCTTATCAACACTGCCAGACAGGCCATCGCCATACCGCTGCCAATGGAACCTTGCTCAAACTGGCGCCAAACAAAAATCGACACGGTTTGCATACCCGCAGGAGCCAGTAACAGAGAGGAGACTAGCTCTCGTGATGCCACCGCAAACACCAACATCATCGCCGCCACTAAACTCGGTAAAACCAACGGAAATAAAATCAGTCTCAGTGACGTCATTAACCCAGCACCATGAACCCGTGCCGCATCGGATAAACTGCCACCAATTTGCGTAAATGCCGCACTGCAATAACGCACGGGATAAGGCAGTAATAAGCAACTATACGCTAGCAATAAAATACCCCAAGTATGATAAGGCGTGATGGGCCAAAACGGTTGATTCCACGCCAAAATTAGCCCCACTGCGACCACAATGCCCGGAATGGCGATTGGCAGTAACGAAAGCCCATCCAGCAATGCGGCACCACGGATCCGCTGCGCGACGACCAGCCATGCACATAAAAAGCCCAATATCCCCGTCAATATCGCGGTTGCCGTTGCGAGAGACACACTCGTCACTAATGCATCGAGGGCTTCTGTGTGGCTATTTAACAGTCCAGCAAAATGCCGGAGCGTTAGATTATCCCACGTCAAACCGCCAGAAACCGTATTGGAAAATGCCGTGCCAAACATAGCCAGTAATGGCATGCCAACCGCGCAAAGCGCCACGAAAGAAAACAAACACACCGCGGGAATCCGCCAAATACCCAATGAGCGAGTCACCAATGCCGCGGCTTTGCCCGTATTCGTCGCCACATTACGCCCAGACACTAACGAACGCTGTAAGGTATAAGCCAATAGCGCCAAACTGGCTAATACCAATGACAGCGATGCCGCTCCCGGTAAATCAATCGGCCAATCGGCAAGACGCTGCTCGATATCCGTTGTCAGAACCCGAATACCATTCGGAGAGCCAATCGCCGAAGGAATGCCGAATTCTTCAATCGCCAAAGTGAAGACCAGCAATAAACCTGCGGCAATCGAAGGCAAAGAGAGAGGCAATGTCACTCGCATAAATGCCTGCCATGCGGATGCCCCATGAACTTGTGCCACATCCGCCAGACGGTTGCCATTCACCGCCATACTGCGGGAGACCGCAAAATAGAGCACCGGAAACAGATTTAACGACATAATCACCACCATTCCCCCAAGGGAAAACAGGGCGCTACCGGGGCTGATACCAAATAGTTGCTGAGAATAACCATTCGGTTGCAGGGTTAACATCCATGAAAGCCCTGCGATATAAGGTGGAATTAAAAATGGAATCAAAAACAGTAAGTCCCAAACACGGGCAAAAGGCAGGTTAAATAAGCCACGTAAAGCCCCTAATGGGATCGCTATCACGGCACTTACCAGCGCCACACCTAAACCCAGTAAAAACGTATTTTGCAGTAAATTTGCCAGTGCCGGTTCATTAAATAGATGGGTAATCGGCTGGAAAATTTGGCTGAAATCCCCTTGTCCAAAATACGGAAATAGCGCTTGTAACACAATAAAACTCAAGGGAATAATCACTAAAATCGCCAAGGCGATTAAGATCGAAAATGGCAATAAACGATGTGTCATCATCAGAAAATCAGCTCCTGCTGGGTCGCTAATGCCACCCAGCGGCGAGGAAGAGAAAACCGTTAGCGGAAAATGCCGCTAAAGCGAGATAACACGCTGCTGCGCTCTGCGCTGTCGGTAGTCGGTTCTGGCAACAGTTTTAACGTCGAAAAATCAGGCCGCTTGCCAGCAACATCCGTTCTGGCTGGCATTAACCAGGCATCTGCCACGATTTTCTGACCTTCAGGAGAGAGCACGTAATCAACAAAAGCTTTAGCTTCATTTTGCTGTTTACTGCTATTTAAAATCATCATGGGACGTGGCGCGATGGCCGTTCCGCTACTTGGGAAAATCACCTCGATGGATTCACCTTCCGCGATGCTGCCGTAAGCCACATAGTCGACTGCACCAAATACAGCCGCTTTTGCTCCTTGCAACACAGGCGTTAACGCTTGCGCATTCGGGCCAGAAATCACCATTCCATTAGCTTTTAATTCAGAGAATAGCGTCCATGCGGCATCTGGTTTCGCATTCTGTAATCCCAACAATAAGTCTAACGATGCCCCTGACAATGCAGGGTCTGGCATGGTGACTTTGTCTTTAAAAACTGGCTGAGCTAGATCTGCCCAATCTGTTGGCTTCGGCGTGCCACTTTTACTGTTCCAAACAATCCCCAAGGCGGAGATCCCTTGTGCCACATAGTATGGTGTTTTGAATTGCGCAGGCACTTTTTCGGCATTTGGGCTTTCATACGCCAGTAACCAGCCTTTTTGCTGAAGGTCTACCGCGGTATCCCATGAGGCAGAAATCAAGACATCCGCACGCGGGTTGGCCTGTTCCGCTTCTAAGCGCGCCATCACTTTGCCCGTCGTTGCCTGAAACACATCCACTTTCACGCCCGTTTGCTTTTCATACCCCGCGGCTAGCTGTTTTGCCATCGCCCCTGGCCCTGCGGTGTAGACGGTCAAGGCATGGGAAGAAACGGAAAATAGTGCGCAGGATAATCCTAAACTCATTGCGATACCTTTCATGGAAAAATGGTTTGATAACATCAGCTTTTGCATAACAGAGTCTCTCTTCATAAGGTGGCCAAACTGTCTATTTTGCCGTTTTGCATATGAGCGATTTGATGCGCCAATGCATGGGCTTCTGCAGGATCGTGAGTGACATAAACGGCGGTAATTTCTAATGCGCGAAGTAGCTGCGCCATCTCATCACACAGAGAACGGCGTAAAGCAACATCAAGGTTAGAAAGGGGTTCATCAAACAATAAAATTTCAGGTTCCGCGATAATGGCGCGGGCTAATGCCACCCGCTGCTGCTGACCGCCAGAGAGGTCGGCAGGTTTACGCTTGGCAAAACCTGCTAATCCAACCCGCTCTAAGGCTTGGTTCACCCTATCCTCTATCGCTTGACGCGCCACTTTGCGCATACGTAAAGGAAAAGCCACGTTCTGAAATACGGTCATGTGAGGCCAAAGTGCATAATCTTGAAACACCATACCGAGATTGCGCTGTTCCGGCGGGACAAGTCGCTGGGCACTTGCGACCAGCTTTTCATTCAATAAAATCTCGCCTGAGCTTGGTTGCAATAACCCCGCTAACAGCTTCAATAAGGTACTTTTACCGCAACCGGAGGGGCCTAATAGCGCTAAGATCGAGCCTTTTGCGACGGTCAGATCAATCCCATCCAGCACCGTTTGATGAGCAAAAACTTGAGAGAGTTTGTGAATAGAAATCATCGGATGCTGCGAGGCTAATTGCGCATTCGCTGCGTTAGCTTTTTGAAAAGCATCCTGACTCCCATTCAATGAAGAGAGTGCGTTTAACATACATTGTTATCCTCTTTGGGACTTAATCGTTATCGAGGATGCTACGAAAGGAATGGGTCAGTGAGATGACAAATTTATGATGGAATAATGACAGGGTGAATGACATCAATGGGATTATTAATATAATAAATAAGATAGGAAAGGATGAGTTTCCTCACCCTTCCCATCATTTTATTCAGTCGTCGATTGCGCTTGATGAACTGCGATATAACGCTGATAACGCTGTGGTTTTAAGCGGCTTAAATCCACCAAAACCAAACCGTCAATGCAGTCGTTAAACGCAGGGTCAGTACCAAAATCAATAAACTGCACGCCACCTGGTTCACACAGCTCCGTATACTGTTTATACAGCGTCGGAATAGAGCAGCCAATATTGCTGAGTAAGCTTTTTAGCTTTACTAAATCTTCTTGATAGTTATTGCCATCAAACTGGGCTAAAACCTGTGGTAGTGACGCGGGATACGGCTTACGGGATTGCGCCATTGCCAGCTCCGAGGAGAAATAAAGGCGATAAAAGGCAATCAGCAAATCACGCGCAGCAACGGGCATACTTCCTGAGATAGACACAGGGCCAAATAGATAACGATATTGCGGATACTTCGCTAAATACGCGCCAATACCTAACCAAAGATAATCTAAGCCACGTTTTCCCCAATAGGCAGGCTGAATAAAACTGCGCCCTAATTCAATCCCTTGCGCCAAAATAGGCATCATGTCTTGGTTATAGTGGAACAGGCTATTACTGTAGATCCCCTCTAACCCTTTTTTCTCTAGTTGCTGCTCCGTCGGCACAAATCGGTATGCGCCCACCACTTCTAAATCTTCTTCATCCCATAAAATAAGATGGTAATAATCGTCATCGAAACTATCGAGATCGCGGCGTCGACCGGAGCCTTCCCCCACCGCGCGAAATGCGATTTCCCGCAATCGCCCTAGCTCGCGTAGAATCGGCGTTCGCTCTTCTTGCTGACGCTGGTAGAGGTAAATAATTTTACCATCAGGAGTGACGCCTAATTGTTCGCAAGCCGCTAGCGCCTTTTTCAGTTCAATGCGATCTTCAGGTAACGCGATTGGGGCTTCACAGGTAAACAGCCCGGCCTTTCCTTTCCCTAGCAGATACACATGGCGACGAAACCGCTCTGCCAGTTCATTATCATTCGTTCGCCCGTCATACCATTGGGAAAACGGGATGCGCCCACCGATGCGTAATTTGATGCGATTATTGCGCTGCTTGAACATTTCGTTCACCAGCATCAAAGCAGATAGCGGCTTATACACCAAGGATGTTGTGTAGAACAGCAGGCTGTTACGAGCTTGCACATGCACAGGAACAATCGGTGCGCGAGATTTGGCGGCTAAACGTAAAAAACCTGTACGCCAATGACAATCACGAACGCCTTTCGTGCTCCAGCGAGAAACTTCCCCCGCAGGGAAAACAACCAAGGCCCCTTGGTTATCAAGATGCGATTGCATACCGACGACTTGCTGGCGGTTGGTGCGATTGCCAACATTATCGACAGGAATAAATAAGCTTTGAAGTGGCTCAAGGTAACTGAGCATTTGGTTGGCGACGATTTTGACATCGGGTCTAACCGTTGCCACTGCGCGTAAAATTGCGAGCCCATCAAGGGAGCCAATCGGATGATTTGCAACAAATAAGACCGGCCCTTGGCTTGGGATATTCTCTAAATCCCCATCGCCTAATTCGCAACGGACATTCAAGTCATTCATAAACTGCTCGACAAGATCGAGCCCTTTTAAATGCGGATAATCTTCAGCAAGCTGCTGGAAATCTCTTTCATGTAATAAACGCTTTAATAACTTCCGTTTCCAAGCGGGCAGTGTTTGCTGCGGAAAAGCACTTTCCAGTAAAGCATCAACACTAAACATAATGAAGTCCTCTCACATGCGCGTTATTGGCAAATTTAAGTCATAATAATGACGAATAAATAACCACTTTGTGACAAGATTATGAAATAAATGATGCAAGAACTATACGTCATTGTCCGAGAAATCCTCGACACTTTTGACGATTTCTTCTCCATTTAGCTTTTATTTACTTTCCACCTAAAAATATTTTCTTTTTATTCAGTTAATTACAAATTCAGTCTTCGCTAAAAAAACTGGCACAAACCCTGCATTAGCTCTCTTGAAAGAGCGGGAAACCGCTACACAAAAATAGAGGAGCAATGTTGATGGAAAAAGTCATCACCGTCTGCCCGTATTGCGCCTCAGGCTGTAAAATCAACCTGAAGGTGGAGAACGGGAAGATCATAGGCGCTGAAGGCGCAAATGGTCACACAAATGAAGGGGAGCTTTGCCTGAAAGGTTACTATGGCTGGGACTTCATTCATGACACTAAAATTTTAACGCCGCGTTTAAAAAACCCGATGATCCGCCGTCAACGTGGTGGCAAATTAGAGGTCGTTTCTTGGGAGGAAGCCATTGAATTTGCAAGCTCCCGTTTATTAGCCATCAAAGAAAAATATGGCCCAAAAGCCATCATGACGACAGGCTCTTCCCGCGGTCCGGGTAACGAAGCTAACTTCGTGATGCAGAAATTTGTTCGTGCAGCGGTCGGTAGTAACAATATCGACTGCTGTGCTCGTGTCTGACACGGCCCTTCGGTTGCAGGTCTGCAGCGTTCGGTCGGTAATGGCGCAATGAGCAACTCAATTGTTGAAATTGAGGATACCAAATGTATTTTTGTCTTCGGTTATAACGCCGCGGACTCACATCCTATTGTCGCTCGCCGTATTTTAAAAGCGAAAGAGAAAGGGGCACAAATTATTGTCTGCGACCCGCGTTATATTGAAACCGCGCGTATTGCAGATATTCACTTACCACTGAAAAACGGTTCGAATATCGCATTATTGAATGCGTTAGCCTACGTTATCATCGAGGAAAATCTGTATGACCATGCCTTTATCGAGGCACATACCGATAAATTCGACGAATATCGTGCATTAGTCGCGCCATACACACCTGAATCAGTTGAAGAGATCACCGGCATCAAAGCCGAGGATATCCGCAGAACTGCACGGATGTACGCTAAAGCTGAAAATGCCACCATTTTATGGGGCATGGGTGTGACTCAGTTCTATCAAGGGGTAGAGACGGTTCAGTCTCTGACCAGCTTGGCATTACTGACAGGCAACCTTGGCAAGCCGCATGTGGGTGTGGGTCCTGTACGTGGTCAAAATAACGTACAAGGTGCCTGCGATATGGGCGCATTACCAAATACGCTGCCGGGCTACCAGTATGTTTCAGATAAAGCGGCACTCGAGAAATTCGCCAAATTCTGGGGCATTGACGCAATGCCGGATGAAAATGGTATTCCACTGAGTGAAGTCCCTCACTTTATCGATGAAGGCGTGCTGAAAGCACACTATGTGATGGGTGAAGATCCACTGCAAACAGAGCCGGATTTAGCAACGATCCGCCGCACGTTCGACAAACTTGAGCTGTTAATCGTGCAAGATATCTTTATGACTAAAACCGCGTCAATTGCAGACGTGATTTTCCCAGCCACTTCTTGGGGGGAACATGAAGGTGTTTATACGGCGGCTGACCGTGGTTTCCAACGCTTCTATAAAGCGGTAGAGCCTGTGGGTGATGTGAAAACTGACTGGGAAATCATCAGTTTAATGTCAACCGCAATGGGCTACCCAATGCACTACAACAACACCAAAGAAATTTGGGATGAGCTGCGTGAGCTTTGCCCGATTTATTTTGGTGCAACTTACGAAAAAATGGCGGGCTTGGCATACATTCAATGGCCATGTCGTACATTAGAAAGTGAAGGCACTGAGTACCTGTATGAAGGTGGTAATTTCGATACACCAAATGGTCGCGGTCAATTCTTCACTTGCGAATGGCGTCCACCAATCGACCAAGTCAGTGCTGAGTACCCTATGGTTCTTGCCACCGTGCGTGAAGTAGGTCACTACTCTTGCCGCTCTATGACCGGTAACTGTAAAGCCCTAGCGTCTCTTGCTGACGAACCAGGTTTTGTTCAGATCAATACTGCCGATGCGAAAACGTTAGGCATTAAAGATCAGGAACTGGTCTGGGTCTGTTCACGACAAGGTAAAGTCATCACTCGCGCCAATATCAGCGACCGCCCAAATAAAGGCGCCGTATATATGACGTATCAGTGGTGGATTGGTGCTTGTAATGAACTGGTCGCCGAAAACTTAAGCCCGATAACCAAAACACCAGAATACAAATATTGTGCGGTGCGAGTTGAGCCAATCGCGGATCAACATCAAGCCGAGCATTATGTGGTTCAGGAGTATACGGGTATCAAACGTCGCTTACGTGAGGCGGCCGAAGGTTTATAGTTTGTTTTAACGCTTTGCACTGTAGGTATGCGTATATAAAGTAAACCTACAGTGCAAATTTATATTAAAAACGATATAGATTAAAATCCGTATAAAGATAATAAACATCCCCATTCAACAAACGATTAAAATAAAATATTAATCGCCATTAAAAACTATTTAATAAAAAAATAACTTTCCAACAAAATAATCAACATCCTTTATTTTTTACTTATTAACTTTCCTTTTTCCCATTTCTTTTTTCCCTTTCCTTTTTCCTTTGCCAGCTTCTACCAATCTCTAAATAATTCGCGTTGTGGCTAGGCGGCAGACGCAGCTAAGCCCTAGGAGCATACATAAGTATGTGACTAGGGTTAGTAAGGATAGCCAACAACGCCACGGCGTGAAGTATGACGAGATTACTGGAATAGATCTTGAACACTAACTCCCAATCTCTGCATCCTTGAAAGCAACGTCGTACGCTTCAACCCTAAACGAGCTGCCGCCCCTCTCGCCCCTGCAACCACCCCATTGGTGGCTTTCAGCGCTTCAATAATGCGGTTTCGCTCTTCATCATCGCTTTCTGGCGCATCCGTCTGCATTTTTCGCTCTAATGAACTGGGCTTATTCAGGGCTTCTTTAATACGAGATGGTTTTGGGATATTTAGCTCATGCAATTGAATATTCAACGTATTTCCACGGGTTAAAATGACGGCACGTTCAATCACATTTTCCAGTTCTCGCACATTGCCCGGCCATGGATACAAGGATAGCTGCGCGAGAGCATCGCGAGGAATGCAATCAATTTTACGGTTCATACGCTGCGCCATTTTCTTGGTGAAATAGGTCGCGAGCAGCGGAATATCTTCTGGTCGGTCACGTAATGGCGGGATCACAATCGGGAACACATTCAAACGATAATAAAGATCTTCACGAAACTCTCGGTCTTCCGTCATCGCCTTTAAGTTGCGATTGGTCGCCGCCACAAGGCGCACATCCACAGGGATAACTTTATTGCCACCAATGCGCTCAATCTCACGCTCTTGCAAAACACGCAATAATTTTGGCTGTAAATCCAATGGCATATCGCCAATTTCATCTAAAAACAGCGTGCTTTTATCCGCCATTTCAAAGCGACCAATATGGGTGCTCGTCGCGCCTGTAAATGCGCCTTTATCATGCCCAAACAGGTCACTTTCCAGTAAACCCGTTGGAATTGCCGCACAGTTCATTTTAATCAGCGAGCGTTGGTGACGATGGCTAAGCTGGTGAACAGCTCTGGCAATTAACTCCTTACCGGTACCCGTTTCACCCAAAATGAGCACAGTGCTATCACTGCGGGCCACTAAATCCACTTGCTCCAGCACTTCACGCATCGCCTGACTTTGAAAGACAATTTCGCTGAAGCTATTGGTGTTTTGGATCTGTTCATTGAGCCATAAATTTTCATTTTTCAGGCTATCTTTGAGGCGAGTAATTTCACCATACGCTGCCGCATTGTCCACGGCTATCGCAAAGCGTGCCGCCACTTGTTTCAACAAAGTGCAGTTATCTTCGGTGAAAATACGGTCATCTTCATGGGATAATACCAAAACACCCAATGGCTTATGATTGAATGCCAACGGCAATAATAAGGTTTCCGTCATCCCTTCCGCGCACAGGTTTTGATACAGAGGGTCTTGAGTTTGACTATCGAGCGTTAAGCGCAGCGGTTTGTTGCTCTCCAAGACTTGAGCGAGATCCGCATGCAGTTCATTAAGATGATACTGGCTTTTTTTAACCGGTTTTGAGCGTTGATAATGGCTTGAATAACAAAGATAAACCGCTGAACTGACATTATCACAAAGAGCAACGCTAATTTGGCTAATACCAAAAAATCGGTAAATTTCTCGCGAAACTTCAGCCACTAACCCATCCATTTCAAGATGAGAAAGCACTGAGTTAGTGATGTCCACAAGGATCCTGAATTGGTCACGTTCATGACGAATTTGTTCGGTGGTTTCGGATATGCTCACAAAATCTCCAATCTCGTCCTAACCCACTGCATTGCTAAGTCATTTATTTATTTTGCTGACTAACAATAATGAGAATTAGTTAGAGTTTTAAATTTTCATTTATAAACGACTTATTTATCAATAATAAAAATAAAAAAGTTTAATAGTGTGATTAATGCGATTGCTGTTTTTGATTTAATACTAATATTGTAGTCATTATTTGAAAAAATAATATCGAAGTCTGATTTAAGTTTGATCCATTCACCTATTTTAGATATTGGTTGATTTAACCCAATATCCGCTTAATACCGATTTCATGTCTCTCGACAATAATGTCGAAAGCCGTGTCGAATATGAAAAATCTATTTTTTCGTGATTATCCAATAATAACCAACCGATTGATTTTATTGAATTAATTTATTTATCGAATTTGGCACGATCCATGCTTATCTCTGAGTATTGTCAGCATAAGACGAGGCAACCGGAATAGACCGGATCCCATGCCCGTTTACGATCATTCAGGAGAATATGATGAACCGTTTCATCATTGCAGACCCAAAGAAGTGCATTGGCTGTCACACCTGTGAAGTGGCTTGTGTGGTCTCCCACCAAGAGCAAGAAACAGGGATTGCCACTGTTGTAAAAGATGAATTTTTTCCACGGATTCATGTGCTAAAAGGCTATACCGTCAGCACAGCGGTAGTGTGTCGTCAGTGCGAAGATGCCCCCTGCGCCAATGTATGCCCTAATGGCGCCATCAGCCGTAAAGATGATTTCGTGTACGTAGACCAATCTAAGTGTATTGGCTGCAAAACCTGTGTGATCGCTTGTCCTTACGGCACCATGGAAGTCATCAGCCGCCCCGTAGCTCAGCACACCACGGCACTCAATACCATTCCACAGTATCGTGCTGAGGCGCATAAATGCGACTTATGCCATACCCGTGAAGGTGGACCAGCTTGCGTAGAAGTCTGTCCAACAGAAGCCTTAATGATCGTCGACAGAAATAAAATGGATGAAATTATCAAAGAACGCCGCCGTCGCGCTGCCTTTGAAAATCCAGCGGATATTTTGTCTTAAGGAATGACAAATGCATGAAGTTGCCTTATGCCAAAGCGCATTTGAGATTATTGAACAGCACGCTAAACGCAACCATGCTCGGCGGGTGACGGGTGTGTGGTTAGAACTCAGCGCCGTCTCTTGCGTAGAGGAATCCGCCGTGCATTTTTGTTTCGATATTATTTGCCGTAATACCCTCGCACAAGGTGCCGAATTACATATTGTGATTTCCCCTGCCCAAGCACAATGCCGAGATTGTCAACATCAGGTACAAATCACCCAATTTGGTGAAGGATGCCCCCACTGCGGCAGCCAAAATTTAATTGTCGACAGCGCTAGCGCCATGCAAGTGAAGCAAATTGAAGTTGAATAACCCATTTAGGAGCCAGTTATGTGTTTAGGTATTCCCGGTCAAGTGGTTGCCGTTGGTCAAACCCCCATGGATAGCGCCCAAGTGGATGTCTGTGGTGTCCAGCGTGAAGTAAATATTGCCCTCGTATGTGAAGGGGATACCGAGAGCATGGTTGGTAAATGGGTATTAGTTCACGTCGGTTTCGCCATGAGTATTCTCGATGAAAAAGAAGCTAGAGATACCTTAGAAGCATTAATGGCAATGGAAGAGGTTGAAGAAGATGTAGGGTATTTTTTGCGAGGAAACGCGTGATAGCACGTGTTTATTCCCCCCACAGCTTTTTGTATTTCGCACCTTTTTATACATCAAAAAAACCTGACACACTTTTGTGTCAGGTTTCATTAATTACCGTTTTACTCAATCAAACTATCAATCACACTCTGTAATTAGATAGCTTCAACTGGCACATAAACCGGCCACCAAGATTGTGTTCTCACCATTTCGACTTCAGAATCACTGGCGTTAACCCCTGCTACGCCTTGGCTTTTCGCCATACGTAAAACAGCAAGAGCAACGATACTTGAAGTGATACGTAAATCTTCATTCGATGGTAATAACGATGCACCTTCTGAGCCTAATGTTGCTTGGCTTGCCACGGCTTGAACTGCGGCAAAAATCATTTCATCGGTAATTTTCGTGGCTTTCGACACGATAGCACCGAAACCTAGCCCTGGATAAAGCGCTGCGTTATTTGCCTGACCGATTTTGTAGCAAACACCGTTATAAATCACATCATCAAATGGCGCGCCCGTTGCAACAAACACTTTCCCTTCAGTCCATTCAATTAAATGCTGTGGTGTTGCTTCATGCAGTAATGTTGGGTTTGATAATGGGAAAATAATTGGGCGTTCAACATGGCTTGCCATGCTGCGAACGATATCTTGAGTGAAAGCACCCGGTGTTGTTGATGTACCAATTAAAATCGTTGGTTTTACATTCTCGACAACCGTTGCTAAATCAATAATACCTTTAGCTTTATTCTGTTTCGCAAGGATATCCGCCATATCCGGCCAGCGGGTTTGTGCTTCAACAGAAACATCAACAATCTTTCTTGGATAATTGGCAACATCTTGGCTGTTTTTCGCATAATCTTTTTGGAAATACAGTAAGCTGTCTACCATGTCGGTGGTCAGTAGTCCCGGCAAGTCAATTAACCAAATGCGAGAAATGGCTTCTTCACGAGACAGACCACTGCGGATCATTTGGTCACGAATTTGGTCTGCAATACCGCAGCCCGCAGTTCCTGCACCAAAGATAACCACTTTTTGCTCAGTCCAAGGCGTTTTACTTAATTTCACCGCATTCAATAAGCCCGACAATACAATGGCACCCGTGCCTTGCACATCATCGTTAAATGTCGCGAAATTCGCTCTGTATTTATCCAAAATGCGACGCGCATTTGTTGAACCAAAATCTTCCCAGTGCATAACAGCATTTGGAAATAGCTTTCTTGCCGCTTTGACATAAGCATCAACAAAATCGTCATAGACTTTGCCTTGAATACGCTCATGACGATTACCCACATATGATGGGTCATTTAACAGTTTTTCATTGTTAGTCCCGACATCGAGAACAACAGGAATAACACTGTGAGGATCTACGCCCGCTGCGGCAGTATAAACAGCCAGCTTACCGACTGAAATATCGATACCATTAGAACCCCAGTCTCCAATGCCTAAAATTTCTTCTGCGTCAGTGGTCACGATCAGTCGAATATCACCACCTTCAGCACCGAATGCACGCAGCTTTTCTTCGATTAATTCAGGTTCATTAATACTGAGGAAGATCCCGCGAGGACGAGTAATAATCTCGCTATAGTTTTCAATGGCATCGCCGACAACTGGGTCATAAACGACTGGCAGCATTTCCAGCATATGACGTTGTAATAATGCATAAAATAATGTCACGTTATTATCGTGCAAGCGCCACATGTAAATATGTTTATCTAAATCAGAATGGCATCCACGGTAAGCGTGATAAGCACGGTTTAATTGTGTTTCCATATCCTCAGTGACAACAGGAGGAAGAATACCATTTAAGTCCAGCGCTTTTCGTTCTTCTTCAGTAAAAGCCGTTCCTTTATTTAATGATGGATCGCGTAATACTTCATATCCTCTTGCAGTGGTTTTAATTTTACGAATGTTATTTTCCACAACAACTTTAGCTTGTCGATTATACATAATTAATACCTTCTAATTTAAATATTATAATTCAGAGAAAACTACGCGCCAGATAGACCATTTCCTGTCATATCAATCGGATTGATATATTTATTAAAATCCTCTTCACTTATTTTTCCAGAAGCGATTGCAGATTCTTTTAACGTGATATTTTTCGCTATTGCATTTTCAGCAATATGTGCTGCATTTTGATAACCAATAATTGGGGATAATGCCGTCACTAACATGACACTATTGTCCACATACTCGGTTATTTTCGTATTATTTAATTCAGTACCTTCTACTGAATATTCCATAAATTTACGACAGCCATCAGAAATAATGCGAATGGAATGTAAGAGGTTATTAATAATTACCGGTCTCATCGCATTTAATTCAAAATTACCTTGGCTACCTGATATCGCAATCGCAGCATCATTACCCATAACCTGAATACCAATCATGACCATCGCTTCACATTGGGTTGGGTTGACCTTGCCGGGCATGATGGATGAACCAGGTTCATTCGATGGCAGTATTAACTCGCTGAAACCACAACGGGGGCCCGAAGCTAACCAGCGCATATCATTCGCAATTTTGATAAGTGCGACAGCTAATCCACGAATAGCGGCATGTGTACGAACTAACGCATCAAGGGAGCCTTGAGCGGTAAATTTATTGGGCGCAGTAATAAACGGTTTTTGGGTTAATTCCGCTATCTTATCTGCGACATCTTTTGAAAAGCCTTTTGGCGCATTTAATCCTGTACCAACAGCCGTGCCGCCAACGGCAAGTTTATAGAGATCTTGCTGACTACGTTTAATGTCATCTAGCGCATCGCGTAATTGACCCGCCCAACCGTGCCACTCTTGCCCTACAGTTAAAGGTACTGCATCTTCGAGGTGAGTACGACCTATCTTAACGACAGTCATCCACGAATCAGCTTTCTTTTCAATAAGTTGAATTAAATCTTCAATGCTCGGAATCAATTGTTCATCAAGCGCAAAAATAGCGGCGATGTGCATTGCAGTCGGGAATGTATCATTGGAAGACTGCCCCATGTTGACATCATCATTAGGTCCAACGGGTAATTGAGTTCCTAATGAACCACCGAGTAATTGAATAGCTCGGTTAGAAATAACCTCATTCACATTCATATTAGATTGTGTGCCAGAGCCTGTCTGCCATACATAAAGCGGATAATGCTCATCCAATTGACCATGAATAGTTTCATCAGCAGCGATCACGATCGCCTCTTTTTTCCATTCAGCTAATCGACCTGCTTCGCAGTTAACCAATGCACAGGCTTTTTTTACATAGCCATACGCGTGGTAAACCGATTTTGGCATTAAATCATCGCCAATATTAAAGTGCTGTAATGAACGTTGAGTCTGTGCCCCCCAATAACGATTTGCAGGAACATTTACTTTTCCCATGCTATCGAATTCTTCACGGGTGCCTGTTTCATTAATACCAATAGGGATGCTCTTATTTAGAATATAATCTGTCATTACAATAACTCCATTTTAAATATAAAACATATGAGCAATTCCTATACTAAGTTAAAAGAATTAATTAAACATCAAATACCAAACATACATTCAAATAAGATATTAAAGCTATCAAGATAACAAAAAGACAGTTTAAAATATAAAGAATAAATTACCTTCCAATTTTTTATAAAATATAATTATCGCAAACAGACTGTCTATTTCATCCAAAAACCATATAAAGACTAAAGTTTCAAAATAGCATTAAAAACAATATAATGTATTATCAATCTTATCTTTTAATGATAAATAAAATAAATTAAACAATTTAATTATATAAATAAGCTATTGAAAATCTGATATGAAAAATAAAAAACTCATTCATTGAGTAAATATATAAATTAATGAAATCTGAATTTTAAAACATATTAACAAAACAAAAACAACCACTGAAATATAAATGAAATAATGTTATTTAATATAAAAAACATAATAGAAAAGAGCTAAAAACATGTTATTCATTTAAAATACAAGGTGATATACCCACTGAGTTTCCCTTTAGTTTAATACGCATTAATTCTAAAAAAATCATCCTTAATTATGCTTATAAAAAAACAGAAGTCATCACAACTCAATAATACTGAAGAGAAATACTTTATAATAGTGATAATATCCGCTTTAGTTGATCATTGAACCTAACTCCACGCACAAAACGAGTGGCGAGTTTAATAATCATATCAATGCCATATTAAACACTGGTTTTACTCAATTTTGGAGAAATAGCCGAATTCGCTGGGTGGGATGCAGTGGTTTTCAGTAAAAACCGCACTGCATCCCTGTAGCGCGGTCTATTTATGTTTTTCTAATTGAAACTTGATTCGACCATTAGCCGATTGATATTTAGGACTCTACTCCACTACTAATCCCTACATTACCCCTTTGTATTTTGCAACACCCTTAAAGTGGTCAAACAGATGGATGGAGAAGAGTTAAAATCAGTGACATCGATTTTGGATGTGCTGATTTGAAAACATCAGGCTAAGCGTTTGATTGGATAGTAAATTGAGATAACGCCATGCTCGGGTGCGGGTCCCCCCAATATGGCTAACCACTGCAACTAAAGGAGTAGTCACCATGGCTAGGCGCGATTGTAGTGTAAAAACACCGACAGCTAAAGAAGAAGGAGTTAAAACCAGATAATATACAGTGGGTTACGTCCTCAACCGTGGTAAACCCAATCCCAGCCCGCATCTGACTTTCAGCGGTAAGTGGTTAAGTGAGTTAGGGTTTACGGTGGGCAGCAACGTTACTCTCACCCGCCAAGCCGGGCAGTTGATTATCCGGCTGGCTGAAGGGGGAGTAGAATAAATTAAGAAAGCTCTCAACCCAGTGTTGGGAGCTATTCACTATCTATTTCATATCTTAATGATGTATTAATGTTCATCAGTACATCTTTTACTGTGTCCAGAAATTCAATACATTCTGTAGGTATTTCATACAGAAAGAATATTTCTATCAAAAAATTATTAATTCCCTTTGATTCAGGGAAAGCTTCATAAACCTCTTTACTTTCAATAAAACGAATATAACTATTAATCTTTTCTTGCAGTAAGTATAAATGTTCAAGTGTATCGTCATTCCAACTTAGATGATCAGTTATACCAAGCCGTACAAGCTCTGTATTATCTTTTGGTATACCAATCATATCTACTTTATCTGTATCTACTATTGACATTTATTCCCTCTATTTTTCTTTTTCTGGTCTAACAACTTCAACTTTGGTTGGAGGTAATTTTGTTCCTCCCTCAAAGCCCGGTTTACCCTCACCGACTATAACCCCACCACTTTTCTCTAGTTCAGGATAACCTATTTTTTGCTTATCAGTTAGAGGGGCTGTTTGTGAGCTTTTACATTCAACGCAGTTTATTACCCCATCCTTATCTTTACCTATCATATCAACTCGAACCTTAGTTCCACTTTCAGTTTTTATTGTAATTTCTCTTTGAGATGTTACGTTTTCTTGTTGGTATTTTTCATAATGTTTTTGTTCAAATTCCTTACCTTTTTCATTATTTTTTTGAACATTTGTTGGCGGATTTGGTGATGGTACTTTCGTCTTAACACCATTCTCAAATGTATAATAACCACCATTGTTGCTATAAATGGTATTTCCTGAATCGTCTGTTTTGCCCGTATTATTATAGATACTTCCTTTTGGACCAACGACTGAATTGTCCTTTGAGTTATAACCTGTAGGTAATTTAGAACCTTTTCCTATTATGTTGACTTTGGAACCAAACTTAGAACCAATGGCACCTACAGCAGACTCCATCAACATCAAATTACGTTGCTCTTCTTGTACAAACTGAGCTGCATCCGCAACTGACATCCCTGAATTGACAAGCTCTTTCTGGCGTAATTCTGTATCGAAGAAACCTGTTAATGGACCTTGACCGTTATTTGTCCAGCTTAAGTTTTCAGAGACACCAATTTTACCGCCTTCTCGATAGCCCCTTACTGCTAACTCTTTCCCTAATTCATGGTTGATGAAGGCTAACTCTTCACGACTCAGTTCACCACTTAATGCCATTTCTTTCAAGGTGCTAATCGTAGCATCGCTCGCGGCACGATAGTCCACCCAGGCCGCTTTGCGACAGGCATCATCTTGGCAAGAAGCTAACTTATCACGCATCGTTTCAACCGATGGTAACCCTTTGTCCAAGATGCGCTGATTCAACTCTTTCGCTTTACCACATGCCGCAGGGGACATGGTTAAGCAATCACTTTGTCCAAATTTGTCAGAGGACAATGCATTATTCTCAACCGCATTTTTCCCAGCCTGCGCGGCGGTGACAGCGCCGGCCGCATCACCGGAGCTAAGGCCGCCCGCTAAACCTGCGGCCAACTGGCTTAATGCGCTGACTTGCTGTTTCTCGCTTTCCGTTAAATCGGACACCTTCTTGCCCGGGAACAGCTTATCCATGATGATGCGAGCCGACAACTCTCCGCCACCGGCTCCCAGCCCACCTGCCACAGCGGATTGGTTATTCAGCTCCGCAACCACAGCACCCAGTACAGCGTGCGCCATCGCATTGGTTGCTTTGTTAACCTCACCAGTCACTGGGTCAGTTGTCAGTTCTTTAATCTTGGTTGCTAAATACGGTGAAGAGGCATTGCCTAACGCTCCCGCTAAGTTATCACCCGCCAACCCTTGCAGCAACCCTGTCACCGCTTGCGCCGCTTTCTGGAAGTCGCTGCCCGTGCCGTACTGCGCCATCGCGTTGTTGTAGGCTTGCTGTTTAATCGCATCATCCGTCGCAACTTTATTGTCCTTAAGAAGTTGCTGTTTGGCTACCGCCAACGCATCTGGGTCTTTCTGCGCTTTCAGCCCCGCGATTTCCCCTTCCGTGCGGATGATGTCCATCGTCTGATTGCCGATTTCCCCAATCAGTTGGGATTGTTTTAAGCGGTTTTGCTCTTTCTCTTTGTCGAAGATGGGGTTGATGCTGCCGTCATTGGCGTGTTCCGTATCGCGATTGAGCTCGTTAACATCCTGTTTTTGTTTGTCTTCATGGCGAACAATAACGCTACCTTCACTGACCGCCGATTTCGTTGTCCCTTCCTCATGGCCGCTGTTATTGGCATTCGACAGTAACCCACCCGCAGCATTGGTAATCAACTGACCACCTATTGGGCCACCTGTGCCAATCGAGCCCCCCGTGTGCTCGGCGGTAAAGTCGGCTTTGTTGTCGATATCTTTCCAACCCAGTGTACCGGTATCAAGGCGATTTTTGTCTTTGTCTGCCGTTGATGCAATCACCGCGCCATCAAGCTGAGTGTGTTCTTTGACGTTGACATCAAAACCGCCTTTGCCCGCAAAAATCCCCGTCTGTTCTTTGACGCTATCATAATTGCTTTTGATTTTATCTTGGTTGGCGCTGATATTCGCCGAGCCACTCATTGAGCCGTAGGTAAAGCTGCCACCGACACTCACATCTTGCTGCTTCGCATCATAGCGGTCACTGTCTTGCTCGCTTTGCAAGGTGAGGTCACGACCGACATTGACAGTGACCTGTTCACCACTGACTTGTGCCCCTTTGAGAGTGGTATCTTGCCCGCTGGTTAACGTGAGCTTATTGCCCGCATCCAGTGTGGTTTCCGTGTGAGTGAGGCCATTGCCTTTTTCATGACCTTTGCCTTGGTTAACACTGGCAGACACATTGATTCCGTAGCCGCCTGCACCAACGCCCACACCAACTCCAACACTGCCGCCTTTGCTGCTGTTTTTACTGTTCGTTTGCTGCGTATTTTGCGCAGAAACCAAGTTAATATCTTGCGTGGCAGACAGTGATAAATCTTTACCCGCCTTGAGTTCGCTACCCACAACCGTGACGTTGCCGCTGTCTGGGTTAGTATCCTTGTTTTTACCCGTTGCAGTAATCGCTAAGTTTTGTCCCGCATTTAACGTGCTACCTTGGGACTGACTACTGTTAGTATGGGTTTCGCTTTTCGAGGATTGGCTACCATAGGACACACTGACACCGACCGTATTCGTCGCCCCTTGTTGGTAGCCTTCATCACCCGGCTTCAGGTTATTGGCAAGGTTATGCGCATTGGCTGCATCCGTTTTCAGGCCATCCAGCTCATAAGCTTGTTGAGCTTGAACCCCTGACAGCACCGCTTTGGTGTTTTGCAAGGCATTCAAACGACCATCACTCTCTTTACGTGCTTGTTGCGCGGTACTTACTGCAGTGTTGAGAGCGCTGCCAACTGTACCGGATAACGCGATAGTCAACCCGCTTTGCTTGGTTTCAAAGGTTTCACTGCGAGTACGCTCATCATAGCCCGGGTCGATTTGTACGCTATCGCCTGTGAGGCTTAAGTCTTTTTGGGCAACAAGATCAGCCCCGCCAACATGCAGTTTGTTGCCGGCGGTGATATTGACATTTCCTTGTGTACTGCCAATCGTGCTAACACTTTGGCTTTGGGTAGTGCCTTTTTCATCCACTTCATGACGAGAGGATTGTTTACCCACACTAAACCCAATACCGCCGCTGCTCATTAAGCCACTTTTTGATTTCTCTTCAAGGAGATAATGCGAATCCGTTTCGGTGGCAGCAATGATATCCACATTATTGCCAGCGGTTAAGGTGACATCGTTTTCTGCCACCACGGAAGAGCCTTTGACAGTCAAGTCATTCCCCGCCGTAATGGTGACTTTTTCACCACTGAGCAGGCTGCCTTTTTCGCGGGTGCTCTCATCGTTTTGAACAGTATGTTCGCTGCTGGAACTCAACAATCCTTTGCTGCTACGCTGCTCTTCAACGTATTTTTTGTGTTCTTCCGTCGCGGTATTGAGCGTGACATTCTGTTTAGCCTCTAAGGCGATTTCACCTTTTTCACTGTGAATGGTACTGCCCGTGATGGTGATGTCTTTATCGCGCGCGGTGATATCGACGCCGTTTTGCCCGCTGAATGTGCTGCCGACCACCTCATGGGATGAAGTTTCATCAACACGCGAGCCTTTGCTACTGCCACTGCGGGTTTGCTCTTGGTCTAACGCGTAGGTATCTTTGGTAGCCGCCGTGATGGTCACATCTTGGGCTGAGACGCTAATCTTACCTGCTTGACTGTCAACTTGAGCTCCTTCAGCCACCAAGTTGTTGCCCGCATTAAGAGAGATGCCCTTGTCGCCACTGAGAGTGCTAAGAACCAAACGGCCTTCTTCGCGATAGTTGCTAACAGAAGAGCCGTTTCCTTGTGCATCGAGCTGAGTTTTATTGGTGGTTTTATCCGACAGGATATTGATATCGCCACCGGCGTTGACATCCAGCGTGCCGCCAGCTTGAGCTTGGCTACCTTTGACAGTGATATCTTTTCCAGCATTCAGGCTGAGGTTTCCACCCGCACTCAGTTCACTACTTTGTGCTAATTGCCATTCTCCGCTGACTTGAGCGAGATTCCCCGAAGTATTAACGATATTACTACGGTCACCCATTGCGCCGGCTATTATATCAATAGTCCCCTTATGAGTACTTTTGACCGATGTTATCGATAAGCTATCTCGGGCATTCAATTTAATGTCATGGGTTGCGTCAAGCTTCGCGCCTTGTAATTGAATGTCATTTCCCGTTAGCGTGATATCGGTGGCATTCATCGTCGCTTGGCGTAAGGCATCTTGTAAGTTGGTACTTAATGTGATGCTATCCGCTTTAACTTGGATGCTATCCGCATTGACATCCCCATTACGATGAGTGAACTGCTTCGCATCCACACTCAGGGAGTTATCCGCCAACAGGTTCCCCGCATTATCGACGCTATCCGCAGAAAGATGCAGTGTATTACCCGCAATAATTGCGCCTTGCTGAGTTAACCTAATGGTTTGATTCGCTAAGTAAACTTTTGGAACCCAAACTGTTTGGGGACCTTGTGCCGTGTTGACAGTTTCGCTCACCATCCACACGATATCTTGCTGCAATGCCGCAATTTGAGCAGGCGTTAATGCTACTCCTGGACGTAAATGAAACTCCTCTGCTACGCGAATACCGTTATCCATTAAATATTGATATTGCGTCATCGCATCACCCTCTTTCACAGAAGGGCGTCCCGTTAATTTCAAAACTTGCTCGCGAACTAAACGCTGTTCATAGAAGCCATCACCTAAACGCTTGTGTACGTCCGCAGGAGAGTAGCCAACGCGCTCAAGTAAATAGTCGCTGCTGATAAACTTATTTCTGTCGGTGAATCGCGAGTCCGTCACCACTAAAAATGGGCTATCTGGCGTTAAGTTTGGACGGAATAATCCGTTATTCGGGATAGAAGTTGCCACATCGCCGATATGCTGTTTTTCCGTTAAGGCCAGCTCTGCTGGTAATAATGGGCGCTCTTGCGGTGATTGACCTTCTGGCGTAGTTAACCCAGAGCCACCATGCGTGGTCAATCCTGTGTTAAGGTTCTGTTTGTCGACACCGTCAATATCAAATGTCAGTGGGTTGCGTTCCCACTCCGCGCGTTCCGCTTTGGCAGCGTTAATCGCCGCTTCGATTGTGGATATTTGGGCGTCATTAACCGTAGTGTTGGTAATATTGGCGCCAGTAATCGATACATTACCATTACCTGAAATAATGCTATCAAGAGTCGTCAGTGCCGTGGTTTTGTCACTACTATATTCAGGGTACCAATGGCTTTTACTGACATCATAATGGTCAGAGTAGAATTCTTTGCGGCGTTCATTCACGGAATAACCCGTATTTTCTACGAATTCTTTACCTTCTATATCTAAATTACCGGTTGATGTAATAGTGCTCGCATCATTTTTGAGTTGCTCAGTAATATGGATCATCATATTCCCACCCGACAGGATACGTGCACCAATACCTTCCGATATCAGCTTATCTCGAGTGTCTGTTCCTGTGACCGAGCGTTCTCGTATCCAGCTATAATCTTCAACCTTAGTCGAGTTAGCGAGATCCATATGTCTGTTTGGATCCCATATTTCGTAATTAGGTTCGTTATGTTCCCGCCATACTGCACCATGATAAGGTGTAGGTGGATTTTGTCGGCGATAGTCCGAACTCGCTCTCGTTTCATAGAACGTCATCGAATAGCCGCCATCACTGTCTGGCGTAAGCGCTAAATAATTGACCCAAATCGTGGTTAATTGGTTATCTTTATTTTTCACACGAACTTGAGCTCGCTTCTTCTGCGCATCAATATCGAGAATAGTTCCGTACTTACTGTCTAATGCAGCCTGCTCATTTTGAAAAGTCAGTTTTTGAGTCGTTGGCGCCATTGCATCTGGTGTTTTGTGCACTTCTGTTCCAAATGAACGCCAATAGAAATTATACAAGTTCTTATGATATGTCTGACTTTCAGCTTCTCGCTGAATATCCACACCTTCGCGTAAGTTATTGAGCTGACGAGCGATAATAGAAACTGCGCCTTCGCCCTCAATAAAACTGGCGTTATTTTCAATGATATTGTCACTCTGTAGATTCAGTGAATCCCCACTGTAAATCAGCGCTTGGCCACGGTTAGTTAATGTATTTTGGGTACGAAGATCAACGTGTTTTGCTCCTGCGATAACTGCATTCTTACCATAGTTATCTATTGTTTTGGCATTAACACGGATAGAGTCCCCCATCACCGTGGCGGCATTACCTAGGTCATTAACATTCAATGTCAGGTTATCTGCTTCTAAGCGGTTCTGATTATCCAATTTGCCTGTCGTGACATTCATTGACTTGCTAACAAGCGAGCCTTGGTTAGTCAAATCTTGGCTATTAATCGTCAAATCACCCGGTAGTAACCAGTCGGTAAGATTGGTCAAAGCGCCCGCAATATTCAGTGTGACGGATTGATTACTGGTGAGGGTATCGCCTGAACGGTGTGTATAATCCTGAGCAGCCGTTAACGAGAGTGCTTTTTGGCTCTTGATGATCCCGCCCTGATTATTAATAGACTGGGTTTTAATGGCGAGAGCCGAACCACTTTGCAGGGTACCTTTTTGATTCAGTAGATCAAGCTGAGTTGATACGGAAGCCGCATCCGTATTCAGTGCAATATCGCCATTGGCAACGATATTGCCGGATTGGTTATCCAAGCGATTGACACCCGAAAACATCAAGTTTTCGTTACTTTGCAGTCGACCTTGGGTATTTTCGATATTTTTAACGGTTAGCGTGGTTTCTTTACTGCCGTGTACCAGACCATTTTCACGGTTATCTAAGGTACTCAGTAACAGGCTGAAGCTACCTTGGCTGCTTAAAATACCGCTATATCGATTATCCAATGTCAGTGCAATCAATTTCAGCGCTTTGGTGGAGACTAGCTGCCCTTGCTGGTTTTGGATATCTGTAGCATTCAACGTTAAGGTGTCGCCGCTGTGAATTTTTCCTTGCGTGTTATTGAGCTGCGCGATGTTGTACATGCCCGCTTGTTGGCTAATAACAGTACCTGTACGGTTATCAAGCTCTGTCGTATTCAGGGCAAGTTCACCAAGGCTGCTGACTGTACCTTGTTGGTTCTTAAATACGTTGGTTTCTAATTTTTGTTTTTGATTGCTAAGAATGGTTCCTGATGTGTTGTCTATCAGTTCTGTGCTTGTGAGATTCAGCGTTTGTTGGCTTTCGATCTTGCCAGCGGTATTGTCTAACGCTTTGCTCGTAAGCGTAAGACTTTCGCCACTTTGTAATTTACCGTGATCGTTATTCAATACATTTTCAATCGATAACAACAGCTGTTTTTGGCTGTAGAGTAAGCCGTTTTGCGAGTTATTCGCACTCGAAGCACTAAGCTGTAATGTACCGCCAGAGAGTATTTTCCCTTGCTGATTATTGATGGATTGCCCTGTCATAGTCAGGTTTTGGCTGGCACTAATTTTGCCTTGGATGTTATTGATTTCGTTGGCAACTAATAGTGATGCAGCACCACCAGCTTGTAATATGCCTTGTTGATTATCCAGTGAGTTTGCCGTGAGTTCGATATTTTTCTGGCTTTGAATTTCACCACTTTGGTTATTCAATGACTGAGTCGTCGCCTGCCATGAATCTAAGCTACCCATCCAGCCTTTCTGGTTCTGAATATTTTGCGCTTTAAGTGTTTGGGCTTGCTGGCTAAAAATGCGCCCATCGCGGTTATCAATCAGCTGTGCGACCTGAACATTCAAACGACCAAGAGCATTGATTGCCCCTTGCGCATTATTAACGAGGTTGGCATTGATCACAGCATCACGTTGACTGGTCAGAATACCAGTTTGGTTATTAAAATCGCCAGTAAGGGTGAATGAAAGCGCATCTTGGCTCAGGATTTGTCCCTTTTGTTGGTTGCTCAGTTGTCCGCCAGCTAACGCTAACGTGCCACCACTCTGTAGCAACCCACCATTGTTATTGAACGTGCTCTGCTGGCGACCTTGCCAGTCTAAAGCCTGCCCTGCACTTATTTTTCCTTGAATATTATCAATGTTACCTTGCGTGTTAAGCGCAAGGGTTTTACCAGATTGTAACTGGCCTTCGGTGTTATCAAGATTGTTGGCGGTAATCTCGGCAATTTTCCCTGCCTGAATAACCCCTTTCTGGTTTGCAATATCACGTTGGGTTTCGAGGCTCAGTTGCTGACCAGCTTCGAGTAATCCGGTCTGATTATTGACGCCATCACGGCTAGTGATATCTAAATTTTGGCTAGCAATCACTTTACCCGATTGGTTTTCGAGCTGCTCTGTATCGATGTCGACATATTGACTGCTGATTTCGCCTTTTGCGTTGTCAATTTTCGCGGCAGTCGTGATATCAAGGACTTTACCAGACAGAACTTGGCCATCTCGGTTATTCAATGATTGGGCGGTGATAACAAATTGATTACCACTTTGCAGTAAACCTGCTTGGTTGGAGAGCTGTTGGCCGACAGTAGCCGTTAAGCCCTGATTGGCAATCACTTTTCCTTTGCTGTTATCTAACGTATTTTTTGCTTTGATATCGACTGTATTTTCACCAACAATTTGGCCAGAATGGTTGCCAATATTTTCTGCATTAAGCGCAATTTCCTGACCATAGATCGTGCCATTTTGGTTATCAAGATCTGCCCCTGCATTCAGAGTCAGATTTTGATCAGCCAATATTTTACCTTTTGTATTATTAATGCCCTTTGCCTCAATTGCTAACTGGGCCTCACTTTGAATTGTTCCCTGCTGATTTCCAACACTTCCCGTCGTTTTTAAGGAAAGAGAATCCCCTGAGCCGATAAACCCTTGTGCGTTATTCACTTGCTGGCGAGCGACAATATCGAGAGTAGTTTGGCTAATCAGTTTACCCAGTGCATTATTCAGATTATCAGTCGTCACCGTAACTTTTTGGCTATTGACTGTACCCGACTGGTTGTTTAGCCCACTGCCGGCTTGCAGATCAATAGACTTCCCAGCCACAAGGTTACCGGCCGTGTTATCCACCCGATCTTTCGCGTTCAGCGTCAGTTGTGTTTGGCTTTTAATGGTTCCGGACTGGTTATTTATCTCACTAGCAGTCAGAGTTAAATCACCATTACTGCCCATGACACCCTGTTGGTTATTGAGGCTGTTTTTGAATTGCCAATCTTGTTTAGTGTTACCGAGTGCAGTTAACTGTCCACGTTGGTTATTCAATGAATCGGCACTTAACTTAAGCCCATACGCTTCTATCGCACCATCTTGGTTATCAAGCTGCCCTGTAAGGGCAAACTGGCTGTCACTTTTTCCTGTTTGAACCCACGTCCCTTTTTGGCTAAACAACGTGTTTCCACTGACATCCCATTGCTTGGCTTTGACTTGTGCTTGTTCCGCATGAATATTTTTTTGACTACTTAGCGTTATATCATTGGCATCCACTTTCGATTGCGATAACGCAATATCCCCTTTTTTTGAGGTTAACCCTAGCGTTGAGGCCGCAATTTGGCTTTGGCTTAAATCCAGTGATTGCCCTGTTGCCGACACGGTTTGTTTGCTTAACACATTGCCATGAGCCTCAATATTGCCACCACCCGTTAATGTAATATTGGCGTTATTGACGATATTGCTTTTGTTATCGCTTCCCGCAAGGACATTGCCACGGCTTTGAACATTGTCTTTTGCGTTGATATTCACATCATGGAGCGCAGCGAGTGTTCCAGTATTTGCCACCGACCCTTGCTGGCTTTCAACTTGCAGTGCTCCGCCACTGTGTAATTTACCTTTATGGTCGATATCCTCTTTTGCCGTTAAAGTAATATTACTACCTGCTTGCGTGGTCGCTTCTTGTGTGTCAGAACCCCAACTCAGCTTCCCATTACTGCTCACCGTCAGCGTTTTATCTGCTTGTATGTGTCCACCTTGGTTACGGACACCCACACCATTTTCTGTACCCACCATGCGTATCGCGCCGCTATACATTCCCCCCATTTGCCCCATATCGATAGCAAATTCAGGTTTTGCAGCTTGGCTGTCTATTGGTGTTGCTTTGTTTTGTGTATCAACACGGTTTTTGCCGGCTACAACAGTAATATTGTCTTTTGCCCACACTCCTGCGTTGATTTCCACAGCTCGGGAAAGCAGATCCACATATTGAGTGTCATGGCGACGATCCGCATTCAGTCCGCCACCTTCTACGCGAATAACACCACGCTCAACTTGATATCCAGCAAGGCTGCCATCTTGATTAAATTGCGGTTTTCCTGTGGTCAACGTCATGCGCCCCGCATTAATCGTTCCGCAGCCATTACAAATAATACCAGCAGGGTTAGCCACTATTACTTGGGCTTTGCCACCTGCTACTTCAAGGAAGCCTTTAATTTGGCTTGGGTTATTACTGTTAACTTCATTGAGAATAACGCGAGCAGGCGCTTTATTCGGATCTAAATTTGGGTTTCCTTGGATCATTCCAGCCGTTTGCGTGGATGTCATGACCGCGGAGTTATTAAGGATCGTCCCGCGATTATCCACATCAAATTGCTTGTATTGGTTATGAGAAATTCCCGAACCATTCGGCGCTGCAATATTGACCTGCGGGATCCCATTTTGCGTATTAATAACTTCAGGACGTTGGTTCTTAGGTGCATTGTTATCTGCCACAATACTACTAGCTAGTGCTGAGCTTCCCCATAGTGCCAACCAAAGCAACAGCGAAGTACGGCGTAAAGTGACCCATAGGCGGCCTCCATTCGACCCTCGAGTTTGACCTGCTTCAGTGCTACAGCTTTTTGCCAGTTCAGACACCACACGTAATTCCCCGTGAGTGCGGCTAAAAATCAGACGATAACAATGCTTATTCATAACGTACTATCCTTCAGAAAACACAACGCAAACACGGAAATAACCGAGTCTGTCTAATGGAAACACAGCTACATTTCGAGATTGAGGCTAAATCCTGCCGTGGTTCCCGAGGTGTCGAATTTTTTAGGTTTATACAGCGGAATGCCAACGAATAAGTCGTAACTTAAACGTGATGATATTGAGCCGCGAAGCCCTAATGCGGTACCTGCAAGTTGATTTCCAACAAGGTACTTAGTGCTCTGGCCTTCAACACGACCATAATCCACCGCAAGATAGATTTCCTGCCCTTTAGAGAAGGCATTCCACGCCAAGTCATTACGCCAGATCAGGCCTTTTTCACCGGAAAGCACTTGTTCACCATCAAAGCCACGGACGGTATAGCGCCCACCGATAGACATACGCTCTTGCGGTGTTAAGGCGTGCTGAGTCCACTGACCACGCAAAGTGGTATTCCAGCGCCAAGGTTGTTCACCCAACATAAAAGGTTGGTTTAAGCTAATATCACCAAGCAATGTCCCCACACGAGCACTACCGCTGTTCGATTTTTCCTCTGGTGCGCGCAGAGCACCATACGCCCCTGTCCCACGACGCCAGTTAATATTTGCATCCACTGTCGCATTACCTAGGAAACTACGCTGGTTTACGCCCACTTCCCAACCGGCAGTACGGCGACGTTGCTGCTCAATATCAATGTCATTAACTGAGTTACTGGCTGTTTTTCGGTAAGTGCGCAAATTAAGGGTCGTTTTATGGGATTGATCGCGAAACAGTAAGCGAGATACCGTGAATTGGGCGGTATCGCTCTTACCGGTATAACGCAGCACTTCGTTGGCATTAGGAATATTTTGGTGATAGTTATATTCGTTATAGTTGGCTGCAAATCCCCAATTACCTACGGGTATAAAATAGTTCAGGGTATAAGAATCGTTACCAAAAGGACCCTTATCGAACAGATCTTTGCTGATATTGGCGTAAAACATGTCGTTTTGGGCAAACGGTGCATCAATGGCTAGCGTCGCGGAGCCTAAATAGCGCCCTGTACTTTTTGAGCCACTGTCATCAAGGCTTAAACTCAAACGAACAGGGTGTTTTTCTTGCCAACTGACCACTAAGTCACTGGTACCATCAACCGGGCCGGGTTCAATACGAATATCGGCGATGACATTAGGGACGCGCTTGAAGTTTTCTAGACCTTGTTCGATATCTCTCAGATTAAGAATATCCCCTGAAGACGCAGGGATAGCATTCCATAAACGCCCTCGCCATGAAGTACCTTCATCAAAACGTATCGCATTAATCCGACCAGGTTGCAGCATTAAGACTAGCTCGCCTTGGGTTAAATCTTGCTCTTGCGCCATTACACGAGTGGTCACATAACCTTTTTCCAAAATAGCATTCTGCACTTTGTTTAAAGCCAGCAAAACGCCTTGCCCACCTAGGCAGAGCCCTTTAGCATCATTCACCGCTTTTAATGCCCACTGAAAATCAGCCGCCGAATCACCTTCAAGGCGGATCGTATTGATGGTAAAACACGGCGTTTCATTTTGTGGATAATCCGGTAATGACAAATCAGGCTGAGCAAATTGCGTATCTACCACTGGAGTATTTTGTCGTTGTAATTCTCTTTCTCGTTCTTGTTGGCGCTGTTGTTCGCGAAGATCGATATTCGCCGCTTCTTTTGCTGGATTCAAAAATGGTTCAGCCCACAAATTAGGGCTTATAAAAAGCAAACTTAACGCAACCCATTGGCGATATTTATGCTGTTTTATCGTATTGCTGAAATGTTTTTTTAATGGCACGGGATTTAACTCGATTAATATTACGTAACGGATAAACTGCAATCAATTTGATTAAAAATGCTAATTTCTATTTCCGTAATTTAATCAGTTTTACTTAAGTGGTCAACACAAGGAGAAATTAAGAGATGAAAATAAGAAATCACTAATTAAACAAGTAATTACAAAGAAACAAAAACCAATATAGATTAGATATATATTTTCTTAATTTAACCAATAGAGAGTGTAAATATGGATAAAATAAGTATAAAAATAGAAATTACTTATCTTTTATTTCATTTTTTATTACTCATAGATTAATCTTATTTAATTATTGAAACCAAAAAATCGGATTATTAGCTAAGTATGAATAACACTTAAAACAAAAAAACCGCACGGCATCCCTGTAGCGCGGTCTATTTATTCCCTTAAAATTATATCCTTTAAATAAAGGCTTCCAGTCTGCCGTTACTCACCCTCAAATAACTGAAATCCCCCTAACCCTTCCCACGTTGGTAAGGCTTGATAAACTTGCTCGACAGCGGAGACCACTTTGTCATTCATCGGCATATAAAAACCCACTAAGTCGGGCTGAATGCCTAAGAAAATAACTTCTCCGACATCCTCTTTTAACTGGTCGATAAGAAAATTCAGCGGCAGGTTATGGGTGCTCATAATAAACATTTCGGCGATATCATCGGGGTCGATAACCCGAATTTCACCGGGCGCTAAACCAATATCCGCAGCATCCACAATTAATAAACGCTGAGGTTTTAACGCTCGCACTTGATGGGAAACACTTTCAGGACTGCTGCCACCGTTAATTGCCACCCAGCCGTCAATCGGGGTTTGCTGCATCAGGTCGAATAGCATCGGGCCTGCGCCATCATCTCCCATCATGCTATTACCCACCGCCAGCATCAGATTCTGCACGGGTGATTGATTCTCTGAAGAGAATGTATTTTCTGCTGAAGATTCGATTTCCATCGAAAAAGACGGTTGAGTTTGTCTCGCAACATCACTCATCGGCTGCCTTTTCGCTATCTGTCTTTTCACGATCAAATAAATTGCCGGCTCACGCTCAATTTCACCGAGTAATCGAATCAGTGTGGCGCTCCATGCCTGATAGGGAGAATCACTGTCTTTAGCGAAACCATCTAATGCTAACGCCAGCATATTGGTGTGGGTGGAATCGATATTAATCTCGCCAAAGGTGATCAAGCCCTGTAATTTGCGACGCGCCTCCCCTTCAGGAAGGGCATTCACCCATGCTTGGTAGCCATCCAATGGACATTCCAATTCCGTTTTTAAGCAGTCAATCATCCCAACATGGTGACCAATCGCCAGTGAGTAATACATCACTTGCTGCGCGTCTTCAGGTACGTCATCGTCACTGTCGACAAATTTCTGGCGCAGTGACCAGAAAATCACTTTGCCCGTTTCAGTTGCTGGCTCACTCATCGATGCCCCCTTGTTGCAGCACGGTCACGAGTCGGTTCACAATCTCACGCAGACGCGGGTCTTGCTCCTCGTCCATCCATGTTTGCATCGTAGCTTTCACTTGGCTTGGGGTCGCTCCATCCAGCAGGGTCAAGAAGCGGTCACTGATTTCTCGACCTTGGTAATATCCCGCTTGGCGGCGCGCTTCACGCTCGATCATCACGCGGGTCGCCAAAGGGATGGATGGCAGTAAAAGCTCCACTTTTTCCCCATCTGCTTCACGGTGATCTTGCCCAACCAATTTCTGATTCAATAACCCTAATGCCACCGCGAAACCGTAAATCGTGGCTGCTGGGGTTGGTGGGCAACCTGGGATCCACACATCGATCGGCACGATATGTTCGCTACCGCCCCAGACACAATACAAGTCGTGGAAGATCCCGCCACCGCAACCGCAAGCCCCATAAGAGATACAGATTTTTGGATCCGGCGCAGATTCATACGCACGCAGTGCAGGCATACGCATTGCACGGGTGACAGCGCCTGTGAACAGTAAAATATCCGCATGGCGCGGAGATGCCACCACTTTGATCCCAAAACGCTCTGCATCGAAAACCGGGGTGATTGCCGAGAAAATTTCAATTTCACATCCGTTGCAACCGCCACAGTCCACGCGATACACATAGGCTGAACGCTTAATATCTTTCAGCAGCGTGCTTTTCAGTTTTGCGACCTGCTCATCGAGCACAATCGGCTGGCTAACATGATGGTTGACGGGGATATTTGGCAAACTCATGATTTATCTCCCTGAATATGCAAACGGAAGTTCTGACGATCATTATTCAATAAATTGTTTTTTTGCTTACAAGATGGGCAGGTTTCATACATTGGGCGCAGAGCTTCAATGCCGCCTTCCTCAATCCCCGATGCCACCATCAGCGCCATGGCATACTCCACGGATTTTTTCGGGGCAAATGCTTCGCCACACTGGCGACAATGTTGCAGGCGGAATGTCCCTTTCATATATAAATCCGCTTTGTTCATTACCGCCGTTTCAAATTCTTCCGTTAAGTGGATGGCTCGAGTCGGGCAAACTTCTTCACAGCGCGCGCAATAAATACAGCGACCTAAAAACAGCTGCCAGCGGCGTTCACCACTTTCTAAGTCAGTTTCCATGGTTAACGCATTGGCAGGGCAAGCGGAAATACAGGCGCCACACGCGATACATTGCTGTGGGTCGTACTCTGGTTTACCTCTAAATCCGTGAGCCACTTCCAGCGGTTTGAACGGGTATTTCACCGTTGCAGTACCCGCATTACGAAGGGTTTTAAAAAGTTTAAACATGGTGTCCCTCCGTTATTTCATAATCGAATGTTTGCGCTCGATACTGTGCTGTTCGAGCTCTTTGTACGCGACAGTTTTCGCTTTGCGTTTTTTCACATCCACCAGCGTCACGCGGTCAGTACAGGAGTAACAAGGGTCAAGGCTACCGATAATCAATGGCGCATCGGAAACGGTGTTGCCTTGCAGCATATAGCGCAGCACTGGCCAGTTCGCGTAAGTGGCAGCACGGCAACGCCAGCGATACAGTTTTTGGTTATCGCCGAGCATGCTCCAGTGAACATCTTCACCTCGCGGCGCTTCGGTATAGCCCAGTGCAAATTTATGGGGCTGATAGGTAAAGCCTTCCGTCAGAATTGGGCCTTCTGGCATATTGTCGAGGGCATATTCAATCATCGACAGAGAGTCCAATGTCTCTTTAATGCGTACCATCACGCGGGAATAAACATCGCAACCATCTAAGGTGAATAAGGTTTTTGGTAAATTGCCGTAGTCCGCAAATGGGTGGTCGAAACGCACATCGCGCTTGAAGCCGCTGGCGCGGATCATCGGTCCCACAGGGCTGTAATCACGAGCAACTTGTGGATCGAGGCGGCCGACGCCGACGGTACGCTGCTCCATATTTGGTGTACTCAGCAACATGTCCACCAGCTGAGTTACATCTTGGCGCATCTCTTTAACCAGCTGAATGGTTTTCACGCGCTGCTCTTTCAAGAAGTCACGACGAACCCCACCAATTAAGTTGGTACCGTAAGTTTTACGGGCGCCTGTCAGTAATTCCGCCATAGTCATGGATTTTTCACGGACACGGAAAAACTGCATGAAACCGGTATCAAAACCGGTGAAGTGGCTCGCTAAGCCGATATTCAGCAAGTGGCTGTGTAGACGTTCCACTTCCAGTAATACGCTACGAATAGTGTGAGCGCGTTGAGGCACATAAATACCCAGCGCATTTTCCACAGAGGTGGTGTATGCCACGCTGTGGGTGAAGCCGCAAATGCCGCATACGCGGTCAGATAAGAAAGTGACTTCGTTGTAGCCCATGCGGGTTTCAGCCAATTTTTCCATCCCGCGGTGCACGTAGAACATACGGTAGTCCGCATCCACAATGCGCTCGCCATCCACAAACAGGCGGAAGTGTCCCGGTTCATCGGACGTGATATGCAGCGGACCAATTGGCACGATGCGGCTTTGGGTTTTGCTGTCGTTGATAAACTCGTAGGTTTCTGTGTCGGTGGTTGGCGCTGGGCGCTGACGGTAATCCATAGTGTCTTTACGCAGCGGATACAGGTCTTCCGGCCAATCATCCGGCAGCACTAAGCGGCGCTCATCCGGCAAGCCCACCGGACGTAAACCGTACATATCACGGATTTCACGCTCTCCCCACACAGCCGCAGGCACCCGTGGCGTTACAGATGGGAACTCTTGGGTGATTGGACTGACATACGCTTTCACCGTTACCCAGCATTTTTCTCCCTCTTCCATCGACAGTGCGTAATAAACTGCAAACTGCCCATTGAGAGGACGTTCATCGTTCCCCCATAACACCGGCAACCAACCGCCACAGCCGTAATAGAGGAATTCCACCACGTCTGGCAGCATCTCGGTTTTGACGGTAATGGTGACTTGGTTGGCGGTTTGCCACTCCTCTTCCAGCATGGCATGAGGAAATTTCTCGCGCACTTTTGCCAGATAGCCCGCGCCTTTGCGAACGCCCTGAAGGGTATCTGTATAATTCTGATAGCTCACGTTATTTCTCCTGCGATGAAGGTTCGGAGGTGCTTGCACCCCACGGCCATTGATAATTTAAGGTGGTAATTTGGTGGTCGACTGTCGCACTATCTTTGAGCACGATTGTCGCGGCATTTTCCAGTAAGCGACTGACAGGTTGAGGAATATACGTTCCCATCACCAGCATCAGTACAATCAAAATCGCCATTGGTAATGTGGTTAAAATGCCCAGTTCACCACGCGCTACGCACTCTGGTTGTTCGCCAAATAAGGTTTTGGAGATCATGCGGATCAACCCGCCCAGCACTACCGTAATCAAGATCAGCACCAGCAAGGTTAACCAGAAATGGTTAGCGACCAGCCCCGCCACCACAATCATAAATTCACTTAAAAAGACGTTGAATGGCGGCATGCCACCCAGTGCTAATGCGCCCCCCGCAAACACCACCGCGGTAAATGGCATAGTGCGCAGTAGCCCTTTCACCACCGTAATATCGCGAGTGCCATATTTCAGTAACACGTTACCGGAACCGCAGAACAGCAAGGTTTTACCCAAACTGTGGTTTAAGGTATGCAGCAGCGCAGCCAGTACACCTAAAGGCCCACCGATACCTAATGCCACCGCGATCAGCCCCATGTTTTCCACACTGGAGTAGGCCAGCAAACGTTTCATATCTTTTTGTACCAAGATAAAAAACGCAGCCACCGCGACGGACATTAATCCGAACACCAACAATAAGGTTTGCGTAAATTCGCCACCAATTGATGAAGTGACGATGATGTAGTAACGGATGATAATCAGCAGTGCGCAGTTGAGCAGCACCGCAGACAGCAACGCCGAAGTTGGGCTTGGTGCCTCACTGTGCGCATCCGGTAACCAGGCGTGCATTGGGAAAAGACCGGTTTTGGTACCAAAACCGATTAACACAAAGACAAAGGCAAGATGCATCAAGGTTGGATCGAGAAGGTCGGTATATTTCAGGACTTCCGTCCAGAAAATCGCCATTTCAGGATCCGGCATGACGTTCACCGCATTGGCATACACTAAAATAGTACCAAACAGACCAAACGCCACACCTACGCTACAGATAATGATGTATTTCCATGCCGCTTCCAGTGAAGAACGTTGACCGTAAATGCCCACTAAGAACGCGGAGCTTAAGGTGGTCGCTTCGACCGCCGCCCACATTAAGATCAGGTTATTACTGGTGATCACCAGCAACATAGTGAACAGGAATAAGTGGAAGAAACCGTAATAGTTACATAAGGTTCCAACACTAATTTCCCCTTCATGCACTTCATGGTTCATATAACCGATAGAGTACAAGCCAGTCAGGAAGCCGACGATCCCTAAGATAGCGAGGAATAACCCGGCAAGGCTATCAAGGTGGATCCAGTGACCTGCCATCAGCAAATCACCGACTTTATCTATCGTGCCAACCATCCAGATCGATAACACTAGCAATGCCGTGATCCCAATAGCATGGATCAGAGTGACAGGGATTTTTGCACCGTTACCCAATAAACGGCAGGCGAACGCCAGCAGTGAAATCACCAGCGGGGTTGCCATCAATAAGGTTAATAACATTGTTTGACTCATCTCATCACCCCTTCAGCGCGGTCAGTTGATCCACGTTCAGTGTGTTGAGCGTGCGATAAATTTTACGAGCCAATACCGCCATAATGATCACTGCAAAAATGGCGTCTGTGGCGATACCAATCTCCACCAGCTCAGGGGCTTTATACGCCAGTAACGCTAGGGTCAGGTGGGAGCCGTTTTCCATTAGGCAGTAACCAAAGGCTTGCTTGAGAATATTGCGCTGAGTGACGATGCACAGCAGTCCCAACATAAAGTGCCCAAGAGAAACTGCTAAAGCAGGTTTTAAATCAGCCGCCAGTGGCAGTTTAATTGGCTCGACCACAAACCAGCACAGCACCACAATCACCGCTGCCGCTAACATCAACCAAGCTGGGCTAATCACCCCGCCGTTAGCGGTTGGGTCGGACAATTTGCGGAAGGCGTAGCCCATAATCAGCGGCACTAAAACCACTTTTGTGGCGAACGCGGTACCTGCCCACATTGCCAATTCAGGGGCGTTGAGGGTGTAAGATAACGTGCCGAAAATCGCCACTAACACCAGCGACTGCAACGCATAGAACCAACAAGAGACCACCGGCTTTTTCGCGCCGATCACCAGCAGCGACGTGATCATCATCAGCCCTGCTAAATTATTCACAATCATTGAACCAGTCATGCTTTCTCTCCCTTAACCGAGCCAGATGACGGCGATAACACTAGAACAGAAGGACATTACGATCAGTAAGCCAATAACCCACTGCATTGCCCAAGGAACTGCGCTGCCGTTTGCCACTTCTTCGCTAGGTTCACCCGGAACCACTTTACCGAACCAGTACAGCAACCATGCAAAGCTCGCGACAGATTCAATCAGTACCAACACCATAATTGGCGTTAATACCCAGAACTGTTCAGACAGCGCGAAGCCCGCTGCAAAGATAGGAAATTTACTGAAGAAACCGTTAAGTGGTGGAACACCCGCAATGGCCAGTGCCGCCACACAGAAGCCCACACCGAGTAATGGGTAGCGCTTTGCCAAACCGCGTAAGCGTGGCAGCATACGGGTACCGCAGCTATAACTCAGCGCGCCCGCCACTAAGAAGAACAGGCTTTTCGCAAATGCGTGGTTGAAGATATACGCGATACCGCCATCGAAGGCTTCTTTGGAACCGAAAACGGATAAGGATAAAGCGAGGAAGATATACGCCAGCTGCGTGATGGTTGACCATGCCAGCAGACGTTTCATATCTTTCTGCGGCAGATACATCATAAAGCCATACACCAGTGTGATGACCGCCATCACGACACCCACCCAACCTATAATTTCTGGCACATGGGTGGAAGACATCAAGCCACGGGCAAAGATATACACACCCACTTTCACCATGGAGGCGGCGTGTAAGTAAGCACTAACTGGGGTTGGGGCTTCCATCGCATCGGGTAGCCAGGCTTGCAGTGGTAACTGGGCTGATTTACCCCATGCTGCAAACAGAATACCGCCAAACACGATCAGGCTTTGGGATTCACTCAAGCGGTCAATGGCGCTCAGAGCAAAGGTTCCGGTGCTGATAAACAGAGTTGCCGCCGCCATGTATAAGCCGAGTGAGCCAACATGGGTAATGAGCAACGCTTTCATCGCTGAACGCTGGGATTTTTCAGTTTGGTAGTAACCAATGAGCGCCCAAGAACATCCACCGGTAATTTCGAAGAACACCAATTGCCCTAAGATAGTGGAAGAGAGCACAACCCCTGCCATCGCACCGATAAAGATCAGCAAGAAAGCGTAATAACGGCGAGTTGGCCCATGAGCGTGTTCACGGTTTCCTTCAGTGAGATACCCCGTTGAATAGAGGCAAATCAAGAAGCCAAGGAACACCACCGCAAACGCAATCAGCGTGCTGACGCCATCCACAGTAAAACCGAACAGCGCGACATCGCCTGTCTGGATTAACTCCAGTGTAGTGGCGACCTTGCCACCGTCTAAATAGAGCCAGCCTAATGCTGCCGTTCCCAAAGACGCCAGTAAGGCAACTAAGGTACTTAGCCACGGCGCTAGACGGGTGGGTAGCACACTGACCAGCAACGCCCCGATGAACGGGATTATCAAGGTTGCTAGTGCAATATTTTCTAACATGCTTCGTCGCTCCTTATAGACCGGTGAGGTAGAAGACGAATCCGAGTGCCGCAACACCGAATCCTAACCAAGTCACATGGTGCGTTAATAAGAAACGACCACGAGCCAGACTGTTTTCGACCAGCGACGCCAGCACGAAAATCACCAATAATTTCACTAGCATTAATCCCATCGCTAACAGCACACTGCCAACAGTAAAGACTCCGGCATTGCCGAATGGGAAGAAAATCGACAGGAACAGAACCGCAACGACCACTTGTTTCAGGCCAATGCCCAGTTTCACCATCGCGAATCCTGAACCGGAGTATTCGGTTAATGGACCTTCTTGCAGCTCTTGCTCCGCTTCCGCCACGTCGAATGGGATTTTGCCCATCTCAATAAATGTCGCGAATCCGCAAGCGAGTAGCGCTAATAACGTGGCAGTTGGAGACACCCAGCCTTCACTCATCGTAGCGCTGATGGTGCCAATATTGGTGGAGCCAGCGATCAGAGCTACGACTAGCAAGCCGAGGAATAACGTCGGTTCCACCAGTACGCCAAGTGTCAGTTCACGGCTCGCACCGATACCCGCAAATGGGCTGCCCGTATCGAGACCAGAAAGTGAGAAGAAAAAGCGGAATAACGCGAAGATATACAGCACGATAATGATGTCGGCTGCACCACTAAACAGTGACGTGTTCGTGACCACTGGCAACGCCATCGCTAGCAGCAACATGCTGCCCAGCAGCACATACGGCATGATGCGAAAGATAATGCCAGAATCACGCGGCGCGACGGATTGACGTGTCAGTAGCTTGGTAATATCACGATAATCCTGCCAAATACCGGGGCCTTGGCGGGAATGCATTTTGGCGCGAATTTGACGGGAGATCCCTGTGAACAGCGGCGTCAGCAGCAGTAAAACCACGGCTTGAACGACGGCGAAGATCCCTGTCATCAATGTGGGTGTTTCTTGAATCGACATGGTTTCTCTCCTTACGCCGCAATCACAACAAGCAACACGATCAAGGCCGCGACCACATACAGGCAGTAGAGCCTGAAGTCCCCGCCTTGCAGGCATTGCATGCGTTTTGCTATTCGGTTAATCACGCGAACCAGCGGGTAGATAATTTTCTCATCCCAGAACGGTTCCACCTTCCCTGCTCCCTCTTTCGTCACTTCTAAGGTTTGCGCTAAACGCGCTGAAGGGTCGAGCTGAGTACGCAGGCGATACAGCGGTGCAAACATAGAACGCAGCGGCTGAGTAAAGCCTCCCGCGGATACGGACATCTCTTTTTCCCATGCATAACCACACGCCCAAGCATCCCCTTTACGGCGCGCTTCGAGCTGTTTGCCTTTAAATACCATGTAGATAATCAGTGGAATGATAGGCAGTGCGAGCAACAGGATCAGCGTCATGGCTGGAGAGATCATCGCTTGAGACGCGCTGTTTGGAACTAGCATCGCCCCTTGCGCCACGGTGATATCGGTGGCGTGTGTCAGGGACATTGCCACGTTGGCTAAAACCGGAGCGATATAGGTCGCGCCTACCCCTAAAATCACGCAGATAGCTGCTAAAATCAGCATCGCGGCGGTCATTGTCCATGGCACTTCGCGAGCATGAGTGGCTTGCTCACTGCGAGCACCACCACAAAAACTAACGCCGTACACTTTCACAAAACACATTGCCGCCAATGCCCCGGTGATGGCTAACATCACAATGGCGATTGGGCCGCTGATGCGCATAATAAAAGTGCCTTCATGGCTCATGGAGAATAAAGATTGGTAGGTATACCACTCACTGACAAAGCCGTTGAGTGGTGGCAGCGCGGAAATCGCCATACAGCCGATTAAAAACGCGGTTGCAGTGAGTGGCATTAACTTCGCCAAGCCGCCCATTTTTTCCATATCACGGGTATGCACGCGGTAGATCACAGCGCCCGCCCCAAGGAACAGTAAGCCTTTGAAGACGGCGTGGTTGAGTAAGTGGTAAATCGCACCGAGCAGACCAATGGTTGCCAGCACAGGCATATTGTTTGCCATGCCGACCATCGCCACACCAACCCCCATCAGGATGATCCCGATATTTTCGACGGTGTGCCAAGCCAATAAGCGTTTGATGTCGTGCTCAGCCAGTGCATACATAACCCCAAGAACCGAGGAGACTGCACCGAATGCCAGCACCACAATGCCCCACCAGCCTTGAGTGGCACCGAGTAAGTCGATACCTACTTTGATGATCCCAAAGATACCTATTTTTACCATCACACCCGACATTAATGCTGATGCGTGAGACGGTGCTGCGGGGTGAGCTTGCGGTAACCAGCTGTGCAGTGGGAGCATCCCGGCTTTGGCACCAAAACCAAAAAATCCCAGTAAAAAGACTACCGAAGCCATCGCCGGTGAAAGTGAAAGCTGGCGGAAGGAGTCAAAATCTAAGCTGCCACTTTCACGCCACATTAAGAAGAAGGCGATCATAATTAAAATCGAACCGGCGTGGGCAATAAAGAAGTACAGCAGACCCGCGCGGATGGATTTGTCATCTTGGTCGGCAATCACTAAGAACCAAGAGGCTAGCGACATCATTTCAAACAGGATGATGAAATAAAAGGCGTTGTCCATCACCACCAAGGCGACCATCGAGGCGATAAACAGGTTCAGGAAGAATCCCATGCTCCACGCGCCACGACCGCAATATTCCTGAACATAGTTTAAGGAATAGAGGGCACTGACAGTCACCAGTAGCGAAATCACCATCACCATAAAGGCGGCGAGGCTATCTAATCGGACGACAAAGTTGGCAAACGGGAATGGGCCTTGCGACAGGTAAGTGAGTACTTCGCCATTCATTAGCACCGGAATAGAGCTGCATAAGCCCAGCACACCGCCGATCATGGCAGCAATTCCCGCGACATAAATGGCGAGCTTTTCTTGGCGTTTAAAGAGCAACGAGACAAAGCCACCCACCGCGTAGAAAATCACCGACCATAAAAGTAACTGAAGAGGTGTCATTATGGGTTCTCCCGATCAGCAACAAAAATGTCGAACTCTGGCGGCATGGCATCGACAGATGCGCTGCGGCGTTTGGCACTTTCGTTTTCGAGTTGGTGTTCTTCCACCAGATGGAGGGCATCGGTTGGGCAGACTTTGACACAAGCTGGCCCTTCGTCACTGAAATCACACAGGTCACACTTCACGGCGACATTGCGAATTCCCGCATTCCACGCAAGGAAAGGATTCATGGTTGGGAGGCTATCTGGCACATCTAATAGCATCTCTTTTGGAACATATTGTTCAAAGAAATCAGGCATATCGACCGGTTTGCTGCCTGATGGTGTAATCGCCCCAAATGGGCACACCAAGCCACACAGTTTGCAACCAATGCACAGGCTTTCATTCAGCACAATCATGTCATTTTCGTGGGTGATGGCATTGACCGGACACACACGCGCACACGGGGCATCGTCACATTGACGACAGAGCATCGGTGCGGTTAGCTCGCCAACTTTGACCACCTTTAGTCGCGGATATGTTTGTAATCCTTGGGCTTTATGCGTTTCTGAGCACGCCGCCATGCAAGTGTTACATCCGATACACAGTTGTGGGTCTGCAATTACAAAGCGATTCATTCGCTTTCCCCTCCAATAAAATCAGTCGGATCTTAAGTTTGTTGCAGACACCTAAGCATTTTTTGTGCCAGAAATAATATTGTTATTTATCAGCTGGTTGGGGTTTTGTGGGGTGGGAGTTCGACAGTAATGACGAAAGGGGGGGTGGGCGTAACGGTAAGAATATCGATTGATTGTTCGTGTACAATCACAACTAATATTTAGTATTGATTATAACATTAAGTAATTAATTACATTTAAATCCAGAATTCATATAAATTACTAAATGTAGGTATTCCCAGAATTATTAGCAGTAGTTAATGGATTAAATATTAAACAAAATTAACTCATATATGAGTTAAATATAATTTAAGAAAAATCCCATTAGCTTAAATACACTAAACTGACGCTATTTGTCAGTTGTTTTGATATTCTAGGCAAATGGCAATAACTCAAATATCTAAAAATGACTAATTACAAAAAAAATCAAGGTATAAGATTAGCTACTATTATCTTAGACTCATATTTATATGGTGAAGTGGATAAATATGAACTGGCACTACGTTTTAATGTGAGTGAAAGAACTATCTATCGAGATTTAAGTTCATTAAGTTTAATTTTAGAACATAGAGGTAACTCAAAGTATGGGCTATCTAATGCTATTGAGTATCATAAAATGACTTCATTTTTTGGCGTGGATAAATACCTACCAGATTTCAACCATTCTTTCTTACAAAGAATTCCCGCCACAATAAAAAATGAGAACGTGATTATTAAATTTCAAGGTATTGAGTACTCTATAAAAAACTACCTAAGAAAATATTATGACAAAATTTACCATGCCATTGAAAACAAAGCAAAATGCAATATTTTCTACAAAGGGAAAAATAGAAGTATAGAACCATACAAGCTCATATGTCATAACACCGTTTGGTATCTAAACGCAAAAGAAAATGGTCAATTAAAATCATTTTCACTTAGCAGAATTGAATGGCTTGATATTTCTAAAGAAAAATTTTCATATGACGATAATATTGGCAACAAGTTAATAAGCTGTAAAAACCCATGGGTAAGTGATCTTCAATTTACAGTTAAAGTATCTATCTCTAGTTCTATTTCACACTATTTTAAAAGAAGAGAATTATTACCAGATCAAAAAATCCTACACGAAGAAAATAACAATCTGGTCATTTCTTGTTCAGTAACAAGTGAAAAACAAATTTTACCTTTAATACTATATTGGATTCCAGAAATAAAAATTTTAGAGCCTAACTGGTTGAAATCTAAACTTGAAGCAAATTTAATTAATTATCTAAATCAACAATAAAGTTACTATTCATTGAAACTAAACTGAGAGGAATATTATGGCTATCCCATTTATTATTGCTGGTGCAGCAATAGCAGCCGCCGCTTTTGGTGGAAAAAAAGCTTATGATGGATATCAAACAAAATCAGAAGCAGAGGATATATTGTCAAATGCAGAGGGGTGTTATAAAGAAAAAAAAGAATGTCTTGATTTAGTGAATGACAAGACATCACTAGAATTAGAAAAGTTAGGCCATTTAGAATTAAAAATTGGTGAAGACTTTAATAAATTCAACATAATAGCTCAAAGCATTCTTAAACAACTCAATGAGTCTGGTAAAGATATAACCATTTCTATTCCACGTAATGAAATCAATAAAATTGAAAATCTCGCTATTTCCGCCACTGAATATTTAGGTACAGTTGTAGGAGCTGGTGTATCAGGTACCGCTGCGGGTTTTGCCGTCTATGGTGGCGTCATGGCATTCGCCGCAGCATCAACAGGAACACCTATTGCAGCCTTATCTGGCGCAGCCGCCTATAATGCAACAATGGCAGCTATCGGAGGTGGTTCTCTCGCCGCTGGTGGATGGGGAATGGCCGGAGGTGCAATGGTATTAGGTGGCGCAGTTGTAGCACCAATATTAGCCATTGCAGGATGGGCATATGCTAGCCATGCTGAAAAAGCACTAGAAAATGCTCAAAAAGTTCGCAGTGAAGTTAATTCTGCTATACAAAAAATGAATCTAGCGTCTAAACACCTAGAAAAAACAAAAGAGTATGTTGTTTCTATACACAGCATATTAAATGCTCAGTTTGAAATTTTTGCACCATACCTAACAAAATTGATCGAAATAAATAATACGATCGAAAAAAACAAAAAGGCGGGTAATAAAAATCCTTTGGTTATTGACGAAGATGTCAAAACAGTCATCGAAAATGGTTATAAGCTTGCAAAAATCATGACTGATCTCATCACCACTCCGTTGTTCAAACCTAAATTAAATAAAGACCAAGAAGCAATCATTGTTGATGGGGTAATTGAGATTCAAACCGATAGCAATGGATTACAAAAGTTAAACAATGAAAAATTAGATGAGCAATTAGAAATAGCTGGGCGCCACATCTTATCTTAACTCTATAAATTAAACTCACGGATAGCCTGCGATGTTAGGCTATCCGAAGGTAACATAATATGATAAATAAAAACTATAACTGGCAAAAAGAAGTTAACGATACTGTGGTTCAGAGCCTTGTCACATCTTTTGGATTAGATTTTTTATTATTAAAAGATAAAAAGGGAGGCGATGTTGATACTATTCATAATGTTAGAAACAGCACTTGGGCGACTCAAGAAGAAAAAAGTAAATACGAAAACCGAAGTGAATATGACTCTCATGAATATCACAGCCATAATAACTATAAAGAGACAAACAAAGTAGGAAAGCAAAAAAAACTTGCTGGTGATTTAAAAGATTCTTACACCGGCGATGTGTTCTCACAAAATGATAATATCAATCTAGACCATATTATTGCCGCTTATGAAATACATAATGACCCGGCTAGAGTATTGGCTGACATGAATGGCTCAGATCTAGCCAATAGAGAGTCAAATTTAACATTTACCAACGAAACAATAAATAAATCAAAAAAAGCAAGCAAAATGACTGATTTTATTAACAAACTTAACTCCCAGTTAAGTGATATAAAATCAGAAATACTGACATTAGAAAACAAAAAAAATCCGACTAGTGCTGACCTAAAAAAATTAAAGTCTCTTAAAAACAAAGAAAAAGCTAATTTTGATGCGATGGCAGCTGTCGATAAAAAAGCCAGAAAAGCTTATGAAGCAGAAATTAGCAGTACTTATTATAGTAGCAGTAAGTTTTTATTGAGCTCCGCATCGTCATCATTAAATACTGGATTCCGAATGGGCACTAGGCAAATGCTAGGCATTGTATTTGCTGAAATGTGGTTCGAACTGAAAGAATCCATTCCCAAGCTTATTAAAAAACATAAAACTAATTTTACATTCAGCGATTTCTTACATGACATTGGAACTACTCTAGAAAAAATATGGGAAAGGCTAAAAATAAGATTTAGTGACTTTTTCAGTGAGTTTAAAAATGGTTTTTTTGGTGGTTTATTCGCTAGCATCACAACCACACTACTGAACATATTTTTTACATCATCAAAGCTTATCGGAAAATTAATTCGAGAATCATGGAGTAGCTTAGTCTCTGCCGTAAAATTATTATTTTTCAATCCAGAAAATTTATCTCTAGGTGACCTAGTTAAATCTTCGATAAAAATCATCGCAACCAGCGTTTCTGTTTTCCTAGGCTCAATGATAACTTCATCATTGAATGCTATGCTAACTTTCCCATTCGGTAGCGATATTTCTTTTTTTCTTGGTGCATTAGCTTCAGGGTTACTGACCTTAACACTGTGCTATGTTTTAGAACACAGTGCGCTAATGAATAAACTGTGGGCCTTCCTCAATAAATTCAAAGATAAATATGAGTTAACATTAGAATATTATCAAAGTGTTAACCAAGAGTTAGATAAATACGTAGAAGAACTCGCCAAAATCGAATTCAATTTCAATACTGATGAAATGCAGATATTTGTAAACTCCTTGCAAGAAACCAACTCTGAAAATGAGAGAAAAATCATTCTTAATCAAGAGATTAAAAGAAGAAATATCGATATGCCTTATGATATTGAAAAAGAAGGGGCATTTGAAGATTGGTTAAATTCTCTATGAAACTAGACATGATACATTCATTTCCGTGCAATAAATGCGGAGCTTGCTGTCGCCACGTAAATAGAGCTATAGAAACTCAATTCTTAGATAGAGGTGACGGTACATGCAAAAATTATGATGAAATAGAAAAGCTATGTACTGTTTATGATAGTCGGCCGGATATATGCCGTGTTGATAAGCAATATTTATTGCATTATAAGGATCAATACACTTGGAATGAATTTATTGAACTCAATAGGATATCTTGCGAATTAATCATACAGAGCGAAAAATAAATAGATTATTTATATCAATGATTTGACCCAATCTCATCGCTAATTGTCCTAATGGTTGCGGTGATTTTGCCCAAAAACATCATAATCGCCTTATTGAGCCACGAGCTTATCAACTCACTTAATAAGGCGATTTTTATGAAAATTACCCAAATTCGCAATGCCACACAAATCATCGACTATGCGGGCAAAAGATTTCTTATCGACCCCATGTTAGGGGAAAAAGGAAGCTACCCCGGCTTTGAAGGCACCGCCAATTCACATATTCGTATTCCTATGGTTGACCTACCCTGCGACATTAATAGTTTATTGGAGGTTGATGCGATTATTGTCACACACACTCATTTAGACCATTGGGATGAGGCCGCTGTAAAAGCCATTCCGAAAGATAAGCTCATCTTTGTTCAGAATGAACACGATAAACAGCTATTATCTTCTCAAGGATTCACTAATCTCTGCATTTTGTCTGAATCCACGGAGTTTGCGGGTATTCATTTAATTAAAACCCAATGCCAACATGGCTCTGACCTTGCTTATGAAAATCCTGTTTTAAGTGAACGATTGGGAGATGCTTCCGGCGTGATATTTAAACACCCTTCTGAACAGGTGCTGTATTTAATGGGAGATTCTATTTGGTTTTCCGCTATCGAACATAACTTGGCGGTTCATTCGCCCGATGTAGTGATCATGAATACCGGCTGGGCGCATATCTTGGGATACGGCTCGATTATTTTTGGACAAGAAGATATGCTGAAAGTACGGCAGATAAGACCAAATGCAAAGATTATTGGTACCCATATGGAAGCCATTAATCACTGCTTAGTCACTCGGCAACAGTTGCTCAATTACGCAGCTGTAAATGGTTTGGCCGATGCGGTTTTTGCCCCGAAAGACGGTGAAACTGTCTCTATTTAAAATCGCTATCACCGCTGTTTTCTGTCATTGACTGCTTTTCTACCACTTGCTGCCATAAAGGAACGTTCAATGAAAACAACCACCGTTGCAATTGTGGTCACTGAAGGGTTTAGCACCTTCCATTTGTCGGTTCCTTTGATTTTCTTTGGCAATATGATGACGGATAAACCGCTGTTTTCACGAAGAATATGTGCTGAAACAACGGGGTTAGTCTGGTCTAAAGAGGGAACAGCGGTCAATGCAGAATACAGCTTCGAAGCCCTCAAAACCGCAGATATTGTGGTGATCCCATTTTGGGAAAAAATTCATGAGCGCCCGAGTGAGCCCTTACTTACTGCAATTAATGAGGCAAAACAAAATGGCGCCTTATTGGTAGGTTTATGCCTAGGTGCCTTTGTACTTGCCTATGCAGGCGTGCTCGATAACCACAAAGCCGCCACCCATTGGAAATTTGAACAAGAATTTCAGCAGTTATTTCCAAAGGTCAAACTAGATGTCAATGTGCTGTATACCGAAGATGAGGGCGTAATAACGTCCGCAGGAACTGCCGCCGCCCTAGACTGTTGTTTGCATATTGTCCGACAACGTTTTGGCGCCAAGATAGCGAATGAAATGGCGCGCAGAATGGTGACACCGCCCCATCGAGACGGCGGTCAAACACAATATATTGAACAGCTTATTCCCCGTAACACCAGTGACCAACGCATTAATCAACTGCTCGATTATCTGCTAAATCACCTACAACTCCCCCACTCTATCGATGAGCTTGCCAATAAGATGTCCATGAGCCGTCGTACCCTCACTCGTCATTTTCAAAAAGCGACAGGCATTAGCATCGGCGAATGGCTAACCGTTGCCCGCTTGAATCGCAGCCAAGAACTTCTGGAAAGCTCAGCCTTCTCTATTGAACGCGTGGCTGAATTAGCAGGCTTTCAATCCTCCGTGACATTTAGGCAGGTATTTAAGGATAAGTTTGGGGTTAGCCCGATGCAATGGAGAAAAGTATTTGGTAGCAACGAAAATATTTTATAAATCATAAAAGAATTTAGTTTTCATATAAAAATAATAATCAAGAAATTATTTTTCATATCTTTTTATTAATATTTAAACCTATCAAAAAATCCATTAAAAAATGAAAAATATATTTTTAATTATCGTTAAAAAATAAAACTGGTAATACCAGGACGGATAAAAACAAATTACGTAATTGAAAAATCACGCAGGTAAAATAAATCCCAATTAAGAATTATCTTAATGAAAATCAATGATAAAGAATCATTCTCACCCTTAACATTAGGATTAAAAAACCGTTTTAATTCCACTTTCAAAATTAAAAACCATTTATTTTCTCAATTTAGATAAAAGGATCATGAGTGCTAATTCTTGAATAAAACACTTGGAAAATAATAACAAGCTTGATTATAGTTCTCGAAATTATAGTTCTAATACAAAATAGGTATTCTTTATACCTATTATAGTTATTAGAATTATAAATTAGACACACAGATCCAAGCGATAACATTGTCATTAACTTTTCCACTTAATTAGTCAAATTTAGATAACTTTATTAAAGGCTAAAAAAATTCACCAATAAAATCAATGCTCATTAATTTAATAATAAGAGCTTAAAAATAATTTAAATAATCCTGTAACTGCATCAGTAGCCTAACAGCTCGCTGGGCATCATTACACTGCTAATAACTTGATTTAATTTATAAAAATTAAACGTCAAGGATGGTTTCACATGAAAAATAAAAAACGTTATTACCCCGCCAATTATCTTCTTTTACTGATAATGGCTTCAACAGGTCATGCTGCCACCATTACAAATGGTGAAGTCAAAGAGTTAGATGATAAAAATGAAATTTTAGATCTTGATAATTTATATATAAGAAATGGGAAAGTTCTTATTAAATCTGGGACATTAGAAACCAATAGCACAGTGATCACTGATTTTTTCGGAGAATCTGGAAATGTGACGGTTTCAGGAAGCGATTCTATCTGGAATAACAAAAGTACCTTGAATCTTGGTGTCATCAGCATTCATAACAGATACACAAAAACACCCTCGCAATCAGGTATTGATATTCTTAATGGCGCTCAAGTTTATACCGATAAGTTTTCTATGGGTAATTATTGGGGTGCCAATCTAGACGAGGAAGCGCAATATACCTTAAATGTCGATGGCAAAGGTTCCATCTTAAAGGTTAATCAAGATTTAACCGCCTCGTCATTTAACAGTAATCGATTCCCAATCGGCATTGTCACAATCAATATCGATAATGACGGTGTTATTGAAGCTGAAAATGTCGTCATGCATGATATGGGCATAAACTATGACGAAGCATCCCTAAAAACGGTTTTAAATATCAAAAATAATGGATTATTAAACGTTAAAGAAGACGTTTACTTTGCCAAAAACTTTGGAAATGCCGATCCAGATACCCCCAGTGAACTGAATATTTTGTCTGGCGGTAAAATTAAAGCTAAAAACTTCCATGCTGGCTTACATAAAGTCTGGAGTGATAATTCCCCTGTCTCCTTATTAATCTCAGGCAAAGATTCATCAATTGATGTGTCTGAAAATTTTACGACAGGAGGAAATTTACGAAGCTTATTAACTGTCGAAGATGGCGCTGAAATAAACGCTAAAAATATCATATTAGGAACGGGTGATTCCCCAACAGTTGACCCTTACGACATCAACCGACCGCATCCAACCGTCATCGTGACTGGCGAACAATCAAAAATTACCGCTCAAAATGACCTTATTTTAGGGGATAATGTCAGCCATGAAATTACCATTGCTGACGGTGGCATGGTCTCTGCAGAAGAGATAACCCTCGGTAAAACACAGCTTCTCCCAATGACTCTAGGAAAAAGCACTCTGAACCTGCTGGCTGGCGGGAACGTCACTACCCACAAAATCAATTTAAACAAAGACAGTAATTACTTTAATGCTGTTATTTATCATGGTGATGGTGGTCTAGCGGGTGAATTAAATACCGAGAGTATCGAAGGCTTCACTGGCAAAAATAACTACCAGTTTGATAGCGATAAACTCCCTATGCAGGCTGGACTCGTGTTCAATTATCAAAATGATAATGATTTTGCCCCAAACCTGATTAATACCATTAATGTAGTGAAGAACAATACCAATACCATCACGTTTGCAGGAGATAACAACCTGCACAGTGGCATTGTGGTCATCAACGATGGCGCGTTAAAGGCCGGTAATCAAAACGCCTTTGGAAGCCGTGTCGATGTTAAAAACTTCAGCCAGTTTGACCTCAATGGATTTGGGCAAACTATTTCCTCACTGGATAACCGTGGAGTCGTTAAGCTTTCAAGAGACAACCAAACACAAACGCATTTAAATGTTCTTAATGATTATAAGGCTGATAATGGTTCTCTCTATTTCAATACTGAACTGGGTGGGGATGATTCAAAAACAGATAAATTAATTATCAATGGCGATAGTACCGGCAATACCACGGTTTATGTGAATAATATTCATGGAAAAGGCGCACAAACGGAAAAAGGCATTGAGCTGATTACCGTTGCAGGTCGTTCCCTTGGGGAGTTTAAGCAAAGTGGGCGTATTGTTGCGGGCGCTTATGATTACACGCTGCTGCGCGGTGGCTATGTTCCAGGTACCAACTATAACAACTGGTATTTGACCAGTTTGTATGTGGAGCCGCCGGTAGACCCTGTTAAACCTGTCGACCCCGTGAAACCTGTTGACCCCGTGAAACCTGTCGACCCTGTGAAGCCTGTCGACCCTGTGAAACCTGTCGACCCTGTGAAACCTGTCGACCCAGTGAAACCTGTTGACCCTGTTAAACCTGTTGACCCTGTGAAACCTGTCGACCCTGTGAAGCCTGTCGACCCTGTGAAGCCTGTCGACCCTGTGAAACCTGTCGACCCTGTTAAACCTGTCGACCCCATGAAACCTGTCGACCCTGTGAAACCTGTCGACCCCGTGAAACCTGTCGACCCTGTGAAACCTGTCGACCCTGTGAAACCTGTCGATCCTGTTAAACCTGTCGACCCTGTGAAACCTGTCGATCCTGTTAAACCTGTCGACCCCGTGAAACCTGTCGACCCCGTGAAACCTGTCGACCCCGTGAAACCTGTCGACCCCGTGAAACCTGTCGACCCTGTGAAACCTGTCGACCCTGTTAAACCTGTCGACCCTGTTAAACCGCCACCTAGACCAGAAGTGGGGACTTACATCAGTAATATGCAAGCGGCCAATACTCTGTTTGATCTGCGACTGCATGACCGTTTGGGCGAAACTCAGTACACCGATGCGTTAACGGGCGAAACCAAAGTGACCTCAATGTGGTTACGTAATGTGGGTGGCTTTAATCGTTCTCAAGTGGCGCAAGGATCGCTAAATACACGGGATAACCGTTACGTTGTCCAGCTCGGTGGTGATATTGCCGATTGGTCGACCGATGGGCTTAATCGTTACCATGTGGGGGTAATGGCTGGGTATGCTCACCAGAACAGCAAAACCAAAAATCACCGTAATGGCTATGATTCAAAAGGTAATACAAGTGGTTACAGCGTAGGGCTTTACGGTACTTGGTATGCAAATGAGGCGGATAAATCTGGGTTATATGTTGATACTTGGGCACAGTATAACTGGTTTGATCATGAGGTTAATGGTTATCAGCTTGCCACTGAGAAATATAAATCCCGAGGCATGACGGCTTCTGTTGAGTCCGGTTATACCTTCAAAATGGGGGAATACACCACCAATGAGATGGTCAATACTTTCTATCTGCAACCTAAAGCACAAGTGACGTGGCAAGGCGTGAAAGCGAATGATCATACCGAAGCGAATGGAACCCTCGTCAGTAGCAGCGGGGAGAACAATATCCGTACGCGTCTGGGATTACGAGCTTACCTGCATGGTCACAATGCCATTGATGAAGGTAAAGGTCGAAATTTTGAGCCTTTTGTCGAAACCAACTGGATTTATAACACTAAACAGTATGGTGTGAGTATGGATGGCAAGCAGTTTAATGTGGCTGGAACCCGCAATATTGGGGAAGTGAAAATCGGTATTGAAGGCCAGATTAACTCGAACTTGAACCTGTGGGGGAACGTTTCTCAGCAGCTCGGTGATTCTGGCTACAGTGATACTCAAGCTGTGTTTGGCATTAAGTATATGTACTAGTTTAATTTCGTATTTTTAATTCGTATTTGTAGCATATAAAAAAGCGGCTTGTATCTTGGTGGTGCAAGTCGCTTTAGTTTGTGCGGTTGGAATGGGGGGATTTTGGGATTTGTTTGAAAGGATGAATTGAGTGATATAACAGAATGAATTGAGAATGTACTCAATTGATTATACTTAATATTTTTATCGGAGGGTAAGTGACCGGCATATTTATATATCATAGAATTATTTATACATTAAATTATACTAAGCAAATGATGTGACAAATAATAATCACTATGTGTACTCAAAAAATACTGCAAGATAAAGTCTCTAATATCCTGACATGGCGCAAAGGCGATCAAAGGGCTCCTCATAAACCATTATTGCTCCTATTGGCACTTTCAGAGTATCGAAAGGGACATGAGCGGCTGTTTAACTATGGAAAAGAGATCCATCAGCCGCTATTAGATTTGCTGGTGAGTTTTTGCCCATCACGTCGAGAACATTACCCTAATATGCCCTTTTGGCGATTAGCGCGGGATGGATTTTGGGATTTAGAGTCTCACGAAAAATGTCTTTTACAAGAGAAGACTAAACAGCCCTCAAAAAATGAGCTTATCAAGCAAAATGTATTGGGTGGATTTAATCCAGAAAGCTATCAACTCCTTCTGGCTAAACCCAATTTAATTGATAAATTAGCGCAACAAATATTAAGCGAACATTTTCCTGAAAACGTTCAGGATATCATTGCAAATCGCCTCGATTTCCCATTGCAAGAAATTCGTAAAATCCGAGATCCTGCATTTAGAAAAAACATTTTACGGGCATACAATTATCAATGTGCAATATGCGGCTATAACCTGCGCTATGACAGCGCGGTTGTTGGTTTAGAGGCTGCACATATTAAATGGAAGCAGTTTGGCGGGCCATGTACGACAAATAATGGTATTGCGTTATGTTCATTGCATCATTCCGCATTTGATATGGGCGCGATTAGTATTGACGAGAATATGAAATTGCTGGTTTCTAGCGGCGTTAATGGCAGCCAGATGGTCGAGCAATTATTTTGGGCATTTTCAAATAAGTCAATTTACCTACCGAAAAACCTTGCAGAATATCCTAGTGATGAGTTTATTAATTGGCATCGGGAGCAAGTTTTTAAACAATGAGGGTTAGGTGGTTTTGTTTATGGTTTTTCCTGTGGAGGAATGCTGTAAATAATAGGGGATTTTAGTTTGTTGAGAAATTAGTGAAGTTGATGGGATTAATTTCAGTGTTTGGTTTTGGTGCGAAGGCCGGACTCGCACATAATACTTAACCTCATGATCTAAATTAAAATATAAAAGTATAAAATTATTTATACCAACGCATGTACCAACAGATGAAATTCTTACTTTTTCTGATGGTTATCCAATTCAGGTAATTGTGATGCTAGTAAGCTGACCAACATCACTAACTTTAACATGGTATTATTGCATTGTACCCTGTAAGAGACCTTATTTAAGTAAAGTATTTTACTTTACTCTTTCTCGGAATCATTAAACCACTTAGGCATAGGGTTTTCATCTATAGATAACTTTATAAAAGAATCATCGCCATTTTGATTTTTTATACATCTTATTTCTTCAAATCCCCATTTTCCATTTCTATCGGAATAATAGACAGTATACTTATCAGCATGAAAACCAAAATATCTTTCTTTAGGATTACTTATTTTCCTCTGCCCACAATATGCTGAAGTTTTCCACTCAAAATTTGTAGCAAAATCAAGTGATAACACCATGAAATTACCTAGCCATATTGGCGCCAAAGCTAATGCAATTGAAGTAATACCGATAAGAAGTAAACTTGCTATCGTTTGGATAACATTCAATTTATTTGATAAATGTAAAAAGAAAAAATATGTTAAAGGCTGAAGGAATAAAAATGCAAAAAACGCAAAAAATATCACTTCAAGGCTAATTTCAACCATAGGAGTTTTAGCCAAATCCATATTGCTTATATTTAGAAAAACACTAGATGCAAATGCACTAGAAATAAAATAAATAATAGATGTTATTATTCCAAATGTTATTCTTGCTTTATTAAAAATACCATAGCCATTAGTTTCAAGATCATAAAACAATAATGCAGAGTTAATTAAAACTGCAATTACAAAACCTAACAGGCTCCAACGAGCACACTCTATCTGATTGATGTTCATAAAAAATATCATCAACATAAAAATAAAGCATGATATTAATGTTGTTATACCCGATGGTTTTTTTTGTGCTTTTTGCTTATCTACATAAATAAAATCTCTTGATATGGTCTTAACAGAATCCCATAGAAAAAAGCTAATAATTATTAGTAAGACAGCTAGAGAAATGATAATTTCTTTTTTGAAAGAAAAATCTTTACCTAGTAAGGTTAGATTAGCAACCATATATAGAATAAAAACCAAATAGGTAATGAACCTTTCAACCTTATCTAAAAAACTCATAAGCCATCCAAGAAGAATATAGATGCAAGCAAATATACCTGCATCTTTAATAGGTTAGTTGCTATTATAAATAATTATTTTTCTCCAGCCACCGACATTTTCGCCAGCTCTGGATTATTGGCCTGAAAAATGGATAGTGGTAACTCAACCTTACGTCCGTTCTGATCTTCCACGGCTTTAACCACTTCAAACTCAGCAACATCTTCACAAGGAATTTCCAATCCAGCAAAAGTGGCACGAGTGGCGCTAGAATCGCCAAAAGGTTCCACTTCCAGTACCGTATCCCCTAATACTTTTCCTTGCCCATCTTTCATTCTTAAGGTTATCTCAAGCGCACCAAACTCCGCATGGTCTAGAACCATATGGTTACCGCCATTATCGAGAGTAAATGAATAACCACAGTAACCTTGATTAATAAAATTTGAGCTCGTATGTGTGATGCTCGCATAACGCTGTTGTTCTTCAGCGAAGCTAAATGCACTGAATGCCAATAATCCTATCGCAAATACACTTTTTATCTTATTCATTACGTTACCTTTTGTTATTTTGTATCGTCCTCGCTACCACAAGTAACGGTAGCGAGAATGTTATTTATTATTGATTGGTTTGCAATCCACCTTTAGTACGGTCTTTTTCTTTCCAGCGCGGTCGGTTCTTGCCTGAGAACTCTTTTTGTATACTCCAATACCCAATGGGATAGCGGGCTACAATTGTCCCGCCAACACCAATATCGACCGAGGAGTACTGACCATTATTAATGGTTCCTTTTTGGACATAAGCATTAGGGCTACAAGTGCCTGTATCGCGTTGTTGCCAGTTTCCGTCAGTTCTTGCCACGATATAAAAATCACCAAATGCACAACCTGAAGCGGATTTATGATTCAGTACAGCAACATAATGTTTGGTTGAGCCTACAATCCTACAGGTGCTGTTTTGGCTTCCACACACTTGCCATAAGGTTTTACCGCCATCGCCTTTATATTCCCAAATGGTATTTTTAGGGGGCTGGCTGGTGGCAGTGGCTGGTGATGTCATCAACCACAGTGAGGCCAATACAGTTACAACTACATATTTTTTCATTATAAATTCCTATCAACATAAATAGAAACGTCAGATTCACGCTTGATGAACACCGTCTAATGGGTGCTTGGTTTTCCCTGATATGGCGTATTCGGTGGTTATCTGGTGAATAAGACATTCACAACAAAAATTGCTGATCATAGTTAATGTGATGACTGACGGTTTAGTTGCACTGAAACCCAGTGACGAATTCGTCGATGAAGATAAAAGGTAATACCGCTAGCGATAAGCAAATCAATCAGCAATATCGTGGTGGCGATACCTTCAGTAAAACCGTATAACCAACTGGATGACATGATAATCAGGAGACTAGAGAGGGCTAACCCGATAATGATGGACGAGATAATGGCAATTAATTTGGGGTTGAAATGGATTTTATAATCAATCCCTTTAAAGGCACTCAAAACCCATAGGCCTAATTGCGCCAAGAGTTGTGGGGTAACCAAAGCCAAGAGATATAAAACGAAGTACATCAATGTGATCCCATACGGATTCATGATGAGAGCGATAAGTTGGAAGTGTGTTAACAATACGCCAGTGATCCAAAGGCATAACAAAATACTGATAACAATAGCGATGCGTTCTAAGCCCCGTTGTAAGTGTGAAATGGTGTTCATATTTTTAAGCTTCCTTATGTGATGATGAATTCACAGTGTGATGGTGACTTTGAATGGGCATGGCCCATTCGTGACCGCAATCGCGACATATCCAGCCCGAGCCCCATGCAATGATGTCTTGCTCAGAAGAACAGTGCGGGCAATGTGTTGGATGCGATGCTGGTGGGGTTAATAGCGTCATGGTCGGCTCCTTTCTTTGTGTGATGGAAGAGAGGTAAGTAATTGTGATATCAATCTAAAATGCGGTAATGCCGCGATAAAACTGTTTTGTTGTGACAGTTGCATCACTGCGTGTTTCGGTGTGAAGGGGGTATTGAGTGATTGAACTTGCTGGATATCCTCTAACAACAAGACGTGTACTTGCTGGTGGTATTCCGCCAATAAATACCACTGGCCTTCACGATAAATGAGTTGATAAGGTTGTAGTGGATTAAAACGACGCTCAGGCGTGAGTAAGCTAATGGATTGCTTACTGGTAATGGCATACACCAATTGATAGAAATGGTCGGCATGCAAAGCCGAAATCTTATGGGCATGATGCCAAATCAAACAAGGCGCATGGGGCTGCTGGGTTAACAGTAACCCGAGTAAGCGGCTATCTAGCCCCGGAAACAACCGAGTCATTCCAATCTGTTTCACAAAGGTAAGAACATCTTTGTCTCGATAAGCTTTTAGTGTATTGATAGGCAAGCGATAACAACCTTGCCGACCTTCTACCCCCAGATAAGCCAAGCGTTCACGTAAATCCCGTTGTAACGTGCGTTCAGAAACGTTGAACTCTTGGGCTAAACATGAGAGCACAAGGCTTTCTCCTGCCATTAAGCGGGTAATCAGCGCAGAGAGTCGCACAGCCATGCGGTCATATTTTCGGTTGGTCTGAAACATAACGTATTGCTCTCAATAACAGACGTTAGGAAATTAAGAAGTGAGGGAGTTTAACTTAGGGGATTGACAGGTTATGTCTGTTGGGAAAAATTCTCATTCGGCTTTTTAGTGAAAAATCGCCATAATTAATTCATTGATAAATAACGCTATTCTGTTTATTTGAACGATAGGAATGTAAGGCGTAACGACACAACCTGTCAGGGCGGGAAAATTAGTTGGGCTGGCGGGGAGCGAGTTGGTTAAATAAGGTATCCGCCATCACCCACAGGGCTTTATTGAGTTTGATATCGCCATCAATCCCATTCACCGAACGAGTACGAGCGCGTTTACCTTTTGCAGTTCTGCCTGATAATCCCCCTTTAATCAGGTTTTCTTGTAAACATTGGTACACCGTCCAAAGGTCTTCTTTCTTATCTTCAAAGCGTCGAGGCAGTAGAATTTGCTCTCGCGTGACGGGCTGGAACTCTTCACCAAAGCGGTAGGTCAAAGCTGCTTCAGCAAAGGCTTGCTGGGCGGGTGGAGGTAGCAATAACGACTGCATACTTTCGCGTTTTTCAGCGACCTGCTCAAACGTATCGAGTACCTCATAGGCTCCTTCAATCACTTTACCTACCACATCCCCTTTATGGGGGACACGCACTTCCCCTAATACATCACCGCACACCAAACCGTTGGAGCACACGGCTCTAAAGAGTCCCGGCAACATCTGATAGCTGCTTGAGCCATCATGGCTATTAAGCAGAATAATTTCAGGGACTTGTATACCCGTGATTTGGTCATGTCGTCTGAGCCGTAACATATGCTTGGTGTGCTCTCGACGACGGATATCCCGTACCCGAGTCTGGCAAGCAAAGAACGGATAAAAACCTTCTTTTTGCAGGCTGTCTAACAAGGTAATGGTGGGGATGTAGGTATAGCGTTCACTGCGTGAATCGTGTTTTTCTTCAGAAAATACACTCGGTACAGTACGGAATAATTCTTCGATGGTCAGTGGACGGTCACGACGGATACTATTTGCTGAACCAAAACGAGAGGCTAATAAACTCATGATAAAACTCCGGATTAATCAATTAAGTGGAAAATGGCAGCGGATTCGGGATGTTGTGAAGCGTAGTCACGCAGCTGATAAAAGCGGTCGCACATCACTTCGCTTTCCGTTTGGAATGACCAAATGCTGTACAGGATAAGACACACCGCAATGCCTGCTGCCTCTTGGCTCACGGTGGCTTCATTGCCGTTGTGCATGTTGAATAGGGTTAAGGTGTCTGCGTTGATATCGGGGAATATAAAGGCACCGCCATTACTGAGCACGCCGTACTCCCAGTAACCGCCATGATATTCGTCGCAGAATTGACCCATCGTGGTGAAGATCACCACTTCAAAGGTAGCCCAGCCTTTCACTGCACCAAAATGGTTGAACCAAAAATCAAGGCGTTGTTCATCAGTGGCTAATTCCATTGTGATAGCAGATTCGGTTGAATGATTCATTCGTTGATACTCCATTAAAAAGAAATAAAAAAGCGCCAATCCCGTTAAGGACTGGCGCTTGATGTCATCAATGTCGCGCTAATTTAAGAAGTTAAAAGAAAAAACTCCACAGGGATTTAGCAACGGATACAATGCTGTTTTTGACAGTGCTGATCGTATGTTTTATCAATGTGGGTAATGGAATAATATCGATTATGGTATCGACGATATCACTGACACATTGCCCAAAATCGTTACGTGCAGAATTTTCCACAGATTGCGTCCGGTAAGTGCTGTTCAGTTGCCTAGCGACACCGCTACTGGCTTGCGCTGGTAACGCCTGTATTAATTGCTCTGCTAATTCAGTGAGTTGAAAGCCTTCTGCCGCAGAAACGGTCATCACAGGATGATGCGGCTTAAATACTGTTATCACTGCTTGTTGCTTTAATTCCAAGTTAGCCGCTTGCTCATGGGATGGCTGGTGGTTGGGTTCATCCCACTGGCGGCAGGGCTCTATTTTGTCTGCTTGGTTCAGCACAAATAGAAAGCGACTTGGTTGATAACCACATTGCTCAGTGAGAAAGCGATAACACTGTTCATCAGAAGACCACGCTCTATCATCGGCCTTAAGTACCCAGATGATTAAATCCAGCTCTGGCAGTAAGTTACGATAGAGCTGGTGATACTCTTTATCTCGCTCAAGGCTTTCACCTACGCCGGGTAAATCAACAAAGGTGAGTGTAGCCATACTGAAGCGTTGAGCTTGGCGTGTGCAGCCAGAGACATTACTCACAGGCGACAGTTGAGATTGGAATAGAGCATTGATTAAGCTAGATTTTCCAGCTCCTGTCTTGCCCATCAGGCCGATAGTTGGGGAGTAATTGATAAGTTTATTCAAATGGGATAAAAACACATCCTTAGCCCCTTTAGGGAGGAAAAGAAAATGATTTTCGAGTTTATTCATCGTTGCAACCTTAATATATGTTAAGTTCGCATAGATGATATATATTTGAAATTTATTTCATTTTTTCATATTCATCAATAATGAAGCTATTTAACCACTCCGACGCGGGTACACCATAGTTAAGGGCTAACTCTGTCAGTTTAGTTCTTGCCTCTGCTGAAAGTTGAATATCTTTCGGTGTTTTTTTTGGCCTTACCGAACCTTTTGATTGAGTAGTTGTTCTGTGTTTTCGCTCATTTCGAGCTAGGAGTAATTTTTTATAGCGCTTATCTTTTTCATCTTGGGGTGATTGCCATAAATAAAAACCAGTCACAATGTAAAGATAAAGCTCTTCACTATCCTGATATTCGGTTTTAGTCAATGCTTTACTTTTGACCAGATAGTTATAGACCCACTTGCACATTTTTATATCGGATGGTTTTAACCAATCAAAGTACTTGTAATGGCAGGTTTTCTTAATTACGTCATTTCTTAAGTAGTCAAGCATACTATATATATCATTAACATAATCTGAGTATTGAAAAGCATTAAGCCTAGCTACAACAAAGTTAATATATTCAATAGATTCTACATATCGCCCTTCATGACTCTTCGGTGCAAAAATAAATTTCTTATCAAAAAAACCGTTCGTTACTGTTTTTATAACACTACTAAAGTCGTCCTTAACTGTGAGATCTGTTAAGTAGTTTCGTATTTTAAACATATAAAAATTAGCGTCTTTGCTGTTGCTCAACACACGCCATATGAGGTAACAAAAAACTTTATTCTTTCTCATATAACCATAAATTTCGTTCTCTATATATGAATAATTCATCGTCATGAAAGCCTCATTTTTTTATCAATTAAAATATGATGATTATTTTATTATACGGTAATAAAAAACTATTAAAACCACCAATAAATAACTAATTAAAATACATTTTTATTCATGATTTAATCGTGATATTCATGTTCTTTCATTCCTTAATTTTAAAGGGTTATACATAGATTATTAGGCTTATACTAATACAATAATGCTGTTTTTATTGATAAGCATACTAAAAAAATAATTCTAATATTGTGAAAGTGACGCTGTTATCCATTTCGCGTTAGAAAATTAATATCAGAGTACTTTTTAATGAGATGAGTCACTGAGCCTCTGACAAGCAGGACTTCTGTGTGTAAAAACGGTGCTGGTATAGTTATATATTTAATAGAGTAAGAATGGCATTTTATAGACCTAAAGATCACTCAAGTAATCTTGACTAACTTATCTATTTTTTACATCCATCGAACTAGATATGACTTAAAAAACCTTAAGGAATAAATCATGTCTAGTTATACCTACAATGAGGACTATCTTCGTCAGATAGATCGAACAGTCCGTAAATCACTATTAACCTATAATCGTGTCACAGCTATTCGCGTCGATTTACGCTTCCCATCATCGACAACTTGTTACCATGAGGATTCAACTGTCATAACTCGTTTCATTGAATCCCTAAAAGCCAAAATAGATGCAGACCTTAAACGTAAAAATAAAGTATGGGATCGCAACTATTCATGCTCCTTATCTTATGTTTGGGTGAGAGAGTTTGGTGAAATCAATCGCAGGAAGCACTATCACTTATTGCTGCTAGTCAATAAGGACGTCTATTGGAGTTTAGGTGATTACACTAGAGCGGAAGGAACGCTTTATGCATTAGTACAACAAGCATGGTGTAGTGCAATTGGTGTTAACTACTCTACGGAGCGTTATTTAGTTCATATCCCAGATAACGCTGTTACTTGGCTAGATAACAATAATGCCAACAATGAAAGTACGATATTCGAATTAAACCAGCGCTGTCGTTACTTAGCCAAAGAACATACAAAATATTATGGTGATGGTGAGCGTTCTTTCGGATGCAGCCGTTAATCTACCAATAAAAAACATGAGGGGGATATCTTTTGGAAGAGAGATATCCCTAAACACTTATCGATATCCCTTCTGCCTTTTAACTTTAAAGACAGGAGTTCAATAATGAGCACTCAAGCTATTCCCTTATTAAATGACCAATTCGTTGATATGAAATTTATTACCCGTTTAACTGGGTTAACTGATAAATGGTTCTATAAATTGATACAAGATGGAGAGTTCCCTAAACCAATAAAATTGGGGCGTAGCTCTCGTTGGTTAAAGAGCGAAGTTGAAAGTTGGCTACAAGCACGTATTGCCGAATCCAGAGCGTAACCATCGTACCGCTATCCTTTCTGCGCTGATAGCACCAACATTTAAATCACACCGAAAATTCCATTATGAAATAATATCATGCTCTTCATGAGACATTGCTACGCTTTTACCAACCCTAACTGAATGACCTTGCCAAACTTACTGTCGCTCACAAAATGTCCCATCCCTATATCAAGAATAGTTCCAGCTGATGGTAGCAAATATACGCTTTCCTGATACCGACAGCGTACCCGCTGTCATCCCCAGATGCCTGTACCGCTTAATACACAGTAAAACGCTTTCTGAGCCATTATCTGTTCAAACTGATATGGATGTCAGATTAATCGTCGATAATCGCCTGCTAAGATACCATCCGATGCTCAAGGGTATCTTTCTCAACGAGAACGTTTGGGCAACGTCCATTTGCCAACAAACTGATTAGTCTGTTTAACCAATTCAATAATCCTGAACTACATCCCAAACTGATGTGACTGTGCTGGTATGATTTAATGCTGGGTTTCCCGTTAGATAATTGGCTAAATATCCTGAAGACGAAAACTGAAGAACAGCTGGTGAAGTTGATCATTGGCTAGCAAATTGAAAACCAAGGATAATGGATGCTAATGTATTACTTAACATCCACAAACGACATTTTTCTTTCAATTAATCAACAATAATGAAAATAGGTTTATATCATTGCTAATAATAAACTCAAGGTACTTGGAAACATTTTGATATTTTATGCATGACTTTACATAAATTCTGGATATGAGAGTTACACACAATTAAATATCCAATGTCTAACTTAACATCCATGATGTTAAATGCCATAGTATAGAAATTCATGTTAAGTATCTCTTATAGAAGGTTTCCATGACAGTTCCAACCTACGATAAATTTATTGAGCCTGTACTAAGGTTTTTAAAACATCACCCTGAAGGTATTGCTGCCAAAGATGTTCATGAAGGTGCTGCAGACATTCTGGGGTTAGATGACGACCAGCGCTCCGAACTGATTTCAAGTGGTCAATTAGTCTATAAAAACCGTGCTGGTTGGGCTCATGACAGGTTAAAACGAGCTGGGCTTTCACAAAGCCTATCTCGAGGAAAGTGGTGCTTAACGGAGAGTGGCTTAGAATGGATTAAAAATAACCCATTCCCTCTGAGTAAAGATCAAGTTAATCACTTAGCTTTTGACTTTATGAACATAAAACTTAAAACGAATCCTGATGCTGTTCTACTCGATGAAGATACACAAATAGATTCAGACACACCTTCGCAAGCCCGCAGCCCTGATGATCGCTTAAATGATGCACTGAAAGAAATTCGTGAATCTGTCGCCATTGATTTACTGGCAAATTTACTTCAAATATCCCCTACCCGCTTCGAATTCATTGTATTAGATGTTCTACATAAATTAGGTTATGGCAGTCATCGTGATGATTTACAACGAGTTGGCGGTACAGGTGACGGTGGGATTGATGGGATCATTTCGTTAGACAAACTTGGGTTAGAACGAATTTATGTACAAGCAAAACGCTGGCAAGGCACCGTAGGTCGCCCTGACTTACAAGCCTTTTATGGCGCTCTTGCAGGGCAAAAAGCCAAACGTGGCATTTTTATTACTACCTCTGGCTATACCGCTCATGCGATTGATTTTGCTAAATCCGTTGAGGGATTAGTTCTTATTGATGGTAACCGCTTAGTTAACCTAATGATGGATAACGAGATAGGCGTTAGTTCACAAATTATTAAGTTACCGAAGCTAGATATGGATTATTTTGAGTAGTGGTTGAGGAACCATAAATAACGACTATATTAATATAGCCTATTTATTAATGTTCATACCAGATAAAACTTTGAATAAGTATTTGACGCATGTGTAAACAACAAAATTTAAATTAGGTAGCGTATAGATAGCCTGGTTGCTAACTCAGTATCTGATAAATTTGACTGTTTAACTTCCTGCATTTTCACTACGCTTTGCACTTGTATTCTATTTGTCATTCTCTGGTCACCATTCAATATAGACGGAAGCCATCCCATCCAGTCGTTCTTTGGTCTTTTCCCACTTTGGCATGACTTGACTCATTAGCCGGTAGAACCGCTCGCTGTGGTTATGTTCTGCTATGTGGCAAAGCTCGTGTAAAATCACGTAGTCAATACACTCACGAGGCGCTTTTACCAGATGAGGATTCAGTGCAATTCGCCCATTAGGTGAGCAACTACCCCATTGGGTTTGCATTGTCAGAATACGCAGCGATGGTCGCTCTTCTACCCAAAGGGCTTGTTCCAGCATGGTATCGAGCCGCTTGGTGAAGGTTTCCTTGGCTCGCGCTTTGTACCAGTCTGTTAGTAGCTCTTTAACCTTTTCAGCGGACTTTGTTCTTACCGAAACTTCCAACTTGCCGCGTAGTAGTTTCACACCTTGAACCTGTTCTGGCGCTTCAATCACTTTCAGCAGATACTGTTTTCCAAGGTAGTAATGGCTCTCACCGCTGATGTATTGTCTAGAGGGGATGAATTCAAGTTGTTCGCGGAAGTCCCTAAGCTGTTCGTATATCCAACGCCCACGCTTCTTAACAGCAGAAAGAACCGCATCATTGTCTGCATCTTCGGGACTCGACACGATAACCCTGCAATCTGGATGAACTTTGATTAATATTCTATTTGAGACTGACCTTCTCGTTACTCGTTCGAACGGGATAAGATGATCGCTGTAGCGGAATTCAAAGCGTGTTGAATCAGTCATCTTCAAACATGTCTCTTACATTTGAAGCAGATACTTTGTTCGGGCGTGCATCAATTAATACGAAACCTTTGTCCTCTTTTAGTTTTAACTCCCTCATAACCTTACTGACAGATTCAAGCTCGGAATCGCTGAAAAAGAGAATGACTTTAATTGACTGATGGGTGCAGTTTGCAGCCTCATAAATTTCAACTTGGTGTTTCAGGTTTTGCTTTAACTTTTTGTTTGAAGCCAACTTAAACTCAACAAGGGATTTATCTTTGCTCCCGTTTGATATTTTGAAATCAACGGGCCCTCGACCATTATTAACTTCTGCGTTTACATCATATTTACTAGCAAACCATGTCAGCTTAAATAGGAGCTGAAGGTCTTGCTCTCGTTTTATTGGATTTCCTTTTACATAGAAAAATCTGTAACCATCATTGTTTTCTACCATCTGCTTTAGAAAGAGAACACGTTGATACGCTTCGTCTAATGAATTTGATGGTTGATCATAAAACGTCGTATCTTTTTCTAGGCTGTTCACAAGCTCTTTAACTTTTTGAATGAACAGATACTCTGTCTCATTTACCTTTAGCTCACTAAGCTTAACAGCCTGGTCACCATTCTCTTCTTTAAGCTTTATAAAATAGTCAATATATTGAGGGAATTTTATGATCGAGCTTACGACGGCTTTATCAAACTCTTTTTTATCAGGATCTTCAGGAAGAATCCTGGCTAGATAGTCATTCAACTGTGCTCTAAGTTGGTCATTGGGGATACTTTCAAGCACACCGCTAAAATCACCAATCATGTCAGACTTATTAATCCAGTTTTCATCTTTCGTGAGGATGTCTTTAGGGGTCAAAAGTACATAATCATTTTGAAATATTGGTAGTGTATAGGTTTTCGCCATCCATGATCTTGTCTTGTAGTTAAATTCGACTTTATCAACTAAATGAGTGGATAAAAAACGAGCATCAATATGCTCCTGAGCGAACTCTTGAGTGTAATCAAGTAAAAACTTTTTGATAAGATTGGTTGTGAAATCGCTTATATTATCTCTTCCAACGCCATCTTTGATTAAGCAAAGTTTCTCAAGGTGACTACCGTTGGTAATCTCTTCAGTGCCAAAATTCGTAAACACAGTGTTCAGATTTTCGTTAAGAGACTTTGCGAACTTCTGACCAAGACCACTTCCACCATTACCAATTTTGCTGTATCCAAACCATGTTTGTTTTACTTCTGGGAATAAGAACCATGCTTTTATTAAACCTATGCTGATACCTTCTTTTTCTGAACGAGCACGCAAAAATGCAACATATTGGATAATGTCATCATGTAGTTTCTTATACTCCGGTTTGTCGCTATTAAATAAAAGGAATGGGTCAATGAACAGGGGAAGATCATTGATTAATGAAAGGTCAAATGCACCATATTCCTCTAGTTCTTTGGGTGAAACGTCAAAAAAATCAGAAAAATAAATTTTCATATCAAACCCCACTCAAGCCCACACGAGTGATCTGAACAATCATCTCAACAATCTTCTTAGCCTGATCCATACCCCCACCAATGGCTTTGCACTCTTGGAACATTCGCGGCAGTAACTTTTTACGAATATCCGCTTCGATGTTCTGTGGGTTTATGGAGTTTTCCGCGACGGAGGTTTCTACCGCCTGGTCTATTTCAAAGGCAACTTTTATCCACTTATCCTGAACCTGGCTGTCAAGCACGGCCAAGGCCTCAGGAAGCACTTTCTTGAACACACCAAAATATGCCTGTGCATGACGATTACCAGTAAACGCATCGGGTATGTCGTTCAAGTGCCTATCTTGTACTTGCTCTTCAAATTCACGGAACAGCATATACTGCTTTAGAGGGTGATCGAACAGTTTTTCGGCCTCTTCAATGGCTTGGCGCAGCAACTTGGAAAACGCTTCCTGAGCATAGGGATCATCCCGTAACTCTTGCTCAATCATTCGGGTTACGCGCGTTTTGATAATGTCAGTTTCGTTGCGCGTTTTATCTTCGCTCCAGTCCTCAGGTTGTTGCTTTTTCCCCATTTTGCCCACTTCATACACGCCATCGGGTTCTTTAACCTCGACACCCACCACATGCTTATCTAGTAGCTTTTTTACCTGCTCAGCGTATTCGTCGTAGTCAATCCTCTCTCCCGCATCTTGTTGTACCATCTGGCGTAAGCTAGAGAATTGCTTTACCATTTCTTTGTAATGGAGTCGATCCTGGTCACTAAAGCTTTTGTCTTCAAAGAAGGTAGCTGATTGCAGCGCTACCTTCAAACAACTAGTAAAGGCAGTCAGGGCTTCGTAGAAGTCCTCACGCACTTTCAGGTGCACGTCAACCAGCTCGCCGCCGAACTCTTCAATCTTTGGTACCAGTACCTGGCGCAATTGCTCGATGTCGTTCTTATTCTTCACGCCATCGAATATGGCCCATAGCTGTTTATAAAGCTGTGGCAGGCGCTTGTACTCGGTACTCATCTGGTTGTAGAGGCCAGTAATATCATTGATGTCGTAACCGCCTTGGGTACGAGAGGCCAGATCCTGATATTTCTGAATGGTGGTATCCAGCTCGGCCAAAATGCCCCGATAGTCTATAAGTATGCCAAATTTTTTCTTCGGGTGCAGACGGTTTACCCGTGCAATCGCTTGGATCAGGTTGTGCTCTTTTAGGGGTTTGTCGATATACAGCACAGCGTTTTTCGGCTCATCAAAGCCTGTGAGCAACTTATCGACCACGATGAGTATCTTCAGTGAGTCATCTTTATCAAAGCGCTCTATCAAGTGTTTGGTGTAAGCCTGCTCATCCTGACTGCCTACGTTGTCCTTCCACCACTGGGTGACTTCTGGTGTGGTCGCCTCATCTACAGCGGTGTTGCCCTCACGGCTATCCGGCGGGCTCATCACGACGGCAGATTCAAACAAGCCTGCTTCGTCCAGATACTTTTTGTATTTGATAGCCGAGGCCTTGCTATCGCAAGCTAACTGGCCTTTCAAACCTTCATCGATATTCTTTACAAAGTGGTTGGCTATGTCCAAAGCAATCAAGCGAATGCGATCATCCGCACCATAAATTTGGCCTTTCTTGGCAAACTTGTGCTTTAAGTCGGCCTTTTGCTCTTCTGAAAGCCCTTCGGTAATACGCTCAAACCAACTGTCGATAGCACGTTCATTCACATCCAGGTCGGGAATACGCTCTTCGTACAGCAGCGGCGTCACTGTCTGATCTTCCACGGCGCGCTGCATGGTGTAAGCATGTACAATGGGGCCAAACTTATTTGTGGTCTTATCGTCTTTTAACAGTGGTGTGCCGGTGAAGGCGACAAAGGCAGCGTTAGGCAGAGCCTGCTTCATACGAATATGGTTTTCACCGCCCTGGCTGCGGTGGCCTTCATCAATCAGTACAATGATGTCAGAGCTGTTGTTTACACACTCTGGCATTTTGGTAGCGGTATTAAACTTCTGGATCAGTGAGAAGATAATTCGCTCCGTGCCTTTACCAATCTGTTCAGCCAAGCGTTTGCCTGATGTGGCCATAGCTGCTTCTTTGTCTTTTTTACCGGCGAGTTCACCGCCCGAGGCAAAGGTTTTGCTCAGCTGGGTTTCCAGGTCTACCCGGTCAGTCACCACCACGATACGGCATTGCTTCAGGCTTTCGTGCAGGATCAGCGCCTTACTTAAAAACACCATAGTAAATGACTTACCAGAACCCGTGGTGTGCCAGATTACACCGCCTTCACGGCCACCGGTGCTACTTCGGGTATTGATGCGTTCAATTAGGCGCTTGATACCAAATACCTGCTGATAACGGGCAATGATTTTGCCAGCCTTTTTATCGAACAAGGTGAAGTAACGGGTCATCTCCAGTAACCGGGAAGGGCTTAACAGACTTATCAGTAATTGATCCTGACCAGTCACAGCAATCTCCCCCGCAGCGGTCAAGCTCTGGTACCAATCCAGATCTTTGGCTGGGCGATGGCTGAATAAGCTTGCCAACTGTTCATCTTTGAGCGTTTTGTTTTTGGTAGCGTACATCTCGGCATCGGAGATATCTTCTTCACGCCAGGCGGCCCAAAACTTAGCGGGCGTGCCACTGGTACCATAACGGCCTTCATTTCCGTTTATGGACAGTAATATTTGGCTATAGGCAAACAATGACGGGATTTCATCATGTCGCTGGTTACGTAGGCTTTGCGAGATACCCTCGTCAATTGTCGGGCCTTTCTTGGAATTGCCATCCGGGCGCTTGGCCTCAATTACAACCAGAGGAATACCGTTAACAAAGCAGACAATATCGGGTCTGCGGCTTTCGACTCCGCTAGAACGGGTAACGGTAAATTCTTCGGTAAATACAAAGCTGTTATTGACTGGGTTTTGCCAGTCAATTAGTGCAATAGTCGGGCTGGCCTTTTTACCATCCACAAACTCAGTGACAGAGATGCCATACAGCAGGTGGTTGTACAGGCGCTCATTAGCAGTTAATAGGCCCTCGTTTAATGCTGGACTACACACCTCAGCAATCAGGTTGTCGATAGACTTTTCAGACAGCGGGTAGTTTTTACCAGCAAAGGTAAAAGTGCGCTTCTGGAGTTCTCTGCTTAGCACCTGGCGTAAAACAACTTCATCAACTTTACCACCGCGGGCGGCTAATGCGAGTTCAGGAGAGAGGAATGACCACCCTAGGTTGGTCAATAGCATCAGCGCCGGTAACTTTGCACTGTATTCTTCCTGAAATTTGGGTGTATATTGTGTCATTCGTTATCTCTCTTCAACCCCTGATACCCGAGGTGCAGCTTCGGGTTATGCTGTTGGTATACTGCAAATAATGGCCGTAATATCAGAAAAAAAGAAAACTGATCCAATAATTATTAAAAGTATTGTGAACCACAAAGATAGTGGCACTTTATCTCGCCAAAAACTAAAAGGGCGATACTCCCCGATCCAAGCGGTTTGCTGCTCCCAAAAAAACTTATAGTGAGCAAACCAGGTTGCAAACATTGGATGGTGTGAAGCGCAACAGGTGTTATAACGTTTCTCGATATCCTTAAGTATTTCTGATGCTTCTTGAGCTGACTTTGTATTTTCCTTTACTTCAGCCATTAAATGTTTTAATTCATTAAACAAATCTGTTAATACGATGCCTTTTTGCTCAAAATCACTTTTATCAGAATTCTTAAGACTGATGTAGAGTCCAACGATGCCTAAAACTAGCAGTGTACTCGACGCTAGCTTGGTTGAGAGTTCTGCAAATGCTAGAGCATACACACCAAAAGCCAGTGAAATAAAGCTGAGAAGGCCCGGAACTTTTTCAATCATTTCAAAGCTAGCAAAATGCAACTTTGCACTATAGCCAACGTTGTAACCAGTTTCTGAAATATGCTTAAGTAAATTATTATTTTCCATATACACCTCACTGAATCGGCACGTGAACTCTATCTTTCGCAACAACAACACCATTTTGAATGGCGTAGCATTCAACTATATGCTCCCCTGCAAAATCAGTTTTCTCTTGCTTTTCTCTAAAGCCTTTATCAATGACGATATCACCCCGAATGCAATCCCTGCTCTCAGCTTCCGCCCCTCGGTTTAAGACTTTCCATTTCAAAGTAAACTCACCCGGTACGTCTATTTCATCGACATAAAAGTTGAGTTGTTTCTTAGGGGAAAGCTTAAGCTTTCTGGAAAGCATAGTACGCAGCAAATCTACACGAAATCCGTCTTGCGAGACTTCACATTCGATTTTAAGATTGAAACGAATATCAAGCGGATACAAATCCTCGATAAACTGCTCAGTATCTTTGAAGGCTTTAGCAATAGATCTTGCTTCTGCCTTCGTAGCTGACGGGAAAGGTCTGCCAAAAACTTTTTTCCACTTTTTATTTGCTAAGTCATTTTCACCCGCTGCGATGGCATCGCAACATAAGTCATAAGTTTTTTTGGCTTTTCTTTGAAACTTGCTTTTTACATTTACTCGTTGATTACTGCCTAAGGCAAGGTAATAGTCCTTATTTGGCTCTTCGGACAAATAAAGGAAGAAATCTCGACACATCCGGTCATAAAATGCGGCTGACCGATTGTCATAATCCGTTCTGGATTTTAAAAAATTGTATGCCAGAGTATCAATTAAAAGTCCTCCCATCCCCTCGCCGTGCTTGTTTTTCCATGCTCTAGCCATTTTGCAAAGCTTGCGAAGATTCTTATTTTTTTGATCCACGAACTCTTTCATGGCTTTAATTTCATCGCGTGGCTTTGTTATTTTCCAGCTACCACCGTTGTATGTATCTGGGTACTTGAAACTACCATCATCTTGTTCAAATACTGGCTGAACTTCCACAATAAAATTCTTATACAGCACTTGAACAACCAAACGGTCTTTTTTAACTTCTGTGTTTGAATACCTAGCTTTTATCGCGTCACGCGTATCATCGAGTAACTTGGATTGTTTTCCGTCTTTATAGTTATTCCATTTAGAAGCTGGCATGATATAAAGCATATCTAGATCTGAAATGCCTTTAATGCCTGTCCAACGACCATAAGAACCAACCTGCAAACTATTGGCAGTTTTAGATTCCGTATCCCTAAATTTTTTGTTCAGTGCGGATGTAATTTCTTCATACTTAGAAGTAATTGACGTTCCGTTATCAATGGCCAAATTTTCCAAAAAATCAGTAAACATCTCCGAAGTAGTCATAAACGTCCTTATTTTTTATCTTTAGGCGGGTGAGGGTCATTCCCGTAGCTATTGCCAGCCCGGATTTTTCCGTCAGTGCCATGAATTTTTGTATCGGATTGCTGATTGCGAGCGATCTCTTCAGCAACTTCGATGGCTTCTTTTTGTGTTTTGGTGACCTTGGTCGCTTTTGAGTTACCTGCGCCTTTTACAGCCCACCCATTTGGATGTTTAACTACGTGTTGATTCTTACCTTTTGCCATTATACAAACTCCTTATCATCAATTTTTACTCTTCGCTTACCAGTCAGCAATTGCTGCATTAAGGCTTTCTTCTCTTGCTTTAAAGCATCGATCTTTTGTTGCAAAGCAGAGATTTCCTGATCGGCGGAGGACAGCACAGCCGCAATTTTTTGTTGTTCTTCCACATAGGGGTAGCTAAGTATGAAAGAGGATAAATCCCCCTGATTTATGGAAGGAACTGCACCTTCTTGTACAAACCTTGCGAAATCTATAGCTATAAGGAGCTGATACAGAAACTCAGTATCTGCTGCGCTAGATGGAGTTGCTGCCATCATGTTGTTATCAAGAATCGTCGGCCTTGAGAGAATTCTTCTTCTATTAAGAAGCAGAGCAGCACCAACCTTAGCAAAAACGATAGACCTTTCTGGAAAAGGTTTTGCTTTCATTAACTTCGCCGTTTCAATGCTCACCCAGTTATTCGAGTATTCAATGCTTCTTTCATTGCCAGGCAAGCTCATGTCACTAACTTTAATGAACGGCAACTCACCCTCCGATTGTCCTTGATACACTTCCTTGAACGCAGATCCACCTTTGAATACGCAAAGATCTCCAAGCCGACCGTGAATCCACTCCCCACTAAACTTAACCCCATTCTTATCCAACAGGCGTTTTTTGCCTGTGAGCAGTTGTTGCATCAGGGCTTTTTTCTGCTGTTGGCTATTGGCGAGCAGTTGTTCGGTGGTGGTGATGGCCTTATCCCAAGTGGAGAGGATTTTAGCGATTTTTTTTTGTTCGGAGAGTGGCGCCAAAGGGAAATCAATCGAATAAAAATCCTTATGATTCAGGTCCGGTATTGTACTTGCACCGGCTTTAGTTAGGAGCACGTGTTGAACTCTTGGTGAGCGCAAGTAATTAACTAGGAAAATACTATCTAACTCTTTTCTGTCGAAATCGATTAGAAAGAAGTTATTGTGGAAAGCTCCCTCAACCCCAGTAACAACAATTCCTGTATTTCCTGTCCTCGTCATCAGAACGTCATCAGATTTACATGTCACTCGCGCTGATGGCGATTCAACATACTCACGCCCCTGATTTTGACGATTAATTGACTGAATAGTTATATATTCTTGAGAGGCTACCGTTGGTTTAGTCAATCTTTCAGAAATTGCGATCTGTAGTCCTTGTCGAACTTTAGTAATTGCTCCAAATTTTACAGCTTTCCAATCTGGTGGTAATGTGCCCAGATCTGATGGTCTAATTCCCATAACCTAGCTCCTCCAGATACTTGGCCATCTCAATTTCCAGTGCCGTCAGTTGTTCTTTTAGCTGCTCACGCTCGGCACGTACCGCCATTAGGTCAATTTCTTCCTCTTCTTCAAAGGTATCGACGTAGCGCGGGATATTCAGGTTGTAGTCGTTATCGGCGATCTCTTTCAGGCTAGCAAGATAAGCATATTTATCGACGTTTTCTCCCCCTTTGTAGGTAGCGACGATCTTAGCAATATTCTCCTCACTGAGTTGGTTCTGATTTTTACCGGATTTAAACTCGTGTGAGGCATCAATAAACAGGACGTTGCCATCTACTTTTTCTTTTTTGAAAATCAGAATTGCTGCGGGAATACCTGTACCATAAAACAGTTTCTCAGGCAGCCCAATCACTGCATCCAATAGGTTTTCATCAATCAGTTTTTGGCGGATTTTTCCTTCACTGGAGCCACGAAATAGTACGCCATGAGGTACAACCACGCCCATTCGGCCTGTTTTTGGCTTCAGGGTTTCGATCATGTGCAGGATAAAGGCGTAGTCACCTTTGGTTTTTGGCGGTACGCCCCGGCGAAAACGACTGAATTTGTCGTGCTCGGCTTCGTCGTGACCCCATTTATCTAAAGAGAACGGTGGGTTGGCGGTGACGATATCAAACAGCATTAAGTCGCCGTTTTTATCCAGAAGCTTGGGATTGCGGATAGTGTCGCCCCATTCGATTTTGTGATTGTCTTCACCGTGCAAGAACATGTTCATCTTGGCCAGCGACCAGGTAGAGCCAATAGCTTCTTGTCCGTACAAGGCGTATTGCTTACTACCGTGATTCGCCACGACTTTGCGGCCACACTTCATTAGTAGAGAGCCAGAACCACAGGCAGGGTCGCAGATGCTGTCGCCCGGTTGCGGGTCTAGCAACTCGGTGATCAAGTCACTGACTTCTGGCGGGGTATAAAATTCACCGGCTTTCTGACCACCACTAGCGGCGAAGTTTTTAATCAGGTATTCGTAAGCATTACCGATCACATCCAGCATGCCGACACGGCTTGGTTTTAGGTTCAGTTCCGGCTTAGCAAAGTCTTCCAGTAGATGACGCAGAATGGTGTTCTTTTGCTTCTCTTCACCCAGTTTGTCGGTGTTAAAGCTGATGTCTTGGAACACACTTTTACCAGCGTCTTTGAGTTTGGTACCGTTGGCTTCTTCGATAGCGTGCAACGCCTGGTCGATGCGCTCACCATTGCCGGGTTCGTGACGGCGTTCGTACAGGGAGTAGAAACTGGCCGCTTTGGGCAGTACAAACCGCTCGTTTTTCATCATCTCTTCGATAAGTTCTGGCTCGTCACCGTATTCGGCCTTGTAACCATCGTAGTGATCCTGCCATACGTCTGAGATGTACTTGAGGAACAGCATGGTCAGGATGAAGTCTTTATAGGTGTCGGCGCTGATGGTACCGCGAAAGGTATCGCAGGCGTTCCACAGCGCTTTGTTGATGCTGTCTTGGTTAATTTTATCGGTACCGTTCATGGCTGTATCGTTCATCCATTGCTTCCTTTTAGTGGGGCCAATTAGTGACTGGCCCGGTTCAAGTCTTAAATGCTTTATGCTAGCTGTTTAATGACCATGCGCTTGGTATAAGTCGTTAGCGATTGAGCCCATCATGCGCTTGCCGTTATTTACTAGCCTCTGTATCAGCCTTTGCTCTTCGCCCAAGATGTTGGCCATCTCAATGATTGCTCGCTGCTTGGCAAGTGTCGGAACAACGACAGGTGCATCTTCCAACACACTGCGGCGAATGCTTTTTGTTAAAGTGCCTTCGGCATTCTGCTCAAAATAACGCTGAGCCGGTACCTGATTCAGTAGCCAAACCATAAATTCAGGCAGAATGTCTTTCTTCTTCAGGCTGATTACAAAAAAATGTGGCGCGGCAACGGCCTGTTTACCTGTGGTAGCCAATAACTGATCCACCTGTATGGCGTAGTTATGGCTGCCTCGGGCGGCCACTAAAATATCACCCGTGGTGAGGTAGTCGGGTTCACGCTTGCCGGGGAGCATGGTTTCCAAACAGTCTGACCAGCAAATCCCGTCGGTTAGCGAGATATCCTTCATCTGAACCGCGACCACAGCAGAGCCTGGCACTTCAGGGATTTTACCCCGAAATGGATAACCCGCATTGATGGTTGCTATCTGTTTGAGCTTCACATCCTCACCCTCTTCATCGTCAATGATGTAAAAATAATCTATTAATCCTAGTTAAATGTCAAGATAAAACTGCATCATCGATGTTAATGCAAAAAAAATGGCGCAAATATACATAAAGTGAGATTGTCGAGCATGAAATAAAGACCATTGAGTACCGAAATGAGAACTGGGTAAGTAATTTACCTCTTATATGGCTGAAATGGCGCCAGTTTGATGCATTGGAAATGAATTCATTCCTAGAACACTGCTATAAAGAGCTGTATCGCGTTCCTAAACGAGCTACTTGGTCTAACCATTGGAGAGATGTCTCTGTCAAGACGCTATAATCAATATCCCTTCCAACTACAGCTTGAGCTTGCATCATTTCCCTACCTCATATACTGAACATTGTTATAATTAGCACGGTTCGTATTTTTACCGGTACAAGCAGGCTGGTTTCTCATCCGCTCTGGGTTATAGATTTTTTCATGCCGTATCATACTTACCAAATGACGGAAACCAAGCCCTGCTAGCTTTCATTTATTCCCCCAACAACTTAATAATCTAATTTAAATTGCCTTTAATGAGTCACTCAACTTAGCAAAACTAAAAGGCGAAACTTCCTTCACTCTATTCGCATCCAGATAATCAGCCCACCATTGCACCATTAGCCGCCTTTCCTCAATATGCTCAGCCTTATGAATATAAGCAGCCCTTACCGAGTTGCGCTCTTGGTGGCTCATCTGCCTTTCTACTGCATCCTTCGACCATAGCCCTGACTCAATCAACGAACTACACGCCATTGTTCTAAAACCATGCCCACAAACTTCCGTCTTAGTATCATAGCCCATCACACGTAATGCGTTGTTTACCGTATTTTCACTCATTGGTTTTCTAGGGTTATGATCGCCGATAAAGATCAGTTCGTGGTTACCGCTGAATTGATAGATTTGCTTTAAGATCTCAATAGCTTGTCGGCTTAAAGGGACTAAATGGGGGGTACGCATTTTTGATCCGCGATGTGAGTGTTTAACCCCTTCTATCACTTCGCGTTCAGCAGGGATCGTCCACATGGCATTTTCAAAATCGATTTCATCCCAACGGGCGAAACGCAGTTCACTAGAACGAATGAAGACTAACAAGGTAAGTTTGACAGCAAGTTTAGTTAAAGGTCTTCCCTTATAATCATCGATGCGTTGTAAGAACTCAGGTAAGCGTTTAAGTTCTAATGCAGCTCTATGGACTCGTTTACCAGTGGCAACTGCACCAGCCATATCTTGCGCTGGGTTATAGTCGATTAAACCACTTTGTACGGCATAACGCATTATGGCTGTCACACGTTGTTGTAGACGTGCCGCCACTTCAAGACGTCCAGACATCTCCACGGCTTTAATCGGTTCGAGGAGGTCGCGAGTTTTTAGTTCGGCAATATTACGTTTACCGATAGCAGCAAAGATATTGTCTTCAAGGCTTTTGAGGACTCGATGGCTATGTCCTTCGGACCACTTCTTGTTGGTTGCGTGCCAATCACGAGCGACTTTCTCAAAGGTATTGAATTCCTTTTGCTGTTCTTCTTTTACTTCTTTGCGTTTTTCGCTTGGATCAAAACCATTAGCAATTAACTTTCTGGCGGCATCTCTTTTCTCTCTGGCTTCTGCAAGCGATATGTCAGGATAAACACCCAGAGCCAACATTTTTTGCTTACCACCAAAGCGATACTGCAAACGCCAATATTTTGAGCCGTTGGTATGTACCATCAAGTGCATACCATCACCGTCTGTTAATTTATACGATTTATCCAAAGGCTTGGCAGCCCTGACTTTAGCATCAGTAAGAGCCATGATTTATCTCCTTCTGTTGGTACAAACTATTATCGAATCGAGAGATACCAACACATATACCAACAGCAGGTACTTGATGTGGGTTGACCTTAGTATACTTGGGAAGACTGAAAAGTGGGGAAAAGCCTTGTAAAACTGGGATTTCAGATACAAAAAAAGACGTCAGTTGACGTCTCTTGATGTTCTTATGGTGCCGAAGGCCGGACTCGAACCGGCACACCCGAAGGCGGTTGATTTTGAATCAACTGCGTCTACCAATTCCGCCACTCCGGCACGAAGTGATGTGTTTCTTGGAAAACGCTGCCATTATACTTGCCTGATGCCGACTGGCAACATTTATCTTGAACAATCAGATTGTTCGATTAAAAAAAAAGCACCTGAAAAAATCTTTCCATAAAAAGCCCAATATCCCCTGTTATGTTCAACAACATTTGAATATCTATGCTAATTTTCCTAAGAGTATTTTCATTGTCTTAACCCTTGGGTGACTGGCGACAAAGCGTAATTTTTGTTAGTTTATCCGCACTCTTATGTAAAATTATAAAGGCATATTTTATGGGCTTTGTTGGATGGATAGCCACTGGTCTGGTTATTGGCATCTTAATTGGTGTCGTCATGAAAATTTTCTCAAAGAAAAAATAAATATTGGCTGAAAAGCCTTTTATAAACAATCATATCGGCTGGCTTCAAACATGAAGAAAACATTTCTTAAAATTTTGTCGGTATCCGCACTCTCTGCGGCATTGATGGCCTGTTCCTCAACGACAGAAAAAACCGCGCAAAGCTCACCAAGTGGCATGCTTGCAGGTAACTCCGAGTGGCAAATATTCGAAGGCGATAGAAGAACTTACGAGCGTGTCACCAAAATCGTCGATATGTATGCGAATCGAATTTATAACGAAAGCGATGCCCGAGGCATGGCCATTATCGTTATTGATAACAACCAAACCCTCGCTCGCTATTATGGTGAAACCGCGCCGGGTAATGGACAAAAACCGGGCCCTAACTCCCTGATCCGCATTGCTTCTGTTAGCAAATTAATGACCAGCGAAATCTTAATTAAGCTGGAGCAAGATAAAAAATTAGCGATCACCGACCCGCTACAGCAATACAGCTACAACGGCGTCACAGTTCCAGATAACAACAGCGGGCAACCTATCCGACTGTATCATTTAGCGAGCCATACCAGTGGGTTACCTCGCGAACAACCGGGTGGGAAATGGGGTCGCCCTGTCTTTATCTGGCCAACCCAAGAGAACCGTTGGACATGGCTGAAAACCGGTAAACTCGACTTTACACCGGGCACTGAAGCGGCTTATTCCAACCTCGCCTATGATTTACTCGCCGATGCGATGGTGAAAGCGACGGGGCAGTCATACCCGCAATTGTTCAGCAAATACGTGACATCTCCGGCAAAAATGACGGATACCACCTATACCCCAAGCAAAGGTCAATGCGCCCGATTAATGGAAGGCACCAAGCCAAGCCCTTGCCATAACACCCTTGCAGCAGCAGGAAGCGGTGGTGTGTATTCCACACCGGCAGATATGCAAAAGTGGATGCAGCAATTTTTATCCACGGATAATAACCTACGTAAAGCGACCGCAGCCCGCGAACAAGGAATTTTCTTCCCACGAGAAAAGCTGTTAGATGCCAAAGGGATGGACGTGGCAGGTTATGCTGATGGCCTAGGTCTTGGCTGGGTGTATATGAAGCCTAAAAACGGCATTCCGGGGATCTACCAGAAAACCGGAGGCGGCGGCGGATTTAATACCTATATGGCGATGATCCCACAGCAAAATATTGCGGTATTCGTGGTGATGACCCGTAAAGATGGCAGTAAGTTCAGTAAGTTAACCGCCGGTGTGAATGATATGGTTGCTTCGTTATCGTCTAACCATGCGTATGGGAAAAATTGAAAGGGTACCGCCGACGCAATTAATGCACTGGCGAGTTATACCCCTACCCTAAAACGCGGATTTGTGCGCTTGGTGACATTTATCGTGACAACTGCCTGAGCCCTTCAGGCAGTTTTTTATTCTGCCGCTCTTTCTGATAGACGGCTGCTTTTTATGCAATATTTTAGTGTGACCTTTAGCTACTCTTAGGCCTTCTTACTCATAATTAGCGAAGGAACTAAGATGAAAATTATCCCATTTTCCATCCACAACATATTACGCCCCAGCTCCGTAAAATCAGGAACGGCCACGGCTTCTGAATTAGTAAAGCAACTCAGAAATGTATTTAATCATCAAGCTGCCTTTCCACAACCTAAAAAACCAGACTATGTCGAAATCGATCTTTCAAGGCTGGTTAATGAGAAAGCGGATGATCCGAACATTGAAGCAACCGCTGAGTATAAAAAACTATTCGCAGATACCATGAACGAAGCAAAGCAATCATTCATCCAAGCGACCTGGAAAAATGCTTATAGGATTGAAAAATCATACAGTGCAAATGGCGGTTCGTTCTCTTATGCACAACAGATTGCCAACAAAAGTGGAAAAAACGTGATTGGCATTATCGGTGAATATACCTCTCAGACGGAACAAAAAAGTATCCAGCATGTATTATTTAAGCCACAAGGAAAAATTCAATCGATGCTGAGTAATTTCGGTAATTTTATCCTCAGCATAAAGTGAGTATGGTCTTGGTATGGAGACTTGCCATCAACAATAAAAAAGGCTGTAAAATCATTCGATTCTACAGCCTTTTTTCAATTTAAAGGGAATGGACTATTTTCGTTTAACCAACAAGAAGATACTCACGCCCAAGAACAGTACGCTCGGCAGCGCTGCCGCCAGCACTGGCGGAATGGAATAGACCAAACTCCAGTTACCAAAGCCTTGGTTTAAGATGTAGAACAAGAAGCCGCCCACAATCCCTGAAATCACACGCACGCCCATTGGAACCGTACGCAGAGGCCCGAAGATAAAGGAAACCGCCATCAACATCATGACTGCCGCAGAAAGTGGCGCTAAGATTTTTTGCCACATACTCAGCTGATAAACCGAAGCAACTTGCCCGCTCTCTTTCAAATAGGTGATGTACTGATACAGGCCACGAATTGAAAGTGAATCCGCATTCAGGGAAACGATACCTAATTTCTCTGGGGTTAAATTGGTTTTCCAATCATAGGTTAAACGCTGTGAGCCCGTGATTTTTTGCTGGCTACCCAAGATAGATTCTTGAACTTGGGATAACACCCACAGCTTTTTATCCGCATCATAAGTTCCGCGAGCGGCAAACATCACAGACTGTAATTTGCGATGGTCATCGAAGCGATAAATAGAAACATCTTGGATGGTGCTCGCATCTTTAATGCGCTGGATATAGATAAAGTCATGGGCATCTTTTGCCCACATACCTGAATCCGTAACCACCAAAGAACTACCAACAATTTTCTCTGCACGGTAGTTACGCGCCCACTGCTCGCCCGCAGGTGCAATCCACTCCCCCATGATCATCGTAACGATAACCAATGGGATCGCTGTTTTCATCACGGACATCGCGATTTGCAAACGGGTAAAACCCGACGCTTGCATAACCACCAGCTCACTGCGGGAAGCTAATGCACCTAACCCCAGCAATGCGCCCAATAATGCCGCCATTGGGAAGAAAACATCGATATCTTTGGGAACGGTTAATAAGGTGAAAACCCCTGCGCTCATCGCCGTGTAATCACCGTCACCCACTTTGCGAAGCTGCTCGACAAATTTGATGATCCCTGAAAGGGAAACCAACAAAAACAGCGTCATCAAAATCGAATTGAGGATGGTTCGACCGATATACCTATCTAAAACACCAAACATCAGGCAACCCCTCTGGTCAACTTAGCACGCACTTTGCGCATTGGTACGGTATCCCATAAATTCAGTATCACTGCTAATAGCAAGTAACCGAAGTTAACCGCCCACATCGCATATTTAGGGTCGACATCCCCCTTGTCTGCGCTATTACGTAACGTACTTTGTAATAAGAAGAAAATCAGGTACAGCAGCATGGCTGGGATCATACTGAGTACGCGCCCTTGACGAGGGTTCACTTCACTCAGCGGCACGACCATCAACGCCATCACGACCACAGAGAACACAATGGTTAGACGCCAGTGGAATTCAGCATTGACCTCAGGATTACTTTCATTCCACAGCTGCATCATGGTTTTTTGTTCCACTTTATCCGTACTGACATCCGTGGCTTTATGGTCAACAACGGCTTGGTAATTCACGAAGTCAGTGATGCGGAAATCTCTCAGCATTGCGGTGCCTTCGTAGCGAGTACCTTGGTCTAGCACCACCATCTGGCGGCCATATTCGTCTTCTTTCATATAACCGCTATCCGCAACCACAACGGAAGGACGTTGTTCGTTGGCAGTACGCAACTGAGCTAAGAAAACATTTTTAAAATCATTGCCTTTAACTTCACCGATATACAACACAAAATTGCCATCTTTGGTGGTTTTAAACTGCCCTTCCACCATCGCCGCTAAACCGGGGTTGGCTTTTGCATCCGCCAACACTTGCTCTTGATACTGAGATGACCAAGGCAACATCCAAGTAATATTGGCAACGGCGACTAAGGCGGTTAATGCGGCAAGTACCAGCGCCGCTTTCACAAGCACACTTTTACCCAGACCGCAGGCATGCATCACAGTAATTTCGCTTTCTGTGTACAATTTGCTGTAAGTCATCAATAGCCCAAGAAATAGGCTTAAAGGTAAGATAAGTTGCGCCATCTCCGGCACACCTAATCCTAATAATGGAAGAACTAAATTCGAAGGAATATTCCCCTGAACAGCGGCACCTAAGATGTCGATGGACTTTTGACTAAAAAAGATAAGCAGCAGGACAAAAAGTATCGCCAGCTGGCTTTTCAGGGTTTCCCGAACCAAATATCGAATAATGATCACGCTTATTACGCCTGTGAAAACTTGTCTTTTGGGATGAAAATGGCTAAGTTCGTTCTATGACAGCCATTTACTAAAATATACTCTGGTTTATTGTTTGGCTAGAATGATATAAAAGCATTATCTATACTAAGTGCTATATCGGAATATGCTTAATATAAGCGAAACTAGGTATTTGCTCAATTTAACACAAAGAGTTCATTCTCTATAAGCCAGATCATGCGAAAGGCTAATTTTAACTGGAGCATCGACCTTTGTCTTTAAGATTCAGGAGAACGCATGGAGTTTAGTGTAAAAAGTGGTAGCCCGGAAAAACAACGTAGTGCTTGTATCGTTGTCGGAGTCTTTGAACCACGCCGTCTGTCCCCTATCGCTGAACAGCTGGACAAAATTAGTGACGGATATATCAGCGCCCTGCTGCGCCGCGGTGAGCTTGAAGGTAAAGTAGGTCAATCCTTGCTGCTGCATCATGTGCCTAACGTTCTATCTGAGCGTATTTTACTGATCGGTTGCGGTAAAGAACGTGAACTCGATGAGCGTCAATTTAAACAAATCATTCAGAAAACGATCAGCACTCTGAATGAAACTGGCTCAATGGAAGCCGTTTGTTTCTTGACTGAGTTACATGTAAAAGGTCGCAATAACTACTGGAAAGTTCGCCAAGCAGTTGAAACAGCGAAAGAGTCCCTGTATGTCTTCGATCAACTGAAAAGCAACAAAACCGAACACCGCCGTCCACTGCGTAAACTGGTCTTCAATGTACCAACACGCCGTGAACTGACTAGCGGTGAACGTGCTATCGCCCACGGTTTAGCTATCGCCTCTGGCGTTAAAGCGGCTAAAGACTTGGGTAATATGCCGCCAAATATCTGTAACGCTGGCTATTTAGCGTCACAAGCTCGTCAACTGGCAGACATTTCTGACAGCAAACTGACCACTCGCGTGATCGGTGAAGAGCAAATGAAAGAGCTGGGCATGAATGCGTACTTAGCAGTGGGTCAAGGTTCTCAAAATGAATCTCTGATGTCCATCATGGAGTACAAAGGCAATCCAGATCCAGAGTGCAAACCAATTGTCCTCGTCGGTAAAGGTTTAACCTTCGACTCAGGCGGTATTTCTATCAAGCCCGCTGATGGCATGGATGAGATGAAATACGACATGTGCGGTGCAGCGACCGTTTACGGTGTTATGCGCTTTATCACTGATCTGCAACTGCCAATTAACGTCGTCGGTGTACTGGCTGGCTGTGAAAACATGCCAGGTGGACATGCATATCGTCCGGGTGACGTTCTAACCACTATGTCTGGTCAAACTGTTGAAGTGTTAAACACGGATGCGGAAGGTCGTTTAGTCCTGTGTGATACCCTGACTTACGTTGAGCGTTTCGATCCAGAACTGGTTATCGATATCGCCACATTAACAGGCGCATGTGTGATTGCTTTAGGTAGCCACTACACTGGTTTAATGTCCAACCACAACCCACTGGCTCACGAGCTGTTAAATGCTTCAGAGCAAGCTGGCGACCGTGCTTGGCGCTTACCGTTAGCTGACGAATACTATGAGCAAATCAGCTCTAACTTTGCTGATTTAGCGAACACGGGTGGTCGTCCGGGTGGTGCTATTACCGCAGGCTGCTTCTTAGCACGCTTTACGGGTAAATATAACTGGGCTCACTTGGATATCGCTGGTACTGCATGGCGTTCAGGCAAAGCTAAAGGAGCAACCGGTCGTCCGGTTTCTATGTTAGCTCAGTTCTTACTGAACCGCGCTGGCTTAAATGGTGACGAGTAATTTCGATTACGATTAAAAATCGCCATTGATTAAGTTGTTATTATAATATCCCGATGAGCAGGCTCTGCGATTCGGGATATTGTTTTTAAGCAACAAGCAGTTAGGTCACACTCACCACACCATTTTGAGGCTGTGGTAAAAGCGAGTATAATTCAGCGCAGATTTAATCTTGCTTTAGGTCAGCGAAAGAACACAACCAACACTCCTGCAAATTGATGGGTAGCAACTCGCGCTATACCCTAAATAATTCAGTTTGTAGGTAGGCGGCAAGTGATTGAGACCTTGGGAGCATACATAAGTATGTGACCGAGGCGAGAGAGCGTAGCCAACACCCCTACAAATTGAAGTATGACGGGTATATGAAAAAAGGTACGTTTTACCAACTACAACAGCCCTCCCCACAAGCGGAATACGAAGCCCACGAATGGCTCGCTTGTGAACTTGCTGCACAAGCGTGGCGCAACGGAAAACGCATTCTGATTGCCTGCGAGGATCAGCTGCAAGCTGAAAAAATGGATGAGGCGCTTTGGCAACGGGATCCTCACCAGTTTGTACCCCACAATTTGGCGGGGGAAGGCCCTCGTTATGGTTCGCCGATCGAAATTTGCTGGCCAAATAAACGCAGCAATACACCTCGCGATATCCTGATTAATTTACAAAGCCAATTCGCAGATTTTGCAACGGCTTTCCATGAAGTGATAGACTTCGTGCCTATCGATGAAACTTTAAAACAGTTGGCGCGTGACCGGTATAAAACTTACCGGAGCGTCGGCTTCAATTTGACCATGGCGACGCCGCCAACTTACTGAACACAAAGATAAAAATGGAAAAGAAACCAGACAACGCAATGATCGAGCCATCCCTCGACAAAACTTATAACCCAGCGGAAATCGAACAGTCCCTGTATACCCACTGGGAAAAAAGCGGTTACTTCCGTCCGAACGGTGATACCTCAAAAGACAGTTTCTGCGTCGTGATCCCACCGCCGAACGTCACAGGTAGCCTGCACATGGGTCACGCCTTCCAACAAACCATTATGGATACCATGATCCGTTACCAGCGTATGCAAGGGAAAAACACCCTATGGCAGACGGGTACTGACCACGCGGGTATCGCAACTCAAATGGTGGTTGAGCGTAAAATTGCGGCTGAAGAAGGTAAAAACCGCCATGACTACGGTCGTGATGCGTTCATCGACAAAATCTGGGAATGGAAAGCGGAATCTGGCGGCACTATCTCTCAACAAATGCGCCGTTTAGGTGACTCTGTTGACTGGGATCGCGAACGCTTCACCATGGACGAAGGCTTATCTAAAGCCGTTAAAGAAGCTTTCGTTCGTATGTACAAAGAAAATTTAATCTATCGCGGCAAGCGTCTGGTTAACTGGGATCCGAAACTGCACACCGCAATTTCTGATCTAGAAGTTGAAAACCGCGAAGTTAAAGGTTCTATGTGGCACCTGCGTTATCCGCTGGCTGACGGCGCGAAAACCGCTGAAGGGAAAGACTATTTAGTGGTTGCGACCACGCGTCCAGAAACCATGCTGGGTGATACCGGTGTGGCCGTTAACCCTGAAGATCCACGCTATAAAGATTTAATTGGCAAAGAAATTATCCTGCCAATCGTCAATCGCCGCATTCCAATCGTAGGTGATGAACACGCCGATATGGAAAAAGGCACCGGCTGCGTGAAAATCACCCCAGCCCATGACTTCAACGACTACGAAGTCGGTAAACGTCACCAACTGACCATGATCAACATGATGGACTTAGATGGTAACGTTCGTAACGAAGCGGAAGTGTTCGACACCAACGGCAACCCGTGCACCGATTACAGCAGCGAAATTCCAGCAGCCTACCGTGGCATGGAGCGTTTCGCAGCGCGTAAAGCTATCGTCGCTGAATTTGAACAATTAGGTTTACTGGTCGAAGTCAAACCTCACGATTTAACCGTACCTTACGGTGACCGTGGTGGCGTGGTTATCGAGCCAATGCTGACTGACCAATGGTACGTGCGCACCGCGCCTTTAGCAAAAGACGCTATCAAAGCCGTTGAAGATGGTCGCATTCAATTCGTTCCGCGCCAATACGAAAACATGTATTTCTCTTGGATGCGTGATATCCAAGACTGGTGTATTTCTCGTCAATTATGGTGGGGTCACCGTATTCCTGCTTGGTATGACGACAAAGGCAATGTTTACGTGGGTCGTGATGAAGACGAAGTTCGCCGCGAAAATAACTTAGGTGCCGATGTAGCACTGCGCCAAGATGACGACGTATTAGATACATGGTTCTCTTCCGGTCTGTGGACATTCTCAACCTTAGGCTGGCCAGAAAATACCGATGCGCTGAAAACTTTCCATCCAACGGATGTATTAGTTAGTGGCTTCGATATTATTTTCTTCTGGATTGCCCGTATGATCATGATGACCATGCATTTCATTAAAGATGAAAATGGCGAACCTCAAGTTCCGTTTAAAACCGTGTATATGACTGGACTTATCCGCGATGAAGAAGGTCAGAAAATGTCTAAATCCAAAGGGAACGTTATCGACCCACTGGATATGATCGACGGTATTTCATTGGAAGCCTTACTGGAAAAACGTACTGGCAACATGATGCAGCCACAACTGGCTGAGAAAATTGCTAAGCGTACTCGTAAAGAGTATCCAGACGGCATTGAAGCACACGGTACTGATGCCCTGCGCTTTACCTTAGCGGCGCTGGCATCAACGGGTCGCGATATCAACTGGGATATGAAACGTCTGTCCGGTTACCGTAACTTCTGTAATAAATTATGGAATGCGAGTCGCTTCGTTCTGATGAACACCGAAGGCCAAGATTGCGGTCAAAACGGTGGCGAAATGAGCTTCTCATTGGCTGATCGCTGGATCATGGCGCAGTTCAACCAAACCGTGAAAGCGTACCGTGAAGCGTTAGATACTCACCGTTACGATATCGCAGCAGGTATTCTGTATGATTTCACCTGGAATGAATTCTGTGACTGGTACTTAGAGCTATCTAAACCTGCGGTTCATAAAGGTAATGAAGCCCAAGTTCGTGCGGCGCGTTTCACCCTGATTGAAGTACTGGAAGGTTTACTGCGTCTGGCTCACCCAATCATTCCATTTATCACCGAAACCATCTGGCAGCGCGTGAAAGTGGTGAAAGGGATTGAAGCTGACACCATCATGCTGCAAGCGTTCCCAGAGTTCGATGCCGCGAAAGTGGATGAGCTGGCACTGAGCGATTTAGAGTGGATTAAAGAAACTATCGTAGCTGTACGTAATATTCGTGCAGAAATGAATATCGCTCCGGGTAAACCACTGGAAGTTATGCTGCGTAGCACCTCTGCGGATGTGGCTCGCCGTGTGACTGAGAACGAAAACTTCCTTCGTTCAATGGCGCGTTTAGCAAGCATTCGCGTACTGGCTGAAGGCGAAGAAGCCCCAGTTTCTGTGACTAAATTAGTTGCAGGTGCTGAAGTGCTGATCCCAATGGCAGGACTGGTTGATAAAGATGCTGAGCTGGCTCGTTTAGATAAAGAGCTAGAAAAAGTGGTAAAAGAAATTGATACCATCGAAAGCAAGCTGGCAAACGAAGGTTTTGTGAGCCGTGCTCCTGCTGCCGTGGTTGAGAAAGAGCGTGCGCGTTTAGCGGAAAATATCGAAGCAAAAGCGAAGATTGAAGCGCAAAAAGTGACTATCGCCTCTTTATAATCATTAAGCTTTAAATCTCTAGCCCTGACTCGTCGCCGATGAGTTAGGGCTTTTTTGTATCTGGGTGTTGAAAAGCTTTATCACATGCTCAATATCATAATTATTGCACCAGTAAATAGTGCAATTAAAAATATAAATAATACAAATAGAAAGAGATATTCTTATGACAACAAGCACAACCTCAACCGTTCAAGTTCGTTTAATTCAACCTCAAGATAACCCTGGGATCGCCGCTGTTATTCGTGAAGTTTCCGCTGAACATGGGCTAACAGCAGATAAAGGCTTCGCAGTTGCGGATCCTATTTTAGACACGCTGTATGAAGTGTATAGCAAGCCACGCAGCGCATATTGGGTGGTGGAAATGGACGGTAAAGTGGTTGGCGGTGGCGGCATTTCACAAGTCGCCGGTGGAGATGAACACACCGCTGAATTACAGAAAATGTATCTCTCTTCTGTACTGCGCGGAAAAGGTTTAGCCAAGCAAATCGTCTTAATGTCTTTGGAATTTGCTAAGCAGCAAGGCTATACCCGCTGTTACTTGGAAACCACCAAAGAGTTACAAGCTGCCATTAAATTGTATGAAAAACTGGGCTTCGATTTTATCGGCGAACCATTAGGCAATACTGGCCATAGTGACTGCGAAATTCGTATGCTAAAAGCGCTATAGCCCCGCTACCCAATAAAAGGATACCGTAGCCAATGATCTCACAGTATGAAGACGCCCTTTATGAAGATCCCAAGCTCGCTCGCTTCTATGATTTAGATAACAGCTTGCAGCGGGCAGACTACGCGGTATATCTTCAACTAGCCTCTTCAGCGTCTCATATTTTGGATTTAGGCTGCGGTACTGGCACGTTACTCACTGCCATTGCGGAGCAATATCCACACACCACGTTGGTTGGCGTCGATCCCGCTCAAGCGATGTTGGATATTGCCCAACAAAAAACCAATCGCGTTCGTTGGGTGAACAGTACTGCCGAAAAGCTCAATCTGGACATGAAATTTGATTTGATCATTTTATCCGGTCACGCTTTTCAAGTTTTTTTGACTCAAGAACAGCGCATTGCCGCGCTACAAACCATGCAGCAACACCTCACTGCCGATGGCACTATTGTATTTGATAGCCGCAACCCAGCAGTTGAAGAGTGGAGAGAGTGGACACCTGAATTATCTCGTGAATCACTCTCGACCCAAGAATTTGGCGAAGTCATTCTTTGGAATGATGTTGCCGAACAGAACGGCATTGTTCGCTATCAAACGTTCTACCAGCAAGGTGAGAATGGCCCCATATACCGAGCCGAATCGGATATTGCTTTTCCGACACTTAGCGACATTACCCAAGCCGCTGAATTTTGTGGTTTACGTATTCGCTATCTTTACGGTGATTGGCAGTTTAATGCTTTTCAGGAGAACTCCCCTGAAATGGTGTTTACGCTTGAGCACACAGGCTCTTTATCGGTGAAATCATGATGATGAACTCAATGTTCAATAACGATTCACTCGTCATTGAACCGTTAGAGGAAACAAGCATTGATGGTGCCAACACACTATTTTATGAGGCTTTTTCCTCTAAATTTAAAACCATTCACGATATGCCTGAAGCCCAGCGTCAGGCGGTATTATCTTTATTCTGGCAGCGCGGTCTCAGTGACCCTTATGATAGGCACTTTCAGGTTAAATTGAATGGCAAGTTGGTTGCGGTTTATGGCATCACTTACGGCGTAAGACACGTTCAAGAACAAGCACCTATCCCCGTCTCATTAATGCAAATCCTGCGTAAAGCGGGCTTCTTCCGCTTTATGAAGATCAGCCGCATTTTTCAGTTATTTGTACACAGACCAAGAGCCGACACCGTTTACCTCTCTTACTTGTGTGTCAATAATGAGTTACGAGGTATGGGAATTGGTAATCGTGTGTTAGACCATATTGAATCCCAAGCAGCCGCTGATCCCAAGCTCACCCGAGTTTCTTTGTATGTGTCTGATTTAAATACCAAGGCAAGAGAGCTTTATTTGCGTCGTGGTTACACCGATGAAAAATATGAAACATCTCGCACCACATTACGCTATATGGATATTTATGGCTGGCACTATATGGTGAAAGAGTTAGCATCTTGATATAGAAAACAAAAAAGCACTGACGATATTCTCAATCAGTGCTTTCTTATCTTTCAATCCAGTGGTATTACCGCTTATTGAAATTTGAAGGATCAATTAGTGAACGCGATTTTCGGACTCATCGTCCCCTTCGTCGTCACCGTCTTCATCATCGTATTCTGCGTCTGGATCTTCAAAATAGGTGCCCCAACCATCGTAGTTCACACCGATTTTTTCTGCTAATTTCATTAACTGCTCAACTTGCGCGTCGATCAGTTCTGCATTTAACGCACTTTCGCTGATCACATCGCAACACATCAGGGTTTCACCGGTTTCAATTTCCAGTTCTTCCGCATCAGTCACTTCATAACCCAGTTTGAATGCTTCAACAGCCGCTTTTTCTAACAATTCAAAATTGTCCGCAGAGAAGTGATGCTCAATCGCGTACAGCGCATCAGGATCACTTCCATCTTCCAGTAACTCTTCAATGATCAGGCGAGTTTCTTCGTACTGCGCATCAAATTCAGCTTTATCTACCATCTCCACACCCCTTGTTCCGTGGTATTAGTCTCCGGCTCATTCTCCCATAGGGTCGAGGGTGAAACCATACCTAATGAAATAATTTCTTTTGCTTGAGGGGTTGATTTTGAATTTTTATGAATATAAATTGAATATTAATTCAATTATAAAAGGCTGTAATTTATGAACCCCCTACATGGAAAGCATTTTTTAAGATTATTGGATTTTACCTCTAACGATATTCATGCATTATTAAAACTCTCCACTTGGTTAAAATCAGCCAAAAAATCTGGCACTGAGCCACCTTTATTAGCGGGTAAGAATTTTGCGCTGATCTTCGAGAAAGATTCCACACGGACGCGCTGCGCATTTGAAGTCGGTGCATTCGATCAAGGGGCAAGAGTGACCTATCTTGGACCATCCGGTAGCCAAATCGGGCATAAAGAGACGATGAAAGATACCGCCAGAGTGCTGGGTAGAATGTACGATGGCGTGCAATATCGGGGTTACGCACAAAGCACCGTCGAAACATTAGCACAGCATGCGGGAGTGCCTGTCTGGAATGGATTAACTAACGAATTCCATCCCACACAGTTATTAGCCGATTTGCTCACCATTCAAGAACATAAACCCAATACCCCGCTTTCTGACATCAAATTCGCCTACCTCGGGGATGCGCGGAACAATATGGGAAATTCCATGTTAGAAGCCGCTGCATTAACAGGCATGGAGCTGCGTTTAGTGGCACCAAAAAGCTGCTGGCCAGAGGCTGAATTAATTGAAGAGTGCCAGAAAATCGCTAAAGCCACCGGTGGAAAAATTATTCTGACGGAAAACGTGGCGGAAGGCGTTAAAGACGCTGATTTTCTGTATACCGATGTGTGGGTTTCGATGGGGGAACCTAAAGAAGTGTGGGCTCAGCGCATTGCCTTAATGAAACCGTATCAAGTGAATATGGATGTCATCAAACAGACAGGTAACCCAGAGGTGAAATTCTTGCACTGCCTACCTGCGTTTCATAATGAAGACACCACATTAGGCGCTCAGCTCGCCAAAGAGTTTAATCTTTATGGTGGGCTGGAAGTGACGGAAGAGGTATTTGAATCCCCTTACAGCATTGTATTCGACCAAGCGGAAAACCGCCTGCATACCATTAAAGCGGTGATGGTAGCGACAATTGCGCCTGAATTACCGATAAATATATTCTAAATCTACCGACCAAGTAGGCAGGCCCCCCTACTTGGTCAGTTTGAATGGATACTTAAGTCCAGCTACGGTCTTTCACCTTTTGCCAATCTCACGTTGATTTCGTCAATCACACGAGAAAGATCCGACAAGGTATCAATCACATAATGGGCGCCCGCCGCATACAGTTTGTCCGCTGCCTGCTGGCGTAATGGGGAAATATCCCCTTGGCTCATGCTTTGATATTCATCCCATGTTTTACCGAACTCATTACCCGAAATAGCTAACCCAATGCTCCACATTCCCGCATTGCGCCCCTCTTCAATTCCCGGCACCGCATCATCCACCTTCACACAATGGGAGACGGAATTGACCGCCAATTCAATCACATTTTGCAGCGCCATCCACGGCCCTGGACGTCCGCCAGCTGCTAAATCATCACTGGCAATCCAGTAATCGGGCTGATACCCCAATTTCGCGGCTGCTGGAACCAACTTTTCCATTACCGCCCTTGGGTAACCTGAACAAGAACCTATTTTGATCCCCTGCTCACGCAGCGTGGCAATTGCGCTGACAACTCCGTCGATTGGCGCAGCAAAATCGACAACTTTGGCAATCTGTAACGGCATAAACGTTTGGTAGATAGCATCAATATCTTCGCTAGTCATTGAGCGCCCAAACTTTGCCTGCCACATGGCATCAATCTCTGGTAATTTTCCTAACGCTTCAATATGTTGCCATTTTCCTAACCCCATCGGGATACGGGCTTGCGCCAGTGTAATATCAATATCAAACGCGACTTTAAACGCCTCGATAAAAATCTGAGTCGGTGCAAACGAGCCAAAATCCACCGTCGTTCCCGCCCAATCCAAAATAACAGCTTCAATACGGTTCATGATTAATCCTTATTTTCCAATACGTTATTTTGCTAATACCTTGCTTTTCCAATACATGGCATTCTTAATTGCCACCAACAGCGCATCAATATTGTGTGGATACACTTCCCCAATATTGCCAATGCGGAAACAGTCACTCTTTGAAACCTTACCCGGATAGATCACAAACCCTTGAGCCTTGAGCTGCTGATAAAATTGGTTAAATTGATAATCGTCGGCATCTGGCGAATAAAATGCAGTGATAATCGGCGATTGTTGGCTATCGTCTAATAATGTGCGAAACCCTAACTGACGCATGCCATCCACCAGCTTGCGTTGATTTTGCTGATAACGCTGGAAACGGGCGTTCACACCACCTTCCTGAGCCAGCTCTTTCAGCGCTTGAGCGAAAGCCAGCACGGTGTGTGTTGGGGAAGTAAAGCGCCATTTCCCGTGATATTGTTCCATACAGCGCCATTGTGCATACAGATCAAGGGACAACGAACGCGAGCGACCCACACATTTTTCCAGTTCGCTGGTACGAGCTATCACAAACCCAAACCCCGGCACTCCTTGGATACATTTGTTGGCCGAGCTGATCAGAAAATCAATATTCAGCGCCCCCACATCCAGAGGAATGCCCCCAAAACTGCTCATGGCATCCACGATATAGCGGTTTTGATAGCGTTTAGCTAATACCGCAACGTCCTCGATGGGGTTCAAAATGCCGGTGGTGGTTTCACAGTGCACCATCGCAATATGGCTGATTTGGCTATCTTGCTGTAGAAGCTGCTCAATCACCGCCACATCGGGCTTAGCCACTTCACCGCAATCATAAACATGGTGTGAAATGCCCATTAACTGCGCCATTTCTGCCATTCGGGCGCCATAAGCGCCATTGCTGACAATCAGGATTTTATCTTGCGGTGCGAGTACCGAGCCCAGCACCGCTTCTACGGCGTAGCTCCCACTCCCTTGGAGTAACACACTGGTATACCCCGCTTGAGTTGTCGCCAGTTCCATCAGTTGTTGGCGAATACATTGCACTACCCCTAAGTTGTAATCATCGTCCCATGTACAGCTATCAAACAGCATGGCCTCTTTCACGGTTTGTGACGTGGTCAAAGGTCCCGGTGTTAACAGCAGATATTGATTCATTGTCATTTAAATTCACCATTGGTCTATACCAGATTGATATTATAATGACGGCAGATGAACAATAAGGTCAAAGGAAAAGACGCCCTGCAACAAAAAATTCATATTGGCGTGTATAATGGATAAAAAATTTTGCGACGAAAAACGGATACATTATCGATGGATGAACAGCCACAGTACCTTCTTATCAAAGCGCAATTACAAGCAAGAATTCAGAGTGGCGCGCTGAAAAGTGGTGATAAACTGCCCTCTGAACGCGAACTGTGTGCCATCTTCAATACCACGCGCGTCACTATTCGAGAAAGCTTGGCACAGCTAGAATCTAGCGGCGCAATTTACCGTTCTGAGCGCCGAGGCTGGTTTGTGACGCCCGAGCGTTTATGGCTCGACCCAACGCAAAATACCAACTTCCATAAGCTGTGTTTAGAGCAAGGTCGTCAGCCCAAAACCAAGCTGTTAGAGGGGAAAGTCGTCACCGTGCCTGTCGAAGCCATGACGCCACTGCAATTGCAGCCTTTCGAACAAATTTACCTACTCACCCGCCTGCGTTATGCGGACGACCGCGCCGTTTGCTACAGCGAAAACCACTGTCTTCCCGCTCGCGTGCCTGAGCTATTAAGCCATGATTTGAATGGCAGCCTCACCGAAGTGTATGAGCAGCACTACGGGTTGATTTATACCAGTATGCACTTATCGTTTTATCCCACTGCCATGCCACCGCAGGCGGCCAGCGCATTAGGGGTTGCAGTCGGTCGTCCAGCCCTGCTATTACAACGTTTAAACTACGATCAGCACGGGCGAATTTTGGACTATGATGTGGAATATTGGCGTCATGACAGCCTGCGCATTGAGGTCGATACCCTCTAACTTTCACTTCAAAAATAAATTTTTGCTTTCTCGGTAGATTTCATTTTTCTGTCATATAAACCCGTTAGCGTAAAAACACTGGTATATACCAGATAACTTTAACGACTAACTGGAGATCTGGAGATGAAACGTAAAATGAAACCTACCCCTCTTGCCGTATTGCTCCTTGCCGCCCTATGTTCGACCTCGGTTTTTGCCGCCCCTGTCGTCACGGTTTACTCCGCAGATGGTCTTCATGATGGCAATAACAGCTGGTATCAGGCTCAATTTGATGCTTTTACTCAGCAAACAGGGATTAAAGTACAGTACGTCGAAGGCGGCTCCGGTGCCATCGTTGAGCGTTTAGCCAAAGAGCGCACTAACCCACAAGCGGATGTGCTCGTCACCGTTCCCCCGTTTATCCAACGTGCCGCTAAAACCGAATTACTGGCAAAATTCACACCGGATGCCGCGGTAAGTATTCCTAACTCAACGGAGTACTACACCCCCATCGTCAATAACTACCTGACCTTTATCTATAACGACAAACTGCTAAAAGCCCCTCCAGCAACGTGGAATGAACTCCTCGACACCCGTTTTAAAAATAAACTGCAATACTCCACACCAGGTCAAGCGGGAGATGGCACTGCCGTCATGCTTCAAGTGTTCCATAGCTTTGGTGGCAAAGAGGCCGGTTTTGATTACCTCGGAAAATTACAAGCCAACAACGTCGGTCCATCCGCCTCAACAGGGAAATTAACTGCGTTAGTGAACAAAGGTGAACTGTACGTCGCAAACGGCGATTTGCAGATGAACCATTCCCAAATGGAGCGCAATCCGAACGTGAAAATCTTTTGGCCTGCCGATGAAAAAGGCGAACGCAGCGCGCTGGTTCTGCCTTATGTGGTTGGCTTAGTGAATAACGGCCCTGAAACTGAAAATGGCAAAAAGCTGATTAACTTCCTGTTAGACAAACAAGCCCAAAGCCACGTTAGTGAACTGTCATGGGGAATGCCGGTACGCTCAGATTTGACGCCAAACGATCCGCAATTCCACAAAGCCACTGAAACCCTCAAAGGTGTCAAAACATGGCAACCGAATTGGGACGAAGTTGCAGTGTCTCTTTCGAACGATATTACCCGTTGGCACAAAGTGACTGAAAGCGAGTAAGTGAGTTATGTTGATGAAAAGAAAGATAGAAACACCAAGCCAGCGCACTGATCATTCAGGCATTGTGCTGGAATCTTTGCGGGTTTCTTACCATAACAATGTGGTGCTTAAGCCGTTATCCCTGACCATTGAGCCCGGTGAAATACTGGTGTTGATTGGCCCTTCAGGCTCCGGTAAAACCACCGTATTACGGTCAATTGCGGGCTTTGCACAACCGGATAGTGGACGCATTTTAATGGGTGATACGGATATCACCCACCCCCCCCCGTATCAGCGGGGGCTGGGCATGGTCGTACAGAACTACGCCCTCTTCCCCCATATGAAAGTGGAAGATAATGTCGCCTTTGGCTTACGCGCCCAAAAACAGCCTAAAGCGCTGATTAAAGAGCGCGTGGCAGAGGCATTAAACATTGTCGGTATGAGCGACTATGCCGCCCGTTACCCGCATCAATTATCCGGCGGTCAACAGCAGCGCGTCGCCATCGCCCGTGCCATAGCCGTTCGCCCTCGAGTACTTTTGCTCGATGAGCCGCTATCAGCCCTCGATGCCCAAATTCGCCATAATATGGTGGAAGAGATTGCAAGGCTGCACCGCGAATTACCTGAGCTGACCATTTTGTACGTCACCCATGACCAAACCGAAGCTCTCGCGTTAGGGGATAAAATTGGCATCATGAAGGATGGCTATTTGGTGGCATACGGGGAGAAAAATGCCCTGTACCATCGCCCACCTAACCGCTTTGCCGCCGAGTTTTTAGGGCGCGCCAATATTCTATCGGCAACCGCCTTGGGCTTTTCCTCCGTACCTGCCCAAGTCAGTGTGAGCTGTGGCGGTACGCTTATTGAAGCGCAAACCCAAGGAATGCAGCACAATAGCCACAAATTAATCTGTATTCGCCCGCAGCATATTAGCCTCACCCCACGTGCAGATACCTCAAACCAGTTATACGCTACCTTACAGTCCATCCGTTGGCAGGGGGATATTACCCATTTATTGTGTGATGTTGCTGGAGAAAAGGTGACAGTCGCTGTTACCCATTTATCCCCGTTACCGCAAGCGGGCGATAAACTCACGCTGTGGTTCTCTCCCTCTGATACTGTGTTGATTGAGGAATAATATGTCGGCTATCAACCTGTCTAAGCCATCATCCATAAACCTAAAACCGTTTTATTGGATAACGCCACCGCTGCTTGTTTTAGCGACGCTATTTTTCTACCCGCTGATGCTGATTGGCGAGCAAGCCATTCAAAGTCCCACTGGTGGCGTAAGCTTAGATACATTCTGGCAAGTAGTTGAGTCAAAAAGGTTTATTAGTGGTTTATTCAATACACTACAAATCGCCTTTTTTGCCACCCTAGGTTGCTTGGTGCTTGGCTCGGTTCTATCCCTGATTTTGGTATTTATTCCTTTTCCTGGAAGCCGTTTTATTACTCAAGTCATTGATACCTTTATCGCACTGCCGACGTTTCTGATCACTCTCGCGTTTACCTTTATTTATGGTTCGGCGGGGTTACTTAATGGCACATTAATGGCGCTGTTTGATTTTGAGCTGCCCCCCGTAGACTTTTTGTACTCGATTAATGGCGTGATTTTGGCGGAGATCACCGTCTTTACTCCGCTGGTGATGCGCCCTCTTATGGCGGCACTGCGCCAAATCGATAAGAGCCAGTTAGAAGCCGCCAGCATTTTAGGGGCACACCCTGCCCGCGTTATCAGCCAAGTGATTTTTCCGGCGGCACTTCCTGCATTACTCGCAGGTGGTAGCTTATGTTTGCTACTGACCACTAACGAATTTGGTATCGTGCTGTTTATTGGGGCAAAAGGGGTCAATACCTTGCCGATGATGGTCTACAGCAAAGCGATTCTAGAATCTGATTACAGCGTTGCGTGCATGATAGCGCTGATTAATATTCTGCTGTCTGTGGGGCTATTTAGCCTGTATCGCATGGCAACAACCCGTTTCGGAGTGAAAAAATAACCATGTTAATCTGGTCTAAAACTGGGCGAGCCATTTCAACCGCTATCGCCATCACGCTATTTTCTTGCTTGTTTTTGCTGCCATTAGTGATGATTTTAATGTCCAGCTTTAGCCGACAATGGAACGGTATTTTGCCCTCTGGCTTTACCTTCGAACATTTTGTGAATGCGTTTCAAGGGCCTGCATGGGAAGCAATTCTATCCAGCCTGATTATCGGCTTTTGCGCCAGTCTGTTCGCACTGTTTTGCGGTCTGTGGGCAGCCCTTGCTTTACGTCGCCATAGTGCCAGAGTACAAAAATATCTGGGTATCGCGTTCTATTTACCGAGTGCCATTCCATCGGTGTCAATTGGATTGGGGATCTTAGTGGCATTTAGCCAAGGCTATTTGCAGATGAACGGCACTTTCTGGATTGTGTTTTCCGCTCATTTTGTTCTGATTTCCGCATTCACCTTTAGCAATGTCTCCACTGGGTTAACTCGAATTTCCGCGGACATTGAGAATGTGGCATTCAGTTTAGGCGCTTCCCCATGGTATCGCCTGTGCCATGTCACCCTACCGTTGTTGATGCCGTGGATGATCTCCGCTGTGGCCTTGAGCCTGTCTTTGTCCCTCGGCGAGTTGGGCGCCACAATGATGCTGTATCCCCCAGGCTGGGCAACGTTACCAGTGTCAATTTTCAGCCTTACCGACCGCGGAAATATCGCCGACGGCTCTGCACTGACTATTGTCCTCGTCGCTATCACACTGTTGTTGATGATGAAGTTGGAGAAAGTAGCAAAGAGATTGGGGCAGAGGTAAGGCAGAACAATGGTAGGCAAGAGTGCATAAAATACTAGCAATCTCTCAATGCCAGCAAAAAGCATGCGATAGCAGTCAATAAATGCTAACTTAACTAAGATTTATCAACTTGGCATTAGTTAATTATTTATTTAATGGAGTATAAATCGCATGGATCAGCCATCTAAATCAGAAGGATGCAATTTTTGTCAGCGTCGAGGATTGCCTATCTTACCTGTTCGCCCAGCCATTATGTCGCAACAAGATGTTCTCCCTGTTATGCCCAATCATATTCAGGCTCCCGTTCTTGCTAAAGGTGAAACTACTTATACATTAAGGTTATTACGCTCAGGGTATCTCAATATTTGGGATGAAAGGGGAAATTCATGGATTAACTATTTTGTCACCGAGAATGGATTTTATTATCCCTTACCAGAGAATGGTGAAGTGCCGGAAATGATACAAAATGGGACAATCAAGCCTTGTATCACTGAGCCACTAGAATTAGCTCGAGCTTCATTAGTGACATTACCCGTATTTCCCCCACCGATGAAAAATGGGTTGTTTTGGTTCTCTTGGTCTGAAGTCGAATGGACTGAAGCAGTGCGCAAGAAACATGAAGATAAAGCTTATCGTGAGCGATATATGCAATGTTTTGATTTAGACAAATGGATAATGAATGGGCAGGAAAATCAAACATTATCCATTAATCTACTTCAGGATGCGGTGGCTGAATATAGTTATCAATCTCAGAATAATGACATTAAAAAATGGTCGCCTTCAATCTGGGAAAGTATGCACGCAATGAAAGGATTATCTTTAAAGCAGGCCGCGAACTCTTTGATGGCAGAAAAGGGAGCAATTATCGCATTGAATGATACTCCTGCGGTTGTTCAAGATTTAGCGGCGCTAATGAACTACCGTCTTGAACATAATTTTGAGCGGAACCCAAAATATGAGCGTGGATTAGCACTCTCGGCGTCTTTAGCGATGATGAAAGAGGCGATGTGTACCCAATATGAGCGTGATAGAGTCGGTGAAGGGATCCTATTCGAAAAAACAGCGAGAAACGGAATCGCAGTTAAAAATGGGACAATGTTACCATCATTGGCAGCGACTCAAGCAGATGCGATTCATAATGTTGTCAACCAATCACTAAAAATCCAAGTTGAACAGTATTGGGCTAAGTATGAAAAATATATTGATAGAGAAAAACAAGCTGCCTTTTTAGAAGATTACAATAAAGCGCTATCAATATACGACCAAGCTGTCCTCACCCCTATGATAACCCTATATTTGACTTACTTTACGGGTCAAAGCTTACTTGATTATTTCGACCATAATTTTGATCAACAAAATATCCAGAGTGGCATGTTATTTACACAGTCTATTTTAGAGTGCATTGAAGGCATGCAAGATAAATTGGAGGTTAAGCGCGTTTTCCAAGAGCAATTAACCAATTTTAAAATGTCAGAACAGAATCTGCTTCTGCGAGCTGCATTATTAAATCAACAGAGTTGGATGAAATGTATTGATGATGCCGTATCCTCTTCTGGTGGTGCTTATGATGACCTACCTTGGGATAAGGTCTGGGATGGATTTAAAGATATTAGTAACCATTATTTACTTCAAATTCAGTTAGTCTCTGAGAAATTTTTTAACGCATTAAGTAGTCAATTGCTGGGTATTTTGAATAAGGCTGTCAATAAAACCCCCTTACCAATACTGGTTGCTATATCCGCCATGAATGGAAAAAAACTCCTTCCTATCAATTATATTGGTGAGCGCAAGCATTTCCTCACAAATGCAGTAGAACAAATGGCATCCATGACGGATTTAGATAATAAAGCTTCCCATTCACGACTCCGGCTTTATTTAGAAATTGAAGAGCGCCGCGAACGAATTACCGGATTACAGCTTGAAGGAAAACAAGAAGGTCGTTTTTTCGCAGCCATTGATATTAAAGAAGCCGAGCTATCAAAAAGTACACCGCCTCTTGAGCGCCCTCAGGTTGCAGTTAAGGCATTTCGCTCTGCTGAAGACGTCAAAAACATTGCATTTCCTAAAGAATGGAGAACAAAGCTAGCGCTAGCGAAAGGAAAAACAATCAATAAATTAGCCAATGACACCGCTCAATCACTTCCTTTTGCTGGGTGTATGTTTTCTGTGACGCTACAAGTTCATGTGTTATGGACAACCACACAAGATGCAATGAAAGGGCAAGTGAACAATACTGAGGCGGTGACTAAATTTATTGCAAATACGATTTCAGCCGGAGGCGCGCTGTTAGATGCAGCAGAGCGAGTTATTTTTAAATTTCGAACATTACGAATCAGTGCTCGGATACGGTTTAATTATGGGGCGGTTCGGCTAAACAACATAAAGAATTCTCTTAAAAGCACAATACGGTTCTGTGCCTGGTTTGGTGCCGTCGCCGTTGCGTGGGATTTTTATCATGCATATGATGAGCTTAGTAATAAAGAAAATTATGTCTTGGGCTCGATTTATATAGCATCTGCACTTGGTGGAAGCGCTTTATTTGCAGCGTCATTAAACTCTTCTGTATTGGCTTTCCTTGGTCCTATCGGATTACTGATTGCGATTACTTTAGTATTTGGAGCCGCAATTTTTATTGCTGCTTATAGTAAAGACGATATTCAAAAATGGTTATCAGCCAGCTTGTGGCGAAAAATTCCTGATGATGAACAAAACCAAGGAAAAATCCCGGTAATCTGGATGGATAGGCAGATGGAAATGAGCGAATTGATTAAGATTATCGGCTACACCGAGGATCATGAGTAATGGCAAAGAAACACCGTGTGGGCTTATTAAGCCCCTTTACCGTTAACCGCCCTTTAAATCGCCGGGAAAAACAGCACCATTATCGTCAAGGACGAATCAAAAAACACGGTGGTGAAGCTGCGGTGCTGAATTTCGACACTGTCATTACCATGAATTCAACCTATCTGGAAGTGGTGGATAATGATTATGAAAAAATCGGGCAACTATCATCCCTACTGATGGTCTTTGCCATAATGTTTATAACTTTTTTAATAGCTATCATTATCGGAACTATCACGCATATTAATTCATTGGTACCTTTAGTTATTTCTTGCGTGATGGTGATTCCAGCCATAATTTTATTAATTAAGTTTATTCTACTCGAATGGTTTCGCAAGACTCATTATCCTGTGCGCTTTAATCGCCAAAAACAGTTGGTACATGTTTACCAGACCAACAATCAAATCCTCACCCTTCCATGGAAAGATATCTATTTCACCACCTATGAGTGGCGAAATAATGTCAACTTAGTCGGGCATATTCTCGATAAGGATGGCGAAACGGTACTGAATACGTTTGGGTTCGGCTACTGGGGAGATAAATTAGAACTCGACCACTATTGGGAATTTATTCGCTGTTATATGGAAGAGAATTGCCTTGAAGAACTGGCGGACACGGTGATGCTATGCCCGCCTATTGCCGATAAAAAAGAGAGCTATATTTTTGGCTTGCAATACATCATAAAAATGAAATCCCGCTTAGCGTGGATATTTTTCCTTTTTATGTTGCCCATCTATTTTATGGAAAGCCTTGCCCGATTTATTGCCATGCAAACCAGTAAAATTCCTCAGTGGTCGCAAGACGTGCTCGATGATTGCATTGTCAGCCCAAATGACCCTATACAGGTAGATGCTAGAATTAATCCACCGCAGTTATGGCGTTATGTGCTAGCGAATGAACATCTGGATATCTATCAAGCCCGTTATGATAAACAGCAATCGGCGAACCAGCGCATTAAGATTAAATTGGCAAAGCATAAAATAGACTAAACCAAAAATTTTTTCATTTTTCTGTTCGCAAACGCTTGCGTCATTATGCCACACGCGTATAATGCGCCACAATTTGCCGGGAGAAACCATGAACGCTGCTGCTCTATTTTTGAAAGAGAACACCGACACCGCACTGCCATCACGCGGTCAGGACAGCCTGTTTTTCCCCGCCGTATTGATAAAAAAGCCCCTCATTGAGGGGCTTTTTTTTGGCCTACTAGATAGCAAGTCTTGCTGATACAGGAGAATCACGATGCCGAATCCGTTATATCACCGCGACATAATCTCAATTAACGATTTAGATAAAACCGACCTTGAATTAGTTCTTAAAGTGGCCGCTTCATTAAAACAGCAACCGCAACCTGAGTTTCTGAAACATAAAGTTATCGCCAGCTGTTTCTTCGAAGCATCGACGCGTACCCGCCTGTCATTCGAAACTGCCATTCATCGTTTAGGGGCATCTGTCGTCGGTTTCTCCGATAGCGCCAACACCTCATTAGGTAAGAAAGGCGAAACGCTTGCAGACACCATTTCCGTTATCAGCCAGTACGTGGATGCGATTGTGATGCGCCACCCACAAGAAGGTGCCGCGCGTTTAGCTAGCCAGTTCTCCGGTTCTGTCCCAATTATCAACGCAGGGGATGGCTCTAACCAGCACCCAACCCAAACCCTGTTAGACCTGTTTACTATCCAAGAAACTCAAGGTCGCTTAGATAACCTGAAAATCGCGATGGTCGGTGACCTGAAATATGGCAGAACGGTGCATTCACTGACTCAAGCGCTCTCGAAGTTTGAAGGTAATCACTTCTACTTTATATCCCCTGAAGTGTTGTCGATGCCGGCTCATATCCTGAATATCCTGGATGAAAAAGGCGCGACTTACAGCCTGCATAACAATGTTGATGAAGTGATCCCTGAAGTGGATATTCTGTATATGACTCGCGTTCAAAAAGAGCGATTAGACCCATCAGAATATGCCAACGTTAAAGCGCAATTTATTCTGCGCGCTCAAGACCTGCACAGCGCCAAAGACAATTTAAAAGTGCTGCATCCGCTGCCACGTATTGATGAAATTACCGTGGATGTCGATAGCACCCCTTACGCTTACTACTTCCAGCAAGCAGGGAATGGGATCTACGCGCGCCAAGCGCTGCTGTCTCTGGTATTAAATAAAGAACTGGCAATCTGAGGAGAAGACCATGACACACGACCATAAATTACAAGTTGAAGCCATCCGTTGCGGCACTGTCATCGACCATATTCCTGCTCAAATTGGGTTCAAATTACTGAAGCTGTTTAAGCTCACCAAAACCGATGAGCGCATCACTATCGGGCTGAATTTACCCTCCAGCAATATGGGTAAAAAAGACATTATCAAAATCGAAAATACCTTTTTAACCCCGGAACAAGCTAACCAGTTAGCGATGTATGCACCGGAAGCGACCGTTAATCGTATTGAAGATTATCAAGTAGTCGAGAAATTAGACCTGAAATTACCGGAACAAATCGACAGCGTGCTGGTGTGCCCAAACAGTAACTGTATTAGCCATAATGAGCCCGTTTCCAGCAGTTTCCGCATTAAAAAACGCGCGAAACATGTGGCATTAACCTGCAAATTCTGTGAAAAAGAGTTCGATAGAGACGCCGTGATCAATAATCAGTAAGGTATTTAGGCGTAGACTGCGTCTTTGTGTGGATGCCGTTCCATGTCTATAATAGCGTCCAAGCCCTTTTTTACGTGATAAACGGAGAAATTATGTCATACGAAATCAGCACCGAAAATGCACCAGCCGCTATTGGTCCTTACGTTCAAGGCGTCGATTTAGGCAGTATGGTTATGACTTCAGGTCAAATTCCTGTTGATCCAAAAACCGGTAATGTCCCTGAAGATATCGCAGCACAAACTCGTCAATCACTGGCGAACGTAAAAGCGATTTTAGAAAAAGCAGGTCTGGGCGTTGCCAATATCGTAAAAACCACCGTTTTTGTGAAAGATCTAAATGATTTCGGTACCGTTAACGCCACTTACGAAGAGTTTTTCAAACAACATAATGCGCCATTCCCTGCGCGTTCTTGCGTTGAAGTTGCGCGTCTGCCAAAAGATGTGAAAATCGAAATCGAAGCTATCGCAGTACGTAAATAGTTTTATTCAGTTTCAGATTGTCAGTCTGATAGCCTGCTAACCCATTGTCAGCAGGCTTTTTTATTTATATAAAAATCAAAATCAGCTGCCCACCTAAAAATATCAATCCACTTTTAGGCTATTCTCTGTATCCCAAAGTGCCCTTCTCTTTTTCTCGCTGTTTTGTCACGATAACCCTCGGGATATATCCGCAACATCACTTTATGACTTATTCAATTCAGGACTATGTTTAGCCCCTGCGGATACCTATATGCAAAATAAAATACGTTTATTACTGCTCAGCCTGTCACTGGCTGTGTTTGGCGTGATCACCACCGAAGTGGCGGTGATTGGTTTATTGCCACAATTAACTCAGCAGCTTCATGTCTCAGCGCCACAAGTTGGTTTTCTCGTTAGTATCTACGCAGTGGTCGTTGCCATTTCAGGGCCCTTTATCACGTTATTGCTCGGGCGCTTTAATCGCAAAACCGTTCTATTGGTCATTATGATGCTATTTATTATTTCCAATAGCATTTATGCCCTCACCGAAAACTATCACATGATTTTGGTGTTTAGAGTTTTACCCGCACTGACCCACGCGGTCTTTTTTGCCATCGCTCTAAACCTTGCTGCCAATGCCATGCCACCCGAAAAATCCGCCAAGGGCGTGGCCATTGTGTTTTCCGGTGTCGCGGTGGGGATGGTATTGGGGCTACCGCTCAGTGCCTTTATTGCAGAAGCGTTTTCCCTGACAGCCGCCTTTTGGTTCGGCGCTTTAACCAGTTTGCTGGCGTTTATGGGGATCGCCATTCATGTGCCGTCTACTCCTGTAACCGCGCCGCTGAAAGTCCGTGAACAAGTGGCGATTTTAAAGCGTTTACCCGTTTGGTTGTGCATATTGACGGTGACACTGATTTTCAGCGCGATGTTCGCAAGTTTCAGCTATATCGCCGATTATCTGATTAAAATCACTGGGTTTTCAAACAATGCGACCAGCACGTTATTGGTGGTGTTCGGCGTCAGTGGGTATATCGGCAACTTTATTTTTAGCCACTTTCTACAACGTAGCCAAATTGCGACCACCTTGCGTTATCCCGTATTATTCGGGGTGATTTATTTCGCAGTTTGGCTCTTTGGTCATCAACCTATAGTGATGGTGGCGTTGGTCATTTTATGGGGTGCTTTCCATACATCCGGTTTAATTATCAGCCAAAGTTGGTTAATGAAAGAAGCCAATTCAGCCCCTGAGTTTGCCAATAGCCTGTATATTTCATTCTCAAATTTAGGTATTACCATTGGCACTATGATCGGTGGCTGGGCGATTCTGTATGCAGGAGTGGCTGCCATTATTTGGGTGGGAATTGCGTTTTCTGTCCTGGCATTAATCAGCATTTGGGTAAAAGTGAAGCTAACCCATTCGGCACCAGCACTCGCTTGCCATTCCCTTAATTAAATTGCCCTTCTTTTGCCGCCTTAAGCAACATATCAATCACATAGCGTGTTTTTGGCGGCATACTACGCCCTTTCGGCCACAGCAGATTAATCGGCGTTTCATAGCCTTCAGACTCTGGCAAAATACGCTGTAATTGCTGATTTTTAAGATAACTATCGACCAACCACAATGGTAACTGAGCAATCCCTTTTCCTTGAAGCACCGCTTGGAGCATCGCATCGCCATCAGCAAGTTCATAAAAAGGGCGTGGAGCATACTGGATGACGGATCCTTCTTCACATAAGCGCCAATAAAAAGGCGACCCTTGGCGAATACCCACAATACAGCGGTGATTTTCCAGCTCTTGAATATTTTCAGGTTCCCCATATTTTTCAAGATACTTTGGCGATGCACACAAGATTTGATTCTGTTTTGCTAGCTGTCGCGCCACAAGATGGGCGCTATCCGGTAAAGGACCAATGCGCACCATCAAATCCAGACCTTCTTCAAGCGCATCCACAAATTGCTCATTAAATGAAACGCTCAACATCAATTGAGGTTGCTCATCCATCAGTTGCAACAAAATAGGCATAACGCATTTGCGCCCAAAAGCAGCGGGAAGATCCAGACGCAGCTTACCCATCAACGTGTTGGTATTGGCTTGGAGTTGTTGACCCGCCTTATCTAATAAATCCAGCGCTTCCGAGCACTCTTGGAAATAGCACTCTCCTTCCGTGGTCAACGAAATTCCCCGTGTGGTGCGGATTAATAGACTAACCCCCAAATGTTCTTCGAGCTTAGTGACGCGCTTGCCAACGGCGGATTTGGTGATCCCTAAGCGCTCTGCCGCTTCCGTGAAACTCCCTGATTGAACCGTCGCCACAAATGCAGTAATACCGGTGAGTGAATGGATGGGGATCATAATGCGCTTTTTAACCTCATCAACTGCTAGCCTGCTGCTTTTTTTCGATTGAATCATTCTAGAGCAAATCTCAATACCCTTAAATCAATCTCTAAATTTAATTAATTCCTGCCCTTTTGATATTCATATAAATTATTTTTTTCTTTGTTTTAAATCAAATTACCGTCAGCTAAAAAAAGGCAATATCCTACATATTGTGCTTTAATTAATTCACTAGACACTATATATAGTAAAAATTCACATTTCTTTCACAGGGATGCCCCATACTGATAAAGGATCATGGACGCTATCGCCAGTCCTGTGAGGGATTAAATAAGGAGTATGACAGTGAAAACGGTGGTTATAAAACGAGATGGTTGTCAGGTCAATTTTGATCTCCCACGCATTCAAGAAGCGGTGCGACGTGCAGCCGCTGCGGTGGACGTCAAAGATGATGATTATTGTCTGCAAGTTGCCACGGTTGTCTCTGAGCAGTTGTGCAATCGCGAAAAAGTAGATATCGCTGAGATCCAAGATGCTGTCGAAGACCAGCTCATGTCGGGGCCTTACAAGGATCTGGCTCGAGCCTATATTGAATACCGCCATGACAGAGACAGCGAACGCGAAAAACGCAGCCAACTTACTCACGAGATCCGCGGCCTAATTGAGCAAAGCAACTTATCCTTACTCAATGAAAATGCGAACAAAGACAGTAAGGTGATCCCAACCCAGCGTGATTTACTCGCAGGGATCGTTGCTAAGCATTATGCAAAACAGCATATTTTGCCGCGCGATGTTGTACTTGCTCATGAAAAGGGTGAAATTCACTATCATGACCTCGATTATGCCCCCTTCTTCCCGATGTTTAACTGTATGCTTATCGACCTTGATGGCATGTTAACCAACGGCTTTAAGATGGGAAATGCAGAAATCGAACCACCAAAATCCATTTCAACTGCCACCGCCGTTACTGCACAAATTATTGCCCAAGTGGCTAGCCATATTTATGGCGGCACCACCATTAACCGCATTGATGAAATTTTGGCGCCTTACGTCGCTATTAGCCATGAAAAGCACTTAAAAGTGGCCAAAGAATGGGGAATTGCTGATGCCGAAGCTTACGCCCAAAGTCGCACTGAAAAAGAGTGTTACGATGCGTTCCAATCCTTAGAGTATGAAGTGAATACTCTGCATACCGCGAACGGGCAAACCCCCTTCGTCACCTTTGGCTTTGGATTAGGCACCTCCCAAGAAGCGCGACTGATCCAGCAATCGATTCTCAAAAACCGCATCGCGGGACTGGGCAAAAACCGCAAAACAGCCGTTTTCCCAAAACTCGTGTTTGCCATAAGAGATGGGCTGAACCATAAATATGGCGATCCTAACTACGATATCAAACAGTTAGCCTTAGAATGCGCCAGCAAACGTATGTATCCAGATATCCTCAATTACGATCGCGTGGTTGATGTCACTGGCTCCTTTAAAACACCGATGGGCTGCCGCAGTTTCTTGGGTGTTTATGAAGAAGATGGCAAACAAATTCACGATGGACGTAATAACCTCGGCGTGATCAGCCTGAATTTACCGCGCATCGCGCTGGAAGCTCAAGGTAGCGAAGAGGCTTTTTGGGCGCTTCTTGATGAGCGTTTAGCCATCGCCAAAAAAGCATTAATGACCCGCATTGCGCGCTTAGAAAATGTCAAAGCCCGCGTAGCCCCTATCTTATATATGGAAGGCGCCTGCGGCGTTCGCTTAAAAGCCAATGACAGCGTAGCGGAAATTTTCAAACATGGGCGCGCTTCCATTTCATTGGGTTACATTGGATTACATGAAACCATCAATGCCCTATTTGGCACGCAGACTCATGTGTATGACAGCGAGCAATTGCGCGAAAAAGCGGTCGCTATCGTCAACCGTCTACGCCAAGCCACTGACGAATGGAAAGCCCAAACAGGCTATGGTTTCAGCTTATACAGCACGCCAAGCGAAAATCTGTGCGACCGTTTCTGTCGCTTAGATACCGCTGAATTTGGCGTTATTGATGGCGTAACCGACAAAGGCTACTACACCAATAGCTTCCACTTAGATGTGGAAAAACAGGTTAATCCTTACGATAAAATCGATTTTGAACAGCCGTACCCGGCGCTCGCCAATGGCGGTTTTATCTGTTACGGCGAATACCCGAACTTACAGCACAACCTCAAAGCCCTCGAAGATGTCTGGGATTACAGCTATCAGCATGTCCCTTACTATGGCACCAACACGCCAATCGACGAATGCTATGACTGCGGTTTTTCCGGTGAATTTTCCTGTACCAGCAAAGGCTTTACCTGCCCAGCTTGCGGCAACCACGATACTAACCGTGTTTCCGTGATCCGCCGTGTCTGTGGCTACTTAGGCAGCCCAGATGCACGACCGTTTAATGCGGGTAAGCAAGAGGAAGTGAAGCGCCGTATCAAGCACTTGGGTAATGGACAGCTCGGTTAACAGCGGATAAATGCCATGAATTATCACCAATATTATCCTGTGGATGTGGTTAATGGACCCGGTACCCGCTGCACATTATTTGTCTCGGGCTGCGTTCATCAGTGCCGAGGCTGCTATAACCAAAGCACATGGCGAGTGGATTCCGGTATCCCTTTTACTCAAGAGATGGAAGACCAAATTATCCAAGATTTGCAAGATACGCGTATTCGCCGCCAAGGGCTCTCCCTCTCTGGGGGGGATCCTTTGCATCCTGCCAACTTGCCTGCCATTCTAGCGTTAGTGAAGCGAGTGAAAGCCGTCTGTCCAGATAAGGATATCTGGATGTGGACAGGCTATAAATTGGATGAGTTGACACTAGAACAGCAAAAAGTGGTGAGTTTGATCAATACATTGATTGATGGAAAGTTTGAACAAGAACGGTATGACCCCGCGCTGCTATGGCGCGGTAGCAGTAACCAAGTTATTCATCGACTGCGTTAAGCTTCACACGACCTAAGCTTCATGTAACCAATGTAATTTGGTACCAAACCCCAGCGTGTTATCCACCATTTTCACCGTCTGTAATTGGAGCTGCCAAATCGGCAGCTTCGCCTCTAAGGCGACAGGAAATCGCTGGCAATAAAATGCTTTCTGTACATCCGCTTCTTCACCAGCAAATTGGCGAATTTCTCCCACAAATTGAATACCTTGAATTTTGCCCACTTGCTTAGTTTGTGCAGAGATCGTTCCTGCCACACGAGGATTTTCCTGCATTAATTGGCCGTGCTGCGAATCGGGGGATGTCATAAAAACCAAACGCATATTTTGGCGGTCAAAGGCGTAGTAGCAACTGGCAGCCCAAATATCATCTTGGTGAGAGGTAAACAGAGAAAAAACGTGTTGGCGAGCAATATAGCGCTGGATATGTTGTAAGGTGTTTTCGGGTGTCATTGCGAATGTCCATGTTAGACCGTTCAGAACACGCCCATAAAAATGGCTGGGCGTGCTTAAGCTGTTCTGAACGTTATCTGTACTTAGTTCGCACTACTATAACTTACTCATTCGAATTGCACCTAACATAAGGTTCTATATCAACAATGCTAGCATTCGAAGCTACTAATACTTCCCCTCTAATCCCTCTCGCTTTTACTCTAAATAATTCGAGTTGCAGCTAGGCGGCAAGCGAACGAGTCGCTAGGAGCATACACTAGTATGTGACTAGTGGGAGTGAACGCAGCCAACAACGCTGCGGCTCGAAGTATGACGAGTAAAATTATTTATAAATCGCTGCGGTACCATTCATCTCATTCTCACCGCTTGCAGAAATCACACGGAAAGATTTTGCGCCAGCTTCATCAGCTTTTTTGGCTAATTGTGCAGTCAGGTCATTTACACTTGCAGCACCACTTACAGACACATAACCAACTGCTGGCTCACTAGCTTGTCTAACTTCTTCAGCCGCCATTGAACCAAATGATACAGCACCTAAAGCTAAAGCAGCAGCAAATAATGTTGATTTTTTCATGGTAAACTTCCTCATTGTATGTTTGATATTTACAGGGGTTTTTTCGTGTTCCCCTGTGATATGGATCATACTATGCCCTTTATTTTGAGATGAAAATTAGCTAATTTTGCTATAGTTATTCAAAATAATTGAACAATAACCTATATTGAGGTTACAAATTTGTGACAGGTTTATATCATTTTTTATTTATAATTTAGTATGTTATAAACTTTATGATCCGCGAGAAAATTCGCTGGAAGCCAACTAAATTCTCCTTATAAATCAGCACAGAATGCTAAATTCCATAACAAGAAAAACAAAATGACACAGCAAAATTGGTCGCTTTACTTAATTCGGCAGAAAAATAACGCGTTATATTGTGGGATCACCACCGATGTTCAGCGGCGTTTTCAACAGCATGAAGCGGGAACAGGTGCCAAGGCACTAAAAGGTAAAACACCTTTGACCCTCGTTTTTCATTGTACTGCGGGGGATCGTTCTGAAGCGTCTCAATTAGAATATCGAGTTAAGCAATTGAGTAAGCAGGCAAAAGAAAGGCTGGTCACTGACCAGCCTGATGATTTACAGCATTATTTAGCGGCTTACACATTGTCAAAATGCGATGAGTAAGTGACTTCACCTTTATGCTGGTCAATGGCGCCATTTTCGAGTCCGTAGACAAGAAAATGTTTCTGTAGACTTGGCCATTGGCAACGTAATTCATGGTTGGAAGCGGGTTCGAAACCAAAACGCCCGTAGTAACCCTCATCACCGAGAACGACGACAGCCCCATAACCAAATTCATTTAGGCTATCTAACCCTTCATAAACCAATTTTTCCGCGATACCTTGGCCTTGATAGGCTTTTTTAACGGCTAATGGGGCAAGTCCTACCCATTGAACATCTTCACCATTCACATCAACCGGGGTAAACCCGACATAGCCAATAACTTCGCCGTCATCGTTGGTCGCCACCACACCGAGGGTCAGTAACCCATCTTCACGCAGGTGCTGAACAAGATCTGCCTCCCCTTCAGTTGGGAAGGTTTCACGTAATAGCGTGTCGATACCCATGGCATCAAGCGGGATTTCTACACGTATCAGCATGAGGTTAACACAGGCGTTTTATGCTCTGCGTCCTCACTGTCTTGCACTGATTTAATCACATCAGCGAGCTGTAATAGACCAAAGCGCAGCGGCGCAGGCATATTTTCAATTTCGAAGGCATCCATCAGGTTTTTAACATACAAACCTAATTCAGTATCCCCTTCAATCACCAAACGGCGTTGGAAAAAGAGCGTATCGGGATCTTCTTTGCGGGCTGCGATCAATACCAGATCATTGGCATTGCCGCTGACACTGACATCCGGTTCAGCCTGCTTTTGTACCACCAGCTGACCGTCTTGTAAGCTGATAAACCAAACAAGCTCTAAATCTCGGATCTCAACTTTCAGCCATTTCCCTTCCAGAAAATCGAGTTCGCCTTCTTTAACAGATTCACGAAACTGCCAACTTAATAGTTGTTCGAGTATTTGACGCTGTACGACAAATGGGGTCACTTTCAATGGAAACTTCAAAAATGAAGGGCCTTGAGTGATCAGTTGAGAACGAATTTTACCAAACACAGTACTAACTCCCGTATCAATTATCTGTCCACTACGCATAACTACTGGTTAAAGCAGCCGCTTGGACAATTTTAATACCTATAATGACTAAGATTATAGATAACATTGATGTGTAGATGTAAAGATAGTCAGAGATATATCGTTATTTATCCGATATAAGGACATATTTTGCCAAAAAATAACGTGATGATACCGATCCTATATCAATCTTTATCCATCTCGCCAATATTTATTTCCAATAATCTCTACACTTTTATAATAGTCACGAAATAACTATCTCGCCTACAACATTCCAAGCTTCTCTGCGCTAAATCAAAACCTCTACCAGACCCCTTGTCTAGAATGATCAATTGCTAAATTTTTATACAGAGAAAAAGCTAATGGAATTACTCTGCCCTGCGGGGAATTTACCTGCCTTAAAAGCGGCTGTTGATAATGGTGCCGATGCGGTGTACATCGGACTCAAAAATGATACTAACGCGCGTCATTTTGCAGGTTTGAATTTTACGGAAAAAAATCTGCATGAAGCAGAGCGTTATATCCACCAGCGTAAACGTAAATTGCATATTGCGATAAATACCTTCGCTCACCCTGATGGTTATCAACGCTGGCAAAACTCTGTTGATTTGGCGGCTGACTTAGGAGCCGATGCTCTGATCCTCGCCGATATAGCGATGTTAGAGTACGCGGCCAATAAATACCCGCATATTGAGCGCCATGTTTCTGTGCAAGCTTCCGCGACCAACACGGAAGCCATTCGTTTCTATCAGCGTAACTTTCAGGTACATCGCGTGGTGCTTCCTCGCGTGTTATCCATTCACCAAGTTAAACAACTCGCCAAAACCAGTCCTGTACCGCTGGAAGTGTTTGCTTTTGGTAGCTTGTGCATTATGGCTGAAGGCCGCTGCTATCTTTCTTCCTACTTAACGGGAGAATCCCCGAATACCGTCGGCGCTTGCTCTCCTGCACGTTTTGTTCGCTGGCAACACACTGAAAATGGCATGGAATCACGGCTGAATGATGTGCTGATCGACAGCTACCAAAAAAATGAAAATGCCGGCTATCCGACCCTGTGTAAAGGGCGCTATGTGGTGGATGAGCAGAAATATCATGTACTTGAAGAGCCCACCAGCCTCAATACCATTGAGTTACTCCCTGAGCTCATGAGCGCCAATATCGCCTCGGTAAAAATTGAAGGTCGTCAACGCAGCCCTGCCTATGTCACCCAAGTGACCAAGATTTGGCGTCAGGCCATCAATCGCTATAAATCCAATCCAGACGGTTTTGTGACGGATCCTAGATGGCTCAAAGCCCTCGGTGACCTTTCTGAAGGTAGCCAAACCACCCTTGGAGCGTATCACCGTAAATGGCAATAACTGGCGCACATCATTCATCAGCATGGATTAATGGGTAACATAATGAAATATGCATTAGGCTCAGTACTGTATTACTGGCCAACATCAACCTTACAGGATTTTTATCAGCAGGCAGCAGACAGTGACGCGGATATTATTTATCTCGGGGAAACGGTATGTAGCAAGCGCCGTGATATGAAACCCAATGACTGGATTGAGCTTGCTAAGCAGCTAGCGGGAAGCGGTAAACAGATTATTCTCAGCACCCTTGCGCTGTTACAAGCGCCCTCCGAGCTGAAAGAAATCAGTAAGTTAGTCGATAATGGCGAGTTTTTGATTGAAGCGCACGATTTTGGTGTCGTCAACATGCTGGCAGAGCGCAAATTGCCTTTTGTGGCAGGTCATGGGCTTAACTGTTATAACGCCCCCTCACTGAATATTTTGCTACGCCAAGGCATGATGCGCTGGTGTATGCCCGTTGAGCTTTCCCGTGACTGGCTGGTGAATTTGCTCAATCAATGTGAAGAGTTAGGTATTCGCGATAAGTTTGAAGTAGAGGTTTTCAGCTACGGTCACCTACCACTGGCTTATTCTGCCCGCTGTTTTACCGCTCGTTCGGAAAACCGCCAAAAAGATGAGTGTGAAACCTGCTGCATTAATTACCCGCAAGGGCGCAAAGTGATGTCACAGGAACAACAGCAAGTGTTCACGCTTAATGGCATCCAAACCCTGAGCGGCTACTGCTATAACTTAGGTAACGATATTTCGTCCATGCAGGATTTGGTGGATATTGTGCGGGTTTCCCCTGAAAGCCTTGAGTCCCTCGATGTGATTAGGCAATTTAAAGCCAACCAATACGGGCAGTCCCCACTGAGCATTCCCGACCAAAGCTGTAATGGCTATTGGCGTAATATTGCCGGATTAACCCTAGAGGCGTGATGAATTTTCTATTTATGAAAGGCTCTTTATTGAGCCTTTTTTATTCAGTTAGCCAAATAGTTCACTGTGTGAACCTATATCAATGAAAGTCACTAAGCGCCCATCATCCGAAAGTCGATATACGAGCAGGAAATCACCTCCAATATGTAATTCCCTTGCACCACCCCACTCATTTCCTTCTAACTCATGATCAAGATACTGTGGAGGAATATTTTTCTGTGAAAAAAGTATTTCCATAATGGCAATCGCTTCATTCATATTCCTTCTACCAGCCCGATTATAACGTTCCCATGATTTTTTAAAGGTTGATGTATAAGCTACCTGCCTTGGGCATTGGGCGCGTTTATGGCTTGTTTTTTGACTCACTCTTCGTTAGCTCCAACATCATCTCATCCAATGAAGAATACTGTTGCTCAATGAGCGCGGCTTCTTTTAAAGCCTGAGCAGTTTTCGCAGAAGGCTGTTTGCGTTTAATTTCAAAAGGAACCCCCTGTTCCTGAACAACCTGCTCAAGAAACAAACGGATCGCGGCACTAATGGTCAGCCCACAATCTTGCAATACACTGGTTGCCTCAGCTTTTAGTTGCTCATCAATGCGACTACGAACATCCGTCGTTTTTAATAAAGCAGTCATAAAATACCTCACTATCATAATGTAGCTACATTGTAGCCACCTTTATGTTTAAATATACCATTGCGTGACAACCTGCGCAATTCTTCATCAATAACCTGTCTATACCCAGAATATCCCCCAAACAGATACGCAGTTACTCCCTTTGAATTCAGTTGACGTGCTGTAGATTAGATAAGCAACCAAACTCACAAACTAATAAGGAAATACCCGTGATAAAACGTACCCTGCTCGTCATGACACTTTTTTTAGCGGGATGCTCAACATCCCTTGAGTACACCAAAGCGGATCTCGAAAAAAACCAAGAGGTGGGTTACTCCGATTCTGGGTACTATCGCGTGGTATTTAAAGGGAAAAAAATTCTTTCAGTCCCTGAAAATGCCCATATTGTGGCCGGCACTGAAGATAATGCAGTTGGAAAACTTAACCAAGATGGCAAAACGGGTGAGTTTGTGATTGCAGGGCTTGCTGCTAAAAGCAATGGCAACATTAGCTCCCAAGTGGGAGGTCACGATTATAATTTGAGTTTCCTATTAACCGATGAAAATGATTTACCTCTTTCATCAGTCAATTACATCATTATCAATGACTGTAATGGGGAAGCCTATTCGGGCAAAACCAATGCTAACGGACGCACATTTTCGGTTTCAACTGCTGAAGAATGTAATTTAAGCCTTAGCGTTGTAGAGTGATTCTCAAAAAGTAAGCGGTATAAAATCAACCGCTTACTTTTTATTTATGCAGATGTTTACGCCACCGATGAATGACATGACTAAGGTGGCGCAGTTCGCCATCTCGTAACATGCCAATAAACACACCGATAAACGAGTAAATCACCCCAAGCACCAGCATCATCACAATATCCATCAAGATATCTCTAAATGGCAGTCCCATTTGGTTGATCCCCGCCATCGCGTTAGTCGCCCATGTGGATGGCAACGCAGAGGCTATCATCCGTACCCAGTCCGGCATGGCCTGCAGTGGCCAAATCGTACCGGACATATAGAACACCGGCGTGGTGATAAACGCCAATGTCAGGTAGATCATTTCCACACTACGCAAACATTCCGTGACCAGCTTCCCTAACCCAATAACGGCGAGTAAGAATGGGAAGGTCAGCATCCAAATCTGGTACAACGGCGCTTCTTGCCGATAACCCAAAATCCATGGCCATAAGGCAAAAAACACGGTCGAAAGAAATAACCAGATAGGCACCAGCGCCGACAACGCTCCAAGATAAACCGCTAATGGGGGTTTACCTTTTGGTGTGGAGCGAATGGCAATACTGACCCGCACACACGCAATTAATAAGGAGTGCTGCAATAACATTACCAGCAGGCCAGGAAAAATAATGGCCGCAAAGCTAATACCGGGGTTATACAGCGGCTCAGTCTCACTGCGAACAGGGGCAATAATCACTTTTGCTTGTTCAGGACTGAAACCCGCTTTTTCCAGTAACTGGGTGTTATAGGCGCTCAATAGCGTTTGATACGCTTTCGATAGCTCTTGCTGGATTTGCCCGCTGGCTAAGCGGTTTGTGGCATCCCCATAAACCGGTACCGTGATATTTTTGCCACTAAGCAGATGCTTTTCAAAATCTGTTGGAATGATCACGATAGCGAATAGCTGCCTCGCAATCATATCCTGCCGCGCTTGGGCTAAATTATCGTAACTGTGTAGCTGAACTTTGGGTGTGGCGTCTAAATCGCGGATCAGCTCACGACTTGCGCCTGAGTGATCCATATCGATAACCGCCACAGGCAGATCCCACAATACCGGACGCGCATAGACCAAACTCATAATACAGAGAGAAACGAGCAGTAGCAGCCACATCGGTTTCTCCAGCATGCCCAGCAGTACCTTTTTAAACGTCGCAAAATAGACCGTCATCATACGATACTTCCTTGGGTTTCTAGCCGTTTCACTAAGCGCTTACGGATCAAAAATGCCGTCAGTAACGGATAAATCAGCAAGAATAGGCACACTTGCACAATGCGCTCAAACGAGATTTCCCGTAAGAAAATATCAAACATGGCATTTAAGGTGTGAGTAAGCGGCTCCGCGTTCGAAATAATCCGTGCGGGCAAAATCATCGAGAGTTCCGGTACTGCCATACCAGAAAACGCCAAGGCAATACTCACCAGCATCCCGATTAAGCTGTAAGCCATTATCGCGCTGGACGTGAAGCTAAAGAGTAATAACCCAATACTTTGCGCCGCTATCACATAGAAGAAGCCCACCAGCATCATATACAGAGGGTTCCCCACTACTTTTGCATCGAAGATAGTGACCAGGGCCGCCAGCTCAACAATCAGTAACGTCGTGAAAAATAACGTATATGGCGCCATTTTGCCTAGCAGTGCCATTGAAAATGGCTTCACGCTTTGAAGAATGGTGCCACGAGACATGGTGTAAATAGTGGCAGTGACCACAAACAGTTGCAGCATATGGATGGTCGCCGCAAATTGTTGGTAATAAATATAGCTGCCACTTGGGTTAAAGAGGCTATCGTAAGAGAGCGTAACTTGCGCCAATGCCGGTAGCGATTGCCCCATCGATTTTGCCATTTCTTGACGGTATTTGGCGTTAAGTTCCGCAACCAAGCCGCTAAAATCTTGAATAGCATAACTGCCAGATGCGTAAAATAGCGCATTGTAGTACATGCGCAATTCAGGCTGGCGTCCTCGTAATATATCCTCCTCAAAATTTTGGGGGATATAGAGCAAGGCATAATCTTTGGCGCTGCCCAGCTGTTTGATGGATGTCACTAAGTTGCCATCAATCGCTTTCACTTCCGCATGAGGACCCGCATCAAGATCACGAATAATTTGCCTTGAAATGGGGCTGTTGTTGTTATCTACCACCGAAACTGGCACATCCATCAGCGTTCCTTCTGAGAAGTTAGCACTGACTAACGTAAACAGCATCAAAGGGAATAGCCAACTCAGCCAGTGAAAGACTGGGCTGCGGATCGCCATTTGGGTTTCGCGGCTAAAGGCATGTTCAAAACCATGCCAAGCGAATTTGAGTTTCATGGCGTCACCTGTTATTTATCCCAGTGCCACAAAACGCTCATCCCCGGTCGTAATCCTTCAATCGGCTGTTGTGGATACAAACGAACTTCAAAGGTTTTCAGGTCGAAATCCCCTGTCGCACGGGTGGCTCGTTTAGTCGCGTAATCCCCTTTCGGTGCAATATAGCGAACTTCGGCTTCCACGGTTTTATCCCCTAAGGCTGGAACCGTCAGCTCAATTTTGTCCCCTTTTTTCACCCCCACTAAAATATCTTCACGTAGGTTATAAACAAAATAGGCTTGAGGAAGACTGATCAATGAGATTAGAGGGCTACCTGCATTGAACAGTTCACCAATTTCCGCAGGGATTGGACCGACTTCACCATCCACAGGGGCTTTCACTTGCAAGTCATCCAGTTGAACTTGGAGTTCAGCCAGTTTTTGCTCTGCTTGCTTCACTGCGGCTTCATATTGTTGACGCTGCTCGATACGATCGCCGTTTTTCCCTTCTTCCAAACGTGCCTTAGCACTTTGGACTTGTTGGAATGCAACATCTTTTGCTTTACGGGCGGTATCTAACTCATTCGCGGAGACATACCCTTTGCCTGAAAGATTATTTAAACGGGTAAATTCACGAGAAGCATTTTGGTATTGAGAATTTGCTTGAGCTACCGCAGCTTGCAGGTCACGCAGCGTCTCTTCACGAGTCCCATTTAAGGATTGGTCGAGTTGGGCTTGAGCTTGATCCTTAGCCGCTTTTAATGCCGCATATTGGGCTTGTAACTCTGGGCTTTCTAAGGTGATCAGTAACTGCCCTTTTTTCACATCATCCCCGCGTTCTACATGGCGTTCAATGACTCTGCCTTTGGCTTTTGAAGTCACGATGACTTCCGGTGCGTCCACTTCCCCTTGCAATAATAAAAATTGATTATGGGAATGAAAAAGCGCCGCAGCAGCAATTAAGATCAGCATAAGCAAGATCAGTATGATGGTTCTTTTTTTCATTATGTATGTGGGCCTTGAATAATAACGGAGGAAACTACTTTTTCATTATGACAACAAATTAACACTAACGTTAAGAAATTTGTGCGCAAAATCACGCTTTAGCGGTCTTTTTTAGTCTGAGGGGCTTTGGCGCTTATGTCAAATAATGATGTTTTGCTAATTATTAAATGACGATTACTTAACCAGCCCAATAAGATACAATATCCCCCAAAATATATAGCTAAACCCACTGAGCGCAGTCAACATCCCCATAATGTGAAATATAGAATCTGAAATATAATGAGCCATGCTCTAAATAGTTCGCATTATGGGTAGGCGGCAAGAGAAGATATCTCTAGGAGCATACAAAAGTATGTGACTAGAGGAGCTGAGCGCAGCCAACACCCCCATAATGTGAAATATGACGAGCATGTACGAATTCGACTTGATTTTATTACTACTACAACAAATGTGCGTCTACCTTGTTATCGCTTGGGCACTCAGCCGCACTCCGTTGGTCACCCCACTTCTTAAGGTTACTATCCGCTTACCTCATAAAGTGATGTGCTACCTGATTTTCTCAGTATTTTGTATCATCGGTACTTATTTTGGTTTACATATCAATGATTCCATAGCTAACACTCGTGCTATTGGTGCTGTACTTGGCGGATTATTAGGCGGCCCTGCAGTGGGTTTTGCTGTTGGGTTTACTGGTGGGATCCACCGATACTCTTTGGGTGGAATGAGCGCTTTCGCTTGTATGATCTCGACCATTGTCGAAGGCTTAATTGGTGGACTGGTCCATCGCTACTATATGAAGCGCGGAGAAATTAATAAAATTTTTAACCCTGTTACCGCCAGCTGCGTTACCTTTTTCGCTGAAATCATCCAGATGCTGATTATTTTACTCATCGCTCGCCCATTCGATGAAGCCTATGAATTAGTGAAAAATATTGCCGCACCGATGATCATTGCCAATACCATCGGGGCAGCCATGTTTATCCGTATATTGCTGGATAGACGTGCCATCGTCGAGAAATACACCACAGCATTTTCCGCTCAAGCCTTGAAAATAGCCCTATGTACTGAAGGTATTTTGCGTAAAGGCTTCAATGCGGATAACAGCATGAAAGTGGCGAAAATTATTTATCAAGAGTTAGATATTGGTGCGGTGGCCATTACGGATCGAGAAAAAATTCTCGCCTTTATCGGACTAGGCTCCGATCACCACATTCCGGGGACACCTATCTCATCCATTCAATCTAGGCAGGCCATTGATAATAATGAAGTGGTCTATGCCGATGGTAACGAAACTCCCTATAAATGCTCATTAAGCTCTTCATGCAAACTGGGCTCGACCCTCGTGATCCCACTGAGAGGTGAAAACCAGCGAGTCATTGGAACCATCAAATTATACCAAGCCAAAAATAGCCTCTTTAGCTCCATCAACCGTACGCTAGGGGAAGGAATTGCCAGCCTATTTTCTGCCCAAATTTTGGCGGGACAATATGAGCGTAATAAACAATCCTTACTGCAATCGGAAGTCAAACTGCTTCACGCACAAGTGAACCCGCATTTTCTCTTTAATGTGCTCAACACATTACAGGCTGTGATCCGCAAAGATAGCCAGCAAGCGGGACAACTTGTGCAATATATCTCCACCTTCTTTCGTAATAACTTAAAACGTCCAGAGCAGAATGCGACACTAGGGGAAGAAATTGAGCACATCAATTCATACCTACAAATTGAAAAGGCGCGATTCCAAGAGAGTTTGCAGATCCATTTAGATATCCCCGATGAAGTTAAACAGGTGGAATTACCCGCGTTCACACTGCAACCGATTGTCGAAAACGCAATAAAACATGGCACTTCACAGTTATTAAATACCGGATACATTACAATACGTAGCTATATTCGCTGTGAACATGTCTATATTGAAATCGAAGATAATGCTGGCTTATACCAGCCAAGTGGACAATCTGACGGCTTAGGAATGGGCTTAGTCGATAAACGCTTGCGCCTGAAATACGGTGAAAAATATGGAATAGGCGTGGAGTATGAACCTGAAAAATTCACCCGCGTGAAAATTCGCTTGCCCTACATGTCCACTTAATCACATTGCACATAATAAATGATAATAACGCTATGAATGTATTGATCGTTGATGACGAACCCCTAGCACGTGAAAACGTGCGCTGCTTACTCGAGGAGCATGACGATATCGAAATTATTGGCGAGTGCGCCAATGCCATTGAAGCCATCGGTTTGATCCACAAAAAAAAGCCTGATGTGGTGTTTTTAGATATTCAAATGCCCCGAGTTACGGGATTAGAAATGGTGCGTATGCTCGATCCTGAAGAGCGCCCACATATTGTTTTTCTGACGGCATTTAATGAGTTTGCTATCCAAGCTTTCGAAGAGCATGCTTTCGACTATCTACTTAAACCCCTTGAACCAGAAAGATTGGCAAAGACTTTAGCTCGTTTACGCCAAAATAAACACAAACAGAATCTCGAGCTTCTCGATAACAACGAACCGCTCAAATTTATTCCTTGTACCGGACACAGCCGCATTTATTTGATGAAATTAGATGATGTCCAATATGTCACTTCACGTATGAGCGGCGTGTATGTGATGAGTACCCAAGGACAAGAAGGCTTTACCGAATTAACCTTGCGCACATTAGAAATGCGTACGCCGTTAGTGCGTTGCCATCGTCAATATTTAGTGAATATGGCCCAGCTCAGAGAGATTTTATTTGGGGATAATGGACAAGCCGAATTGGTGCTATGCTCAGGTGGGCATATTCCCGTTAGCCGCCGCTATTTAAAACCGTTGAAAGAGGCGTTAGGGTTAATTTAACGAGTGACTCAGGAGAAAAGGTTATGGCTGATTTTTACCTGCAAATTCGAACCAATTCGATGACATTGAAAAATCTCGACACCCATGAAGAACGCAGTGCAACGGGTGAGTTTTCAGTCCAAAGGATGGTTATCGGGGATTTTTTTAAAGCCGAGTTTGTGCTGTATCAGTTGGTCTGCGATATGGGTCTAAAAGTCCGTCGTCCTTTTGCGTCGAAACATCGTGTTTTGGTTCAAGCCCTCGAAATTATTGAAGGTGGCGTGAATATGGTGGAAGAGCGCCTATTTAGCGAAATTGTTTACGGGGCATTTAATCAGCGAGTGAAAAAAGTGGTGGTGAGCCGATCACCACTGCCTATGCCTCAGCGAGAAGCAAAAGCCTTATTAACTGCATAAAAAAACCCGCATTTAAAAAATGCGGGTTTTTTGTATTTATCTCAGCCACATTTACGTGGCTGGATAGCGTAATTATGCGTTGTGGCTGCTGCTACGACGACGTGGCGCTGCATTGTTGCCATCTTGGCGCGGTGCAGAGTTACCACGGTCACGGTTGCCACCATCGCGATTTCCACCACGACGGTTGCCGCTGAAGCCTTCACGATCACCACCGCTACGACGACCATCACGATCGCCACCACGGTCATTACGACGACCTGCACCGAAACCACCTTCGCTGCCGCCTTCACGACGCGGGCCACCACGACGTTCGCCACCGCCACGACGCTCAAATGGTTGAGCATCACCGATCAGTTGCATTTGCATTGGTTTGTTCAGTACACGCGCACGGCTTAAGTGAGTTAACACTTCGCTTGGCATACCTTTTGGTAACTCGATAGTTGAGTGAGTACCAAACAGTTTGATATTACCAATGTAGCGGCTGCTGATGTCTGCTTCGTTCGCAATCGCACCAACGATATGACGAACTTCAACACCGTCATCACGACCCACTTCGATACGGTACATTTCCATATCGCCAACATCACGACGCTCACGACGAGCACCACGGTCGCCGCGCTCTGCACGGTCAAAACCGTTGCCGTTGCTGTTGCGGTCGTTACGGTCGCGACGGTCGCCACGACGATCATCACGGTCGTTGAATTCACGACGCGGACGACGCGGTGCATCTGGTGGCAGGATCAGAGCGCGTTCGCCTTGAGCCATTTTCAGTAATGCCGCTGCTAAGGTTTCCATATCTACATCTTCAGATGGAGACATTTTCGCTAACAGTGAACGGTACTGATCTAAGTCGCTGCTTTCTAATTGCTGTTGAATTTGTTCAGCAAATTTCGCCTGACGACGTTGGCTTAATACGTCAGCATCTGGCAATTCCACTTCAGGAATAGTCAGTTTCATTGTACGTTCAACGTTGCGCAGTAAACGACGCTCACGGTTCTCAACGAACAGTAATGCACGACCCGCACGACCCGCACGACCGGTACGACCGATACGGTGAACGTAAGATTCCGCATCCATTGGGATGTCGTAGTTAACAACTAAGCTGATACGCTCAACATCCAGACCACGTGCTGCAACGTCAGTTGCGATCAGGATATCTAAACGACCATCTTTTAAGCGCTCTAATGTTTGTTCACGCAGTGCTTGGTTCATGTCACCATTCAGTGCCGCACTGTTGTAGCCATTACGCTCAAGCGCTTCTGCAACTTCTAAGGTTGCGTTTTTGGTACGAACGAAAATAATCGCCGCATCGAAATCTTCAGCTTCTAAGAAACGTACCAGCGCTTCATTTTTACGCATGCCGTAAACAGTCCAGTAGCTTTGAGCGATATCTGGACGTGTAGTAATGCTCGACTGAATGCGGATCTCTTTAGGATCTTTCATAAAGCGACGAGTAATACGACGGATTGGTTCTGGCATTGTTGCCGAGAACAGCGCAGTTTGGTGTTCTGCTGGAATCTGGCTCATGATGTTTTCAACATCATCGATGAAGCCCATACGCAGCATTTCATCAGCTTCGTCTAATACTAAGCCTTTCAGTTTAGAAAGATCTAAAGTACCGCGCTTCAGGTGGTCTAACAGACGACCTGGAGTACCAACAACCACTTGTGGTCCTTGGCGTAATGCACGAAGTTGAACGTCATAACGTTGACCGCCATATAAGGCAACCACGTTGACACGGTTCATGTGTTTAGAGAAATCGCTCAGTGCTTCAGCAACTTGCACCGCTAACTCACGTGTCGGTGCCAGTACTAAAATTTGTGGCGCTTTTAAATCAGGGTCGATGTTATGCAGTAATGGCAAACCAAATGCAGCGGTTTTACCACTACCTGTTTGTGCCATACCTAATACATCATTACCATCCAATAACAATGGAATACATTGTTGCTGGATTGGAGATGGTTTTTCGTATCCCAGGTCGCTTAGTGCGTTCAAAATAGATGCTGATAAACCTAGATCAGCAAAAGACATATCGGTCTCAGTCGTCATGTAAAGGTGCCTCATACTTAGTGGCGGCCAGTTTACATAACGGAGCGAAAATCATTTCGGTCATTATCATTTAAAATGTGAACTGGCTCAAATTGTGTTATTAAACGAACAAATAAACCCTCACCCGGGTGGATGATGGCTTAAAAATGAATAGAGAAATGTTCGTCAGCTATTGCTGGCCCGATTCTAATAGGTCGTCTTGTTCTTGGCCTAACAGCGCCAATTCCAACAATGCGTAGCGGTGCTCAACAAAGCTGTGTGCGTTGTTAGCTACCGTCAGTTTGAATAACGCAGTTGCGCTATCCTTATCCCCCAGACTTAGGTAATGCTTACCTAAATAGAAGTTAGTTTCACTGAGATGCTCAGCGAGCGAAGTGTTATCCGTAGATGTCTCTTTCAAACGCTCCATCAATGTCGTTTCATTGATATTGCCAAGATAGAATTCTACGATATTCCAGCCCCATTGCCCTTTCTCCGCTTGGTTGTAGCGGGCAGCAAGATTGTCTTGTGCCATACGCGGGTCTATGTCTTTCTCTACGAGATAAAGCCACAGAGTACGAAAAGGATCATTTGGATCTATCTGATAATACGCCAGCAGATCATCCTGCGCTAATTTGTATCGTCCACCGTAATATAATGCGATGCCACGATTCATTCGCGCGAAATTGTAAGTTGGATCAAGCTCTAAAACAGAATCAAACGCTTCATAGGCGGCATCATAGTTGCCAGCCTGCGTAAAATATATTCCTAAAAAGTTAAAGATTTCAGGAATATCCGGACGGATTGACAACGCAGTTGAAAAATCATTACGTGCCAGCGCCCTTAAACCGAGACTATCATACAGTACTCCGCGCTCATATAAAAGCTGCGCGTACTCATCATCGGTCAAAGATCGGCTCGCAAGGATTTGTTCCATACGAGCCAAAATCACTTCTTGTTGTAATGAAGGCTGCAATGGAACTGCAAAAACCTCGTTTTTACGCCAATCTTTATTACTACATCCAATAATAATAAAAAAGATGAACGCGGATAGCACACGAACTAAGGTGCGGCTATCGATAAAACGAAAGTTAATACAGTTCTGCATACTACGCCCTTACATTACCACTAGTCAGCAAATTTAGGCTGATAGCGCCCAAGTTTATCAGGCGCTACACTTTCGGTCAGCTTATTCTGCTGATTCCTGCTGTGCTGGAGCTTCTTCGCCAGCAACAGCTTCTTTCATGCTCAGGCGAATACGGCCTTGACGGTCGATTTCTAACACCTTAACAGGAACTTCTTGACCCATTTGCAGGTAGTCAGTCACTTTCTCTACACGCTTGTCAGCGATTTGAGAAATGTGAACCAGACCTTCTTTACCGCCACCGATAGCAACGAATGCACCGAAGTCAACAATACGAGTCACTTTACCTGGGTAGATACGACCCACTTCAACTTCTGCAGTGATGTCTTCGATGCGACGAATTGCTTCTTTCGCTTTCAGGCCATCAGTTGCTGCGATCTTCACTGTACCGTCATCTTCGATTTCGATAGTTGTGCCTGTTTCTTCCGTTAATGCGCGGATAACAGAACCACCTTTACCGATGACATCTTTGATCTTGTCTGGGTTGATACGGATGGTGTAAATGCGTGGAGCGAACTCAGAGATCTCTTCACGTGGACCATTGATAGCTTGTTCCATTGTGCCAAGGATATGCAGACGCGCACCTTTAGCTTGGTTCAGAGCCACTTGCATGATTTCGCGAGTGATACCTTCGATTTTGATATCCATTTGCAGTGCGCTGATACCGTCACGGCTACCCGCTACTTTAAAGTCCATATCACCTAAGTGGTCTTCGTCACCTAAGATGTCAGACAGGACAACGAAATCGTCGCCTTCTTTCACCAGACCCATCGCGATACCCGCAACAGCCGCTTTAATTGGTACACCAGCATCCATCAGAGCCAGAGACGCACCACATACAGATGCCATTGAAGAAGAACCGTTAGATTCCGTGATTTCAGAAACCACACGTACTGTGTACGGGAATTCTGCTTGTGAAGGCATAACTGCCAGCACACCACGTTTCGCTAAGCGACCGTGACCAATTTCACGACGTTTAGGTGAACCAACCATACCAGTCTCACCAACAGAGTATGGAGGGAAGTTGTAGTGGAATAAGAAGCGGTCAGTGTATTCGCCCATTAATTGGTCGATAACCTGTGCATCACGCTCAGTACCTAATGTTGCAGTAACCAGAGCCTGAGTTTCACCACGGGTGAACAGTGCAGAACCGTGAGTACGTGGCAGAACACCAGTACGAACGTCCAGCGCACGAACCATGTCTTTCTCACGACCATCGATACGTGGCTCACCACGGATAACGCGGCTACGAACAACTTGTTTTTCTAAGTGAGCAAGAATGTCTGACACTTCAGAAACATCGACGTTTTCATCTTCAGCAACCAGAGTTGCAATCACTTCGTCTTTGATCAGGTCAACTTGAGCATAACGCTCTTGTTTCTCAGTGATACGGTAAGCATCGCCCATACGGCTTTCAGCCAGTGCAGCAACGCGATCGTGCAGAGCTTGGTTAACTGGCTCTGGCTGCCAATCCCATTTTTCTTTGCCCGCTTCTTTGACTAATTCATTGATGTTCTGGATAACAACTTGTTGTTGATCGTGACCGAACACAACTGCACCCAGCATTTGCTCTTCGCTTAACAGCTCAGCTTCTGACTCAACCATTAATACTGCGCTGTCAGTACCTGCAACCACTAAATCCAGACGGCTTGATTTTAATTCATCAGCAGTTGGGTTCAGAACATATTGGTCATTGATAAAACCAACACGTGCAGCACCGATAGGACCATTGAATGGAACACCAGACAGTGCCAGTGCAGCAGATGCACCGATCATCGCAACGATATCCGGGTTAACTTGTGGGTTAACAGAAACAACGGTAGCAATGATTTGGATTTCGTTCAGGAAGCCTTCTGGGAACAGAGGACGTAATGGACGGTCAATCAGACGTGCAACTAAAGTTTCGCCTTCACCAGGACGGCCTTCACGACGGAAGAAGCTACCTGGGATACGACCTGCAGCGTAAGTACGCTCTTGGTAGTTAACCGTTAAAGGGAAGAAATCTTGCCCTTCTTTAACTTTTTTCTGTGCCACAGCAGTCACGAATACTGCGGTGTCATCCATGTTTACCATCACCGCCGCCGTTGCTTGGCGTGCGATCATGCCTGTTTCTAATGTTACGGTATGCTGGCCATACTGGAACTTACGAACAATAGGATTTAACAAAATATTACCCTTTTTGTAAGGCTACGAGAGATTCTCAAGTAGCATGGTTTATTTTCTGACTACAGCCTCGCGACTAATGAGAGGATTGATATTCCAATCATCAATTCTCTCATTAGCCGCGCGAATACGGATGTAGTTTTAAGTGGTTTTAATTAAAACAGTCAATTATCGATAATAGCTTAACATTTTAGTTAAGTATAATTCGAGTATTACTTCAACTTTCAATTAACTTTTAGAAGAAAAGGGGCCATTTGGCCCCTTTCCTCTGAAACTGACAAGATTAACGACGCAGACCCAGACGCTCGATCAGCGCTGTGTAACGTGCGATATCTTTACCTTTCAGGTAAGCTTGTAAACGACGACGCTGAGCAACCATACGCAGCAGACCACGACGGCTGTGGTGATCTTTTTTGTGCTCGGAGAAGTGACCTTGCAGATGGTTGATTTGTGCAGTTAACAGAGCGATTTGAACTTCGCTTGAACCAGTGTCGTTTTCACCGCGGCCGAATTCAGCAACGATTTTCGCTTTCGCTTCAGTACTTAGAGACATAATAAACTCCAAAATAATATAAATTTAAGTGATGAGAGCCAATCTCTAATTTAGCATCTCAAGATTTAGCGCCGTCATTCTACGCTGCTTAGGGCAGCAAAGCAATAAGCGCCATTATGCGGACGGTTCATTTTCAACGACCAAACGCTTCGGTGCAATACGTCCATCTTCACTAATCAGAGCGATACCGATAAACCGCTGCTCTGAACCACAAGTGACGCGGATCATGTCGCCTTCCACGAGGTCTTTTACATCACCACGTACAGGTTGACCCTGTTTAAAATACGCGGCTGTTTCCTCAGTAATATTCACTGCAGGAAAATGAACCACTGCGGTATCCATTGGCAATAATAGAGAATCGAGCAAGGATTCAAAAGACCCTTCTCCCGCATCCACTTTTGCCCGTAAAGCAGCTAATTGCTCCAACGTGACCATACGATCGTAAGGATAATTTGCCACTTGTACACGACGCAGATAAGTGACGTGCGCACCGCATCCTAACATTTCACCTAAATCGTCAATAATAGTCCGAATATAGGTGCCTTTAGAACAGTGAATTTCCAGTTCTAATTCATTGTTATCCCAACGAATAAACTGAAGTTCATACACTGTAATCGGGCGGGCTTCACGCTCTACCGTGATACCTTTACGTGCGTATTCATATAATGGGCGCCCTTGGTGTTTCAGCGCTGAATACATGGAAGGCACTTGCAGTGTATCCCCACGAAAATGTTCGAGAGCTTCTTCAAGTTGCTGTGCCGTAAAAGTGATATCGCGTTCGCTGATGATTTCACCATGGGAGTCGGAAGTATCCGTTCGTTGACCAAGGCGAGCAATCACGCGATAGCGCTTATCTGAATCGAGTAAAAACTGTGAAAATTTCGTCGCTTCGCCAAGGCAGACTGGCAGCATGCCTGTCGCTAGTGGGTCAAGTGCCCCCGTGTGCCCAGCTTTATTCGCGTTGAAAAAGCGCCGCACTTTTTGCAGCGCATCGTTTGAGGAAATATCGGTGGGCTTATCTAACAGCACAACGCCGTCAATATTGCGCCCGCTACGACGACGCCCCATTATTTTTCCTCTTTACTATCTGTACCTGCACGACGCTCTTCGTCATTACGAATTACGTTCGATACTAAGTTAGACATACGCATACCATCAACTAGTGAGTTGTCATATTCAAACGTTAACTCAGGAATAATACGTAAACGCATTGCTTTCCCCAGTAATGAACGAATGAAACCTGACGCTTCATTTAATGCTTTAATGCCGTCTGCAACCATCTCTTCTTCACTTTTTTCATTCGCAAAGTTGAAGAAAGTGACGAAGACTTTACCGTATGCCAGATCCCGTGACAGCTCTACGCCAGAAACGGTTGCCATGCCAATACGGGGATCTTTGATTTCGCGCTGCAAGATAATCGCAATTTCTTTTTGCATTTCTTGAGCTACGCGCTGAGAACGACTGAATTCTTTTGCCATCGTTAATCTCCTGACAATAAAGGGGGCAATAGCCCCCTCATTAATACTATTTTGTCACCACGAAACTTCGTGGGTACTCACAAAATTAACCGTCGATTGAACGTTTAACTTCGATAACTTCAAAGACTTCGATCATATCGCCGACACGGACATCGTTGTAGTTCTTAACACCGATACCACATTCCATACCGTTACGAACTTCGCTAACGTCATCTTTAAAGCGACGCAGTGATTCCAGCTCACCTTCGTAGATAACCACGTTATCACGCAGAACGCGGATTGGGTTATTACGCTTGATGGTACCTTCAGTAACCATACAACCAGCAACTGCACCAAATTTCGGTGATTTGAACACATCACGGACTTCTGCAAGACCCATGATTTGCTGTTTGTATTCAGGTGCCAGCATACCGCTCATCGCTTGTTTGATTTCATCAATCAGGCTATAGATGACGGAGTAGTAACGTAAATCAACGCTTTCGCTTTCAACTACTCGACGAGCAGATGCATCGGCACGGACGTTAAAGCCAAGAATGATCGCATTAGAAGCTGCAGCCAGAGTTGCATCAGTTTCAGTGATACCACCCACGCCAGAACCGATGATTTTGATTTTAACTTCATCAGTTGACAGTTTCATCAGAGAGTCAGTGATAGCTTCACAGGTACCTTGAACGTCAGTTTTCAGTACGATATTCAGTTCAGAAACTTTACCTTCTTCCATGTTAGCAAACATGTTTTCCAGTTTAGATTTCTGCTGACGAGCTAATTTCACATCACGGAATTTACCTTGACGATACAGGGCAACTTCACGTGCTTTTTTCTCATCACGAACAACTGTCGCTTCATCACCCGCTGAAGGAACGCTGGACAGACCCAGGATCTCAACTGGCATTGAAGGGCCGGCGGACAGAACTTCTTTACCTAATTCGTTGCGCATTGCACGAATACGGCCGTATTCAAATCCACACAGTACGATGTCGCCTTTGTTCAATGTACCTTCTTGAACTAAGATAGTTGCCACTGGGCCACGACCTTTGTCTAGGTAAGATTCAACAACCACACCGCTTGCCATGCCTGCATATACCGCTTTCAGTTCTAAAACTTCAGCTTGCAGCAAGATAGCATCTAACAGTTCATCGATACCGGTACCCACTTTCGCAGACACACCGATAAACTGAGTGTCACCGCCCCACTCTTCAGAAATAACGCCATACTGAGACAGCTCATTTCTGACTCGATCTGGGTCAGCTTCTGGTTTATCCATTTTGTTGACCGCAACAACGATTGGCACACCTGCTGCTTTCGCATGCTGGATAGCTTCGATTGTTTGTGGCATAACACCATCATCTGCAGCAACAACCAGAACAACGATATCCGTTGCCTGAGCACCACGAGCACGCATTGATGTAAACGCGGCGTGACCTGGGGTGTCTAAGAAGGTGATCATACCTTTGTCAGTTTGAACGTGGTATGCACCGATGTGCTGAGTAATACCACCTGCTTCGCCTGATGCTACTTTCGTTGAACGAATGTAGTCCAGTAAAGAGGTTTTACCGTGGTCAACGTGACCCATGATGGTAACAACTGGCGCGCGAGCTTCTTTAACTGCTGAGCCAGTGTCACGGTCGTTCATTACCGATTCTTCTAACTCATTCTCACGACGCAGAATAACTTTGTGACCCATTTCTTCTGCAACTAATTGTGCAGTTTCTTGGTCAATCACTTGGTTGATGGTTGCCATTGCACCCATTTTCATCATCGTTTTGATGACTTGGGAGCCTTTAACTGCCATCTTGTTAGCTAATTCGCCAACAGTGATAGTTTCGCCGATAACAACGTCACGGTTTACCGCTGCAACTGGTTTGGTGAAGCTTTGTTGTAAAGAGCTGCCTTTACGTTGCTTACCTTTAGTGCGACCTGAGCGACCTGCAGCGCGTTCTTCTTCGCGATCCGCTTTTTCAGAAAGTTTGTTGCCTTTCTTCTGGCGAGGTGCTTTAGCAGAACGGTTACGTGAACGACGACCTTCTTCTTTCTCATCACTTTCATCTTCCGCCGCACGCGCGTGGGTAGATGTTGTTGTGTGATAGTCGCTATCATCTTCAGATTTGCTATCTGAGTTCCAGTCTTCGCCTTTTTCTTCAGCCATTTTACGGGCTTCTTCAGCAACACGGCGCGCATCAGCTTCAACTTTACGTTGAGTTTCTTCTTCCGCTTTGCGTTTCAGTTCAGCAGCTTCGGCTTCAAGGCGCTGTTTGTCAGCGTTACTTTCAGTTGCCGCTTTGCTTGGTTTTTGATTTTCGCTTTGTTTCACTTTTTCTCTTTCCGCTACTTCGCGCGTAGCTTTATCAGCTGCTTCACGTTTTGCTTTCTCTTCGGCTTCACGTTTTGCGTTAGCTTCTGCGTCACGTTTTGCAGCATCTTCTGCTGCACGTTTCGCTTCTGCTTCACGTTTTGCCAGTTCCTCAGCTTCGCGCTGTGCTTGCTCTTCCGCTTCACGCTGCGCCTGCTCTTCCGCTTGCGCTTCTTCAGCGTCGCGGTTCACATAAGTGCGTTTTTTGCGGACTTCAACATTTACCGATTTGCTTTTGCCACCGGTGACTGGAACACTCAGCGTACTACGAGTTTTACGCTGCAATGTTAACTTACTTGGCTGCCCCGCTGCTCCGCCTTGTTCGCGGTTTAAGTGGTTCAGTAAAGTTTCTTTCTCAGTCTGGCTAACAGAGTCATTCGCACCTTTCGTGATCCCTGCTTCAGCAAATTGCTGTACCAGGCGCTCAACTGTGGTTTGAATTTCCGTTGCCAGTGATTTTACAGTTTCTGTCATGCCGTTCCTTCCTGCTACAGTGTTTACGCATCGTTTCCGAACCAGCAAATATTACGTGCTGCCATAATGAGTTCGCCTGCTTTCTCATTATTCAGACCTTCGATATCAATCAGGTCGTCGATGCCCTGCTCAGCAAGATCTTCCAGTGTACAGATACCGTGAGTAGCCAAATTATAGGCCAGAGTACGATCCATACCATCAAGATTCAACAAATCTTCTGCTGGCTGATTATCACCCAAGCTCTCTTTTTGAGCTAGTTCAATTGTGGTGAGGGCAGCTTTTGCTCTTTCACGTAGAACTTCAACGGTTTCTTCATCAAGACCGTCAATTTCCAGAAGTTCTTTAATAGGCACGTAAGCCAGTTCTTCTAATGTAGAGAAGCCTTCTTCAACAAGTGTTGTAGCAAACTCTTCATCAATATCTAGATGCTTAGTGAATGTTTCAATAGAAGCATGTGCTTCTGCCTGATGTTTTGCATTCAGCTCTTCCGCAGTCATGACATTCAGTTCCCACTTGTCATCACCACGATGGATTTTCAGTAACTGAGCCGCTAAGCGAACGTTTTGTCCATTACGTCCAATTGCTTGAGCTAAGTTGCTGCTTTCAACGGCAACATCCATCGTACAGTTGTCTTCATCAACCACAATAGATGCCACATCAGCCGGAGCCATAGCATTAATAACGAATTGCGCTGGGTTATCATCCCATAACACAATGTCGATTCTCTCGCCGCCTAACTCACTAGAGACAGCTTGAACACGAGCCCCGCGCATACCAACACAAGCACCAACTGGGTCGATACGTTTGTCGTTAGTTTTTACTGCGATTTTTGCACGAGAACCTGGATCGCGAGCTGCTGCTTTGATCTCGATGATCTCTTCGCCAATTTCTGGTACTTCGATGCGGAATAATTCAACCAGCATCTCTGGACGAGAACGGGTAACAAAAAGCTGTGCACCGCGTGCTTCAGGACGAACATCATACAGTACGCCGCGAATACGGTCACCTGGACGGAAGTTTTCGCGTGGTAGCATATCTTCGCGCAGGATCACAGCTTCTGCGTTATTACCTAAATCTAAGGTAATGTTTTCACGGTTAACTTTTTTAACCTGAGCAGTGATGATTTCACCTTGTTGCTCACGGAATTGGTCAACCACCATCGCACGCTCGGCTTCACGTACTTTTTGTACGATAACTTGCTTCGCGGTTTGCGTGGTAATACGGTCAAATACAACAGATTCGATTTGGTCTTCGACGTATTCGCCTAACTGCAATTCAGGATCTTCGAATTGTGCAGCTTCCAGTGTAATTTCACGAGTTGGCATTGTGACTTCGTCAACAATCACCCAACGACGGAAAGTATCAAAATCACCGGATTTACGGTCGATTTCTACGCGAACATCAATCTCTTGCTCATATTTCTTTTTGGTTGCTGTCGCCAGCGCAGTTTCCAGAGCCTCGAAGATTTTTTCACGAGGGAGGGATTTTTCGTTAGAAACCGCTTCAACAACAGCCAGAATTTCTTTGTTCATCCTAGTTGCCTCATTGAACTTAATTAAAAGTGTGGTACCAAGTTAGCTTTCTGGATGTTGCCGAGGGCGAACACCTCATCCTTACCATCTACAGTAACCGTAATCATTTCACCATCAACGGCTTTGATAATACCTTGCCATCTACGACGGTTCTGCATCGCGATACGCAGTGACAGAGCCACCTCTTCACCCATGAAACGCTCATAATGAGCGATGGTGAACAGTGGACGTTCCATACCCGGTGACGATATTTCAAGGTTATAAATCACAGAAATTGGATCTTCGACATCCAATACTGCACTTACTTGATGGCTGACATCAGCACAGTCATCAACAGTGATGCCTTCTTCACTATCAATGAAAATACGCAGTGTCGACGTGCGCCCGCGAACAAATTCTAAGCCTACAAATTCAAAGCCTAGTGCTTCCACTGGTGCAGAAACCATCTCTGTTAATTTTTGCTCTAATGTGGACAAGCCCACCCCCAGACATAAAAAAAGGGCATAAAGCCCAGTTAATTCGATTGTCAAATAACAAAAAACCCCGAAATTCGGGGCTTTTGTAACTGGACCCATAGTACATGGGTTTACCGTGCTCTTAGTATACCTTGAAAATCTAGATAAATCGATGAGAAATTACGATAACGATATCTGATATTGTTGCGACAAGATATGTATGGCTAAGAGAAATGGTTGCGGGAGCTGGATTTGAACCAACGACCTTCGGGTTATGAGCCCGACGAGCTACCATGCTGCTCCATCCCGCGTTCGAAACGTGACTATTTTACACCGACTATTGTGAGTTCACAAGTCGTCTAAAATAATGGTGCCGAGGACGGGACTTGAACCCGTACGCCCGTTTTGTAGGCACTACCACCTCAAGGTAGCGTGTATACCAATTTCACCACCTCGGCACTGAGGCGAGGTTACTAATTTAATAATCAATAACCTCAAATTTTTAACTTCTTACTGCTTTACTACTAATGAAGACATAAAGTCGTCATTCGGAATCTGTCACACTTAACGAGGAATATCGCTCGTTGGTGTTGCTGGTGCTGCCGGAACGTCTGTTGGTTGCTCGACTTTTGCCGGTTCGCTAATGTTTTCCCACTTACTACCTGCACCAGTTCCATATTTATTGGCAGTCATGTTGCCAAGAATTAAACTGATGATGAAAAACACAGCAGCCAAGATTCCAGTCATACGGGTCATGAAGTTACCTGAGCCCGATGAACCAAACAGTGTTGCAGAAGCGCCCGCACCGAATGATGCACCCATGTCAGCACCTTTACCTTGCTGTAACATGACCAGACCAATTAGGCCGATAGCCGCGAGCAAGAAAACAACTAAAAGAGCTATATACATTTGAGTTACCTATTCAGTTACGGCGCATAGCCTATGCTATGACCCTTATACTGCACACCTACTCAAAACATTATTACAGAATTGAGCAGGTGCGAATACTAACCAAAGCTGAGCCGACAAGCAAGTCTATTTTGATTTCATTTAACTATTTGAAGAAAAAAACAGCAAACTATCGAAATAATGCTCAACTCGGTTATTCACCGCCCTCCAGCTAATTTTTATCCGCTAAAGGGAGAATGTACGGCATTAACCTGCCGCTTTCACTGCATCAGCAATACGGTTCGCCATTTCGGTGACAGTTTCTTCGTTCTCACCTTCAACCATCACACGAATCAGCGGTTCAGTACCTGATTTTCTCAGCAATACACGACCTTTACCGGCTAACTCTTTTTCCACTTGCTCATTTGCCGCAATAACAGCATCACTTTGCAGAGGATCGTGTTTGCCTTTAAAGCGTACGTTGACCAGAATTTGAGGTAGAAGCTTCATTCCGCTGCATAAATCGTGCAGGCTCATATGGTTACGCACCATGGCACTCAATACTTGCAGACCCGCAACAATACCGTCGCCTGTTGTGGTTTTATCTAATAAAATCACATGACCTGAGTTTTCAGCCCCCATGCGCCAGCCTTTTTCTTGGAGTTTTTCCAGAACATAGCGGTCGCCCACTTTTGCTCGTTCAAATGGAATACCCAGCTGTTTCAGCGCAATTTCTAACCCCATATTGCTCATCAGTGTACCGACAACACCACCTTTTAACTGGCCTTGACGAAGCGCTTCACGAGCGATGATATACAGAATTTGGTCACCATCGACTTTGTTTCCTTGATGGTCAACCATGATAATGCGGTCGCCGTCACCATCAAATGCTAAACCTACATCCGCTTTTTCAGCCAAAACACGCTCTTGCAGCTTACGAACGTCGGTTGCACCACACTCTTCGTTGATGTTGATCCCATTAGGATCGCAACCCATAGTGATGACTTGAGCGCCTAATTCACTAAAGACGTTAGGTGCGATGTGGTAAGTTGCACCGTTAGCACAGTCTAAAACAACTTTGAGGCTATTTAAGCTTTGCTCATTCGGGAAAGTCCCTTTGCAGAATTCAATGTAACGTCCTGCGGCATCGACGATGCGGTTCGCACGACCCAGCTCCGCAGATTCAACGCAAGTGATTGGTTTTTCCATTTCCGCTTCAATGGCTTCTTCAACTTCGTCAGGCAGTTTAGTCCCGTCGATGGAGAAGAATTTGATCCCATTATCATAGTAAGGGTTGTGGGAAGCTGAAATGACGATCCCAGCTTCTGCGCGAAAAGTGCGAGTCAAATAAGCCACTGCTGGCGTTGGCATTGGGCCAGTGAAGGAAGCAGATAACCCTGCGGCAGCTAAGCCAGCTTCTAATGAAGATTCCAGCATGTAGCCAGAAATACGCGTATCTTTACCAATGATAATTTTACGTGAGCCGTGACGAGCCAGTACTTTACCCGCAGCCCAGCCTAATTTTAAAACAAAATCAGGTGTAATTGGGCTATCGCCCACTTTGCCACGGATACCATCAGTACCAAAATATTTACGGTTACTCATACGCTAATTTTTCCTTTTCTGACAGAGTCATCTGAACGACTTGCATTGCTTGTACTGTCTCTTTCACATCATGAACTCGGATAATTTGCGCTCCTTGCATTGCCGCAATAGTGGCACACGCTAAGCTACCCGCTAGACGTTCTTGAGGTGGAACATTTAATAATTGTCCAATCATAGATTTTCGTGACATCCCTGCCAAGAGCGGTAGTCCGAAATCATGAAATTGATCTAAATGCGCTAGTAACTGGTAATTATGCGACAGGTTCTTACCAAAACCAAAGCCTGGATCGAGGATTATTTGCTGTTTATCAATTCCCGCCTTCATGCAGCGCTCAATTTCACGGGCAAGATACTCTTTAACTTCTTTTACTACATTCACATAATCGGGGGCATCTTGCATGGTTCTTGGTTGACCTTGCATGTGCATAATGCAGACGGGCAGCCCTAACTTTGCAGCTACTACAAGGGAGCCATCTTCATGTAACGAGCGAATATCATTGATGATATGCATCCCAGCTTTGGCTGCCTCATCCATTACTTGAGCTTTTGACGTGTCTACAGAGATCCAAACATCAAAACGCTTTGCAATCGCTTCCACAACAGGCACAACACGGTCAAGTTCTTCACTGATAGAAACCTCAGCCGCGCCCGGTCGGGTTGACTCGCCGCCAATATCAATAATCGTAGCCCCTTCTTGTACCATTTTAGCGACATGATCTAGAGCATCATGATAACGATTATGAGTGCCACCATCTGAGAATGAATCAGGAGTAACATTCAAAATCCCCATCACTTGAGGAGTGGATAAGTCAAGGAGGCGACCTCGGGCTTTAATATGCATGATTATTTTTCCTTAACGTAAAAAACCCCAGTGACCTGGGGTTTTTAATTATTCAACTTGTCACGATAGCTTACTGTGGCTTGCTATCATTATTATCAGATGAATTATTTTCATCAGATTTTTCAGTTGGCTCTTCTGGTTGAGTTTCAGCTGGCTTTGCTTCAGGTTTTGATGCGCTAGTTGCAGCACCAAATGAACCTGTCACATTGTTCACTTTTTTATCCTCATCCCAGCCTGCTGGCGCACGTACTGGACGGCGGTTCATCAGGTCGTCAATCATTGGCATATCGATAGTTTCATATTTCAATAATGCATCTTTCATCGCATGCAGAATATCCATATTGTCAGTTAAGGTTTTATGTGCAACCTCATAACCACGGTCGATAATTGCTTTAATTTCTTCATCAATGATGCGTGCAGTTTCATCTGAGTAAGTCGAGCTATGTCCTGAACGACCTAAGAATGCTGGGCCTTCTTCTTCAGAATATAACACTGGACCTAACTTGTCAGAGAAGCCCCACTGAGTCACCATTTTTCTCGCTGTGCTAGTTGCTTGCTGGATATCACCTGATGCACCGGTTGAGATTTTGTCATAACCGTAGATCAGTTCTTCCGCAATACGACCGCCGTATGTACTTGCGATATTACCTTCTAACTTCTGACGGCTTGCACTGATTTGGTCGCCTTCAGGTAAGTAGAAAGTTACACCTAATGCACGACCGCGAGGAATAATAGTCACTTTATGAACAGGATCATGCTCTGGCATCAAATAACCGACGATTGCGTGTCCAGCTTCATGATAAGCAGTAGATTCTTTCTGCTCTTCAGTCATCATCAGTGAGCGGTGCTCTGCACCCAGCCACACTTTGTCACGCGCTCTTTCGAATTCCGCCATCGTTACAACGCGTTTATTTTCGCGCGCTGCAAACAGTGCCGCTTCGTTCACTAAGTTAGCCAATTCCGCACCGGAGAAACCTGGTGTTGCACGAGCCAAGATAGTTGTATCAACCGCAGGGTCGATAGGCACACGACGCATATGAACTTTTAAGATTTGCTCACGACCACGAACATCAGGTAAGCCAACCACAACTTGACGGTCAAAACGACCCGGACGCAATAATGCAGGGTCCAGAACGTCAGCACGGTTAGTTGCCGCGATCACGATAATACCTTCGTTACCTTCGAAACCATCCATCTCAACCAGCATCTGGTTCAGTGTCTGCTCACGTTCATCGTGACCACCACCTAAACCGGCACCACGTTGACGACCAACAGCATCGATTTCATCGATAAAGATAATACAAGGCGCCGCTTTTTTTGCTTGCTCGAACATATCACGAACACGTGAAGCACCCACACCCACAAACATTTCCACGAAGTCTGAACCGGAAATGGTAAAGAATGGTACTTTCGCTTCACCAGCAATAGCTTTAGCCAGTAATGTTTTACCTGTACCCGGCGGTCCTACCATCAGGACACCTTTAGGGATTTTACCACCGAGTTTTTGGAAACGAGCAGGTTCACGTAGGAAGTCTACGATCTCCCCCACTTCCTCTTTCGCTTCATCGCAACCCGCAACATCAGCAAATGTTGTTTTGATCTGATCTTCTGTCAGCATACGGGCTTTGCTTTTACCGAATGACATCGCCCCTTTACCGCCACCACCTTGCATTTGGCGCATAAAGAAGATCCAGACACCAATCAACAGCAGCATTGGGAACCAGGAAATGAAAATAGATGTCAGTAAGCTAGGTTCTTCTGGTGGTTCACCGACGACAGTAACATTCTTGTTCAACAAGGTGTCTAACAACTTCTCATCCTGCATAGGCAGATAAGTTGTGTAGCGGCTATTATCCGCTTTTCTGACGTTCAATTCACGACCTGTGATACGAACTTCACGTACCTGATCCTGGGCTAACTCATTGATAAACGTTGAATAATCAACTCTGCGACTATTCGAATCGCTTGGGCCAAAACTCTGGAACAAGGACATCAGAACAACTGCGATGACTAACCAGAGAATTAGGTTTTTCGCCATGTCACTCAAGGGATTAACCTCACCTTACAACTGTGTTAACAAATAACGCTCAGGGTACTATAGTTTTAGTCCTGTCGCTACAATGTATACTTCACGCGATCGTGCCCGCGAAGATTCGGGTTTACGAACTTTTACCTTCGTAAACAGGGAGCGGATATCCCTAAGGTATTCGTCAAAGCCTTCTCCCTGAAACACTTTAACGATAAAACTTCCCCCGGGAGCCAATACCGCACGGCACATATCCAATGCTAGTTCAACCAGATACATAGAGCGGGGAATATCCACTGCTGGTGTTCCGCTCATATTTGGGGCCATGTCAGACATAACCACTTGTACTTTTTTATCGCCAACTCGCTCTAACAAAGCAGCCAGTACAGCTTCGTCACGAAAATCCCCTTGGAGGAAATCCACGCCAACGATTGGGTCCATTGGTAATAGGTCACAAGCAATAATACGACCATTGTGACCGATTTGGCCGACAACATATTGCGACCACCCACCAGGAGCAGCCCCTAAATCAACAACGGTCATACCTGGTTTAAAAATCTTATCACTTTGCTGGATTTCATCCAGTTTAAACCATGCACGCGAGCGGAGCCCTTTCTTTTGTGCTTGCTGAACATATTTATCACTAAAATGTTCTTGCAACCAACGACTGGAGCTTGCCGAACGTTTTTTATTGGCCATTGCACTTTCCAACTATACTAATAGAAATACATTTCCCGACATTCTTCAAGTTACAGAGAGTTAGCTTCATTTTTTCTACCCAAGTCACATAAATCGAGCTGTTTATCGGGAAAGAGTTAACGCGCTGCCTACTGGTCACTGGATTACTTTCGGGTAATCATTAGCTGCTTCTTTACCATCGAGTAAGATTAATAGATGGTGATAGTTAACAGATGGCGGTAGAATATGCCATTTTCAATACTAACCAAGCAAAAAATCGATGAATCTTAACAAAAAACAAATTCAACACCTAAAAAGTCTCGCTCATCACTTAAACCCAGTTGTTATGATTGGCAACAATGGTTTAACTGAGGGTGTTTTGGCTGAAATCGAAGTCTCATTAACACATCATGAGCTTATCAAAGTCAAAATCGCTGGCGAAGATCGTGAAACTAAAAATTTGATCGCTGAAGCGATTGTTCGCGAAACAGGTGCAGCAAATGTTCAAGTTATCGGTAAAATTCTTGTTCTCTACCGTCCAACGGCTGAGCGCAAAATTAGTTTACCTAAATAATAACTGCTCATTTATATAAAAATGCCATTGAAAGCATGTTTTATATGACGAAAAAGGCCGCCTGCGGCCTTTCTCTCTAAATCAGTAAAATAATATAACCAATTCAGGGAAATAGGAATCAGATATACTCAACTTTAAGAATTTCGAACTCAACATCTCCGCCCGGCGTCTTAATCATTACGACATCATCAACTTCTTTACCCACTAATCCGCGCGCAATCGGTGAATTCACTGAAATTAAGTTCACTTTAATATCAGCTTCATCATCACCTACGATGCGGTAGGTTAACTCTTCATCGGTATCCAAATTCAATACGGTAACCGTCGCACCAAAGATCACTCGACCATTATTTGCCATTTTGGTAACGTCAATCACTTGAGAGTGAGAAAGTTTAGATTCAATTTCTTGAATACGACCTTCACAAAAACCTTGTTGCTCACGCGCTGCGTGATATTCAGCGTTTTCTTTTAAATCGCCATGTTCACGAGCTTCTGCAATAGAAGCAATAATTTCAGGACGACGGACAGATTTCAGATACTCGAGCTCTTCTCTTAGCTTGTTAGCACCAAATACCGTCATTGGAATCTGTTTCATTTGATAAATACCTCTAATTCAATCCTATCTAAAAATAAGTATCTTCCTGATTTTGTAACAACAGTACACCGAACACCATAGTACGTAGGGGGGTGTTCAAAAACTTAAGGTGTCAATAACTCAATCAGACCAACTTGCGCCTTATCTTATCATACTGTTCGCTATTTTAACTGAGAGTTAATAGCGGATCATCGTTTACTTTATTGGGCATTACACTTTAGTATGTGCAGTATGTCTACCCTAATGCGTGAAATATATGTCGCTACTAACATCAACCAGAAAATTAATCTTCACTTTAGGACTTGCATTCATTACTTCGCAAGCAACTGCCATCCCTATCGATGATTATAAGCAGTATCTCCCTGACGGCACTAACCTTGCTCTGGTTGCGCAGAAAGTAGGAAGTAATACCCCTCTTATTGATTATAACGCTCAACAAATGGCTCTACCTGCCAGTACGCAGAAAGTCGTCACCGCCCTCGCTGCATTATTACAGCTAGGTCCGGACTACCGTTTCGTCACTAACTTCGAGACAAACGGAAAGCTCAATAACAACACGTTATCCGGCGACTTGGTGATCCGCTTTAGTGGCGACCCTACGTTAACACGTCAGCAAATTCGCAATATGGTCAATGCGTTAAAGCAGATTGGCATTCATAAAGTCGATGGTGATCTTATTGTCGATATTTCTGCTTTTGCGAGCCATGACAAAGCACCGGGCTGGGTATGGAATGATATGACCCAGTGCTTCAGTGCTCCACCGGCTGCTGCCATCATTGATAGAAACTGTTTCTCAGTTTCCCTTTATCCATCAGATAAAGCGGGAGAAATGGCGTATATCAAAACAGCCAGCTTCTACCCTGTAAATATGTTTAGTGAAGTCAAAACTCTCGCTAAAGGCTCACCAGAAGCTCGCTACTGCGAGCTAGATGTCGTTCCTGGTGAATTGAACCGCTACACATTAACAGGCTGCTTAACTCAGCGTAGTGAGCCATTACCGCTCGCATTTGCAGTACAAAATGGGGCAAGCTACTCCGGCGCTATCGTCAAAAATGAGTTGCAGGTCGCAGGCATTGAATTATCCGGCTCAGTTAAAAAACGCACTCAACAAACGCCACAATCTCAAGTACTCGTCAAAACTGAGTCAAAGCCGTTGCATGACCTCTTAAAAATCATGCTGAAAAAGTCTGATAATATGATAGCAGATACGGTATTTAGAACGATTGGTCGTGATTATTACGGCGTTCCAGGTACCTGGCGCTCAGGCTCTGATGCAGTGAGGCAAGTCCTCAAGCAGAAAGCGGGTATTGATTTAGGCAACACCGTGATGGTGGATGGCTCTGGCTTATCTCGCCATAACTTGATAACTCCAGCGACCATGATGCAAGTTTTGCAATTTATCGCTAAAAATGACCAACAGCTCGATTACATTTCGATGCTACCACTCGCAGGGCACGATGGGACACTTCGTTACCGTGGTGGTTTAGATGAGGCTGGAGTCAATGGCAAGGTGTCAGCGAAAACGGGTGCATTACAAGGGGTTTATAACCTTGCAGGCTTTATTACTACCGCAAGCGGTGAAAAAGTGGCATTCGTCCAGTTTATTTCCGCTTATGCCGTTCCACAAAGCCAATATAATAGCCGCCGTGTACCTTTAGTTCGCTTTGAAAGTCGCCTCTATCGCGATCTTTACCAAAAGAACTGATCCCCCAAGGATCCTTTTAAGATCTTCATAATAAAAAAGGCACAACCTTCGCAAGTTGTGCCTTTTTATATGACTTAAAGATAATTATTTTTGGTAAATGAATTCGACGCCTTCGTCGTCATCTTCGTCCCAATCATCATCCCAATCGTCATCAAGATCTTCTGCACCAGATAGCTGTTCTTTGTGGTAATCATCCCACATAAATTCAACTTTTTCTGGTTGGTTGTTTTCATCTTCAACAGCCATATCACGCGGCTGAGTATTCATGAACTCCATGATGTCCCAGCACAGTGCTTTCACACCTTCGTGGTTCACGGCAGAGATCATGTAATACTTATCTTCCCAGCCCATACCTTTAGCAATTTCAGCTGCACGTTTTGCAGACTCTTCTTCGCCTAAGATGTCCACTTTGTTGAAGACTAACCAGCGTGGTTTCTGGGCCAGTTTTTCGCTGTATTTCTCTAACTCACCGACGATGATCTTGGCGTTTTCCACCGGATCAGATTCATCGATTGGGCAAATGTCGATAAGATGCAGCAATACACGACAACGCTCTAAGTGCTTCAGGAATTGGATCCCAAGTCCTGCACCTTCTGCAGCACCTTCGATCAATCCTGGAATATCTGCAACCACAAAGCTCTGCTCGTTATCCATACGTACCACGCCGAGGCTTGGAACCAAGGTTGTAAATGGATAGTCGGCAACTTTTGGCTTCGCTGCTGATACTGAACGAATAAATGTAGATTTACCGGCATTCGGCATACCTAGCATTCCCACATCAGCCAGTAACATCAGCTCTAATAAGATTTCGCGCGTTTCACCTTTCGTTCCCATGGTACGCTGACGCGGTGCACGGTTAACGGAAGATTTAAAACGAGTGTTACCAAGCCCATGGAAACCGCCTTTAGCGACCATATGGCGTTGATCGTGACGAGTCATGTCACAGAGTACTTCATTGGTGCCAAGATCGCGTACACGCGTTCCTACAGGGACTTTAACCGTGATGTCTTCACCACGCTTACCTGTACACTCACGGCTTTGACCATTTTGACCACGTTCTGCACGAAATGATTTTTCAAAACGATAGTCAATCAGTGTGTTAAGGTTTTCGTCTGCCTGTAAATAGACATCACCACCGTCACCACCGTCACCACCGTCAGGTCCACCTTTCGGGATATATTTTTCACGGCGGAAGCTGACACAACCATTGCCACCATCTCCTGCCACGACCAAAATTTTGGCTTCATCTACAAATTTCATAATTCTTTCTCCGTCTGCTGGCCATTATAGTGCCTGATGGCGGTATTACCCAGAGATGGCATATTCTGAATATAAAAAGCCCCGCAAAAGGTTTTTGCAGGGCTTTAATTCAAAAATTAAAAGTCAGAAAACTTATTCAGCTTCGATGCTGATAAATTTACGATTGTTAGGACCTTTAACTTCAAATTTAACTTTACCGTCCGCTAATGCGAACAGAGTGTGGTCACGGCCACAACCAACGTTGTTACCTGCGTGGAACTTAGTACCACGTTGACGAACGATGATGCTACCTGCTAATACAGCTTCACCACCAAAACGTTTAACACCTAAACGTTTTGCTTCTGAGTCACGACCGTTACGAGTCGAACCACCAGCCTTTTTATGTGCCATTAATCTGCTCTCCTAAATCTTAAGCGATGACAGTGATCTTAACATCAGTGAACCACTGACGGTGACCTTGCTGCTTACGGCTGTGTTTACGACGACGGAACTTAACGATTTTAACTTTATCGCCACGACCGTGTGCAACCACTTCCGCTTTCACTTTAACGCCTTCAACGATAGGAGCACCGATTTGGATCTCATCGCCATTAGCAACCATCAGAACGTGATCAAATTCAACAGTTTCACCTGTTGCGATGTCCAGCTTTTCTAAGCGAACAGTTTGACCTTCGCTAACTCGGTGTTGTTTACCACCACTTTGGAAAACCGCGTACATATTAACTCCGCTTTCCGCGTACCCGCTAAATATTTCAATTCCAGAGTACGCTATAAAATATTCACAATAGGGCGCGAATTCTACGCAAAAAAGCAGCAGAACACAAGCCTATAATGCAGTTAGATTACAAAAAATACGACTTTTTTATCGGCCCTATCTTTTTCCGGCTGATTTCTTAGGAATATCTTGAATTGTTACTTATTTAAACATTTTTTGCATTTCACCCGATAATCTTATTATTAATAGTGTTATGCTTACGCCATTACTGTGATATCGGTTTTCCCATTTTTGACTTAGGGAATGCCCCAAAAACTAATAATATGAATATATTACAATGAATTTAGAATCTATCGTTGAACTGACAGCCGAGGATATGTCAGCAGTAAATGAAGCGATCCTCAGCCAATTAAACTCAGACGTAGCATTAATTAATCAATTAGGTTATTACATCGTTAGCGGGGGCGGAAAAAGGATCCGTCCAATGATCGCGATCCTCGCAGGACGATCCCTTGGCTATTCTGAACACAAACATATTCAAGTTGCTGCATTAATCGAATTCATCCATACCGCCACTTTATTACACGATGATGTGGTCGATGAATCTGATATGCGTCGTGGAAAACAGACAGCTAACGCCGTATTTGGTAACGCGGCAAGCGTATTAGTCGGCGACTTTATTTATACTCGATCCTTCCAAATGATGACGGATCTGGATTCAATGCGTGTTTTAAAACTGATGTCTGAAGCCACTAACGTGATCGCTGAAGGTGAAGTTTTACAATTAATGAACTGCAACGATCCTGACATTACTGAAGAGAGCTACATGCAAGTGATCTACAGTAAAACCGCCCGTCTGTTTGAAGCGGCTTCTCATGCATCCGCTATCTTAGCCAATGCCACACCTGAGCAAGAAAAAGCGCTGCAAGATTATGGTCGCTATATTGGGACCGCATTCCAGTTAGTTGACGATCTTCTAGATTATGATGCAGATAATACCCAGTTAGGTAAAAACACTGGCGATGATCTTGATGAAGGGAAACCAACATTACCACTACTGCACGCAATGCAGCATGGGAATGAGGAAGAGTCTGCGCTAATTAGGCAAGCGATTGAGCAAGGAAATGGTCGCCATCTCTTAGAGACCGTCCTTGGCACAATGAAACGCTGCGGTTCATTAGAATACACTTACCAACGCGCGCAGGAAGAAGCTCAAAAAGCCATTGATGCTTTAAATGCTCTGGAAGACTCCGTGTATAAAGAAGCATTAATTGGTTTAGCGCACGTTGCTATTCAGCGCCATTCATAATTACGATAGAGCTCGAAACCAATATTAAAAAGGGTGAAACCAATTTCACCCTTTTTTCATGGTTATTCATCTTCTGGTTCAGGCTCGATTTTTGCCAATAGCGATGATAAGCCGTGACGCAGAATGTATTTCACAAACATTTTGCGCTCATCTTCTGTCAGTTGGTAATAAGCCTCAGACCAAATTTGCAGTGCATCAATACGTTGCACTTGATACGGTGTCGATGGCTCATGAAGTGACAGCTGACCTTGGATCTCATTCGGCAAGCTTTCCATATAGTATTCAACGGCCTTCCCCTGAACACCTCTTTTACGACGATTTTTCCAGCCCTCCCTTCTCGCCATTAAGTTAATTCCCTGAGGTGAAGATGGAAGGCCTTCTAATCCTGCTAATTCTTTCGCAGTGAACCACAATTTTTTCATAATATCACTTTTACGCTTAGCTTATATTTTGCAACCTGCTTTTGTCGCTATACCAAAGTTATTTTTCTAAAAATTTATTCGATTCAATACTGTATGTAATCTATGTATGGCTATTTTGATTAATAAGGTGAATTAAAGCTAAAGCACCTTTACGCATAATAAACGATAAGATCTTCACGCGTTCATCATGGGAAAGCTGGTTATAAGCTTCTTGCCAAATATGCGCATGTTCATCACGTTTCATTTGATAACCTACCGAAGTTTCATACATCACAGTGAACTCTTCGAAATCAATGGGAACCGAGCTAATATGGTATTCCAATGCTTTTCCTTGAATACCTCTTCGCTTTCGACTCAACCACTTTTCTCGCCTCGCCATGGCATTAATGCCTTGGGTACTTGTCGGAAGCCCTTGGCGTCCAACGAGCTCTTTTGCTGTTAACCATTCCTTGTTCATTATCGACGCTCCTTGTCATTATGATGACAACTTCGATTAACTATAAACTTTCTTTATTCTCTTAATCATTTCAATATCCATTTTTAATATTTAAATATAATAGTTAATAAATTATATCGATATAGATGCTTTTTGTTGTATATCCGCTAGTTATACCAATAACTTTGTATCAACTATTTTATATTGATGGATTTATAGTGCTGATTCAGAAACCCATTCTTTTCAAATAATTCAATATATTATTAAGAAATATAAATCTTCGCGATAAACAGAATAAATATAAGAAAATATAAAAAACAGAGAGCTAACCAAAATGAGTTATTTTTATTTTCAAAGTGTTAGCTAAATTCACAATAATCATCTGAACCTTTCCGTTATTTTCACAAAAACAACGATAGTTTCATAAAAATAAACTTTTAGAAAAAATCAGAAATTATTATTGGGAAATTCTGTTATTTTATTTCCAATAACAGAACGATTGCACTGAATGTATCACAATACTCTGTTAGATGTACCACTAACTCTACATGATTCTGAGTAAAAAAAGGATTAAAAAATGATGTTACGGAAATCAAACTGGCACCCAGCAGATATCATTGCGGCTTTACGCAAACGTGGAACAACCCTAGCGGCGATTTCTCGCGAAGCAGGGCTGAGCTCATCAACACTCGCGAACGCGCTATCGAGACCTTGGCCTAAAGGTGAATGGATCATCGCAAACTTTTTAGGTATACATCCATCAGAAATCTGGCCTAGTCGCTATTATGATCCAATGACGGGTGATTTATTAGAAAGAAAAGTTCGTGAAAAGCCAAAGAAAATCCAGGAGACGGGTGAATTAGAAAACAAGGAACTAGAAGAGGAAAAAGATCTAAAATCAGTCGCTATTTTTGATCAGAACTGAAAGACAAGACACCTAACCATTTTCTTGAAAAACGGCAAGATTCATTCATTGTACCTTCAAGGGGCTTCCCTTTATTTTGATAAGTGAAAACTTACCAAGTATAAAAATAAAGGGCGGAATCGCATGACAGCAATTCCGCCCTTATTTAAGCGCTAAATCTTAATTGGCATTAGCCATTAATGAATTTTTCACCTAATTCGATATCTGCTTTCAGTACGCTTAACATATCTTTCAGTGCTTTCTCTTCAAATGCACTTAATTTACCAATTGGTAAATGTTTTTCGATACCGTTTTTGCCTAATACAACAGGTTGTGCGAAGAAACGAGCGTGTTCACCTTCGCCTTCAGTGTATACACACTCAACCACATTGCTTTCGCCTTGCAGACCACGGATCAAAGATAAGCCCAGACGCGCTGCCGCTTGGCCCATAGACAGTGTTGCTGATCCGCCACCCGCTTTAGCTTCAACCACTTCAGTACCTGCGTTTTGAATACGCTTAGTCAGTGCTGCGATTTCTTCATCAGTGAAGCTAACACCAGGAATTTGAGACAGTAATGGCAGGATTGTCACGCCTGAGTGACCACCAATAACTGGCACTTCAACTTCGTGAGTTTTCTTGCCTTTTAATTCAGCAACGAAAGTATTTGAACGGATGATATCCAGTGTCGTTACACCGAACAGACGGTTTTTATCATACACGCCAGCTTTCTTCAGTACTTCGGCCGCGATAGCAACGGTGGTGTTCACTGGGTTAGTGATAATACCGATTAGTGCTTTCGGGCAGGTAACCGCGATTTGCTGAACAAGGTTACGTACAATGCCTGCGTTCACATTGAACAGGTCAGAGCGATCCATACCTGGCTTACGTGCGACACCTGCAGAAATTAATACTACATCCGCACCTTTCAGTGCTGGGGTTGCATCTTCACCCGCGAAACCAACCACTTTAACGTCGGTAGGGATGTGGCTTAAGTCAGCGGCAACACCTGGAGTTACTGGCGCGATGTCGTAGAGGGAGAGTTCTGAACCTGCTGGGAGCTGGTTTTTGAGAAGAAGGGCGAGAGCCTGACCGATACCACCTGCTGCACCTAGGACTGCAACTTTCATTCTAAAACTCCTTAATTGTACTTTAAAATATATGAATTCATCTGACTACGCACTAAACACATTACTTATAAAAAACAATTCTTTAACAGTTAGAGAGAAGTGTTAACGCGAGATAAATCACCAACACAATAGTTCTATTCTAAACAAATTCCTTATCTGTTAATGAGATAACGGACACTTTTTTAACAAATAGTTTTTATTGCTATTGCATTTAACATTAAACCTAATTTTATTTGACGATTTATTCAGCACCGCTTGATTATTTAACAAATTTTTTACAGTAACTTCTTGTTAAATCAATTCATTTTTAAGTTAAATTTCGAACCAATAATTTAAGATAAACCCCTTATTACTACCAGAGAAGCCTTATCTTAAATCGCTCATTAAACACTCAAAAATCAATTTTCTTGCATAAAAATGCACTTTTCAACATAATACAACTCAGTTTAATACCAAAAGATGGGTTAATTATGCGCACTATGTCGAAACAAGAAGACTTGGTAAAAGCCTTTAAGGCACTCCTTAAAGAAGAAAAATTCAGTTCACAAGCCGAAATTGTGATCGCTCTTCAAGAACAAGGCTTCGAAAACATTAATCAATCTAAAATTTCCAGAATGTTGACAAAGTTTGGTGCTGTACGTACCCGCAACGCAAAAATGGAAATGGTGTATTGCTTACCAACTGAGCCTGGTGTCCCTACTGCCACCAGCCCACTGAAGAACTTAGTTCTGGATGTTGACTACAACCACTCTGTTGTTGTGATCCGTACCAGCCCAGGAGCTGCACAGTTAATTGCTCGCCTGCTAGACTCCTTAGGCAAAGCTGAAGGCATCTTAGGCAGCATCGCTGGCGATGATACAATTTTCTCAACGCCAACCAACGATTTCACAACTCGTGAACTGTATGAAGCCATTTTGGTACTTTTCGAGCAAGAACTTTAGTCCTTTCGAAAAATTTTAGATATCGAAAAAGAGGGAACCCAGTTCCCTCTTTGTATTTTTAGCTCTATAGTGACGCGTCTTCCACTGATTCATATCGAGATAAGCCCGTGTTATTTGAGATCTTACGGAACATCGTTCACTACGGTTTCCATTTTTTAGTGCCCTTTTTATTTGGCTATTTATTTTGGCGAAAAAACTGGAAGCTAGCCGGGCTCTTAATGGTTTCCACCATGGTTATCGACCTCGATCACCTTCTCGCCGATCCTATTTTCGATCCCGATCGTTGCGGCGTAGGCTTCCACCCTATGCACACCATTTGGGCTGCCATCGCTTATGTCGTCTTATTTTTCTTCCCTTCATGGAAATTCAAAGCCATCGCCGTCGGCTGCCTGTTCCACTTATTTACAGACTCGGTGGATTGTTATCTTGGAAGCGTTAAAAAAGAGATGCAAGGCACTGTGTTAAGCTGCTCCGGATTACCAGAACGCGCAAACATCGAACTTCCTCAGCAACTATAACGAAAAAGCCCTAACTTAGGTTAGGGCTCTGATTCACGATAGCGCTCATAGACTATTCGTCATATTACTCGTCAGATTTTGCTTCAGCTTTATGCTTTAGCCCTGCCAGCAGTTTTTCATGAATACCACCAAAGCCGCCATTACTCATCACCAGAATATGGTCACCGGGCTGAGCCGTCTCCACCACCATATTAGCGAGAGTATCAATATCTGCGTGCCAGCGCGCAGGCTGCACACAATGCTCTGCAATTTCTGTGACCATCCACGGAATATTGCTAGGTTGGAATAAGAAGACTTCATCCGCACGACCTAAAGCGGGTGCTATATCATTTTTACTGATCCCCATTTTCATGGTATTTGAACGAGGTTCCAGTACAGCAATAATACGAGAAGTACCGCCAACTTTGCTACGTAATGCTTCTAACGTCGCTAAAATTGCCGTTGGATGATGAGCGAAGTCATCATAAACACTGACCTCATTTTCAACACCACGTAACTCAAGACGGCGGCGGGCATTAATAAATTTATCCAATGCTAAACAAGCTTCTTTCGCAGGTACGCCAACATGGTGTGCAGCAGCAATCGCCATCAAGCCATTTTGGATATTGTGATTACCGACTTGGGACCAATTCACTTCGCCCACTTTTTCTTGTTGGTAATACACCTCAAACTGGCTGCCATCATGATTAAGTTTTACGGCATGCCACTCACCGTTTTCTCCCACCAACTCTTGTTCGCTCCAACACCCCATATTCATCACTTGCTTGAGGTTATTGTCGTTACTCGGCATAAAGATTTTGCCGCTACTTGGCACAATACGCACCAAGTGATGGAATTGCTTTTGAATCGCTTCGAGATTTTCAAAAATATCCGCGTGATCGAATTCGAGGTTATTCAAAATCAGCGTTTTAGGGCTGTAATGTACGAATTTGGATCGCTTATCAAAGAATGCGCAATCATACTCATCTGCTTCAATAACAAAGAAAGGACTTTTACCAATCTGAGACGAAACATCAAAGTTCCCTGGCACACCACCAATCAGAAAGCCAGGCTCATAGCCACAATCTTGCAGGATCCACGCCAGCATTCCCGCAGTTGTTGTTTTACCGTGAGTCCCTGCAACTGCCAATACCCAGCGCTCAGGAAGAACATGATCATGAAGCCACTGTGGACCAGAGGTATAAGGTAAACCACGCTCTAATACGGCTTCAACACATGGATTTCCACGGGTCATCGCATTCCCAATCACCACCATATCAGGGGTTGGCTCTAACTGCGCAGGGTCGAATCCTTGAATTAGTTCAATGCCTTGCTTTTCAAGCAATGTACTCATCGGTGGGTAGACGTTTGCGTCGGACCCAGTCACTTTGTGCCCTAACGAACGAGCTAAAATAGCTAAGCTGCCCATGAAGGTTCCGCATATGCCTAAAATATGTATGTGCATTCTTTTCCATCCAATAGCATGAGGTTTGTCACTATTCTACTCATCAATCACAGGTTTATAAATGTATTAGCCTATTAATCTTTTCTTTATTTAGATAAACTCTCCGCCCGAGGGTACAATAAAGACCCGCAAATTTCTGTCAATTTTATTCAGGACCTTCGTCATGAAAACATTAGGCGAATTCATCGTCGAAAAGCAACAAGATTTTCCTCATGCAACAGGTGAGCTGACTGCATTACTGTCAGCAATCAAACTGGGCGCTAAAATTATCCATCGTGATATTAACAAAGCTGGACTCGTTGACATTCTCGGCACAAGCGGTGTTTCGAATGTTCAAGGTGAAGTTCAGATGAAGCTTGACCTGTATGCAAACGAAAAACTGAAAGCGGCTTTGAAAGCGCGCGGAGAAGTCGCCGGTATCGCCTCAGAAGAAGAAGATGAAATCGTCATTTTCGAAGGTGACCGTGCAGAAAACGCGAAATATGTCGTTTTAATGGACCCTCTGGATGGTTCTTCGAATATCGATGTAAACGTTTCCGTTGGAACAATCTTCTCTATCTACCACCGTATTACTCCAATTGGTCAACCGGTTACAGAAGCTGACTTCTTACAACCAGGTAACCGCCAAGTTGCTGCGGGCTATGTGGTTTACGGTTCATCAACCATGCTGGTATACACCACTGGTTTCGGCGTTCATGCCTTCACCTACGACCCATCATTAGGTGTATTCTGTCTGTCTCATGAAAAAGTCATGTTCCCAGCAGAAGGTAAAATGTATTCCATTAACGAAGGTAACTACATCAAGTTCCCTATGGGCGTTAAGAAATATATTAAATACTGTCAGGAAGAAGACAAAGCGACAAACCGCCCATATACCACGCGTTATATCGGCTCTTTAGTGGCGGACTTCCACCGTAACTTACTCAAAGGCGGTATTTACATTTACCCTAGCACAGCTAGCCACCCAACAGGTAAACTGCGCCTTCTGTACGAATGCAACCCAATTTCATTCTTAGCAGAACAAGCGGGCGGTAAAGCAAGTGATGGTACTAACCGCGTGTTAGACATCATCCCAACCAAGCTGCATCAACGTGTACCGTTCTTTGTGGGAACGAAAGCCATGGTTGAGAAGGCGGAATCCTTTATGCGTGAGTACCCTGACGCAGAATAATCAAACATTCCGTTTGACCTGAAGGCGAGACTCTCTCGCCTTTTTTGACTGAATTTCTCTCCAACTAGTGAGTTTTACCTCTCTTTGCGGCTATAATGTCCCCCACGTTATTTTAAGCACTCATAAGGATACATTTTAATGGGCCTGAACAATGTACCGGCAGGTAAAGAACTGCCTGAAGATATCTACGTAATCATCGAAATCCCAGCTAACGCTGATCCAATCAAATATGAAGTTGATAAAGAATCTGGCGCACTGTTTGTAGACCGTTTCATGTCTACTGCGATGTTCTATCCGTGCAACTACGGTTACATCAACAACACCCTGTCTTTAGATGGTGACCCAGTTGACGTTTTAGTACCAACTCCATACCCATTACAACCAGGTTCAGTTATCCGTTGCCGTCCAGTTGGCGTACTGAAAATGACTGACGAATCTGGTGAAGATGCGAAATTAGTTGCAGTACCGCACACTAAACTGAGCAAAGAATACGATCACATCAAAGATGTGAACGACATTCCTGAACTGCTGCGTGCGCAAATCACTCACTTCTTTGAGCATTACAAAGATTTAGAAAAAGGCAAGTGGGTTAAAGTTGACGGTTGGGAGAATGCAGAAGCAGCTAAAGCTGAAATCATCGCTTCTTTCGAACGTGCTGCAAAAAAATAATTAATCCCTTCTGTGGATAGAAAAGCGCTGGTTTTGACCAGTGCTTTTTTTTGCCTATATCTTCCCCTCTCAATATTAGTGTTTTTTCACAATTTCATAATATTCAGTGATATATATCGGTGGTTATACAGCCCGAAACTCCAATCAGAACTAACCAACCAAACATTTGACTATTATTGGATTAATTATCTGCTTTTAATAAAAAACTCGAAATAATAATAATTAAAAATAAATATTTTTCAGATTATAAATCTGTGATTGACATATCAATATAGGAATATATTTCCTTAGTAAAAAACAGCCGGATTAAATTTAATTTCTTTATTATCATGATATTAAATTAGCAACCCAGCCAAATTAGTCAATTTGATATTATTTAAATCAATATAGATTCAGGTGTAGAGTATTTACATAAATCATTAATTGTATAAATGTAAATGGGAGTCTAGCGTGAATCAATCAGAGCTTCTTGCTCGCCAAAGTGCGAACCTACTCACACCCGAATTCGAACAGCAGTACCATAATATTGTGGCGAACTTTTTTAGCCGCGATCCGAATAAATGGCCTATATTTAATGACCCAAAAATCCAAGCTATCACCCAATTTCGTAAAACGACACTCGCAGACAGTCAGCTAATCAATCAATATCCAAATGGCGCTCAGTGGTTCAATCAGCTGGCGCAGCAATCCCATGTCCAACAACAGATTAATTTACCGGGAGATCAACAAGATACCCTGCTAGCCTTTGCTTCTGCATTATGTAAAAACTGGGAAAACCCATTATCTGTCGAAAACGTGATTGCGATGCCTTCAGACCCTGCATTATACGGCTCTATGCTTGGTCTTTTAGGCAACCCCAACATGGTCTATTGCGAATATTCTGGCGTCGCCGACTCCATGGAAAAAACAGTGATTAGACAAGTCGCTAACTTAATTGGTTATGATGAAAACCAAGCGTCTGGATTATTCACTCAAGGCGGGACCATGTGTAATTTATATGGTTACCTATTTGGCATTCGCAAAACATTAAAAGATTCTCGCCAGCTGGGTATGTCTGTGGATCAAGACTATCGGATCATCAACTCCCAAGGTGGCCACTACTCCAACATGACTAACCTGTCATTACTGGGTGTGGATATTCAAAACAAAACCATTCGTATCAAAGTCTCCTCGGATAACACCATCGACTTACATGACTTAGAGCAGCAGATCCGTGCTTGTTATACCGTCCACTGCAAGATCCCCGTGATCTTATTAACCGCAGGTACCACAGATACCTTTGGTGTCGATGAAATAAAACAGGTTTATGAATTGCGAAACCGTCTGTGTGAAGAATTCGAAGTGACAGAAAAACCGCATATTCACGTGGATGCTGCGGTCGGCTGGCCAATTATTTTCTTCATTAATTATGATTTTAATACCAACCCGCTCGCTATCAACGAAGCCACACTGTTTGGATTACGCCACACCGTCGAAAAATTCAAACAACTTAAATATGCTGATTCCATCACTATCGACTTCCATAAATGGGGCTACGTTCCTTACACCTCGAGCTTAGTGATGGTACGTGATGGCAATGATTTCAAAGCGCTTGAAAACTCACCTGAAAACTTCACGTACTTTGAACACGATTTAGAAGGGCAAACTCACCTGCAATCCACCATTGAGTGTAGTCGCAGTGGGGTTGGGATTTTTGGCGCCTATGCAGGGCTACATTATCTCGGTATTGAAGGGTACCAAACTATCATTGCTCACTGCCTACAAAATGCTAACTACATGCGCAACCAGTTGATTGAAATGGAAAATGCGGCGGTTATGGTGCCTCAAAATCAGGGGCCTAGTGTCGGATTTCGTCTCTATTCCCCTAAATTGAATGCGGATCCACAGGACATTTTTAACTATGAATTAAGTTGCGCTAGCGATAAAGCAGCTTATGAAACCATGATTAGAAATAGCAAATGGCACCGCAATCTGTTCTTAACACGCGGTAAAGCTGGGCTATTCACCAATTGGGTGGATTCCATCGCCTGCTCAACTTATGCCGAACATAACCGTTTTGTGTACATTCCAGGCGAAAAAGCGGTCTTTATGAACCCAACAACAGAACGCCATCATATTGATGAGTTTGTGAAAATGCTCCAAGCAATGAGCCGCGCTTAACATTTATAAAAAACGCCGACCACTGAATTTTCAATGCTCGGCGTTTTTCTTGATGACTCATTACAGATAAACTACTGATTACTCTTCTTCATGGCGCTTCAGCCAATCACCACTTTTAATGTGAGGCAGGCCTTCAACTGAGTGTTTATAGAGATAAATCCACGCATTACCGTAAGGTGTTGGAATTAACTCACGCTCATAATCTTGTGAATTTTTCTTCAGTTCGTCTAACTCAGTCAGAATAGACGGATTAATACGATAAACTTCGCATTCAATCGTGCCATTCCCTCTGATAACCGCTGGATAATATCCAAGGTCATACAGTTCATAACCTTCTAGCTTATGCTCACCTAGCAGCTGAGCATAAGTCATCCAGTGATGATTCCCTTGCTTGCGCCTTAAACTGCCATAAACAATGATACGCATATATTAAAACTCGAATTGATAAAGCAGGTCCAAAGCCTGATTAACGCCAGAAACGGCTTCTAAAAACAGTTTCGGCATGACCCTATAGCGTAAAGTGAGCGTCGCTAAAGAATCAAATATGCCAACTCCATACTTAACTTGCAAGTCGTTCGTAATTTTCCCACTCACAACCACTTTCGAACTCTCACCCACACCTTGCGTATCGACGGCTAAATCTGACACTCCAAATGTTTCACCAATTTTACCTACCAGTTGACCACTTTGAGCAACCCCCAACCCGATCAACATCGAGGTCATTTGTGACCCATTCGCGTCCCCGCTATCGAGCCCTTCCCCTCTTAACAGATAGGAAAGTGCCTCTTGCTGGGTTTTTGCGGGCTCAGAGAATATCTCAACTTTTGGTTTATCGGCAAGTCCTGTTACCTTCACACCTGCAATCACATCATTGGCCGTGTTTTCAGGGTTACGGATTGCTTCTAAATTTAAGAACGGCTGATCAGCAGGCCCTGAGAATTGAATCTGCCCTTTACGCACAATCAAGTCTTGTCCATAAGCGCGGAAACGTCCTGATGGAATATCTACCTGGCCATTTAAGCTTAACCCTTGTTTATTTTGAACGACTTTCAGTAAACCAGTGAGCCGCGCTTTTAATCCAAACGCATCCAGACGCACATCATTACCAATATTAATATTTAAATTGGTTTGAATTGGAATCGACGGCTGTTTCGGACTGATCGGTTTAAGCTGTGCATCCAGCATGACCACATCCGAAGATGCACTCACCGCAGACTCAGGTAATTCTTGCACCGTAATACGCGCCCATGGAATAGTGACGCTGCCATTTAAGGTCAGCAATTTTGGTGACGCTTCCAGAATCAAATCAGGCTGCACATCAATTTTGATCATTGGCGGCAGAGAAACTCGTAAGTTATTCCCTCTCGCCAGTACTTTCGCTCGCCATGCATCAATGTTGCGCCAGTCCGCATCACCATCAATATTTAGGTAACCCTCTGGTGTTTTAATCTGCCCAGTCATGACTGAACTGGTACCATTAAAGTTAATCGCTAATTGACTATTTTGAATATCAAACGGGATCAACCCAGACTTCACTTCTAGCCCAGATAACGTGACATTACCGTTCATTAGCGGGTTATACGCAGAGCCACCGACACGTAGATTTGCATTCAGGTTTCCATTCGCAATGTCTTTTTCGCCAAGTAACGGTTTAATTAAACCTAATGTAATGGCGTTAATTTCAATATTGCCAGAGAGTAGACGCTTTCTTTCGAGGTCAGAAATTTGCACATTACCTTTAAATTGACCATTGTCTGCAATCTTCAACAACCAATTCAAATCCGCACGACCGTTCTTAATACCCGCATTTAATGTCAACGTATCAAACGCGATAGGCAAACGCGCACCATCAACAAACTGCACGACTTTGACCCCATCACCGCTCAAGTCAACTTTCACTTGCGGCAGGCTACCATCCGCTTTCCAGATGGCATTTGCACGCCCTGTGAACACCCCATTCACTCGGGTATCACTTGGCATAAATGGTTTGATCATCGCAAGATCAAATCGTTCTAATACAATATCAGCGCTACCACTTTTACCCGCTTTAACTGGCTTCGGCACACACACGCGAGCATTCGGGTTTACCCAGCAGTGACTACCAATAACCACTTCTTGAGTGGTGTTATTGTAGTTCAAGGACATGGCTTGACTCAGGCGCCACTCCCCAACTTCAGTATCAAATAAGGTATTGCTTAAATTCCCTTTCCACACTTCCGTCTGGCGATCAAAGCCCCCTGCCAGCGCGAGCTGTCCTGAAACGGGTTTCCCTGTCACATTCAGTTTTAACGTATGCTGTTTTTCAGTCCCTTTGGCATCTAGCGTTAGGTTACTAATGGCTAAATCTGCTTGGCGTAGTCCGCGTACCACCACAGATAAGTCACCTTTGATTTGGTCACCTGTTGCCACATTGCCTTTAACGGTGGTGGTCTCAACCGTCAAATCTTGCCATCTCACGCCACGCGCCGTTAAATCCGCCAGCGCTTGTGGTGCTTGTAAATCACCGCGAAGTTTTAAATCCCCGATGATCACGCCACCTAGCCCAGGCACTAACCCATTCAACGCTGGGGCATTAATTTTGGCATCAAGGTTCCATTTATCCGCTAAAGAGCCCTTCACATTCACGCTGTTTTTACCCAGCAAGAGGTTAAAATCTGGGATATTCCATTGCCCTGCGGCATTCCCTTTGGCTTGTCCACGCGCCTTTAATATGTGCTGTTTAACATTACCATCTAAGGTGATTTCAGGGATTTCTAACTGCCAGCTTCCACCATATAAGCTGCCTCGCGTGGCAATTTTTCCTTCAACTTTAGCTGGCCATTCTGGGTATTGCTTCGCCGTATTAATGCCCGATAACGTCAAAACCATATTCCAGCTAATGGCTTTACTCCAATCCGCCACCCCTGATAGGTCTGCATTACCTTGCAATGCAGATAAGCGTAAACGGGTTAAATCAATTTTTTCCTCATTCCCTTTTGCATCTAATAATAACTTAGATGGCGGTAGGTCTTGCCCCGTGATGGCGGAACGCAATGAAAGGTCATAGCTAGAAGGGCGGCCATTTAAGCGCAAGCGAGTGTCATCAAGCTTATATTGGCTTTCACCCACCAGCGGCCAAGTTAATTTTTTGCTTTCTAAAGTCAACTCAATCGGAAAATCTGCCTGCGCTAAATCGGTCTGAGCTTCTAGTGTCGCCGTAATTGGACCATTCAGATTCAATGCCAGCATTAGCTCATCCATCAACCCACCCTTAAGCGTTAAATCGACTTTCTGCCCATTTAAATCTTCAAGACGGCTTTCACCAATAACGGATAGTGCGACTGGCCATTTTTCTTGTAAGGAGATCGATCCAGAAACCGCAACATTTCCTTGAGGCGCATCGACTTTTAGCTGCTTCAATAAAACATTCTGCCCTGCATTTTCTAACTTCAAATTCAGGCTATTAATCGTAATTTCCGTGTCGCCTTTTAATTGGAAATTAGAGGCATTGATCCCCTCAACATTCAGGTCAACCGGTAGAATAATTTCAGGTAGCTCCGCTAATAGCGGCTTAGAAAATAACGTTTTAAGCTGCTCACCAAGGGAAGGCTGCTCACCTTCAGGCACAACGGGTTCAACCGGTTTTGGCGCCTCAGTCGGCTCGCTAGGCGGTAAGCTTATGGCAAGGTTAATAATATCGGTTGGCGTGATTTCGATAGCTCTTTTTTGCCATGTGATCCCCGTGGCAAACTTGTCGAGATCAATCACGGTGCCATCAACATTAACGTGAGTATCGACTAGTGCTAATTGAGCTAAACGAATGGTTAGCGGGGCATTAAGTTCTGTTAGCGGCTCAGAAGGCGGTGTCTCTTCAGACGGTGGGAATTGGCTAGTATCCACATTCACCATCACGCTTTCTGTTGATAAATCATCAATACATACTTCACGGCTGGTCAGGCACTTTAAACGTAACGCAAGGTGGATTTTCTTCGCATCCACGTCCACACCCGGCATTTGGTACTTCACGCCAGAGAGCGTCAAATCGTTAATGTCACCATCAATGGAGGCAATGGTCAGTTCAGGTACAAAACGTTTGGCCGAGTTCAACGCAAAATGCAGACCCGATTTGGTACCTAACACCCAATACAGCGCACCAACAACCAGAACTAACAATAGTAAAATGGTGATTGCAATCCACTTTAGCCATTTCATCCATTTCATAGTTCTGTCCCCAATCCGATGTAAAACTGAATTTTGTTATTATCTGGATCGCCAATAGGTTTGGCTAAATCAAATTTAATCGGTCCAACCGGAGAAACCCAGCGGATCCCCACACCAGCGCCCGTTTTAAAATCACTATTTTTGAAATCGTCTACCGCTTCACCACTATCAATAAAAGTGGCACCCCACCAGTTACCCGTGAAATTATATTGATATTCGACGGATCCAACCGCCAGCTTGGATGCCCCAGTGAGCTTACCGCTACTATCTTCTGGGGAAATTTTTTGATAACCGTAACCACGAACGCTACCGTCACCCCCTGCGAAGAAACGTAAGTCTGGCGGAACTTTGTCAAAGTTATTGGTTTCAATCCAACCAAGGTTTCCACGCACAACAAACCGGTGCCCTTCCCATGGCGTGCGGATCCACACATTCTTGGCTTGCAATACTAAGAAATCGATATCCGAGCCCCATATTTTATTCGAGTAATCGATAGAATAGCGCTGGCTATCACCCCAGGTTGGCATCACGCCACCTCTTTGGCGAATTCGGCTGACGTTTGCCCCCGGATACAGCAACATCGTCGTGTTGGTCACATCCGCTTGGGTAAAGTTACTCAACATCCAGCGCATATTCACGCCATACTGCCAGCCGGTTGAATAGTCCCAATTACGAGACACGTTTAGCGTGGTGGTATTCGCTTGAGTATCGTTCAAATCCGTACGTTTAAACCCACCTTGAATCGCATAATATTGCTCTAGAGGGTTCGCTTTGAGTGGAATTTTATAGCTGGCATCGATCAGCTGTTCCGGCTGAGAGAGGCTAATGCTGGAGGTTAAACTTTGTCCCCGTGAGTTAATCCACGGCTTATTCCATATCGCTTTTACGCGGGGCCCCACATCGGTCGCGTAACCACCACCCAGCTCAAGGAAGTTTTGCGCTCTAGGGATCATGACCCCTTCCATGGGTAATAGATCTGTATGCTCTTCACGAGCTTTTTGAATATTCGGCGTGACTAGCGCAGAGTTGAACCACCCTGTTGATGCCAAACGTTGGTTATATTCTGCGAGCTGTTCTGACGTGTAATATTCCCCTTCTTTAAAAGGAGATAGGTTTTCGAGGTAGTCCTCACGAATTTGTGAGCCTTCAAAGGTTAATTTACCAAAGCGGTAGCGCTCACCACTGTTAAAATCAAAATCCCAATAGGCAGCATGATGATCAAGAGAAATGCCTAGCTGGCTTTTTTCCATCATGGCATCGAAATACCCTTTACGGAGAGCTAGGCTACTGAACTTACCTTTAAAATCTTCATATTTACCATCATTTTGGATCGTGCCATATTTCGGCGTGTTTTTTTTCAGCATCTTGGCGTAATCAGGGTCTGTTTTCGCTCCCCCTTCTAACACCACATTGACACCTTGTAGAAGAATAGGCTCCCCCGGAGAGACCTTGGCCGTCAAAATTGAACGGGCAGGCGGAGTTTTCTCTTCATAGCTAAATTCTACCGTAGGCTCATAATATCCCAGTGGTTTTAACCCTTCACGAATCGCTTTTTCTACTCGAGCACGAAAACGTCCATTTGCAACGACTTCATCTTGTGAAATATTAGAAAGCTGAATACGGACATTCTGGTTGAGTTGCCCTTCAAGCCCTTCAATATTAAGGCGTAGATTCGCAGCAAATACCGCTGGTACCGCCGTTGTTAGGCATACTGCACAAAGGGTAAGATATTTCGACACGCCTGCTCCTAGGGTGATAGACAATTTGGCTTATTATTCAACAACGACTTATTTTGAGTAAAATAGACCACTGACACAAGTTTTTATCCCAATTTTTACTTTATTTCTATACTGATTGTATTTAGGAATCGTTATGACTTTTAATCAATTTCAGTCCGATAATGAATTTCAAGCACTTCCGGGCCGCCACACATCAATGGCGTTGTCACCTTACCATGCAGTGACCCATCATTCGATTGAGATTATTCCTAAGAATATGGAAATTGCTTATTTTGCAATGGGTTGCTTCTGGGGTGTGGAACGATTATTTTGGCAACAAACAGGAATTTATACGACATCCGCAGGTTACAGCGGTGGACTCACTCCTAACCCAACCTATGAAGAAGTGTGTACCGGATTAACCGGACATACTGAAGTCGTTCGCGTGGTTTTTGACCCTGAAATCATTTCATTTGCTCAGCTGCTAACACTATTTTGGGAAAACCACGACCCAGCCCAAGGTATGCGCCAAGGTAATGATATTGGTACCCAATATCGCTCAGCAATTTACACCGTGTCAGATGAACAGTATCAACTGGCGATGCAAACCCGTGAAGCTTACCAACTGGCGATGGCTGAAAAACAAGATAATCGCCCGATCACCACCGAAATTCGACCACTCGAAAGCTTCTATTTTGCAGAGGATTATCACCAGCAATATCTGTATAAAAATCCCAACGGCTATTGTGGGCTTGGCGGCATTGGAGTCTGCCTTCCTTCTTGAATAATTTTATAATGACGAATATATAGCCAGATAAAATAGGCTAGTGCTATACTTAGCGCGATACCCCCACCGCGCTAAGGCGCTAATTAATATTGAAATGGAATACCCTTACATTGCCTTTAGGATTTCAAGAAGTGACAATTCACTACCTAGAGGGTTGGATAATTTATGCTAAACAGTTTACTTATCGTACTTTTATTATGTGCAATCAGCGCATTTTTTTCGCTGTCCGAAATTTCATTGGCAGCTTCTCGCCGTATTAAATTGAAGTTAATGGCCGACGAAGGCAACATTAACGCCGCTCGGGTTCTCAAGTTACAAGAAATGCCGGGCATGTTCTTCACCGTTGTACAAATTGGCTTAAACGCCGTGGCGATTTTAGCCGGTATTGTAGGTGAATCTGCATTCTCTCCTGCACTGCAAGAGCTATTCATTAAATTCTTATCCCCAGCATGGGCACAGCAAGCTGCTTCCATTGTGTCATTTACCATCGTCACCAGCTTATTTATTCTCGTGGCTGACTTAACGCCAAAACGTATTGGAATGGTAAAACCTGAAGCTATCGCTATACGCATCGTTAACCCAATGCGTTTCTGCTTAGTGGTGTTAAGCCCACTCGTATGGTTCTTTAATGGCTTAGCGAACTTAATTTTTAAACTCTTCAAATTACCCACTGCACGTAATGAAGACATTACTTCTGATGATATCTTTGCTGTTGTTGAAGCGGGCGCGGTCGCTGGGGTGTTGCGTAAACAAGAGCACGAACTGATTGAAAACGTGTTTGAACTTGAGTCCCGTACCGTTCCATCGGCGATGACACCACGAGAAAACATCATTTTCTTTGATAAAGACGAATCTGAAGAGAGCATCAAACACAAAATCTCCACTCAGCCACATTCGAAATTTTTAGTTTGTGCAGGAGATATCGACCATGTGATTGGTTATGTGGATTCCAAAGAGCTCCTCAACCGCGTATTGAATGGCCAAAGCCTGAGTTTACGTGACGGTGTACATATCCAGAATACCTTAATGCTTCCGGATACTTTATCCCTGTCTGATACCTTAGAAGCCTTTAAAAATAGTGGCGTCGATTTTGCCGTTATCCTGAACGAATATGCCTTAGTGATGGGTGTTATTACCATCAATGATGTGATGATCACCTTAATGGGTGACTTGATCGGGCCGGGACAAGAAGAGCAAATCATTACCCGTGATGAGAATTCATGGCTGGTTGATGGGGGCACGCCAATCGAGGATGTTCAACGTATCCTTGATATCGACGAATTCCCAGATTTCAGCAACTACGAAACCATCGCAGGCTTTATGATGTATCGCTTAAGAAAGATGCCGAAACGCACTGATTATGTGAAATATGCGGGCTACAAATTTGAAGTGGTCGATATTGATAACTACAAGATTGATCAGCTGCTAGTCACGCGTATCACAAACACACCGTCCGCAGTTGTGGTTCAGCCAGGTACTGCGGGTAGTGAAGGTACGTCACAAACCTAAAATAACCACTGATAGCTAATATGAACACGCCACTGTATGTGGCGTTGTTATTCTTAAGGAGATTGAAGGTTGTTAGCCTAACTCAGCTCGCAGTAATACCACTTGTTTGTTCACTTCATTCATCACATTGTAATGAGCTTTATCGGTTACTTTTGGTGGTAAAATCTTCCCATTATTGAATTCGAAAGCCCCAAAATCCTTAATGTAGAGCCTACCTCTGAATAGTGTTTTCACGTATAGAGCAATTTTCGATGGGTTATAATGCTTAAAAATTTTCATTAGAACTGATCTCCATGTTGTTCTGACGATACCTCATTGCATATCGCTCAATAATCATAGACTAGAAAATTTTGTTTTGGTTCGGAAATTGCAATTTTATTCAAAACACTGACACAAAATGACATTGTCAATATACTGTTAAATTACATTTAAACCTCGTATTTATGCTGAATTTTACCAATTTGTTAATTTTCATCTTGCCACTCATCCGATGAGCTATGCTATAACTAGCAGCACCAGAAATCCTCACCCTATACACAACAATGACAATGATTTCTAAAGGTACCTTTATGATAAAAAAACTGCTTTTATTAACCTGCTTGCTAGGTTTATCTTCAACGGGATTTGCCATTAATATTCAATTAAATCAACCTGTACCCGCCGTTACCGTCACAGATAAAGGCGAATTACAGTTAGATAATGCTGGGAAATTCAATTACCAACTGTGGAAAAGCCAGCAACTTGCCGGTAAAGTTCGCACCATTCAACACATCGCAGGGCGCTCTTCGGCCAAAGAGCTTAATGCTCCGCTCATCGAAGCGATTAAACAAGCCAAATTCCCTCACGACAAATACCAAACTACCAGCATTATCAACACGGATGATTCAATTTTTGGTACTGGTGTATTTGTAAAAAACAGCGTGGAAGACAGCAAGAAAGAGTTTCCTTACTCTCAATTTATTGTTGATAGTGATGGTGTGGTGAAGAATGCATGGAGCCTTGCGCCAGAGAGTTCTGCCATTATCATTCTCAACAAGCAAGGTAATGTTTTATTTTATAAAGATGGTGCGCTAACGCCTCAAGAGATTAATAAAGCCATTAGCGTGATTGTCGCCGAGTTAGAAAAGCCGTAATTAACAAGATCAGAGTTAACAAGACCAACATTAAAACAAGTAAGAAAAGAGCCATTCCGGCTCTCATTCTCATAAATATAGGCTGTTTTCCTGAGCGTCGACGGCTGTTGACGCTCAGGAATTTGTTTTACCATCATGAGATCCTGCTGAACATAACCGTAAAAACACATCCCAATAAGATTCAAATTCAGCTGATTATTCTGCAACGACCTCATTCAATATTGTGCATAAAATAGACTAAATTATGCATTCCAACGAACAGTGACACAAAAGCCCCCTTCCGTGACATTAGTAAACGTCACGTTGAGATGGTGTAACTGAGCCACGCGTTTAACAATTGATAGTCCTAATCCGCTACCTGTTTTTTCTTGCCCCGGTGGTCGGTAGAAACGCTCCCCTAAACGCGCTAATACTTCAGGGGAAACACCATCACCATCATCTTTCACCTCCAGATAGTGGCGATACAAATTGACTTCAACCTTACCGGCGGCCTTACCATAGCGGATAGCATTGTGAAGAAGGTTTCTTAAGAGTACGGACAATAAAAGTTTTTGCCCCTTAAAAGACGGCGGCGTTTCAACAATCGATATTTTCAACGTTACCTGATTTTGCCGAGCTTCCAGCTCGCTCTCTTTAACGGCTTGCTCAATTAATTCCTGCCAACTCACTTCACTCACATCATCTAACTGATTAGAAGACTCCAAGCGGGATAACGTTAATAACTGATCCACCAGCCGAGTTGCACGATCAATTCCCTCTGAAAGATTAGCCACTGCATGTTGGCGAATTGCCTCGTCACTTCCAGCAATCTGCACCACTTCAGTTTGGACTTTCAGTGCGGCAAGTGGACTACGCAGTTCATGGGCAGCATCAGAGGTAAATTGCCGTTCACGCACAAACATGTGGTTTATTTTGTCGAATAATCCGTTCAGAGAATCTAGGATTGGCTTAGCCTCACTAGGGATCGTGGGCACCACCACTGGGCTCAGTTCCTCCGGCTTCCTCTCTCGCAACTGCTTAGCTACATCCCGCAGGGGTTTTAATGCTCGAGTGAGTAACCATAAAAATACGATTAACATTATCGGCAGCGCCACCAGCCACGGTATGAGCTGAGAAAACATAATGCTGTTAGCCATACTTTGGCGGTATTCCCACTCTTGCCCTACTGCAATAATATATTGATTATCAATAGATTTTAGCCAAACAAAGCGCCACTCATCATCACTACCTTTCAACTTGCCTTCACTGAATCCTTCACGATCAAATTGAAATTCAATTTTGCGCCCGTTATCACCATCATTTAGCACCATTTCGCCACTCGGCGTAAAAATCGCAAACGCCAATGCGTCATCGTCTTGGCTTCCCCGATTTTTCCGCAATAACTTTTTGGTTTTACTCAATGATGCTTGAGGCAAGTCGATATCCGTTGGTAACACCGATAAGCGCTTTGCAAATACCATTTGTTGAGTATCAAACAATTCGTTAATGGTTTTATAGGTTTGATACCATGCCAATGAGCTAGCAATTCCCCACGTCATTACAGCGAGGAGCAATAACATCAAAGTCAGTTTGAGCCTTAAGCTGAACGTTTTCATGCTTCATCACCCAGTCGATAACCAACACCATGAACAGTTTGAATAAACTTACTGCCTAATTTGCGGCGTAAATGGTGAATGTGAACTTCAACCGAATTACTGGAGACCTCTTCATCCCAGTTATACAACTTTTCTTCTATCGCACTACGAGACAGCACTTTTTTCGGGTTGTGCAAAAATAATGATAATAGTGCCAGCTCTTTACCCTTTAACTGCACAGGATTTCCTTGGTAAGTGACCGTCATCGCTAAAGGATCCATCTCCACGTCACCATGTACCAACGTGGGTGATAGCTGCCCACTGCGCCGACGGATCAATGCTTGCAAACGCGCCGCAACCTCCGCAAGCGCAAACGGCTTACACAGATAATCATCAGCCCCTTGCTGTAGCCCATTTACCCGTTGTTCAAGGGCATCTCGCGCCGTCAAAATCAAAACAGGCTCATCTCGCCCTTGCTTACGCCAGAACTTCAAAATATCCATACCATCAATATGCGGAAGTGATAAATCCAGCACGACAGCATCATAAGGGGCATCAAACAAAGCCTGTTGACCTTGTTTACCATCCATAAACCAATCAAGGGTAAACCCCAATTGTGTTAGCCCTACTTTTAAGCCATCGCCAATTAACCTGTCATCTTCTATTAATAAAATACGCATATTCAACCTCCACATCGAATATTGTTATATTTATCTTATTAAATTCATGATGACCAGTGGTGATTGTCCAAATTAAAAATATATTTAATTAATTTGAGTTCTTAAGATCCTGTTAAGATTTACTTGGTTAAATACATCCCATAGACCAAATTTCTGGTTACTTGTGGAGAAACAAAAATGAAAAAATTACCTTTAATCACCTTAATCGCTGCCCTTGCTACCGCCCCTGTTTTTGCTGCTACTGGTGGTTTTTCAGGTCCAGGTGAAGTCGCCAACACCACTAACACTGAAACCATGAAAACCCAAGAAGGTGGCTTTAACGGTCCAAATGCAAGTGAAACAACGGTTGCGAAAGCCCTTGAATTATCTGACAACAGCTGGGTTGTTTTACGCGGTAATCTCGTTAAACAACTGGACAAAAAACATTACGAATTCACCGATGGCACAGGCACCATCACCGTTGAAATTAGCCAAAAACGTTTCAATGGAGTGAACGTCACGCCAAAAGATAAAATCGAAATTCGTGGTGAAGTTGATAAAGACTGGAACTCTAAAGAGATCGACGTTAAACAACTGCAAATCATCAAATAATTAATTTCGACCAAAGGCCAGCAGATTGCCCATTGCTGGCCTTTGGCTATTTAAGTCTGTTCCCTGCCCCCTATTTCCCCTCTCAATTTATAGTGCTAGATTATGCTTACCTTATTTCTTCTCGTACTTATTTATGAAACAGCCTCAAGTTAGGAATATCAGCGAAAAATTACTGTCCGATAACTGGTACATTCTCAAAAAATATACCTATGAATTACAGCGACACGACGGCTCTTGGCAAAAACAAGAGCGAGAAGTGTATGACCGTGGCGATGGCGCTGTCATTTTGCTGTATAACACATCCAAAAATAGCATTATCTTGATCCGTCAATTCCGGATGCCAATGTACGTTTCTGGATATAAACAGTTGCTGATTGAAGCCGCAGCTGGACTACTTGAAGGTTCTTCCCCTGAAGCGAGAATTATTGCTGAAGCCGAAGAAGAAACTGGCTATAAAATCGATAATATTGAAAAGGTGTTTGAAGCCTTTATGAGCCCAGGCTCCGTCACTGAAAAGCTGCATTTTTACATTGCCCAATACAGTGATAAGGACCGCCAAAGTGATGGTGGTGGGCTCGCTGATGAAGGTGAAGATATTGAGGTTATGGAATGGTCATTCCCTGATGCGCTTGCTGCTATCAAAAACGGGGAGATCATGGATGGTAAAACCATTATGCTTATTCAACATCTTGCCTTAAACGGAATTCTAAACCCCAAAAATAGTTAATTTTTAAAGGGTGAAAATAGCATTTTTGCCCTTCCACTCTTAATCCGTTCTATATAATCATCATTAAACGATTTCTTTGCTCTTTATTTTTTCTACTCTCTTTTATTTTTCATATTTTATTTAATCATATTTGATAAATTACATTTTATTACACTTTCCATTACCGAGCATCTAAACTCGATAATAAAAAGAATAAAATAGAGTTTATTCCGTCAAAAAAGAATTATCTTTTATCGCTTTGATTTAAATTAAAAAACCAACAAATAAACCCATCTAAAAACAATCATCAATAAAATTAAAAAGCCTATTTTTTTCAATGAAATACTTTCATTTAAAAATATTAACTTTGACCTTGTCACTAAAAAACTTTAGATTTAAAGATAACCTACTTTCTGAATTTCACTATTTTTTCGTTAAGGTAAAAATCGAAACACTGAATATTATCTTAGTTATTAAGCAATATTATTCTTAAGTTAAGGAGCTAAATAAGATGATCCGTTGTATTCGTATGTGGACAGGTGAAGACGGTAACTCTCTGTTTGAAGAAGGCACCATTGAACTGAATGGTGTTGCTCGTGGAGATGACCAAAGCCCTGTCATTGCCGTCAGTGAACTCACCTTTCGCGAAACCGTTTCAGGTGGCTCTTGGGATTGGCACAAAGATCCCGTTCCACGCTATGTTATCACCCTCACCGGTACCTTAGAGTTCGAAACCAAAGATGGCTCCACATTTATTATCAAGCCAGGTGACATTCTGCTTGCTCAAGACAATACAGGAACAGGACATAAATGGCGTTTGATTGGTGATGAACCTTGGAGACGCGCTTATGTGGTGTATCAAGACGGTACAGACTTGTGTTTCACTCCGAATAAAAAATAGGGATTTCCATGACTAAACCCATTGCAGAAAATGTTGATATCGCGCTGATCGGTGCGGGGATCATGAGCGCCACGCTCGGCACATTTCTTAAAGAGCTGGAGCCAAATCTCACTATCGCGATATTCGAAAGATTAAATGATTGTGCCCAAGAAAGTTCCCATCCATGGAATAACGCGGGAACAGGTCACGCGGCAAACTGTGAAATGAACTATACCCCGCCAAACCCTGATGGCACGGTAGATATCAGCAAAGCTCTTGAAGTAAACACTGAATTTGACCTGTCTCGTCAGCTATGGTCTTACTTGGTCACCAAAGGCAAAATCAAAAATCCACGGGACTTTATCCACCCTTGCCCGCACATGAGCTTTGTTTCTGGTGCAGACAACATCAAGTTTTTACAACAACGTTTCCGCCAAATGTCTGCCCATCACTGTTACCACAATATGGAATACAGCGATGACCTAAAACAGATTGATGAGTGGGCGCCATTAGTGGTTGAAGGCCGAGATCCTAATGAAAAAATTGCGGTTACCCGTGTTGTGACTGGGGCTGATGTGGATTACGGTGCCTTAACCCACTTACTGATGGCACAACTGAGCGAGCAGAGTGGATTTTCTCTTCACTATAAACATGAAGTGATTGATGTGACACAGACGCCTGATGGGCGCTGGAATGTGGAAGTGAAGAACCTTCTGACTCACGAAAAAACCATCACGTCCGCAAAATTTGTATTTGTAGGAGCCGGTGGTCGCGCCATTGAGTTACTGCAAAAATCCGGTATTCCTGAAGGTAAAGGCTATGGCGGATTCCCTGTGAGTGGAATTTGGCTACGCTGTGACGATGAAAAAGTGGCGGCTCGCCACCACGCCAAAGTTTACGGAAAAGCCGATAAGGGCTCACCACCGATGTCTGTACCGCATTTAGATACCCGCATCATCGGCGGAAAACGCTCTTTACTGTTTGGACCGTATGCTGGTTTCTCGAGTAAGTTCCTAAAACATGGATCTTATCTGGATCTGTTTGATTCCATCAGACTGAACAATATTGAACCGATGCTTGCCATCGCGAAAGATGATTGGTCATTGGCTGAATATCTTGTGGGACAAGTGCTGCAAACGTCTGCACATCAATTCTCTATGCTGCAAAAATTCTATCCTGATGCGCAGCGTGAAGATTGGAAAGAAGTGGTCGCAGGTCAACGCGTTCAGATCATTAAACCGGATCCGGTGAAAAAAGGCGTATTGGAGTTCGGTACAGAGCTGATTACAAGTGCAGATAAATCGTTCACCGTATTAATGGGCGCATCACCGGGTGCATCGACGGCTGCGTTTATCGCCCTCAACGTACTGAAAACCTGCTTTGCAGATCAACTCTCTGCGGATGGTTGGGAAGCTCGCCTGAAGACTATCATTCCAACTTATGGAATTGATTTAAAACAGGATGCAAAAGCGTGTTTAGATATTCGTACTGCAACGGCTAAAGTGCTGCAATTAGATAACTAAACATTAAGTCATGTTGTTCAAGTCGGGTAAGTGAATCATTAGCTACCCGACTTTTTATTATCTTGCTATTTTCGCTGTCTTAGCGACATTCAAAACCGGGGTTCAAAAAAGACTCTCTCGGTGAATAATCCAGTGTATTTCCCTGCCAATCCACCACGCTCGCCCCTGCCCCTAATGCCACTGCATGTCCCGCTGCTGTATCCCAGATATTAGTCGGTCCAAAACGAGGGTATAACTGCGCGCTGCCTTCCGCTACTAAACAGAATTTTAGCGATGAACCTATCTCCGCTGTGCGATGCTCTGGAAGCTTCGCGAGATACGCCATCAATTGGGGGTCTTGATGAGAACGGCTGATCACCACCACAGGCGGCGTCTCAGCTTTGACGTGAATGCGCTGAATTTCCCCGTGCTCTTCTTTCCACGCTTGAGAGCCTTCGGCGTAATACATCAACCCTTTAGCTGGCGCAAAAACCACTCCCATGACTGGAATGCCATTTTCAATTAACGCAATATTGACGGTGAAATCACCATTACGATTAATAAATTCTTTAGTTCCATCCAACGGGTCAATAAGCCAGTAACGTTGCCAGTCACGACGTACAGGCCATTCTGGAGGATCTTCTTCCGAAAGTTGAGGGATATCAGGTGATAAACGTGAAAGCCCCTCTTTGATGATTTGATGGGCTGCAATATCCGCAGCCGTGACAGGGGAATCATCTTGCTTATGTTCAACCTGCAATGGCGCATGCCCATTGTAGATTTTCATGATGGCATCACCCGCCTCTCTGGCAAGTGTACAAAGTTGTTGGCGCATTTTATTTCCCCTAATGACACGAAGCCTTTAAGAGTAACAAGAGCAGAATATTTACGCTAATAAAAAAGCCTCATTAGCTATATCGAAATGGCAAATGACCAAAATGACAAGCTAATAAGGCTATTATTCTTTTCTGTAAGTCAGTCAGAAATTACAAAATTTCCAGTAACTCAACTTCGAAAACAAGAGTGCTGAATGGAGGGATAGATGCACCGGCACCGCGCTCACCGTAAGCTAATTCATGAGGAATGTATAATTCCCATTTTGAACCCACAGGCATTAATGTCAGCGCTTCAATCCAACCTGGGATCACGCCACTCACTGGGAATTCTGCTGGTTGACCGCGCTGTACGGAGCTGTCGAACACAGTACCGTCAATTAAACGGCCTGTATAATGAACGCGAACGCGATCAGAACGCGCTGGGATTGCGCCTTCACCTTGGTTGATCACAGAGAACTGCAAACCAGACTCAGTAGTCGATACGCCGTCTTTCTTCTGGTTCTCATCTAAGAATTTTTGACCTTCTGCAGCCAGTTCTTTTTGACGCTCTTGGCGAACTGCATCTGCACGTTCGTGCATTTCACGCAGTGCTTTATGCAGCGCTTCAACTGGAACTGATGGCATGTTGCCTTCTAAAGAATCAGTCAGACCCGCTAAAATTGCGTCTGGAACTAAGCCTTCTAGTCCTGATTCTAATAATTGCTGTCCAATTTGTAGACCAATGCCATAGCTCGCTTGAGCTTCTACTGAATCAAAGTTTTGGTTTGCCATGAAAATACCCATTTCATTTTTTGAGAAAAACCAAGGATAGCAGCCCCTTTCCTATGGGTAAACCTAAACCCGATCACGGAAGAATAAAACTGTCTAAATTATTCAGTGTTCTCCTAAATTAGCCTTCAACTTGTTAATTTACGCGTAAATAGTGCTAGTATGCGTTAAAACGTCTGTGATTAATTATTCCTCAAATATAGGAGGGGTCATGTTGAGACTATCCACTTTTCATCGCTATGGAATTGCTATTCTAGCGCTGATCGTTATTGCTGCCTTATTTTGGCCATCTAGCGATAAGCCGAATACCGTGCAGAATAATACGGGCAATATACCGAACCAGCCAATAGTTATCCCACCAACTGCACAGCCAAATCCAATCCCTGATACGGTATTATCGCAGCCAGAACAACCGACAACCAACATCCCAGATACATCAACGTCATTACCAAGTGAGCCTGAAGTTATTCAAGAACCACAAACGTCTCAGCCGACACAGCAGCCAAGTACTAGTGCGCCATCACAGCCGTCAACCACTCCCCCTTCAGCTAATGAATGGCAGAATTATCGCGTTCAAAAAGGGAAAACATTGGCGCAGCTATTTCGTGATAATAACTTGCAGGCGAATGATGCATTTATCATGGCAAAAGTTGAAGGCTCAGAAAAACCCCTTAGCAACTTGCAACAAGGGCAGAAAATCCGATTAAAAGCCAATGGTAAAGGTGAAGTTCAACAGCTGGAAATCACAGCAACCAACGGTCAAACCTATGGCTTTACGCGCTTAAGCGATGGTAGCTATTATCGAACACCTTAGTTTGTCTTTTAACGTCGGGCATTTCATACAATAACCCGACTTTTCTTTTATTTTCAGAATAAAAATTCAATGGAGACGTTATTTGATGACGTCTCTCACCATAAACTACGTATAATCACTGTTCTTTATTACACTTAATGGTTAAACAGGGAAAAGAACAGGAAAATCTATGCAGAAAAACAACAATACCTGCAAAAAGAAGCTCATTAAAATTATTGCCGCCGTAGTTTTACTCCTACTGCTCAGTGTTATTGGCTATATTTCATGGATTAAATACCATGCGGATGGGCTGTGGAATATCATTAGCCAGCAGTGCATTGCTATCAATGATCCCGACCAGCGTAATCCATCTTGCTTGAAAGTGGATTTAGACAATCGCTATGTACTATTTAAAGATAAAAAAGGCCCGGTTCATAATTTGGTACTACCGACCGATAAAGTCAGCGGTATCGAATCCCCTTTATTACTTGAAGATAATAGCCCTGATTACTTTACGCTTGCCTGGAATGAGCGAGAGAGTGTTAGCCCCGCGGGCCAACCCGCTATTAGCGATGATAAACTCGCCTTAGCGATTAATTCACAATATGGGCGTTCACAAGATCAACTTCATATCCATATTGCTTGCCTAAAACCACAAGTTATTGAGCTAGTTAACCAACATGCGGATGCGATTAAATCTGAATGGCATGTTTTTCCTGTGCCGTTAGAAGGTCATGAATATTGGGTGAAAAAGCTAGATAGCCAACAGAGTCCTTTCAAGCAGTTAAATGAGTATGTTCAAGCACATAATGACAGCATGGGGAACTATGGACTGGCTGTGACGGAGCTGAAAGATGGTTCGATGGTATTATTAGCGAATCGTACGGATGTTTGGCAGTTTAATTTAGGTAGTGCGGGAGAATTGCTGGATTACCAATGTTCAGTTAATCAGTAAGTTTTCCATACTCTAGAAATAAAAAAACACCGGATCCCCGGTGTTTTTTTATTGTGCCACCGCGTTAACAGTGGCAACTATCATCATTATTGATTACTCAGCAACGATGATAACGTTCAGCTCTGCGAAAACATCGCTGTGTAACTGGAAGTGAACTTCGTGGTCACCAGTAGTACGCAGAACGCCGTTTGGCAGGCGAACTTCGCTTTTCGCAACTTTAACGCCAGCCGCAGTGATTGCGTCAGCGATGTCACGAGTACCGATTGAACCGAACAGTTTACCTTCGTCACCAGCTTTAGAAGCCAGAGTAACAGAACCCAGCGCAGTAACAGCTGCTGCACGAGCCTGTGCTGCTGCCAGAACGTCAGCTAATTTAGCTTCCAGTTCAGCGCGGCGAGCTTCGAAGAATTCAACGTTTTTCTTAGTTGCAGGAACAGCTTTGCCCTGTGGTACTAAGAAGTTACGAGCGTAGCCCGATTTAACGTTAACTTGGTCACCCAGGCTACCTAGGTTAGCTACTTTATCAAGCAGAATAACTTGCATTACCTTATCCTCTATTAGTCGTTAATGGACTGTACCAATTACTGATGACGATCAGTGTATGGTAACAGAGACAGGTAGCGAGCGCGCTTGATAGCACGAGCGAGCTGGCGTTGATATTTTGCACGAGTACCGGTGATACGGCTTGGTACAATTTTACCACTTTCAGTGATATAGTTTTTCAGCGTTGCGATATCTTTATAGTCGATCTCTTGAACGCCTTCCGCTGTGAAACGGCAGAACTTGCGACGACGGAAATAACGTGCCATATGGCTAGTCTCCAGAATCTATCAAATCAATCTGCTCGGCATGTAAGACTAATTTACTGATTCCATTACGTCCCTGATGGGTGCTAATGAAACCTGTAACAGTAATCAGACTGCCGACCGTTATACTGTGAGTATGGGTTTGTAAGGCTTGTCCGCTGGCAATGACGGGCATTCTGCACCATGCTTGCCGTGACATTCCAGCTTCCTGTTGTCCAGAACGATGTTCTAAAACAAACTGGCAATGTGGAATGCCGGACGGACTCACTTTTCGAATCAATGCTTTACAGACTGTGCCTGTCAACACTAGACGATTAGTGATCACCTGAGCAATTACTCTTCAGAATCCCCAGTTTCTTCTGCTTCTTCGTCTTGATATTCATCAGACATGTCACGGCCGCGACGTTCGTCTTTGGCTTTGACCATTGGAGAAGCTTCTGTTACTGCGTGTTTTAAGCGCATAACCATGCTGCGGATAACGGCATCGTTGAAGCGGAAGTTAGTTTCCAGCTCATCAATCGCTTCCTGTGGAGCTTCTACGTTCAGCAGAACATAGTGAGCTTTGTGCAGTTTGTTGATTGGGTAAGCCAGTTGACGACGGCCCCAGTCTTCCAGACGGTGAATCTGACCTTGTGCGTTAGTGATAACAGCACTGTAACGCTCGATCATGCCCGGAACCTGTTCGCTTTGGTCAGGATGGACCATAAAAACGATTTCGTAATGACGCATTAGTAGTTGCTCCTTACGGATTATTAGCCTCCTGTCTGGGTTAACCGCGGCCCGCGGAGGCAAGGAACTTGTTGAGTGCGGCTAAAAAATTGACGCGTAACTATACCCATCCCAGATAAAAAACTCAAGAGATGGGGACAAATTAAGCAAAAATTATTTTATGATTTATTTGGCAATGCGTTGGCGAACTGCTTCAAACAGGCACACGCCCGTTGCTACAGAGACGTTCAGTGATGAAACTGAGCCCGCCATTGGGATGCTGATCAACTCGTCGCAATGTTCGCGAGTCAAACGACGCATACCTTCACCTTCCGCGCCCATCACTAATGCGATAGAGCCAGTCAGCTTACTTTGATACAAGTTATGGTCAGCTTCACCGGCGGTGCCAACAATCCACACATTGTATTCTTGCAGTAAACGTAAGGTTCTTGCCAAGTTAGTCACACGGATCAGCGGAACGTTTTCCGCTGCGCCACAGGCGACTTTCTTCGCGGTTGCATTCAACTGTGCAGATTTGTCTTTCGGGACAATCACCGCATGAACACCAGCTGCGTCTGCGCTACGTAAACACGCGCCTAAGTTGTGTGGGTCAGTCACGCCATCGAGGATCAGTAAAAATGGCGATTCGGTGCTTTCCAGTAAATCTGGGAGATCCCCTTCTTGATACTGCTTGCCGGCTAGCACGTTGGCGATAATCCCTTGGTGTACTGCACCTTCAGTTTGTGCGTCCATCCATTGGCGATTTGCCACTTGTACCACAATGCCTAACGCTTCGATTTCATGAACGATAGGCATCAGGCGGCGGTCTTCACGACCTTTTAAAATATAGACTTCTTTAATACGTTGCGGTGAACGCTCAAGCAGGGCTTTCACTGCGTGAATGCCGTAAATAATTTCGCTCATAAATATCTTTTAGGTTGAGAACATTAAATAGGTGGAAAATCAAAAGGTGGCGATTTCCCGCCACCTTGTATCATGAAACGCGCTTATCCCTCTTGTTTTTGGGATTTTTTCGCCACGCGTTTTGCTTTTAACTTGGCACTGATTTTTTTGGTTTTATCGGATGGCTTTTTGCTTTTCGCTTTACCGTTTCCTTTACCTTCAGGTTTTGCGTCCTTGCTGTCTTTCTTGCCTTTTTTCTCTGAACGACGAAATGCAGAATCAGGTTCGAAGTTTTTCTCTTTGCTCACATCGCCTTTTCGACGGGCTGAACGTGTCGCATTTTTAACTTCTTTCTTCATCTTATCCCGTGTGGTTTTACCCGGGTTTTTCGCTTTTCGTGTCGTTGAAATTAAAGCAAAATCAATGGTGCGCTCATCCATATGTACCGCTTCTACACGGATTTCCACTTCATCGCCAAGACGATAAGTTGTACCGGAAGATTCACCAATTAAGCGCTGTCCAACCGCATCATAACGATAATAGTCGTTATCAAGAGTCGAAATATGCACTAAGCCATCAATAAACAGGTCATTTAAGCGAACAAAGAAACCAAAACCTGTCACGCTAGTGATAAGTCCAGTAAACACTTGGCCCACTTGGTCTTGCATGAAGTCACATTTTAACCAATCTGCGACGTCACGGGTAGCTTCATCTGCACGGCGCTCAGTCAGTGAGCAGTGCTCGCCCAATTGCAGCATGCTGTCCATATCGGAGTGCCATCCACCCGTTTCCGTCCAGCGCTTATCTCCATGACCATGCTCTTTTGCCAGTAAGTATTTAATACCACGATGCAAAGTTAAGTCAGGATAACGACGAATTGGCGAGGTAAAGTGGGCATATGATTTCAGACCTAAACCAAAGTGACCGCGGTTTTCTGGATCATAAATTGCTTGCTTCATAGAGCGTAAAATCATGGTCTGTAACAGCTCATGGTCTGGGCGCTCAGCCACTTCGTTCATTACTTGGGCGTAATCTTTTGGCTCTGGCTTCATGCCACCCGGCAGCGTCAAACCTAACTCGCTGAATACTGAGCGTAAGTTCATAACGCTCTCTTCTTTCGGACGGTCATGCACGCGGTATAGGGCAGGCTCTTCGTTTTTCTCAACAAATCGCGCCGCCGCAATATTAGCTAAAATCATGCACTCTTCAATTAATTTGTGTGCATCATTACGTTCTACAGGCTCAATACGCTCAATACGGCGTTCCGCATTGAAGATAAATTTGGCTTCTTCAGATTCAAACGAGATAGCGCCACGCTCAATACGCGCTGCATCTAACGCTTTGTATAATTGGTGTAAATGCTCGATATGAGGCACTAACGCTTTGTAGTGCTCGCGTAGCTCTTCATCCCCTTGCAGCATTTTCCACACTTTGGTGTAAGTTAAACGCGCGTGGGAGCTCATCACCGCTTCATAGAATTTATATGAAGAGAGTTTTCCGGATGCCGAAACCGTCATTTCACACACCATACACAGACGGTCTACGCCTGGGTTTAGTGAACATAATCCGTTAGACAGTACTTCCGGTAGCATGGGTACAACTTGGGATGGGAAATAGACCGAGTTACCACGGCTATGGGCTTCTGTATCCAGTGCAGTTTGTGGGCGAACATAATAGCTCACATCGGCAATCGCAACCCATAAACGCCAGCCGCCACCTTTTTTCGGTGCACAGTAAACGGCGTCATCGAAGTCACGAGCATCTTCGCCATCGATGGTAACGAGTGGAAGATCGCGAAGATCCACACGCCCTTTCTTCGCAGCTTCAGGGACTGTTTCACTATAATCAGCTACTTGCTTTGTCACTTGTGGTGGCCAAGAGTGTGGAATTTCATGAGTACGTAATGCGATTTCTACCGCCATACCCGTACCCATGGTTTCCCCGAGTACTTCAACAATATTCCCAACAGCTTGAGAGCGGCGTTGTGGGCGAGTTTCTAATTCAACCACCACCACGTTACCCATACGGGCGCCACACTGTTTGTCTTTCGGAATTAAAATATCGAAACTTAAACGACTATCATCAGGAACGACAAACCCCATTCCCGCTTCAATAAAATAGCGCCCAACAATTTGGTTATTGCGCGGCTCTAATACACGTACAACACGCACTTCGGTGCGTCCTTTACGGTCTTGACCATAAGGTTGAGCCAAAATCACATCACCATGTAAAGCGCGCTTCATCTCATCTTGAGATAAGTAGTAATCTTCTTTTTTACCTTCGACACGCAAGAAACCATAGCCATCACGGTGGCCAATAACTTTACCTTTTAATAGGTCAATACGTTCTGGTAGTGCATAACATTTGCGGCGAGTGAAAACTAACTGTCCATCACGTTCCATCGCACGTAAGCGACGACGCAATGCTTCCAATTCATCTTCCGTAGAGAGGTTGAGTAGCTGTGCAATTTCTTCACGGTTTGCAGGGGCTGTGCGCTTAGATAAGAGATCTAAAATAAACTCTCTACTCGGAATTGGGGATTCGTATTTTTCTGCTTCTCTTTCCTGAAAAGGATCGTTTGACATTGTTACCTCCATTGTCATCAGAGTGATAAATTACTGAGACATTAATCGAGCAGTAATTGATACAGCGGACTATTATCTTTGACCATGTCCGCTAGCGTATATTGGTCTAGTTCTTGTAAAAATTGTTGTATCGCCTTTTGTAGCACACCTTTTAGGCGGCAGGCTGGCGTAATATGGCAAAATTCGCCACTACAATTGACTAGAGTGAGTGGTTCTAATGCGCGAACGACATCACCGATCAGGATTGATTCCGCCGGTTGACCCAGTGCGATCCCGCCATTTTTACCACGAGTGGCTTTTACATAGCCAAGGTGACTTAGCTGATTGATAATTTTAACCATGTGATTACGAGAAACACCATACACCTCAGTAACTTGTGTAATGCTCGTCATCTGCCCTTTTTCTAGGGCGGCTAAGTAGATTAGGGCTCGTAACCCATAGTCAGTAAAACTTGTCAGCTGCACAATCACCTCAAAAATTTTTTGGCGCTACAAATATGCCATGAAATACTTATCTGCCATTTTCGTTATATTTGTTTTCTGGCTACCATCTAAAGTACATTTTGAACGATTTTCTACAGTATATCGCCTTAGTTTTAGTCTAGCCCATCCTTGCACGTAAAGATGCTTGTAATGGCACATAATGTTCAACTTGATGGATATTATCTGAAAATTTTAGCGTTTTATCAAAAAGGAATTCATCGGAAGGAAAATGGGAGAGATAAAAAAACAGCGCTCAGTGAGCGCTGTTCTGTCTATTACTCAACGTCAAACGGATCACGCAGGATCATCGTTTCTGAACGGTCTGGGCCAGTTGAAATAATATCAACAGGGATACCAGTCAGTTCTTCAATACGTTGGATGTAATCTAAAGCTGCTTGTGGCAGTAACGCTCTTTCTTTAACGCCGAAAGTCGTTTCGCTCCAACCAGGCATGACTTCATACACTGGCTCTAAGCCTTCCCACTCATCAGCGGCTAAAGGTGTAGTTTCTAACACTGTGCCATCTTTACGACGATAACCTACACAGATTTTTACTTCTTTTAAGCCATCTAAAACGTCCAGCTTAGTTAAGCAGAAACCTGACAGAGAGTTAATTTGTACAGCGCGATTAATAGCTACGATGTCTAACCAACCAGTACGACGTTTACGACCCGTGGTTGCACCGAATTCTTGGCCTTTCTCACGCAGGAATTCACCCGTTTCATCGAACAATTCAGTTGGGAATGGACCCGCACCAACACGTGTTGAATAAGCCTTGATGATCCCCAGTACGTAGTTCACGTAACGTGGACCTAAGCCAGAACCTGTTGCAACACCACCCGCTGTTGTGTTTGAAGAGGTTACATACGGATAAGTACCGTGGTCGATATCCAGCAGAGTACCTTGCGCACCTTCAAACATGACTAATTCATTCTTCTGATGTGCTTTATAGAGCAAATCAGAAACATCAATTACCATGCTAGTCAGAAGATCTGCAACAGACATGATGTAATCTAATGTTTCTTGGTAATCAACCGCAGGCTCTTTGTAATAGTTAACCAGTTGGAAGTTATGGTATTCGATGATTTCTTTTAATTTTTCAGCGAAAGTTGCTTTATCGAATAAGTCACCAACACGCAGACCACGACGTGCAACTTTATCTTCGTATGCAGGACCGATACCACGACCAGTTGTACCGATAGCTTTTGCTCCACGCGCTTTTTCACGCGCATTGTCTAATGCGATGTGGTAAGGCAGGATCAGTGGGCATGCTTCAGAGATACGTAAACGCTCACGAACAGGAACACCGCGATCTTCCAGTTCTTTCATCTCTTTCATTAAAGCATCAGGCGCAAGAACAACACCATTAGCAATGATGCTGATGACATTTTCACGAAGAATACCGGATGGAATTAAGTGGAGAACGGTTTTTTCACCGTTTACAACAAGAGTATGGCCAGCATTATGGCCGCCCTGATAGCGAACTACATATTTAGCTCGTTCTGTCAGCAAGTCAACGATCTTGCCCTTCCCTTCGTCACCCCATTGGGTGCCCAGTACGACAACGTTCTTACCCATTTCGAAATACACTCGGTTGCTTAAAAATGAATTCTACCATCAAAAATGAACTGTTCCAGTGATATTTTGGCATTACAAAAATTTTTTTCTAGAAAGCAAGTAAAATGGTAGTTTTATTTCTGTCGTAGACTCAAAGTGAATTTTCTCAACCTGAGCAGCTCAAATTTTCCCTGAAAAATCCATCACTTAAAACGACAGGCGAAAAAAAGCCCACCGAAGCGGGCTTTTCTTTATTAGATTAACAGTAATTTAAGCTCGTTGCACGTAACTTAAGCTGTTTATCATTTAATCCGTTGAACGCAGCTGAGTTGGTGCCTTCATAAAGCGGAAGAAATCTGTATCTGGGCTAAGCACCATTACGTCATCACCACTTTTGAAGCTTTGCTCATAAGCACGCAGGCTACGAATAAAGGCATAGAACTCTGGGTCTTGGTTGAATGCATCAGCAAACAGTTTCGTTGCCATTGCATCACCTTCACCTCGCAGGGTCAGTGCTGTACGCTCTGATTCTGCCAGTGTTTCTGTTACCGTCTTATCCGCTACCGCACGAATCTTGGTTGCTTCTTCTTGACCTTGTGAACGGTGCTGACGCGCTACCGCTTCACGCTCTGCACGCATACGTGCATAGATGGCTTCAGAAACTTCGTTTGGTAATTCAATACGTTTGATACGCACGTCGACAACTTCGATACCTAACGCCGCCATACTGTTTGCATTTACAACCAGTGGCTTCAGGTTGGTTTCTTTTTCAACGCGAGCCGCCGCATCTGCAATTGCAGCATCAGCGTCTTTAGTTGCTTCGTCGGTTGCGGTACCTTTGTTCAGTGCATCACGAACATCAACAGTTAAGCGACCACGAGAGTCAGTGATGATGTCTTTAACACTTAAACGACCAAACTCAGAACGTAAACGGTCACTGAACTTACGTTTTAACAGGGTTTCCGCTTGGAATGGGTTACCGCCGCCAGTCGCTACATAGTAACGGCTGAAGTCAGTGACACGCCATTTCAGGTATGAATCCACCATTAAGTCTTTGTTTTCGCTAGTCAGGTAACGGTCAGCTTGAATTTCTAACGTCTGAATACGTGCATCTAGCATTTTCACAGTTTCAATAAATGGAACTTTGAAATGTAGACCTGGTTCATAAACGATAGGTTTATTCTCAGAATCACGTAAAACCTTACCAAAGCGTAATACAATACCGCGCTCAGTTTGAGGAACAATAAAGATTGATGCGTAGGCAACGGCTAAAACAGCAATCACTACAAAAATAAATGACTTACGCATGATTATTGTCTCCCTACTCTAACTGCATCACCACGCACAGGATTGTTTGGCTGTGCAGGTGCTGAACTCGTAGAAGATGAATTGTTCGTTGAGTTCGTCATTCTTGCTGACTGATTCACTTTTGGTGCCGCAGTCGTATTGCCCGTCGCACCACGCATGATTTGATCCAACGGCAGTACTAACATGCTGTTGCTCTTATCATTAGCAATCACTTTACGTGTATTTGCTAATACGCGCTCCATCGTTTCGATGTATAAACGTTCGCGAGTAATTTCTGGTGCAGCACGATATTCAGGTAGCATTTTCGCAAAGCTTGCGACCTCACCCTCTGCTTTGAAGACGACACTCGCCTTGTAAGCTTCAGCTTCTTCGATCATACGTTGCGCGTTACCTTTCGCGAGAGGCAGAACTTCGTTTCGATAAGCGTGCGCTTCACGAATCGTTTTTTGTTCTTCTTCCCTTGCGGAAATTACATCATCAAACGCTGCTTTAACATCTTCAGGCGGACGAGCCGCTTGGAAGTTGACGTCCAGCAGGGTAATACCCATTTTGTATGGTGCAATCGTTGCTTCTAGCTCTTTTTGCGTAACATCACGGATAAAGGCGCGATTCGTAGTCAACACTTGCTCCATGGCAGATTGACCAATAACACCACGCACCGCACTATCCAGCGCTTGACGCAGACTATTATCAGGATTAGTCACGCTAAACAGGTATTGAGCAGGATCAGTAACACGGTACTGAACGTTCATTTCAACGCGGATAACGTTTTCATCTGATGTCAACATCATACCGTTAGTCGCTTGTTCGCGAACAGTTTCAACGTTCACAGGAACAACTTGATCAATAAACGTTGGTTTCCAGTTCAGACCAGGTCCGACAACACCACTATATTCACCAAAACGTAAGACTACGCCACGGTCACTTTCTTTAATGGTATAGAAGCCTGAGCCCGCCCAAACTACGACAACCGCAGCAAGTGCTAACATACCTAAACGGCCACTCAGTTGTGATGGCTGTTTATTATTGCCTTCACTACCGCCTTTATTACCGCCGCCGCCAAGCTTGCTGCCTATTTTACGAAAGAGATCGTCGAGATCATAAGCCCCAGGTTTCCGACCACCTTTGTTCCCGCCAGAGTTGCTGCCTTTATTGCCGCTTCCCCACGGATCGCGGTCTTGTCCGTCATTACCGGGCTGATTCCACGCCATGTTTTAGCTCCATTCTTTATGATTGATTTTTAGGGCTAAGAGCGATATTTCTCATCATTCATTTCACCCATGGGTGTCTTGAATCAAGTCGAGGATATTGGGCTCTTAATATCAATTCCATTGCCTAACTGTGTTGCGGTTAACTCAGCCAACTGACTGTTTTAACATCATTTTTAAACAACATAGTTAGGTAATTGTTGCTCCTGCTTGCATAAACGTCGCCAATCCACCATTGGCATACGCACCTCAAGTCCAATGGTGCCGTCTTCTTCTTGCCATTCACGTTCGATGGATTGAAGTTGATAAAAACGACTCCGTAAGCGACCTTCATTCGGTGGTAAACGCAATTCAAAATGTGCGATCTCACCTGAAAGGCGTTCCGTTAATGCTTGAAGCAACAAAGGGATACCTTCACCTGTTTGCGCTGAAACCCAGACACGAACTGGCTTGTTATCCTCATCTCTGTCAATACGCGGGACAAAATCGTCGAGCATATCAACTTTGTTCATCACTAAAAGTGTTGGGATTTCATTTGCTTCGATTTCTTCCAGCACACTGTCAACCGCTTGGATATTTTCATCCAGTCGGACATCAACTGCATCAATCACATGGAGCAGTAAAGTGGCTTCACGCGTTTCTTGCAGAGTTGCTTTAAATGCAGCAACCAGATCATGTGGAAGGTGGCGAATAAAACCCACGGTGTCCGCTAAAACGACAGTGCCTACATCATCAACATCGATACGACGTAAAGTAGGATCTAACGTAGCAAACAGTTGGTCTGCTGCGTAAACATCTGCCGACGTCATCCGGTTAAATAAACTGGATTTTCCGGCGTTGGTGTAGCCCACCAAGGAAACAGTTGGAATATCTGCTTTACTTCTTGATTGACGACCTTGCTCACGCTGTTTTTCGACTCGTCCAAGACGAGATAAAATCTGTTTGATTTTATCTCTGAGTAATCGACGGTCAGTTTCAAGCTGTGTCTCGCCGGGACCACGTAAACCAATCCCGCCTTTTTGGCGCTCAAGGTGCGTCCATCCTCTCACTAAGCGAGTGGATAAATGCCGTAATTGAGCTAATTCAACTTGAAGTTTACCTTCATGCGTACGCGCACGTTGTGCAAATATATCTAAAATTACCCCTGTACGATCAACGACCTTACATTGGCAAACCCGTTCGAGATTACGTTCTTGAGCAGGGCTAAGTGTGTGGTTAAATAGCACCACATCCGCACCACTAGCTTCGACGGCTTCAGCGATTTCTTCAGCTTTCCCTTCCCCAACGAAAAATTTTGGGTGGGGCGCCTTACGGCTGCCAGTCACTATTTGTACAGGTTTAACGCCAGCAGACGTCACTAGGGACTCAAATTCTGCTAAATTATCAACGTCTTTTTCTTGATCAAAAAAGACATGGACCAGTACAGCTAGTTCACCGCCTTCATACCTATCAAACAAGGTGTAACCTCTTAGGCTAAACAATAATTGCAAAGGAAAGACACAGGTATAGTCTCCCTACCCATGCTTTCCTTGTTTTTAGCGTACAGTCTTACTCAGCTGATTCGCCATCTTGCCCAGCAGAAGCACCACCATGGTAGTTGCCATTGCCAGCGCCAGCAGTACCAGTACCGCTATGATGAGAAACAGGGCGTGCTGGAACCACAGTAGAGATAGCGTGTTTATAAACCATCTGGCTAACTGTGTTTTTCAGCAAAATAACAAATTGGTCAAAAGATTCGATTTGACCCTGCAATTTAATACCATTAACTAAATAAATAGAGACCGGAACCCTTTCACGACGTAATGCGTTCAGGAACGGATCTTGCAAAGATTGCCCCTTAGCCATTCTATGTTTTCCTTATTTTGTTGTTTTTTAAATGAGAATCTTACGATTCCTAAAAATTACTACTCAAAAATTACGCTTAACGCTTTAATTGTACACAAAGAATAGCCCTATGCACTAATAACCTGTATAACGGTGTCAAGCGCTTGCTGAGGTTGTTCACTATCTAACCGATGAACATTGTCCCAGCTTCTCAACCAAGTGATCTGCCGTTTAGCCAATTGGCGCGTCGCGCAAATCCCTCGATAAACCATTTCATCATAATCTATTTCACCATCGAGATAAGACCACATTTGCCGATAACCTACGCAACGAATGGAAGGTAAATCAACATGGAGATCGCCTCGTTGGTATAGCGCTTTCACTTCGTCTTCAAACCCTGCTTCTAGCATTAAACGAAAACGTCGTTCGATACGCTCATGTAAAATTTTACGATCTTGTGGCTCAATAGCAAACTGAAACACATTATAAGGCAATTCTGTGCCTGCTGTTTGAGTCATTTCAGTCAAAGTTTGTCCCGAAATGAGATATACCTCTAAAGCTCGGGATAATCTTTGCGGATCATTAGGATGAATACGCGCCGCAGAGATGGGATCGACCTCAGCTAAACGACGATGTACCTCAGCCCAACCTTGTTCTTGTGCTATGTTCTCAATTGCCTCACGCACTTCTGGAGAGGCCGATGGCAGCGGTGACAACCCTTCTAATAAGGCTTTAAAATAAAGCATGGTACCGCCAACCAGTAATGGAATCTTACCTTGAGACGAAATTTCATCCATTACATTTAATGCGTCACGACGAAAATCGGCCGCAGAATAAGGCTGAGATGGATCGAGGATATCTATCAAACGATGCGGGGCTTGGCTCAGCTCTTCTTGATTAGGCTTCGCGGTACCAATATCCATTCCTCGATAAATTAATGCCGAATCGACACTAATGATCTCCACAGGCAAATGCTTGCGTAATTCGATGGCCAATGCCGTTTTGCCCGAAGCCGTTGGCCCCATTAAGAAGATGGCATTTGGTTTTTGTTGAGTTACTAAATCACTCATTTGTCAGTGTAGCTACCACGGGTTGTAAATTAATTAATTGTAATAATGTTGGCGGTGGATTTGCCACCCACTGCGGACAGATCCGCTCAACATCAGCCAGTAATTGAACTGCCTGCGCCAAACTCCAACTTTCCTCGTTTTTTGTCTGAGAAATCGCATTTGCTAGCCATTGCGCGATATTTTCATTCGAGACACTCTCTTTTGCTGACAAAAACACGATTAAATCAGAAAAAAGCTGCGATAAATTTTGCGTTCTTAGCGGTAACGATACCGTATGAATTGTTACTTTTCCATGAAATATCGAGGCATCGATACCAAATAGTGTCAATTGTTCCTTATAACGTTGCAAAACCTCTATTTCGTCACTTTTTAGTGACAATTTTAAGGGAATTAACAACGGTTGAGGTTTTAATCCACCATTTTCTGGCGTTAATTGAGCCAGCTTGAGTAAGTAATTCGCTTCATTCAAGGATAACAGGATTATCCCTAATGAAGACTCAATTAATGCAAAGTTTTTTGCGTAAATTGTCAATACTTTACCGAATTGGTAGTTATCCGCACTTTTCGCTACAGATTGGCTATCTACAGGATTGACACTCAACGGCTTTCTTTCTGGGAATAACGGTTTTTTATCTTCAGGCGCAACGGGAATCGACATCAAACGTTGATACAGCTCTCCCGCTTTGCGCTCATAGCTTGGCTCTGAGCGGTTATAGCTTGATATTGGACTAGACTTGCCTGCGTGGTCTGAAGTAAAAGTGTTGTTTTTACCTGCTACTGACGCATTTCGTGGCTCACCATACGAAAGAGGAGGCTCTTGAGCATGACTCCGTTGAGTGCCTTGTGGTTTCCCTGTTTCCTGTACAGTAAGAGAAGCAAAGTAGTTATCCCCTGCGGATGCCCGATTTTCAACTTCGTTGGATACCGGTTCTATTCCCGGAAGTTCACTTTCAGTTAGCGCATTAAGCAATACAGTGCGTACCGCTTGATAGATAAAATCATGCACTAATCTGGCTTGATGAAAACGCACTTCATGTTTGGCGGGATGGACGTTCACATCCACTTGCTTAGGGTCGATGGTCAAATACAGCACATAAGCGGGTTGTTGATTCTCATCCAGATGGCCTTCATACGCTTGGCGGATCGCATGGTTGATCAGCTTATCGCGCATCATACGACCATTCACATAGCAATACTGAATATCACTGACTCCGCTCGATGTCGTTGATGGTGCAACCACCCAGCCTTTGATCCCTAAATCACTGTGCTCCCATGAAAGCGCTAACGCGCCTTGCATAAAACCTGTTCCGCAAATTGTACCTAAACGGCGCTCTTGCTGATTGGCATCCTGCGCGGCACGATACTGCTTAACTAATTTGCCATTGTGCGACAAATTAATCGCCACATCAGGGCGAGAAAGCGCAATTCGGCGCACGATTTCATCAATATGTCCAAACTCGGTTTTTTCTGTACGCATAAATTTGCGACGAGCGGGCGTATTGTAAAAGAGATCCAGCACTTCGACCGTTGTGCCATTGGGATGTGCTGCAGGTTTTACCGTCACCTGCATGTCACGACCTTCTGCATAGGATTGCCATGCTTCAGTTTGCTCAGCGGGTTTGGAGGTTAATGTCAGGCGGGAAACAGAGCTAATACTGGCAAGGGCTTCACCGCGGAAACCCATGCTCATAATCGCTTCAAGGTCATCTAATGTGGCAATTTTACTGGTGGCATGGCGCGCTAGAGCGAGGATCAACTCATCTTTGTTGATCCCACAGCCATTATCCCGAATACGGATCAGCTTTTCTCCCCCTCGCTCAATCTCGATATCGATGCGAGTTGCCCCTGAGTCAAGGCTATTTTCGACTAACTCTTTAACCACGGAGGCGGGTCTTTCGACCACTTCACCCGCCGCTATTTGGTTCGCTAATTGAGGAGAAAGGATCTGGATTGCCATAACCTAATTCACTTATTTTGGCGCTGCTTGCAGCGGATTCGCTAAAAAGTACTGACGTAACCCTTGGTGAATACCATCAGCCACTTTTTCTTGATAATCATTGGATTTCAATAGCTGTTCTTCGGATGTATTACTGATAAACCCAGTTTCCACTAAAATAGATGGAATATCGGGAGAACGCAGTACGCCAAGGCTCGCGTGTTCTGGGGTTTTCTTATGAATATTACCAATTTTTCTAAGCTGCTGAATGACATGAACCGCAACATCGTAACCCACACGTTGTGAATGCCCAAACTGTAAATCCAATACCGCTTGGCTTAAATATGGGTCTGCACCACTGAGCGCGTCACCCGCCCCACCAAGAAGTTCAGATTGCTTTTCACGCTGTTCCAACCAGCTACCTAATTCGCTGTTTGCTCGGCGGTTAGATAGCACCCAAACGGATGCCCCACGAGCGCTACTGTTTGGTGCTGAGTCAGCATGAATAGAAACCAGCATGTTGGCGCCTTTCTTACGCGCAACGTCTGAACGACCACTGACAGAAATAAAATAGTCTCCGTCCCTTGTCATTACAGGCTTAAACATCGGATCGGCATCCAATTTTTGATACAGTTTACGCGCCACACTAAGTGTCACGTCTTTTTCTTTATAACCGTTTTTACCAATCGCCCCTGGGTCTTTTCCACCATGACCCGCATCAATCGCAATCACCACCTGCTTGGTGCCTTTTGGCAAGGTTTTGGTTGGCGTTGCTGGGGTTGATGGCGTAGTCGATGAAGCCACCGCTGGTGCATTCATTTTTAATGGTTTTTCTTGTACCGGCTGAACAGGCTGCGAATTACGTGTGGATGGCGTTGCCGTTGGCTGGGCTGGCATCACGGTATTATTATATGAATTTGATGTCTGTCCTTTGCCTGTTGATACCGTAAAGACAACTTGGTATTGACCAGAAACCTGCTGAACAACCGCTTTAGTCTTCGCAGCTTGAGAAAGCTCCAACACAATACGCTTGTGCTGGCTATCAGGCGCTTGGCTAGCGCGAACTTGCTTCACCAAGTCCCCTTTCGGAAGCTTAAGTGGCAAGCCAATAATTTCACCACGTTGCTGAACATCAATCACTAAGCGTTCTGGTGAGTGCAGCGGGAAGTAGGAATAATCAGGCTTTCCATCAACAAATGTTAATGTCACTTGCGCCTGTGAAGGGCTATTACTAACTTGAATATTAGAGAGAGATGCCGCTTTGGCGGTTGATGTCACCAGAGCCAGAGCAAACATCATCAATAATAAGAAAAGAGAAAAAATACCCTTGGTAGTTATTCTGTTCATCGATGCATTCATCATGAGCTATATGTTCCTTAGAATACCGTTAACGCTTCCAATAACGACTCTCCGGTTGTCGAAAAAGCGACAACCCGAGCCTGACGCCCTTCATCTTGATAGGTTAAATGGATCTCCAGATCCGCTTCAGGTAAGAAGCCTTTGCCCTGCTGTGGCCATTCCACTAAACAGACTGAGTTGTCTGAAAAATAGTCGCGGATCCCCATAAACTCAAGTTCTTCAGGATCGGCTAAACGATACAGATCAAAGTGAAAAACGTGTCTATCTGCTAATTCATAAGGCTCAACAAGTGTATAGGTTGGGCTTTTTACATGGCCTTGATGGCCCAATGCTTGTAAAAATCCACGACTAAATGTCGTTTTCCCTGCACCTAAATCGCCATACAGGTTAATGACCGCGCCTTGTTTACAGGCCATAGCGATCGTGCGCCCAAGCGCGACTGTTTGCTCTTCATTAGCAAGTTGTACTGTGCGTTCTTTCATAGTTAGCGAAGCCAATTATAATGATAAAATTTATTCAATAATGATATTAACGCCTATTTTAACTCAAGCAGATCTATTTGTGTTATTTAACATTGTTGGAACATCGAGATCGGAAATTTCCGAGCAAGATCGTGCCAACGCGATCTGTGGATTTTGAGAAATCCAATGATCGTGTTAGAGTGCCTGCGAATCCACTTTTACCTAGATATTTCCCATGTCCACACGCCTCGACCTCGACCTTCTTGCCCAAAATATTAAACAATGGGGCATCGATGCTGGCTTTCAACAAGTCGGTATTTGCGATACGGATCTTACCCTTGAAGAACCCAAGCTCCAAGCATGGTTGGATAAACAATATCATGGCGAAATGGAGTGGATGAAGCGCCACGGCATGATGCGGGCGAGACCCCATGAATTACACCCCGGCACACTGCGCGTCATTAGTGTTCGAATGAACTATCTTCCTGCTAAGGCCGCTTTTGCCAGCACGCTAAATAATCCAGAACTAGGCTATGTCAGCCGCTACGCCCTTGGCCGCGATTATCATAAGCTATTAAAAAAACGCTTAAAAGTGCTTAGTGATCGGATCCTCGAGTATTGCCGTCAGTTTGAATGTTCCGATGATTTGAATTTTCGCCCTTTTGTTGACTCGGCACCTATCCTAGAACGCCCACTTGCTGTCAAAGCGGGTTTAGGCTGGACGGGTAAGCACTCACTGGTGCTCAACCAACATTCAGGCTCATGGTTTTTCCTTGGCGAATTGCTTGTCAATCTTCCTCTACCCGTTGATCAACCCGTTGAAGAGCAGTGCGGGCGCTGCGTTGCTTGTATGACAACTTGCCCAACAGGCGCAATTGTCGAGCCTTATACTGTTGATGCAAGGCGCTGTATTTCCTATCTAACCATTGAACTCGATAGCGCGATCCCCGAAGAGTTTCGCCCTCTAATGGGTAACCGGATTTATGGCTGTGATGACTGCCAACTTATCTGCCCGTGGAATCGCTTTTCTCAATTGACGGATGAAGAAGATTTTAGCCCTAGAGCCGCATTGCATACGCCGGAACTATTGGATCTTTTTTCATGGGACGAAGAGAAATTTCTCCGTATTACGGAAGGCTCGGCGATTCGCCGTATCGGCTATATAAAATGGCTACGTAATATCAGCGTTGCTTTGGGTAATGCGCCCTATCAAGATAATATTGTTCTCGCATTACAGAGCCGTCTTGGGATCAACTCTATGTTAGACGAGCACTTCCAATGGTCGATTGGCCAACAACTCAAGCGTCGAGAAGAAAACCAAGTCACAATTCAAACTTCGCAACAAAAACGTCTTGTTCGGGCAATTACTAAAGGTTTACCTAGAGACGCCTAAAAAAAGTCCAGCCTTATATCCTAACCTATCAATTGTCAAACTGATGTGAATAAAATAAAAAAGTGCTTACCCGACAATAGGTAAAGGATTTGCAAGTTGTGCTAAGCACATTTTGAATAAATAGTTTTTTACTTTAATTTCAATGAATTAAAATTAAAATTAATAATATTCATTTTGTGATAATCAAAAATTAACCAATAACTAACCTGTGGATAACTCTGTGCAGCAAAGTATTTCTATCTAGGATAAAATGAACCTAGACCCACTCAGGTTGTGGATAACTTTCTCATGGAGAGAAGTAATAAAAAAACGCTGAATTTTAGTTAACTAACTAAAGTAAAGTTATCAAAAAGTCAGGTTAATAAGAAATTTTAACTGAACCGGTAAAAATAGGATTTTTTACCTTTCACTCGAACGTTCGCCATTTTGGCTGAAGTTCTTATAGGATGCCCTATTGCTAAGGGGTGGCTATTCTATGGCTCTCCGCCTATGAATGCAAGCAAAAAACTCACTTAGATCCTAAAAAGATCATAAATAATAAAAGGATCGTGAACAAGGAAGATAAAAATTGCTTTTGTGTAAATAATGAACATTAAACGGCTAATAAGTATTAATGCATAAGCATAGAACTAGCATTTAATAGAATGTTTATTAAGGGGTCATACAGAAAGAAAAATAGAGAAAATTGAGAGGTAAAATTTGGAGCGGGAAACGAGACTCGAACTCGCGACCCCGACCTTGGCAAGGTCGTGCTCTACCAACTGAGCTATTCCCGCATTTGGTGGGTACTGCTTCTGCTAAAACACTAAGAAAGTTTGGAGCGGGAAACGAGACTCGAACTCGCGACCCCGACCTTGGCAAGGTCGTGCTCTACCAACTGAGCTATTCCCGCATTTGGTGGGTACTGCTTCTGCTAAAACACTAAGAAAGTTTGGAGCGGGAAACGAGACTCGAACTCGCGACCCCGACCTTGGCAAGGTCGTGCTCTACCAACTGAGCTATTCCCGCATAACCAATTCTTGGTGCCTTAATCGTGCCAATAAAATCATAAAAACTTCATCGGTACGGGGAGCGCATTATACGAGAAATTAAGATACTAGCAAGCGTTTGAACTCAAATTTTTTATTTTTTTGTTCGTTTGATGATAAAACAATCATAGTGATGATTTTGTCGTCGCCGTTTGTTAAATAAGCATTTCAAGGTGTTAAGTTTGTTAACCTTAGCCCTTTTTATGATGAAGTGACCCAATCCTCTAATCTTAAACCATCAACCCTTTCAAACTCGCGAGTATTATTTGTAACGACGATAAGCCCTTTGCTTCTAGCGTGAGCCGCTATGTGTAGATCATTTTCCCCGATTTTTTTACCTTGTTTTTCGAGATTTGCTCGAATATCACCGTAATGACAAGCGGCCGCTTCATCATAAGGCAACACGCAAAGCCGAGAAACGAAATCATTAACAACAGCTAAATTTCGTTCTGGATTCATGCTTTTTTCTGCGCCAAAAACCAGCTCTGCTAACGTAATTGTTGAAATTGCCAATTGGTCAGCATGCTGGTTAAACTTTGGTAATAATGCTGCAGGTCGTCGTTTGATGGTGAAAATAATAATATTAGTATCAAGCAAGTATTTAATCATCGAAAGATTCTCTTGGGGTAGGAACTTGCTCTGCTCTCGAAACTAAAAAATCATCCGTGGCCGAAGTTTCCGTTAAAAAGAAGCTATCCCACGTATTTTGCAGTGGTGTAATAATACGCTCTTTACCTTTCATTCTAACGGTGACTTCTTTCACATCATCAGGAAACCGTAACTCTGCGGGTAAACGAACATTTTGAGTCCGATTACTCATAAAAACCTTACTGTGTAGGATCATGATGATTCCTCCCAAATAGTGCCATATAGCTTGAGTATATAGCACCATTAGAGTTGCTGCAATATTGAGCACTTTAGAGCAAGTTATTTAATAAACGTTTCTCGGTAATATACCAGCTCAGCAATTGATTCGCGGATATCATCCAGCGCTTGGTGGGTGTTTTTCTTTGAGAATCCAGCGAGGATCTCAGGCTTCCAGCGGCGAGCTAACTCTTTTAATGTACTCACATCAAGATAGCGGTAATGAAAATAGCTTTCTAACTCTGGCATATAATTAAATAAGAAGCGGCGGTCTTGTCCTACGCTATTTCCACAGATAGGCGATGCACCTTTTGGTACCCATTTTTCTAAAAATTCAATGGTCGCCAGCTCTGCTTCACGCTCACCAATAGAACTTTTACGAATACGCTCGACTAAGCCGCTATTAGTATGGGTGTTTACATTCCACTCATCCATTAATGCCAACTGCTCTTCGGTTTGGTGTACCGCGATAACAGGGCCTTCGGCCAAGATATTCAGGTTACTGTCAGTCACAATCGTAGCGATTTCAATAATACGATCACGAATAGGATCGAGTCCGGTCATTTCTAAATCGATCCAAATTAAATTATTCTCATTCTTTTGCATGATATGCCCTAACTGAATACGGTGGAGTTAAGGTATGATAACACCCTTCGTGCTATCCGTTATAGGTATGTAGTTTTTCAATAATATCCCTATCGGTTATAATATAGACACTAAATTATTTAAGTGAGAGAGGTCAGGTGGCTAAGCAGAAACTTTCGAAAGGCCAACAGCGCCGCGTGCAAGAAAATCATCAAAAAAGACTCAAAAAACAGAAAACCATTGAGATTGATGATAGCCAATTAGGTGAGGCTCAAGAGGGCTTAGTGATTAGCCGCTTTGGTCAACATGCGGATATTGAAGCCGCAGACGGCACTATACAGCGTTGTAACCTGCGTCGAACCATCTCATCTTTAGTGACCGGGGACAAAGTTGTCTGGCGCCCTGCACTAAACACACAGAGTGATATCAAAGTGAACGGCATTGTCGAAGCCGTTCATGAGCGCCACTCCGTCTTAACTCGTCCTGATTATTATGATGGGTTAAAACCTATCGCCGCCAATATCGACCAAATCGTCGTGGTTTCTGCGATTTTACCTGAATTATCGCTCAATATTATCGACCGCTACTTAGTCGCCTGTGAAACGACAGGGATCCAGCCGATTATTGTCTTAAACAAAGTTGACCTACTCGATGAAGAAAATCGCGAGTGGGTCAGTGATTTAATGACAATTTATAGCGACATTGGCTACCAAGTGCTCGAAGTTTCCAGTCATACCGGTGAAGGAATGGAAGCGCTCACTAACACGCTATCAGGCAAAGTGTCAGTCTTTGTTGGCCAATCTGGTGTCGGTAAATCCAGTTTGTTGAATACGCTGTTACCTCAAAATGAGGCCGCGATCTTAGTCAATGATGTTTCTGATACCTCGGGCTTAGGGCAACACACGACGACCGCATCCAGACTGTACCACTTCCCACAGGGTGGTGATGTCATCGATTCACCGGGCGTACGTGAATTTGGTCTTTGGCATCTGACAAAGGAACAAGTGACCAAAGGATTTGTCGAATTTAAAGATTACCTTGGTGGCTGTAAATTCCGCGATTGTAAACACTTAGATGACCCCGGTTGTTTACTGCGAGACGCAATGGAAGACGGCAAAATTGCCGAATCACGCTTTGAAAACTATCACCGTATTTTAGAAAGTATGGAACAAGTTAAACTGCGTGGTAACTTTACCGCTAAAGATAAATAATCCCCGAAATCAGTCTAAAATAAGTTAGTGAGCGCTCACGTTTATCGTTCATTTTATCCGCTTTCTGAAATAATTCGAAAGCGGATGAGTTTCAGTTACAATAGCGCCCTTTCACTAACTTACCTTTAAAATTCAGAGGTTAACGTGCTAGATAAAATCAAAATTCGCCTGCAATTTATGCTTCCTAAACAAGGGCTTACTCAACTTGCAGGATGGTTTGCTAGTCGCAATGTAGGTTTTGTAACCCAATGGGCAATAAAGCTGTTCGCAAAAGCCTACAAAGTGAATATGAATGAAGCTCAAAAAAGTGAGCTTACCGCGTATTCAACTTTTAACGACTTTTTCATCCGTACATTAAAAGATGGCGCGCGCCCAATTGTTGAAGCCGAACATCAACTTGCACAGCCTGCAGACGGTGCCGTTAGCCAATTAGGCCCTATCGATAATGACCTGATTTTTCAGGCAAAAGGCCATAATTATACCGTTGAAGCCCTACTTGCTGGGCAATATCAGTTAGCCGATAAATTTCGTGATGGTGATTTTATCACAACCTATTTATCCCCAAGTGACTACCATCGTGTACATATGCCATGTGACGGCTTATTAACAGAGATGATTTACGTCCCTGGCGATCTGTTCTCCGTTAATCCATTAACCGCAGCAAATGTACCGAATTTATTTGCACGTAATGAACGTTTAATCTGCGTGTTTGATACACCATTTGGCACAATGGTGCAGATTTTAGTTGGTGCAACCATTGTCGGCAGCATTGATACCGTTTGGAGCGGTTGTGTTAACCCACAGCGTGAAGGCGTGATTAAACGGTGGACATATCCTGCACAAGGTGAAGAAGGCGCTATCTTCCTACAAAAAGGGGAAGAAATGGGTCTATTCAAACTCGGTTCCACTGTCATTAACCTGTTTGAACCTAACAAAATTCGCTTTAATGCCTCATTGATCCCCGGCTATGCAACCCGCATGGGTGAGCTATTAGCAGAATCAATCGATGAGCAGCAACGCACTGAAACTGTTAGCTAATCATTTAAACTATAATTAAATTATTCTATCTCTGAAGGAGCTCCTCACTGTGCGTTTGATTATCAGTTTTTTACTTAGCCTGTTAATCGTTTTTTCATCCCACGCGGCGCCAGCTTCCGCACAAGATGAAGCACAGATTACACAGGAGCTCAAACAGCTTGATCCAAGCAAAAACCCCAAGGACGCAGAGACCGCTCAAGCGTTGCAAGGGGCATTAAGCTGGATTAACGAAGCCCGTGATTCAGACAATAAGGCAAAGTCTTACCAAGATGCTATCGATAATTTCCCTAGAATTATCAAAACAATACGTCAAGCCTTACTCAATGAAACCGATACACCGCCCGCGATCCCTACCAGCATTAGCTTAAGTGAACTAGAGCAGCGTATTACCCAAGTCAGCAGCCAGCTACTTGATCAAGGGCGCTTGATGCAGCAAGAGCAAGACAAAGGGCGCGAAATCAGCGAATCCCTGAATCTCTTGCCACAGCAGTTATCTGAGGCACGACGTCAATTAACGGATGCCTCAACGCGATTCCAATCGCTCAATACGCCAACGACTCCGTTAGCTGAAGCCCAATACACCTTAGCTCAAGCCGAAGTAAGTGCTCGCAAGTCCATTGTGAACGAGCTAGAAATGGCGCAATTATCGGCCAATAACCGTCAAGAAATTTCCCGAATGGCGCTGGAGCTTGAGAAAAAGCGTTATCAGCGCCTAGAATTAGAGCTTCAACAGCTCCGTGATTTCCAAAATACCCAGCGCCAACAAAAAGCAATATTGGCGTTAGAGCATACCGAAATGTTGGCAGAACAGGGTGAATTGACCCCGTTCTTAAAAGAGCAGCTTGATATCAACCGCAAAATGTCCCAAGAGTTGACCGAGCAAGCTCAGCGTATGAGCGAAATCACCACCAACCAAGCCGAAATCTCCACCAGCATTCGAAATGCACGACAAGCACTCTCGACTATTCGTGAACAAGCCCAGTGGATCAGCAGTTCAAGTACTTTAGGAGAAGCGCTTCGTACCCAGCTTTCTCGCCTTCCAGATATCCCTAAAAGCCAGCAACTTGACCGTGAAATGGCGGATTTACGTGTTCAGCGCTTAAATTATGAAGATATGCTTGAGCGCTTGTCCAAGCTTGACGTATCAGTACAAGAAAGCGCCAATGATTTAAACCCTTCGCAGTCACAGGTTTATCAGTCACTGATGAAGACCCGCAAAGAGCTATTAACTTCGCTCATTTCGGGATTTGATGGCGAAATGTTAGAACTGACTAAGCTCAATGTTGCAACGGGGCAATTAACGGATGCGCTGAAAGAGGTAAAAGACGCCTCAAACCGTTATCTGTTCTGGGTCGCTGATGTCCCGCCGATTAGCATTAATTATCCGGTGCTTGTGGTTACTGACATGACCCAGTTGCTTTCACTGGATACTCTCTCCCAGCTCGCAGGTGCCCTGCAAGTGATGGTCACTAGCCAAGACACGTTCTTATACCTGCTGGGTTCCATTATCTTAGTCATTTTCAGTGTCAGCACACGCCGCCATTATCAAGCGTTCTTAGACCGTTCAAGCCTGCGCATTGGTAAAGTGACACAAGACCGTTTCTATTTAACCATCCGCACTATTTTCTGGTCGATTATCGTGGCGCTTCCTCTGCCGATGATGTGGTCTGCCATTGGCTATGGCTTACAAAGTGCATGGCAATATCCGATGGCAGCAGCCATCGGCTACGGCGTTAGCGCAACGACCCCGCTGCTCTGGCTGTTTATGATCAGTGAAACATTCTCACGACCTACCGGGTTGTTCATTTCCCACTTTGGTTGGGATAAAGACGCGGTAAAACGCGCAATGCGCCATTACCGATTAGCCATTTTTGTGATTGTGCCGTTAGTGATGGCGATCATCACTTTTGAACATTACAGCGAGAGAGAGTTCTCTGCGACCTTAGGCCGCCTCTGCTTCTTAGTGCTATGTGTCGCACTAAGCTTAATTACCAATAACTTACGCCGTTCTAAAATCCCATTATATTTGGACAGACATGGCTCCGGTGAAAACTTAGTGAACACCGCATTATGGTGGCTCATTTTCATTGCGCCGGTGATTGCCGCATTTTTCTCGGTATTGGGTTATTTCTCCACTTCTCAGGCACTGTTGGCGCGACTCGAGACCTCAGTGGCGATTTGGTTTGTGATTTTAATTATTTATCACACTATCCAGCGCTGGATGTCAATGCAGCGTCGAAAACTTGCCTTCGAGCGAGCAAAACAGCGCCGTGCGGAAATCTTAGCCCAGCGAGCTAAAGGGGAAGAAGATTCTCAACTCCCCAATGCCAGCGGTGAAGGGAATATTGATATTGAAGAGCAGGTTCTTGACCTTGATACTATCAGTACCCAATCGGTTGGATTGGTGCGCTCCATTCTGACGATGATAGCGCTGGTCTCGTTAATTTGGCTGTGGTCTGAATTGCATACCGCATTTTCATTCCTTGAAAATATTCGCCTGTGGGATGTGACCTCATCCATCAATGGTGTGGAAACCGTGCAAGCCATCACTATGGGCTCGATTTTTATCGCCATACTGGTGATTATCGTGACTGCGCAGCTCGTTAGAAACTTACCTGCACTATTAGAACTCGCCGTCCTTCAGCATCTCGACTTAACACCGGGCACCGGCTATGCCATCAGTACCTTGACCAAGTACAGCATCACCATCATCGGAACCATTGTCGGGTTCTCCATGCTGGGGATCGACTGGTCAAAACTGCAGTGGCTTATCGCGGCAATGGGGGTCGGGCTAGGGTTTGGTTTACAAGAAATTTTCGCCAATATTATCTCTGGTTTAATGATCCTATTTGAAAAACCGATCCGTATCGGCGATACGGTCACTATCCGTAACTTAACCGGTAGCATCACTAAGATTAATACCCGCGCCACTACCTTAACGGACTGGGACAGAAAAGAGATTATTGTGCCGAACAAGGCATTTATTACTGAACAGTTTATTAACTGGTCTCTGACCGACACCATTACCCGTATCGTGATGACCATCCCTGCTCCAGCGGATGCCGATAGCGAAAAAGTGACAGAGATTATCCTGCGGGCGGCAAAACGCTCGTCCATGATTTTGGATAACCCGAATCCAGAAGTTTATCTCGTGGACTTACAGCAAGGGATCCAAATTTTCGAGCTGCGGGTGTATGCAGGTGAAATGGGGCATCGTTTACCGGCTCGCCACGAAATCCATCAGCATATTTTAGAAGCCTTTGCAGAACAAGGAATTACATTGCCATTCCCACCGTTCCAAGCCCGTGTAGATGTGCGCAGTAATTCGATTCAAAGCGCCACAAATAACCTTTCTGGTCGCAATCCACCTCGTGGTACTGGTGAGCTATAAGTTTATCGAGGGAGCTTTTGCTCCCTCGTTTTTCATCATAGAAAAGGCAGAATAATGACCCAAGCAGTAGAAATCCAAGACGAATCTATCAAATTGAAAATTGCACAGTATGAGCGAATAGGCTCCATTCTGTTTTTTCTGATCCCGTTGGTGATTTTGCTGATTGTCGGAAAGGATTTTGCCTTTAATACGCTCTATCTGTGGCAAGGATTCAGCCTGCTGTATTTGGTGGTTTACCGTTTGAAAGTTCATCAATTGTCGACAAAAACGCTGCAACTGAGTGTACGCCGAGGATGGGGATATAATCGATTTTACCGCTTTTGCTGGGGATATTTGATTCTGTCTGTGATTGGATTAACGGGATACCTGCTGATATCCCGCTAAATTAATATTGGACGAATTAGCTTTCTTCGCTATTACCGTAGGTTTTAATGTAGTTATCAGCCAGTTTTTGCGCTTGTTTCAGCTCTTCTGCGTTCAACTGCTCTGCGATTTTTTTCTGTAAACGTTGGCTCTCTTTATTGCCACTATAAACCGCGGTAGACAGCCATGCATACGCTTGCTGTAGGTTCTTTTTCACCCCTTTCCCTTCAGAGTACATCACCCCTAAACGGTCTTGGGAATTTGCATCACGCTGTTTTGCGGCTTTTCTGAACCAAAACACGGCTTTTTCATTATCTAATGCGACGCCACTACCAATCGAATACATTTGCCCGATTTTGAACTGTGCAATCACATTGCCACCTTGCGCTGCCTTTCTAAACCAGTATGCGGCTTTTTCCAGATCCTGTTTAACCCCTAAGCCCTGTGCATACATGGTGGCCATGTTGGTTTCTGCGCGAGTATCACCATTTTTAGCGGCTTCTTCGTACCACAGCATCGCTTTATCATAATCTCGGCGAACACCAAAACCATTGACATACATAGTACCAAGGCGGAACTGGGCATCTGAATTACCTTGATCCCCGGCTTTGATAAACCATTCTGCAGCCACTTTGGAGTCTTGGGAAACGCCCTGACCTTTAAAATAACGCTCACCTAACAGGAATTGAGACGCGGGATCACCTTTTTCAGCTAACTGCGTAATTTGCTCTATCGTCGTCTGTTCACTGGCGGTCGTTGGTTTCGCCGGTGTAGCCAATAATAATGAACTATAACAAACAGATCCTAACAACAGCGCTAACGCAATTTTTTTCATCCTAAGTAACCCTCAACAGTGCAGTATGGCAACTGGCGACACAGTAATACCCGTTATTATCGGCTGATTTGGCAGATTATACAGCCTAAACTCGCTTTTCATCTGAACTAGTTTAAATTTACTCGTCAGAAGACAAAATAGGATAAACACCTTAATTTTGATGAATAGCACTTTTCGTTATCATTCATGGCAAAAGGCAAATAAAAAGCCAGATAGTTTTTTATTCTATCTGGCTTTCTGTTTATACACATAGAAAAAATGGTTATTTGTTGTCTAAATATTTACTTCTCAAATAACGAGCAACCGCATCATCTTGGTTAGACCCGATAACTTCCATCTGAGGTAAAGCATCTTTCAGCAGCTGATGAGCATTTTGCATAATGCAGCCCTTGCCTGCTAACTTCAGCATCTCTTTGTCATTCATGCCATCACCAAACGCGATGCAATCATGGGTTCCATAACCATGCAATGCTGTGACTTGTTTCAATGCTTCCCCTTTAGAAACGGAGCCAGCCATCACTTCAAGGCAACTATGCAAGGAGAAAGTAACATGAACCTTGTCCTGCCAACGACGTTGAATACGCTGTTGCAGATCTACCAGTAAATCGTGATCTTCACTGGTGTAATACACTTTACAGACTTCCGATGTTGGGAAATTACGGGGATCAAACAGTTGGTAATTAAACACAGACTCTTTGAAAAACTCTTTCTGCTCAGGGCTTTCACGGTTAATAAACCAATCATCGCCATGGTAGTAATTGGTGAGAATTTCTGGGTGATCAAACTCCATTAAGCACAGTTCTTTCGCTATCTGCGAGTCAACGTTGTTCGCAAAAATAAGGTCGCCATTGGTGTTATGAATACGCGCCCCATTCGAGGTGATCATATAAGCATCAATACCCAGACCATCACGGATCTGTGCAACATCAATATGATGGCGTCCCGTCGCGAATACAAATCGTACTTCTTCGGTCGCTACAAGCTGCTTAAGAGTGTCTTTGGTATACAGGGTTAAATCATGATTGGGAGATAAAAGTGTTCCGTCCAAATCGGAAGCAACAACCGGATATTTCATACAAGATCCCTAATTATGGCTAATGCTGCTCAAAAAAATCACAAATTGCATTGAGGGCCATGGCTCTCAATGCATCTATTTCAAACAGGATTTCGTGGTGAGCCCCTTCGATAATGAGGGGTAATTTTTCTTCTCGTCCTGTTTGCGCTTTTTGCCGACTTTGACAAAAAGCTTGTAGCTCTCGATTACTGACTACCTTCTCTTCGCTCGCTTCAAGGAGCATCAGAGGGGTTTCAATCTCTCCCGCTTTCGCAACCAGCTCTTTGCCAATCGCAAAACTTTCTCGTAACCAGTGGTAAGTTGGACCACCGAGACGTAATTCAGGATAATCCGCATAGTAGCGTAAGTAGCGTCGATAACGCTCTTGGCTATGGGTTAACACATTGATTAAATAAGGTAATGGCTGCCATTTCCCCGTAGAAACTGCATAATCATTTCGCACACTGCGGCGCGGTTCTGCACGCTCAACAATAAAGCTCGCGAGCCAATGAGGCATCGGTAAATTAACGCCAATCATGGGAGCACACAATGCGGCAGCGTCAAATGTCACGCTATCTCGGAGTAAATACCCTGCGAGGATCGCGCCCCCCATCGAATGAGCCAGCGCATAGCATTTAGGATAGTGACGATCTCTCACTTCTAAATCAATGAATTTTTCAAAATCATCGATGTAATCTGTGAATTTTTCAACATGCCCTTTTTGGGGATCCGCCAGCATACGGCCAGATCTCCCTTGCCCACGATGATCAATAATAAAAACATCGAACCCTAAATGATAAAAATCGTAGGCGACTTCAGGGTATTTAACGTAACTTTCACTGCGACCCGGTGATATAACCACGGCTTTATGGTGCTTTGCATGAATAAAACGCACATAACGAATAGGAATGTCATCAACGCCAAGAAACTCAGCTTCTTCACGTAATTGCCAAAAATCTAAAAGCGGACCGTTGGTAAAGGCCGAAAACTCAGTTTCTCGATTTAACCAACTGGCTTTTAGACTATCTGGCGACATGGGGTTTCCTCATTCATAACCTTCTAGATGATCTTGGATGAGTGTCATAAACGCCTCACCAAAACGCTCTAATTTTTTCTCACCAACCCCATTTATCAGTAATAATTCAACGGGTTTAGTCGGGCAATGTTCAGCCATTTCAATCAACGTTGCATCGTTGAAAACCACAAAAGGCGGGATATTTTCTTCATCCGCAATGGATTTACGTAATTTACGCAATTTGGCAAACAGCTTCTTATCATAATTGCCATGATAAATTTTGTTTTGTTGATTCCGGCTTTTGGTGACTAAAACACGTGGAACCGCTAACTGTAATGGCATTTCACCACGCAGAATGGGCCTAGCCGCTTCCGTTAACTGTAATGCGGAGAAATGCGCGATATTTTGAGTGATCATGCCTAAATGAATTAATTGACGTAAAACGCTCACCCAATGTTCATTAGTCTGCTCTTTACCAATACCATACACCGGTAGTTTATCGTGCCCTAAGTCGCGAATTCGCTGATTGTTAGCGCCTCGTAGCACCTCAACAATATAGCCAATACCAAACCGCTGCCCAACGCGATAAATACAAGAGAGTGCTTTTTGCGCATCCATCAGCCCATCATAACGTTTTGGCGGATCAAGGCAGATATCACAGTTACCACAAGGTTTTTGGCGATTTTCGCCGAAATAGTTCAGTAAAACCAGGCGACGACAGGTTTGCGCTTCGGCAAAGGCAGCAATGGCATTTAATTTATGACGTTCAATATCCTGCTGCATTCCCGCTGGTTTTTCTTCTAAACATCGACGGAGCCACGCCATATCAGCAGGATCGTAAAATAGAATGGCTTCGGCTTCGACGCCATCACGCCCTGCTCGTCCCGTTTCTTGGTAATACGCTTCAATGTTACGAGGAATATCAAAGTGCGCCACAAAACGGACGTTGGACTTGTTAATTCCCATTCCAAATGCCACGGTCGCAACCACAATTTGCAGGTTATCTTTCTGGAATGCATCTTGCACCCAGTCGCGCTGGGCACTCTCCAAACCAGCATGGTAAGCAGCGACACTCAAGCCACGTTTTTGTAATCTTTCCGCGGTTTCTTCAACTTTACTACGGCTATTACAGTAAACAATCCCTGACTTACCTTTCTGAGCCTTAATAAAAAACCATAATTGATCTAACGGTTTATATTTCTCGACTAAGGTATAGCGGATGTTTGGGCGGTCAAAGCTGCTCACATGAACTAATGGGTCATTAAGCTCGAGTAAGCGAATAATATCAGCGCGCGTGGTTTCATCTGCTGTAGCAGTCAGCGCCATCACGGGCACATTCGGTAAGGAATGGCGTAATTGACCTAATGAACGATATTCAGGACGGAAATCATGGCCCCATTGGGAAATACAGTGCGCTTCATCTACCGCTAATAAGGCGATATCCCAGCTACCAATTTGCTGAATGAAATAGTCAGTCAGTAAACGCTCTGGTGCCACATACAGAAGTTTGATTTTCCCTTGAGCGCATAATTCCATAATTTGGCGCTGCTCTAGAGGGGTTTGTGAGGAATTCAAACAAGCCGCTTCAACACCGTGTAACTTGAGTTGATCAACTTGATCCTTCATTAAGGAGATTAAAGGTGACACCACCAGCGTAATGCCTTGTTTAACCAGCGCAGGCACTTGGTAGCAGAGCGATTTTCCGCCCCCTGTTGGCATCAATACTAAGCAGTCACGACCATCGAGAATACCGCCAATGACAGCATCTTGCCCCGGACGAAAGGATTGGTAACCGAACGTGCTATTGAGCACATTTTCAGCCAGTGAAAGTTGATTGATAACGCAAGCGGTAGACACGAATTCCCTCTAGAGGTTGAAACAAATAGCTGCCCGAAAAGAGCAGCTATTGGCAAGATATTACCCTGAAATGACTGGGATGTCTGCCCAGATCACATGATATCGTTAAGCATCACACCGATACCAAAACGCGTTTGGCGATAGTCATAGTCTATCATCGACTCACCATAACCGCTAAAAAGTTGGGTATACAAGCGCACGTGCTTTGTCATTGGGTAGCTCCAACCCAATTCGGCATTACCATACCCTGAATTCCAGTTATAGTGTCCGGCAGCTGAAATAACGCTATCCCCAAGTGCATACCCCACTTTTACGCGGTAATAACCGAGATATTTATTAATATCTGGGTTGTCATCGCTGCTTTCACTTTCAGGAATGCGGTACCACGGTTTTAATTCAACTTGCCAGTCACCCTTTTGCGCCATTGCTCGGGCATAAACACGGTTCCAACTACGGGATGTCGGATCGGATCGACCATTTGATTCATGGTTAAAGCCAGTTTCGAATTCACGTAACGTCCAGCCCGCAAATTGGTTATCTAGCGCCCAACCAACAAAAATCTGTGGCTCATAGTTGGTTTCACGAAATGGCGAAGATTCTTTCTTGTTACTTAATTGCCACCAAGAACGCTGAGTATAAGATGCCGCGAGAACGGAGTTTTCCCCCGCGATACCGCGCCAAATAGGAAATGCCAAGCTCAATTGGAATTTCACTTCATCTTTCAGTGCATCATTACCCCAATCATAACTCGCGATGGCTTTCTTATTTATCGAAGACGTATAGGTATAAATGATGTAATTGGGTTCATAAGGATACAGAACGAATGGGTTATCATAATTTTGCAGTAACCCCGAAATAATACTTCCGCGAACGGGTGTATGATTTTCAGTATCCTGCTGTGCCGGTTCGTTGGTATTGTCAGATGCAAAAAGTGAAACAGACCAGAAACAGAGCACAGAACTCAACAACATTTGTAAAGCGCGCATTTGCCATTCCTATTTCAACTGCGGTGAAAAAATTTGTCTCATTTTACACCGAAAAACGATCAACCGTTGAAAGATTATTCATTTGTTTTCTAGATATTAGCACATACATAATGTTAACTTATCATTAACATCATAGACAAGGATCCTAAAATGAATGACCGCATCTATACCTTCGAAGAAGCCAGCAAATTTATGAGTGATGCATTTATCTATAGAATGCCTTTTAATCAATTACTTGGAATTGAGCTTTTACAAATGACGGATGACTTAGTCCAGCTATCTGTGAAAAATCGCCCTGAGCTGATCGGTAATTTCACCCAAAATATTCTGCATGGCGGCGTGATTGCATCCTTATTAGATGTGGCGGGCGGCATGGTGTGTATTAACCGGATCCTGCAACGCATTGAGCCTCTCGTGCATCAAGACATTGCCGAAAAGATGTCAAAAATGGGCACCATTGACTTGCGCGTTGACTATTTGCGCCCTGGCCGCGGAGAGATGTTTATCGCTAGCGCCAGCTAGCTACGCGATGGTAATAAAATCGCAGTGACCCGCTGTGAATTACATAATGAGAAAAATCAGCATATTGCTACTGCGACAGCGACCTATTTGATTGGATAATGTGAACAAATTGCATGAAACAATTTGGTAAATAATTAATAACCTCATTAACTAATAGCTTGTAAAAAAACCTGAGCAATGTCACATTAACGACATCACAAATCGAGCCTCTTACATTCTTGGTTTCGATCTCTCAGTTTGACTTTATATCACTTTCAGAGCTATTCATGAGCCAACAAAATACTACCAAAGGCGTACTGTGTGCCTTAGGCGCTTATTTTATTTGGGGTGTCGCTCCCATTTATTTTAAATCCATCAAAGAAGTGCCAGCTGAAGAAATTTTGACTCACCGTATTATTTGGTCATTCTTCTTTATGCTGTTATTACTGACAGTTACGCGCCATTGGAATTATTTCCGCCAAATATTAAAGCAGCCTAAAAAGATCTTAATTTTAGGTGTGACCGCCGTGACAATTGCGTCTAACTGGCTGATTTATATCTGGGCGGTGAATAATGGGCATATGCTGCAAGCCAGCTTAGGGTATTTTATCAACCCTCTGGTTAACGTCTTGTTTGGCATGATATTTTTACATGAGCGCTTCCGCCGAATGCAATGGGTTGCGGTCGGATTAGCACTCACTGGCGTATTAATTCAACTCTGGCAATTTGGCTCCGTGCCAATCATTGGATTAAGCCTTGCTGTGACGTTTGCCACCTACGGTTTATTACGTAAAAAATTGGGTGTCGATGCACAAATTGGTATGACATTTGAAACCTTATGGTTACTCCCTGTTGGTATTATCTTCCTGCTATTCTTTGCAGATAGCCCGACAAGCAACATGACCATGAACAGCTGGCATTTAAACATTCTCCTGATTGCAGCGGGGATTATTACTACGGTGCCATTGTTACTGTTTACTGAAGCCGCTAACCATTTAAGGCTATCAACATTAGGTTTCTTCCAGTATTTAGGCCCAAGCATCATGTTCTTACTTGCCGTCTTTGTGTATGGTGAAGTGATGACCCAAGAATTGTTAATTACATTTGGTTTTATCTGGGTTGCATTAATTTTATTTACTTTAGATGCTTTATATACACAGCAGAAACTCAGAAGAAAATAGAATTTAATTTTCCCTATTATGGGCATTCGTGCCCATAATATCTGACTTAAATTAATATTAACCTGCATATTATATTACCCATTTAATGCACGTTTCATTTAATGGAACTAAAAAGGTTAAATTATTTAATATAATTAGCTTATTTTTATTAAAATAATTTACCTTTTGGGTATTTTCTTCTTGTTTTAGTTAATTTCAAAATAAAACATTTTATTGTTAAATTTCAATGCATTACAATACGTTTTATTCCTTGATTTTATCGTAAATTTGATTCATATTTAACTTACGTTAAATTCCACCTTATTAATACACCTTTCAAATATCAACCCATTGAAATAAAACAGTATATTTATTTGTTGAAATAAATGATTGCTTAATAGGAACTTGATAATTATATTGTACGCCGCTTGTATTCACCCCAGCGGATGGTAATGGTCCGATTCATTACTGACGTTTCATTAAAGTGCGCACGATGACAGTGATTTATATTCTGTCCTGGTGCGAGGTTTTCTGAAATTGAATACAAGGCGTCTATCCACATACCTAATTAAATGATTTGTGTATGTAAAAAACAAAACATGTAGTGCTATAGCTCAAGTTATATGGCTGCATTTTAGGTTCACTCGGCCTGTGTATTCAGAAAGAGTTAACGTTGTTAAGGGCTTTTGGGAAGGGCTTCAAAATGCAACAGAATACCGTTCAAATGAAACGTGTACTGACCACCCCTGCGTTAGTATTTTTCGGGCTGGCCTATATGGTGCCACTCGGAATTTTTACCACCTATGGACAAGTGACTGTATTAAGTGAAGGGCATCTGCCTATCGCTTATTTAATTACGCTCGCTGCTGTCTTCTTCACTGCCATGAGCTATTGCCGTATGACCAGTGCACTCCCACTTTCTGGGTCTGCTTATTCGTATGTGCAAAAAACCTTTGGTGGCACTCTTGGATTTCTTGTTGGTTGGGCACAACTGCTGGATTATCTATTTCTGCCGATTATTAACTACATTGCGATTGGGATCTTTGTCCACGAAGCTTTCCCGAACATCCCAATGCCAGTGATAATCTGCTCAACCATCGCTGTTGTCAGCATCATGAACATTTTAGGTATCAAATTGGTATCTTGGATGAATATGCTGATTATTTTGATGCAATTTGTCTTCATCGCCATATTCTTGTACATCTGCTTGCAAAACGCGATGGTACTTGATGTTGAAGCGCTGATGGCACCGCTCACCGTGATGTCATCACAAGTGTCAGGGCTGTTTGCGGGTGCTGCGGTACTGTGCTTAGCCTTCTTGGGCTTTGATGCTATTTCGACCATGGCCGAAGAGACAAAAGACGCACGTCGTGCTTTACCGAAAGCGATTTTATATACCGTATTTATTGCGGGAGCCTTGTTTATTACCATCTCTTACGGCGCACATTTAATGTACCCAGTATGGCAAGATTTTCTCCCTAATACGGATGTCGCCAGTATCGCGGTAATGCAGCAAGTAGGCGATAAAATGAAGTGGATCGGCGCCTCCTTAATGGCATCGAGCTTTATTACCGCTTATGTTATCGGTGTATTTGCCTCTGCGATGACCTCGCAAGCCAGTATTGTGCGTATTTTCTATGCAATGGGTCGTGAAGGTGTGCTGCCTCGCTCTATCTTTGCGTATTTGCACCCGCGCCTGAATACACCTGTATATTCCATTATCTTTGTGGCCGTGGCTTCATTAATGTCGCTGGTGTTATCACTCAGCATGGTTGCGTCGATGATTAGCTTTGGTGCGCTGATAGCCTTTACCTTTGTGAACTTATCAGTCATCAAACATTTCTACATTGACCGCAAAGCTTCCTTGGATAATACCAAGTTGCTCACTTGCCTGATCATGCCATCCATTGGGGTTGTTTTAACCTTGTGGTTATGGACAAGCTTAGATGCAGAAGCCTTCACAGTCGGCTTATGCTGGCTAGCGGCAGGGGCAGGCTACCTCACGCTTCTGACTCATGGTTTTACTCGTCGTCCACCTGCTATCTCTGATGCCGAGACTGAGATGATTATCAATTAATCCTCCAGTACCTTTCGTTGATTATGGGGAAGCTTATCTTCCCCATTGTTTTTTGGTTCTGGCTCCGTAGGAGCCCCTGATACAGACGGTTTACGATGAATAATAAAATTGCTGATGTGATTTATTTCAACGGTTATATCTATACCGCAGACAGTCAAGATAGTGTTGTCGACGCTATCGCCTTGAAAGAAGGTTATATTCTTGCAACAGGGACTTCAGATGAATTACACCAATATGTTGGCCCAGAAACCGAGAGCATCGACCTTGAAGGCAAGATGATGATGCCAGGGATCATTGATGGACATATGCACCCATTTTGGGGCGGCATTCAGCTGTTCGGCTGCCATCTTAATTACGAATCCCTGACTATCGACCAAATTTTACAGCGCGTGCAAGATCACCTCGATAAAGATCCTCGCACGGGTGAAAATGACTGGCTAAAAGTCACTGCATGGTTACGCCAAGGCATGTTACCAGCAGGTATTGATATGTACCGTGAAGATATGGACAAGCTCAATACGAAGCGCCCAGTCGTCCTGTTTTCTAATGACTGCCATACCCTCTTAGCCAATAGCCGCGCCCTTGAATTATTCGGGATCACCAAAGAAACCCCTGAACCACCCGATGGCAAAATCGGTAAATACGAAAATGGCGAACTTAATGGCATTTTAGAAGATGCGCCAGCCATGCGTGCTGCGGATAGCATCCCGTCTATTCGCGATGAACAAGCAGTTGAAGTCGCTGAATTAGTTCAAAAAGTATTGAATCAGCAAGGCGTTACCATGGTGATGGATGCCCGCGTTTCTGAGCAACAATTAGAGGCTTTTCACCAGCTCCAGCAACGTGGCGAACTCACTTTGCGTTTCCAAGCTGCACGCGAAATCACGCCTGATGATACCCCGAATGTGGCTGCCGTGGCTGCTGCTGTCGATAAAGCCGTGGCGTTCGCCAAAAAATGGCACCAAGCGAAGTGGACTCCGACACCGGGTATCGGTCTGCGTAACATCAAAATGTTTGTGGATGGCGTGCTGCAATACCCAACCATGACTGCATCATTATTGCAGCCATACCGCGTGAACAGAGGTACTGATTCAGCGCCAAATTGGGTCGAAACCGATAATTACGGCGACCTCTATTTCACAGCTGAAATTCTGGATGAGCTGCTCGAAAAAATCGCCGCAGCGGGTTACGATCCTCACTTGCATACCGTCGGTGAAGGTGCCGTCTCTATCGTGCTGGATGCCATTGAAAAAATGCGTGCAGCTCACCCAGAGAAAGATATCCGCCCAGGCCTTGCCCATAATGAGCTGGTTGACGCCAAAGATTATGCTCGCTTTGCACGCCTAAAAACCATTGCGTGCTTATCATTCCAGTGGGCAGCACCAACCCCTGAACTGGCAGCTTTCGAAAAAAATATGCTGGGCGAAACCCGTTTCCAACAGCTAGAGCCGATCGCTAAGTTTATTGATGCAGGTGCAGTAGTGGCCTTTGGTAGTGACTGGCCAATCGACGACTTTGACGAGTGGTATGACTTGAAAGTCGCCGCAACTCGCCGTGGCCGCGACATTAATGGTCAGCCAGCCCCAAGACTGGATAACGACCGTGATATGACCGTGATCGAGGTTTTACGTTCGGCAACGATTGATTCTGCTTATGCACAACATCGTGAAGAGGTTTTAGGATCACTCGAAGCAGGCAAATTCGCGGATATGATCGTGCTAGATCGCAACGTATTTACCATCCCAGCTGATGATATTGAAAATGTGAAAGTGCTCCGTACCATTGTGGGCGGAAAAACGGTTCATATCGCGTCGTAGTTTTTTAATAAGTTAAAATAGTAAAAAGTGCCACAATTATATTTTGGCACTTTTTATTTAAAATAAAAAAATCATCTGATTGTAAAAAATATCAAAATAAATAACAGATATGTTTAATTCAATTTTTCAATTACTTTCACATCAACAATTTTACAGCCACCACCGCCTTCTAAAGAAATTAAGCTACCTCTTATGAATAAAGTGGTTCCCAATATGACTATGCAAGTAAGTATGACTGCCATCGTTATATATTTTACCATCCCTCATTGACCTCTTATTTCTCTGTTCGACACACACATGATTCCATTGATTTTAATCACAAATTGTCACTAACGGGGCTTTTTCTTTCCCAGACCAAAAATAAATTCTTAAACTGAGTAAGATCAAGCACCCAGGAAAAGAGTAGCAAAGTTAAAATAGCGAAAATATACCTGTTTGCGCTTATCTTAATGAAATATTTTTATAACATTCAAATCTAGAATTAAATATAAATTTGAGTTTTTCATTTTTATTTATGATGAAAATAATTAATTCCTCATTTATTAATTCCTTTAGGATAAAGATTAATTTCACACCTTTTTTTATTTTCCCTCTTGCAAAACAAAAAAGTTCCCGTTAATATCCGCCGCGTTTTCATTAATTCAATCAATTCACTGCAAGGAGGTTCATCATGACAACAATTAATCAAACTCTTTGCGGGCAGCCTCAGAAATAGTCTTAGACGTTAAAAATCGTTTTAAACGTTAGTTCAGCTATCCTCTCAAACTTGCCTGCTAATCACCTTATTTTTCACATTAAAAATGAGTTAATAGCTTATGGGCAATACCCTTCATTCTGTGGGCGAACATATTCGTTATATCGCGACAGAATCTACATGGATTGAAAGTAAAGCAATCCAACAATTACAAACAACCGCTAATTTACCCGACATGGTGTCTGTGGTCGGCATGCCTGACTTACACCCAGGGCGTGGCTATCCAATTGGCGCAGCATTTTTCTCGGCTAAACGCTTCTACCCAGCGTTGGTGGGTAACGATATCGGCTGTGGCATGAGCCTGTTCCAGACGGATATTAAGCGCGCCAAAGTCAACTTGGATAAGCTGGAAAAACAGCTGTCTGAAATGACGGACCATGCCCCGCAAGAGTGGCTAGATGAGCACGTTCCTGAATCCATGAAATCCCATGATTTTATGGCATCACTCAGCTCCATCGGTGGTGGTAACCATTTCGCAGAGTTTCAATCCGTCGATAAAATCATAAACCAAGAACTGTTTGAGCAAAGCGGTCTTGATAAACAAAAATTGTTGTTGCTTGTGCACAGTGGCTCACGCGGGTTGGGGCAATCCATTCTTCGCCAACATGTTGAGCAACATAGCCATAATGGTCTGGATGAGCAATCTGTTGAGGCTGAGATTTACCTCAATGCACACCAAGATGCGCTACAGTTCGCGCAGATCAATCGCCAGTTGATTGGACTGCGGATGATGCAGCAAGCTAAGGCTTCAGGGGAGCAACGTTTAGACCTCAACCATAATCTTGTTGAGCCATGCCGTATCGACGGGATAGATGGCTGGTTACATCGTAAAGGAGCAACACCTTCAGATAGAGGTTTTGTGGTTATTCCCGGCTCTCGCGGTGATTACAGTTATTTGGTGGCACCGGTTGCCAGTGATTTGAGTTTGAATTCCCTTGCTCATGGCGCTGGGCGAAAATGGATGCGAACGGAATGCAAAGGTCGTTTATCACATAAATATACGCCATTACAGCTATCCCGAACCGCATTGGGCAGTCGCGTTATTTGTGCAAACAAACAATTGATTTATGAAGAAGCACCGCAATCCTATAAATCCATTGAGACCGTTATCGAAAGCATGGTAAATGTCGGCATCATTCAGGTTATTGCTCGCTTAGCGCCAGTGATCACTTATAAAACGAGCGGAGATTGCTAATGGCATTATTACAATTTTCCTCAGCTCAAGGGCCTGATGAATGCTGCATTGCTGTCGAAAAAGCGTTTTCCTGTTTTTTAAAAGAGGCAGCTTTGCAGAATGTTCAAGTGGATGTGTTAGAATCTTTTCCCTCAAAACAGGGGCTAAAGTCCGTATTAGTCTCCTTAGAGGGGAAACAGAGCGAGCAACTGGTCAAGGCGTGGAGTGGAACCGTTCAGTGGCAATGCCAAAGCCCTCTGCGACCACGACATAAACGCAAAAATTGGTTTATTAGCGTGATAGCGTTTTCACCTATCCGCCCTTTAGAAGAGAGTGAAATCGAATATGAATTCACAAAATCTCAAGGTGCTGGTGGCCAACATGTGAATAAAACCTGTTCCGCGGTGCGTGCCAAACATGTCGCTACAGGGATTAGCGTGAAAGTCCAATCGGAACGTAGCCAACATGCGAATAAGAAGCTGGCAAAAGAGCTAATTCATTGGAAGCTCAGTGAATTTCAATCTCAACAACTGAGCTCTCTAGATAAGCAGCGCCATCTTTCTCACTATCAAATTGAACGAGGAAATGCCGCATTAGTTTTTGCTGGGAAAGAATTTAAGCGGGTTAACTAAGTTATGGGAAGCCACAATAAATCTGTGGCTCCCCAATTTGCTACCTAGTAGCAATACAGGTCACCAAGGATAATTTCACAATTAATAGTTTTTGTCTCAAATGCACTCAACAGATTGTTATCAACCGAGCTACCATCTGTTGAATCTAATACAGCTATTTGCTCAATCATCATCGATTCATTTTCATAGCCATTAAAACAGTCAGAAATTAGCGGTTCATCTATTTCTTGTTTATTATGGAGTGACTTTTCTTCTTGCTGAATAAATAGATCTAATAATACAGATTTTAAATTAATCATATAATTCATCCTTTATTTATATTTAAATTAATAAAAATTCATTATCTTTATGCCAACCAAGATAATAGATTTAAAATAAAGGCAGATAATTTAAAAAACAAACTTATTATTTATATGTAAATTTTAGTTTTATTATTAAGATGATTAATTCACAGCCCGCCCCTTTGCAGAGGCGGCATAGACGAGAAAGGGTTACAGTATTTTTTCAGTCAGGAACCAACCGGCAATACTTTCACGCTTTTTTTGGGTAGGTAGAACTTCATGGGGAAAATCTTCAGACATAAAAAAGACCATGCGGCCCGCTAATGGCTCCAAGGTAAATAGCGCGTTATCCTGCATGTCATACATCACAATTTCACCACCATCCCCCTGCTGCCATGACTCATTCATATACAGCACAGTGGTGACTCGACGGCGCCCTTGCCCACGGAAGTTATCCACATGCTTTTTATAGAATCCACCATTAGGATAACGACAAAAATGGGTTTCAAAGTCTCGTAATCCAAGGAATAACTGACAGTTAAGTTCCTGACGCAAGCTTTCCATCTTATCCAGATAATAAAGGACAGGCGCCCCCATTTCTGGTTCAAGCCACACCGTTTGATCGCCGCGGATGGTTTTGTTGTCTTGTAACGTGTTTTGATAGCCAATACGCGCGTCTTGCAGCGTATCGGGGATACAACTTTTAATAGCCTGAGTTTCTGATAGGTTCAGAAAATCGTCCCACACATACCAGCCCTGTGTGGAAAGTGAATCAATAAGTTGATTGATAGACATGATGAATCTATGAATGGTTATTAGGTAAGATTTTATACTTGATTATCGGAAAAAATTAAAATAAAAAACGTAAATCTTGATGATTCAACAACCGTATCGATGATTAATCCTAAAAGGAGAAGTTTCTAAATATAGGAGTTCAAGTAAAATCTATCGTATTGATACTAAAGAAAATGAAGATCACTATATGAAATTCATTAAGGATGCTCAACATAACCATCGAGCATCCTCAACCAATCGACAAGACGATATCGTTAGTGTGTTATTCCACACATTGCCGTTCTGCCGATGCAACCTTTAATATGACTGATAGGTTTTTGGTCTAATATTGGTGTATCAATACTCGACGAAGCATTACTCTCATAAGCGGGTTTAAATCCTGCAATTTGCTCAGTGAGTGCACCTGCTGGCTGAAATTGGGTATTTGATGGCATCGATTTCTTCATGCCCTCAAAGAAATCTAATTCAATATTTAAACGTTCCTGATTCATTTCATTTATCAAAACGTTAAGCTCATAAATTTCTTTGGCTAATTCATCGCTTTTTCTATTAAAATTAGCAATAGGTGTGAAAATCATGCCCCTTAATCCACCATGATTAGTGAAGTCTATTTTTTTGAAAGAATATTCTGGTTTATTCCAAGTTTGACTATTCTTTAAATCTTGATTGACTTCTTTAATATAAAAATCAATTTCAACTTGATTATAAGAGCCATTATCTTCCTTCAAATCAGTAAGCATAGATTCTTGCTTTAATAACATATTCGAAATTATTCTTACTTTTTCCATTTGCTCAATCGAGCGCTTATTTATTTCATGCCCAACCTTATTCATGGTTTTTTTCATTGAACCAGCATCACGTCGGCGAGACATGGACAATTTATCACCCGTAGAATTCATATTTTCTATTGCTTTATACGCATTATTATTTGCTTCATCTAATAGATGATTAACCCTTTCCATCTTTAATTTAGCCAAATATAACTTTTCATTTAAACGAGTAAATTTTTCATTTTCCATATGATAAATCTCCATTAATTAATTTAATTAAAATGAAATTAGAGATTATAGTAGGTTAAAATAAAAAACAAATATTTAAATTATATATTTAGAATATAAATATAAAGAATAATTATTTAATATAATATAATGTTTTTAGGATTTATTTTTGACTAGCACCACAATCCTTTGCGGTGCTATATTTTATCGAGATCTACAGCATTTCTAACCGCGCATAAGACGCTACCAGCCACTTAATCCCTTGCCCTTGGAAGGCAATTTGTAGACGGCAATGTTCTCCACTACCTTCGAGATTAATAATCGTGCCTTCACCGAATTTAGGGTGCATCACTCGCTGCCCTAGCGCATAACCAGAATCATTTTGGCTAATCGGTGTGCCAAGACGTTGATGGCTAACAGGACGTGAAACCGTGGCTCTTAATCGAACTTCCTCCACACACTCCGTCGGCAGTTCTCCAATAAAACGTGAAGGACGATGGTAAACTTCCTTACCATATAAACGGCGGCTTTCTGCATAAGTAATTGTCAATTTCACCATAGCGCGGGTGATCCCCACGTAGGCAAGACGGCGCTCCTCTTCTAAGCGCCCACTTTCATCCATCGACATTTGGCTTGGGAACATACCTTCTTCCACGCCCACCATAAATACGACAGGAAATTCCAGACCTTTTGCTGAGTGCAGCGTCATTAATTGCACCGCATCTTGGCTGGCATCCGCTTGACTATCTCCAGATTCCAATGCCGCATGGGATAAAAATGCCTGCAATGGCATCAAATCTTGGTCTTCATCTTGATAGCTAAAATCGCGGGTTGCGTTGACCAACTCTTCCAAGTTTTCAATTCGCGCTTGAGCTTTTTCGCCTTTTTCTTGTTCATACATGGCACGCAAACCAGAATCATTGATCACTCGGTCAGCCTGTACATGCAGTGGCATCTCTTGAGTTTCTTTAGCTAGCGCATCGATTAACTCGAGGAAACGCTCGATAGAGCTTGCCGCACGTCCACCAAGAACTTGCTCGCGAAGTAAGTACTCACAACTTTCCCATAATGTCAGTTGCTGATCTCGAGCAGTCTGGCGAACGGTATCCAACGTGCGCTCACCAATCCCACGAGTCGGCGTATTCACCACACGTTCAAAAGAGGCGTCGTCGTTACGGTTAGCAATTAATCTTAAATAGGATAAGGCGTCTTTAATTTCTTGGCGTTCAAAGAAGCGTTGACCACCGTAAATACGGTATGCCATCGCGCCTTGAATTAACGCTTCTTCCATCACACGGGATTGGGCGTTGCTACGGTAAAGGATGGCGCAATCTTGCAGCGCACCGCCATTTTCATGCCACTGTTTAATTCGTCCAACCACATAGCGAGCTTCATCAAGCTCATTGAAGGCACAGTAAAGGGAAATAGGCTCACCATCACCGCCTTCTGTCCATAAATTCTTACCAAGACGGTCGCTGTTATTGGCGATCAGGGTATTTGCTGCTTTCAAAATATTATTGGTAGAGCGGTAGTTTTGCTCAAGACGGATAGTTTGTGCGCCGGGAAAGTCATTCAAGAAACGCTGAATATTTTCAACTTGAGCGCCACGCCAACCATAGATTGACTGGTCATCATCACCCACGATCATCACTTTGCCAGTGTCACCCGCTAACACGCGGATCCACGCATATTGAATGCTGTTGGTATCTTGGAACTCATCTACCAAAATATTGGTAAAACGCTCGCGATAATGTTGAAGAACATGAGGCTTATTCAGCCATAGCTCATGAGCACGTAGCAGTAATTCGGCAAAATCCACCAGCCCAGCGCGATCACAGGCTTCTTGATAAGCTTGATAGACTTTCAGCCATGTCGCTTCGACTGGATTACCATAGCTTTCAACATGCTGGGGACGTAGCCCTTCATCTTTTTTGCCGTTGATGTACCACATTCCCTGACGAGGCGGCCACTGCTTCTCATCAAGATTCATGGCTTTAAGCAGACGACGAATCAAGCGGTATTGGTCATCACTGTCTAGAATTTGGAAATCTTGCGGCAGATTCGCATCCAAATAATGCTGGCGAAGTAAACGGTGCGCGAGACCATGGAAAGTACCGATCCACATACCGCCTTCGCTAGTACCCACCAACTGATTGATACGATGACGCATTTCTGCGGCAGCTTTGTTGGTAAACGTCACGGCCATAATTGAAAACGGAGAAGCATTCTCCACTGACATCAGCCACGCAATGCGATGTACCAATACGCGTGTTTTACCACTACCCGCCCCTGCGAGCACCAGTAAATTAGTACGCGGGGCGGCAACCGCTTCGCGCTGTTTGTCATTAAGACCTTCGAGCAGATATGAGACGTCCATAGTTACCATCAAAGCAAGACAGTAGCGGCTATTACCACCACTGTATTTTTATACAGAGAAAGGATTATACCAATGACAAGAGAGAATCCAACCGACAAATTTCCACATGAGGCAATATGCGCCCCTCTTTCTCATCCATTAACGTCATATGATCCACGTTGAACCAGCAAGCTTGCATACCGCTATTAATCGCCCCTTCTACGTCTGTCAGCAGATTATCCCCAACATGTAAAATGGCACTCGGCTCGATATTCAAGCGTGTAGAGGCAAGATGGTACATATCGCAGCATGGCTTAGAACGCCCATCAGGCCCAGCTTTTAATACAAACTGAAAATATTGCCCCAACCCACAGGCTTGCGGCTCTGCGTTTCCATTCGTAATCGCCACCAGCGGTAATTTTTCGGCTAATTTTGCTAGCGTTTCATGGGTGGATTGCGGGACATGAATTTGATTACGCCAGTAGGTAAAGTGCGCCATAATATCGTCTGCACCTTTGAGGGCATCCTCTTTACTATAACCATAGTGGCACAGCATCATTTTCGACGATAACCAGCGCCAGCGGGTAATATCATGGCGAATATCCGGCTCTTGTTCTTCCACAAGATAGCGAAATGCATAAATATCATCGTTCGTAAAATGATGAAAACGCGGGTCATATTCACGAATAAACCGTAAAACTTCTTCTTCCGTTTTATCAATCACGGGATGGTTGTCGTACAACGTATCATCCAAATCAAACGTCATCGCTTTGATGGGTGATAACGGACGGTAAAAGTGCATTAAGATTTCTCCCTCTTCGCTCGCGGATGTGCCACATCATAAACATTAGCGAGATGTTGGAAATCAAGATGGGTATAGATTTGGGTGGTAGAGAGATTAGCATGACCTAATAACTCTTGAACCCCACGTAAATTACCACTTGATTCGAGAATATGAGTTGCAAAAGAGTGACGTAATTTATGGGGATTTATATGGCTATTCACCGCTTGCTTGATGCCCCACTGTTCAAACCGCTTTTGCACATTGCGATTCGAGATACGCTTACCACTTTTCGTGGAAATAAATACCGCGCCATCGACAGGCTCGTACAATTCACGCATTTCAAGCCAGCGTTTTAGCCAGCTCACTGCCGTTTTTCCTAGGGGAATTTTGCGTTCTTTGCTGCCTTTCCCCATCACCCAAACCTCACCTAAATTGAGGTCAAGGTGCTTCACATCCAAACCAACCAGCTCAGAAAGACGTAATCCCGCGCCATACATCACTTCCAGCATGGTTCTATCTCGCACCACGAGCGGGTCGCCACTGTCCATATTCAACAATTGGGAAACTTCGTCCACATCCATATTTTTAGGCAGACGTTTTTTTGCTTTAGGAGCATGAATAGTTTTAACTGGGTTTGCTGGTAATTCCCCTTGCTGCACCATCCAATCGCAGAAACTACGTAGCGCGGAAAGTCTTAATGCCATGCTCGCTGCTTGCAAGCCGGTTCGGCGACTTTTTGCGGCAATATTGCGCCCCACCGCCATATCCAGCTGCTGCCATTGGCTCACTTTCAGTTCACCTAAAATTTGGCAAACCGAACCTAATTGGCGGCGATAATTCGTTATCGTGACCGGACTTAACCGGCGCTCAACGCGGAGATAACGTAAGAAGGCTTCCACTTGAATCATCAGCCCTTCGGGCTGAATGTCTACAGGCGTTCTATCCATTGACATAATAACCTCGGTAGAATTTGAGCCACTTTTTCCAGCATTACTGTGCCCATGCCATGTTGATAGTGTTCACGGTCACGGCTGGTAAATATCACCATACCGGATTCCCCATGATGCCCAAACAGCGAAATCGCCACTGAGCCCACATTTTGGGCATCTGGAAGTAAAAGCTGGAGCTCAGGGCCATTTAGTCGACCAAGATAATTGAGGTTATCCCCAAAACGCTGAATACGTACGGGTTCAAAAACGCGGCGTGGGAGCACCAATTCGTAGGCATCCAATGGTGCAGATAATCGCCAGCTATCACTAAACAGGCGTACAGAAGCCCCCGATAGCCCGAGCTTTTTAGCCCAGCGATTCAACACAAACAGCATCTCCCGCAAACTATTTGCGGAAGACATTTCAATGACGAGATAAAGAAGCTCATCGAACAGTTGCCCATTTTCGTGGGCTTGTTCCACCATAAAGCGGATGTCCTGTTCGAGATTTTTGATTTTTTGACGTTGACGACTCATCACCAATTCAGGAAGCGAGATAGCCTCCTGCACGGCATGAGGAACCTTGATATGTTCAGCAAGAGACACATTGCGAATAAAGAAATAAGGGTTCTGTTTTAAATATTGCACCACATCTTGCTCATCAATTAACTGAGCAATCTCTGGCACTTGTTCACGCTTATCCATTATTCCCCTCTTTACACTCAATCAAGATTAAATTTGGATCACTCCATCATAAACATGGGTCGCGGGCCCTGTCATATACAACGGTGATCCGGGGCCTTCCCAACTAATATCGAGGGAACCGCCCGGTAAATCAACACGAACACGGTTAGCTAATAAGCCCTGTCCTACTCCCACGGCAACCGCGGCACATGCACCACTCCCGCACGCTTGAGTTTCCCCCGCACCACGTTCATAAACACGTAAGCGAATATAGTCCGCGCTAACAATTTCCATAAAACCAATGTTGGCACGTTCAGGGAAGCGTTCGTGGCTTTCTAACGCAGGGCCTAAAACCTCCACTTCAGCGGTTTGCACGCTGTCCACTTGTACCACACAATGCGGGTTACCCATGGAAACAACACCCGCAAACACTGTACGTTCTTGTGCTCGAATAATATAGGTCTTTTCCGCTTTCACGGCACGAAACGGGACGTTTTGCGGTTCAAAATCAGGCTCGCCCATATTCACACAAACATCATCATTTTCATTAATTGTGAGAGTCATACGCCCAGATTGGGTGCTCACTTTAATTTTCTGCTTGTTTGTCAGACCTTTTAAACGGACAAAACGTGCAAAACAGCGTGCTCCATTGCCACACTGTGCAACTTCACTGCCATCTGCGTTAAAAATACGGTAATGGAAATCGAGATCAGGATCATAAGGGGCTTCGACCAGTAAAAGCTGGTCAAAACCGACGCCAGTATGCCTATCCGCTAAACGGCAAATCAGTTCAGGTGAAAAATAGACGTTCTGAGTGACACCATCCACCACCATAAAATCATTGCCTAAGCCATGCATTTTTGAGAACTGCAATTCACGTTCCATAACAGAGGCTTACTGTTTGGTCGCTGCAGGCTCTTGGTTCGAGCTGCTTGGAGCTTTAGGTTGCACATCAGATTTAGCAGGCGCTGCTGCGTTGTCTTCAGGCGGAAAATACAACGGCCCTTTTAAGCCACAGCCAGAAAGGGTGAATAAAACGAGAAGTGCGCTAAGTCCAAATAAACTTTTTTTCATTATGATGTTTCGCCTGTAAGACTAAATTTTGCAATTTGATATTTCACACAGTAACAGGTGTCGCTTTTCAAATCACGCCTGTTTATCAAACATATTAATATTATATACGTTAAATAATTCAAATGGCATCTCACAAGTAAGATGTGCGCCGTTTGACCCTTGAACACATTCAACCCTATAATTTCGCCTAAATAAAAGTATAAACAGGAAATACATCATGAACGATAGCGAATTTCATCAGTTAGCAGAGCAATTGCTCAGCTCGATTGAAGAGCATTTAGATAATTACGATGGCGATGCGGATATTGATAGTGAAATTAATGGCGGCGTCATGACCTTAAGCTTTGAAGATGGCAGCAAAATCATCATCAACAAACAAGAAGCCTTCCACCAAATCTGGTTAGCAACCAAACAAGGTGGCTATCATTATGATTATAAAGATGGAAAGTGGATCTGTGACCGCTCCGGTCAAGAATTTTTGTCCATGCTGGGCAATGCGATTACCTTCCAAAGCCACTTCCCATTCTCGTTCTAAACACGCGCATCAAAAATCACAGGCAGAGTCTATAACTTACTCTGTCTGTTTTTTATCATAATAAAATCAATAGTATTGAGCGTGCTGTTTAGAATGGTCTAGCTGTTCAGACTGGTTTAATTGTGGTGCCGAGGGATATTCGTCATCCTCTTCATCTTCAGTAAATGGCCAAGTCGCATCAGAGAAGACAATAACTTGTTTTTTACCGTCTTCTTCCACAATTTGATAAAACTGCGGCAAATTGAAATTGATAAAGTTAGCGCCGTAGGTAAAACGGTCATGGGAGGAAGAGTAGAATTTACTGACATCGCGCACCAGCTCTTCTTTGGAACCTTCACAATGAGAGTAAATTTCCACGCGATTCGCTTCATCCAATACGTAGATATTAAACCCTGTATTATCGGACGTATTCTCAAAGAAAAACTGCACAATCCCTTCACTGGCATAGCCATCCACAACCGCAGGAAGATGATTATCCCCTTTCGCTTGTAATTTTACCGGCCAACCATGCAGCTTGTTATGGGAGATTGCGCCGTAGAACTCAACGGCATTTTCGAGTTTTTGTACAGAGACGTTTAAGCGTTCAAAGAACAGGCCCCATGTTTGCCCTGCAATGCGTAATGCCTTAAAGCGACCAGGTTCATGACGATTGCTGGATAAGCGCAATTCAATGCATTCAGACACTAATTGCTGTACGCGAGTACGAATAAGCCCACGTAAATGCTCGCTATAACAGAATACTTCAACCGCTTCTGGTGGTGCCGCATCTTGATGCATTTTACCGAGGATGGTTTTCAGCGCTTCTAACATGCACTGCTCACCGCTGAAATGTAAGGTACGAACCTCATTCCATGAATTGCGATACAGAAGATCGATGCTGCTTATCAAACACTGCTGAGATTCACCAAAACTGAAAATATCCAGTTTTCTGAAATCCACATGCACCACCTGCTCAGAATAGACCTGTGTCGGGTCTTTTTCTAAGTTAACGATGATGGCTAAGTGGCGGATTTCACACGGGCTATACAGCGCTTTAGGGGTTGGAGCAGGCAATCTTATTGGAAAATGGCTCGATACATCATGCATTAATTCCAGTAACTTACGTTCATCACATTGGGATTTACCATGATGCATATGGACTTGCGTATTTTCAGTCAGTAACCCATTAAAATAGGCCCATGCCACCAGCTTATTCAAATAGCGGTTATATTCTAACGGTTGATGACCGATAATCGTGTCAATTTGCGGCGCTTGGTTATACAGATACCAGCCACTACGATTTGCGCGCCCTTCTGGCACATAAATAAATGTCAGGTGCTCTTCGCTAAGATCCGGTGAAATTTGTGGATTGACTAACGTCACTTTACCCGGTAAAGCTTCAAACGCAGCATATAACTTACGGGTTAATACCCCAATATCTTGTGGGCTAGCACTAACACTTAAATTATTACGACGGGCAAATCGAATTAAGTTACGGTAGCTTTGCATCATCGTATCGAGCAGCTCATTATGCGCTTCACGCACACGCTCAATTTTCCACTGGCTACGCGTATCTAACAACGCCAGACGCTCGGCGCTCCATCCCCACGACTCCACTAACTGGGACAGCACATCACGGCGCCAACCGGAACATTGGTCACCTTCATCTTCAGAAAGTTTTTCACAGACTTTTAAATAGAAACAGCGACGAATTAAATCCAAACGCGTGGAATCATTAATTTCAGTCAGATAACGGGTAACGCGCTCCAACATCAAACAGTATGAATCCAATCCATAACAGACGATTTCACCGGCATGTAAATGGCGTTTAAACTCCAACGCTAACAACTTGCCGTGCGGATAATCCCAAGAGTAGGACTCCAGCAAAATACTTTTCAACACCGCTTTATACGGGGAATCGACGCTTTTATATAGCTGCCACAAACTGGCACCAAAGTATTCCGCGGCTGACAATTCACCGAGGCCGCCTAAATCCAGCCATTCGTTCGGTGTCAGTACCCCTTGAGCATACAGCCCCATGACATATTCGTCATAATGTTGCTCTTCTTCAACAGGCACCATTGTCCATAACAGACGTTTCCCAGCCATACGTACCGCTGTACGGTAAAACTCATCCAGCAATAAAATATGTTGTGTGGAACCACAATCTTCACCACCAAGATGCCCACTCGCATTATGGCGAAAACGATTTTCATCGATTAAAAATACGGTGACATCAATGCCCAGCGAGGCTGCCCACTGTTCAATTAGCGTACACTTTTTCTGTAAAGATCGTTTTTCTTCGTTATCTAACCAAGAAGGATGACAAACCCACACATCAATATCAGAGCAGTGGCTTTGCCCCACAGAGGAGGTACTGCCCATTGAGTAAATGCCTGTAATTGGCAATTCACCATTAGCTTGGTTGTTTGTGGATAAGAAGCGTTCGAAAGGTTGTAACCATTTGAGTTGTTCTGCATCTGGCGAGAAGAAACAGACGCCATGAGGAACGTTGCCTTCAATATAACCCGGCATCATTGGATGATGATAATGAAACAAGACCGGCAGCAAGCTGTAAACCTTCGAAAAGGTTTCACTCATAGAAGCCGTCGCGCGTTCCAACCGTAATTGGTTTATCGCATCAAGTCTTTGCTTTAAAGTTTCAATATAGAGGTACAAAGGTTACGCCTGACTGAAAGAATGTAATGACAAACCTGGGGGAATTTTCCCAGCACCCAACAGATAGAGAAAAACTTAAATTACTTTTCAAAGGGATTGTCGGAAACGTGATCAATTTAACACCTTGGAGCAAAAGGGTAAAGTAGATCACATAATTTTTCCCGTCTATTTTTAGTACAAATTATTTTTCAACATATTGTATAAAAAGACTTTTTATTTTTGCATCGCGGAAATATCCCTTGTTTTTCAATGGAATAATATCACCATCATGGATTGTATAACAAAAAAGCAGCCTTAATCTAAATTCAGCCCAGTGCTGGCAGGGTCTACGCTTACACGCTTCAACAAAATTCCTGCAAAATAATGCCTATTGCAGTCCTAAAAAAGCACGAATAGCTAAAGAAATTTGTTATGTAGATCCTTTTTTAAGTCATTTTTTTCCAAGAAGCTCACAAAAAAGATGTAAAAAAGCGAACTTCACTTGATACATCTCATTCGTTCTTTCTTCTTATATTGCTCATTCTGCGACCAACTGGAAAAATTACCGCTAACATGTTAAAACTAACGCCAATTGTATGGTTAATCTGCGGCGATATTCGCCTGAGAAAACAGTGAAATGACATCAACAAATATCGTGCGTATCGCAACGCGTAAAAGCCCTCTTGCTCTATGGCAAGCTTATTTCGTAAAAGCAGAATTAGAGCAACGCCATCCCGGCTTACAGGTAGAGTTAGTCCCAATGGTCACCAAAGGGGACATTATTTTAGATACCCCATTAGCGAAAGTCGGTGGAAAAGGTTTATTCGTCAAAGAATTAGAGCTAGCTTTACTTGAAGGTCGCGCGGATATTGCCGTTCACTCGATGAAAGACGTGCCTGTAGAGTTCCCAGAAGGGTTAGGCTTAGTCACCATTTGTGAGCGCGAAGACCCACGAGATGCCTTCGTTTCTAACCATTATGCCAATATTGATGCACTCCCAGCGGGCAGCATCGTCGGTACATCCAGCTTACGCCGTCAGTGCCAGTTACGAGAATTACGTCCAGATTTAGTTATCCGTGACCTACGCGGCAACGTCGGTACCCGCCTGTCTAAACTCGACAATGGCGAATACGATGCCATTATCCTTGCGGTGGCAGGTCTAAAACGCTTAGAACTCGATGAGCGTATCAAAGCCGCACTGGAGCCAGAGCAATCTTTACCCGCTGTTGGACAAGGCGCCGTAGGTATCGAATGCCGATTAGATGATAAACGGACCCGTGACTTACTCGCAGCATTGAATCACGATGAAACCTCCGTGTGTGTCCTTGCTGAACGCGCAATGAACATGCGCCTTGAAGGTGGTTGCCAAGTCCCTATTGGGAGCTATGCTATTTGGCAAGAGGATAAAATCTGGTTACGCGCGCTCGTCGGTGCCCCAGATGGTAGCCAAGTCATTCGTGGAGAACGCTTAATCGCGCCTGCCGACGCAATCCAAGCCGGTATTTCTCTCGCGGAAGAGTTGCTTGATAATGGTGCTCGGGAAATTCTCGCGGAAGTCTATAAAGGCAATGCACCCGCATGAGAGTCCTTGTTACTCGCCCAGAGCCATCAGGCTCCGCGTTGATAACAGCCATTAATGCTACAGGGGGGCAGGCTTATCCGGCTCCCTTAATTACGATTGAAGCAGGTGCACAGCTCAACACTTTGTGCTCTCGCTTAGATGGATTATCGGAAAACGACCTCGTCTTTCTTTTATCTAAAAATGCCGTCTGGTATGCAAATTTAGCATTGGAACAAACAGGACGAGACTGGTCAGATAAGTTATCCTACTATGGTATAGGACAATCTACAGGTCACTATTTTCAGCAACTAACAGGACAAACTATCCGTTGGGCTGAAGCAGGAGAAACCAGCGAGGTGTTACTCACCCACCCTGGCCTGCAAAATTTAGTGGGGAAACGAGCCTTACTCTTGCGAGGTAATGGCGGTCGCGAACTCCTTGCCTCAACACTACGCACCCGAGGTGCAGATGTTGATTACTGCGAATGCTACGCAAGGCGACCTGTACACTATGATAAAACTGAGTTTAACCAAACTTGGTTTAACACGGATATCACCGACATTGTGGTTACAAGCGGTGAAATGTTGACCCTACTTAACGATTTGATTGCTGAAGATCTGCAACAATGGTGGTATTCCCGCCGACTACTGGTTGTCAGCGAACGAATTGCAGAAAAAGCCCGCCAAAGTGGGTGGCGTCGAGTCTGTGTGGCAACTAGCGCAGATAATCACGCTTTACTTGAAGCATTAATTTCAACCGATATGGGATGCTAATTTATGACGGAACAAGACAAAATTACCGATACTGTTAATGATGAAGCGGTGACAGAGAAAAAAGAAACTCGTCAGCCGACGCCTTCATCCAAACAGAAACGCCCTGGTCTTGCAGTCAGTGCGATCGCTATCGCCATTATCGTCGTCATGGGCGGCGGGATGTACTACTTTACTCAGCAAAGCAATGCACAATTGGTTCATGACAATAACCAACTGAAACAACAAGTCAGTGAATTAGTTGAACAACAAAATGCCGATAGGCAACGTGTGGATGCGCTTATCGCGACCAACACAGAGCTGAAAAACCATGCGCGTGATTATGAAGATCAACTCAACCGTCGCATGCAAGAATTACAAGCTCACGTCACGGCACTTTCCAGTTCGGACGTAAAAAACTGGCTGATTGCCCAAGCTGATTTTATGGTGAAAATGGCTGGCCGCAAATTATGGAATGACCATGATCCTGTTACCGCTGCCGTACTACTCAAAAGCGCAGATACCAGTTTAGCGGAAATGAATGACCCGAGTTTGCTGGATATTCGTAAAGCTATCGCCAATGATATGAACAAGCTAGCTGCCATCAACCAAATTGACTATGACGGCATTATTTTGCGTTTGAATCAACTCAGTAATGATGTCGATAACTTACGCCTCGCTGATTTAAATAATGGCGATGCTCCTGAAGATACCGGCACTGATGTCAGTGACGATATTGCAGACTGGAAAGACAACCTCGCACGCAGCTGGAAAAGTTTCACAAGCGATTTTATCACCGTGCGCGCTCGTGATGGATCTGAAGCCCCATTGCTAGCCCCAAACCAAGATATTTATCTGCGTGAAAATATTCGCTCCCAATTGCTCATTGCAGCCCAAGCTGTACCGCGTTATCAAGAAGAGACATATAAACAATCTCTCGAACAAGCTTCTACGTGGGTACGCGCTTACTTCGATGTGGACGCACCAGCCACTAAAGCCTTTTTGACGGAACTCGATGATTTAATTAATCAACCGATTGATGCCGATATGCCTGAAGCTTTAGAAAGCCAAGCGAAGCTGGAAAAAGTGATGCAAACGCGAGTACGTAATTTATTATCTCAAAATCAAGAACCGACTGGCGTTTCCGAGGATGCCGCACTTGAGGCAGTAAAAGAAGCCGATAAAGCCGCCGACGAGACAACGGCTCCTGCAGATACGCAAACTAACAAACCGGACGTTGCCGTCGAAGCTCCCGTAACGGATGCGGCAAACGCCCCTGAGCATAAGGGGTGATCATGATTAAAGTCTTTGTTCTCTTTATCGTCCTGATTGCTGGCATTATCTTGGGTCCTCTATTAGCAGGGCACCAAGGCTATGTATTTATTCGTACCGATAGCTACGATATTACGACCAGCGTCACCAACCTTGTGTTGTGCTTTATCCTGCTGCAATTTGTTCTGTTATTCCTTGGATGGTGCTACCGCCGCTTTATGAGCACCACCTCACGGACAAAAGGCTGGTTCAGTGGCCATAAATATCAGAAAGCACACACTCAAACTCAAAAAGCCTTGCTCAAATTAGCTGAAGGAGATTTAGAGCAAGTTGAGAAATTAATGAGTAAGCACGCTGATTTCTCTCAGCAACCAGTGATTAACTACTTGATGGCCGCAGAAGCCGCCCAGCAACGTGGGGATAGTTATCGTACCCATCAATATTTAGATAGAGCGGCTGAAGCCGCAGGTAAAGATCAACTTCCCGTGGATATTAGCCGTGTTCGCATCCAATTGGCGGAAGGCGAAATTCATGCTGCCCGTAATGGCATCGACAAGCTACTCGACCAAGCACCACGTCACCCAGAGATTTTACGTTTAGCTGAACAAGCATACTTAGGTACTGGAGCATACCAAGCGCTCATTGAGCTGCTGCCGATTATGGCGAAAGTCCAATTACACAATGAAGATGAACTGGAAGCGTTAAAACTCAAATCGTACAAAGGACTCATGAACCAATGTATGGCTGAAGGTGGTAGCGATGGTTTGAAAAATTGGTGGAAAGCTCAGCCGCGTAAAGTTCGCCATGAAGTCCCTTTACAAGCTTTCTTAGCTGAGCATTTAATTGAATGTGGTGATACGCGCAGCGCAGAAAAAATGATCATCGATGGATTGAAGCAGCAATATGACGAACGTCTATTGTTGTTGATCCCGAAATTACAGAGCGAGCAGCCTGAAGCGATTGAAAAAATACTGTTAAGCCTCGTCAAACAATCTGGTGCGACACCATTACTCAATAGCACATTAGGGATCCTTGCACTTCAACATGCCCAATGGGAAAAAGCAGAAACCTACTTTAAAGCCGCATTGGCGCAGCGTTTTGATGCCTATGATGCTGCTTGGTTAGCCGATGCTTATGACAAGCTACACAAACCGAATGAAGCAGCGAAAATTCGCCAAGAGGCGCTCACTCACTCCCTCAAGCAAGAGCGAGCAAAAGGATAAATTTTTAATTCATTCATTAAGCTTTGATCTAAAACGCCTCCTAGCCCGAGGCGTTTTTTATGTCTACAGTTTGGACCTTTACTATTTATCTCAAAAAGATAGTCTCTGAGAGCGTCACTTTTAGCGAATCAAGGCAAACCGCATATTGCTATATTATAAAAGGGTCACATAGTGTATAAATAATCGTATACATTTTCGTTTTGAATGAATTCAGGATAAAGATATGAATGTAGTGAAAACTCTCTGGCGTTGGATTGTAGCGAGCCAAAATCGTTTACAGATCTTTTTTGACCTGCTACTTCTGATTTTATCCCCGTTTATTTTTATTTCGATCATTGGCTTCAATACTGCCGATCTGAATAAAGATATCTTTATTATTACCTTTATTATTATTGCCTATACCTATGTGACTCGCTGGATCAGCAAGTGGTTAAGCAAAGAGAAAAAAGCGTAAGCGAGAAGATAATGTTTCTTTCCTAATGCTCATCTGGTTAGGAAAGAAAATGACAACCCAAGATTGATACAAAAAAAAACACCTGCCTAAGCAGGTGTAAATAACAATCAGGTCTACAGACGGATGGTGCCTCACTCAACGTTTCGCCCGTTCGCTGATGGTAAGAGGATTAACTCTTGATCATCTAAATTGGACAATAGGCACCGATAATCGGCTTTGCGTCATCCCTGGGTTTATGAAGCTAGGCTGTCATAATAAGTGGGATGAGCATCTACATAATAGATAATGCAGAATGCGTGCCAACTTTCAAATCACCCAAAATTTTTCTTTTCTCAACCCGCAACTACCCTGCTTTTAAACGATATTTTTATTTCTTACTTATTGTGATTTTTTAATACCTCATTCTGACTAAATTCCATTCTGTTCGATTCAGCTATTTTGTCTCAATTTAGAGACAGCTTAGAATGCCTATTAATTTATTCATATAAATCAATCATTAAAGTGTCTCTTTTTGACGACATGGAAATAGGGGTTTGTATCGGATCTGCGACAAATATTTTTATTGATTAAAAACATAATGTTATAAACACATTCAGATAAGAACCATTCTTGTTAAAAGCGATACCGGAGATATCAGAATAAAGATAATAAAAAAACAGATTCAAGGATAAAGATAAGAAGATAAGAAGATAAGAAGATAAGAAGATAAGAATACGGAAGGGAAAATAACCAGGTTAAAAATTATTACAGTTTTAAAATGCAAAAACCCCGCTCGATTGAGCGGGGTTCTTTAAATTGGTCGGCGAGAGAGGATTCGAACCTCCGACCCACTGGTCCCAAACCAGTTGCGCTACCAAGCTGCGCTACTCGCCGAAATTTAACTGCTTAAGGCAGTAACTCGACATCATTTTTTTCGTGGTGCGAAAGGGGGGACTTGAACCCCCACGTCCATAGGACACTAACACCTGAAGCTAGCGCGTCTACCAATTCCGCCACCCTCGCAATGTCACAAAAAAAATGGGGTGGCTAATGGGACTCGAACCCACGACAACTGGAATCACAATCCAGGGCTCTACCAACTGAGCTATAGCCACCATAACTTCACTTATTTCAAAGTGTTGTCATACTACTACATACAACTTTGCTTTGCCACCGTAGCTTGTCACCTTTTGATGGTGCGCCCGACAGGATTCGAACCTGAGACCTCTGCCTCCGGAGGGCAGCGCTCTATCCAGCTGAGCTACGGGCGCTTAACGCCGTTGCGGGAGAGGATAGTACGGATTTATCCCCCTGCTGTCTAGTCCTTTTTTCAATAAAATTATCGATTGCTTGCCTTTTATCCATTTCGTCGAGAAAGAGAGCATTTTTTCCCTCTTTCTCGTCTATTAGATGAAATTTTACCCACAAAATATTTTTACGATGGGCTTTTATCGTGGCGACTAAAGCTGCGGATCACAAAATAAAGCCCTGAAACCGTCAATAAAAAGATAGCCCCGACAATCAGTGACAAACGCGTTTCTGGGTTAATCGCCATCCCCACTAGCACACAGGCTAAAAACAGCAGTGTGGCGTAGTTCACCCATGGAAACAGAATCGATTTAAACGTATGCCCTGCCATCTGCTGCTGGTTCTGCTTACGAAAACGTAGCTGGCTGGTCAAGATCACTAACCAAGGCACCATTCCTGGCAAGACGCTCGCACTATATACATACACAAACACCTGCTCAGGGTTTGGGATGATGTAGTTCAAGCTCGACCCTGCAACCAAGCATAAGATAGTAAAGCCGACACAACGCGCTGGAACGCCGTTTTTCGTCAGTTTTAATAGTCCACTCGGTAACTGCTTATTCTGTGCCAGCGCGTATAGCATACGCCCACCGCTGTACATGCCGCTATTGCAGCCAGATAATGCTGCGGTGAGCACCACAAAGTTAATGACCGCGGCGGCCGAGACAATCCCCACTTTAGCGAATGTCATCACAAACGGACTGCCTTGTTGCCCGACTTCCGTCCACGGGAACAGCGTCACCACAATAAAAATGGCGCCGACATAGAAAATAAGAATGCGCCACAGAATATTATTGATGGCTTTTTTCAGTGTCACTTGTGGGTTTTTGGCTTCTCCTGCGGTGATCCCGACGAGCTCAACACCTTGATAAGATGCCACCACGATACACAGCGCAAATAAGAAACCTTTCCAGCCGCCAGCGAAGAATCCGCCATGCTCGGTCAAATTAGCCAATCCAATCGGTTCGAAATTATTGCCAAGACCAAAGAAAATTAGCCCCAAACCAATCAAAATCATCACGACGATTGTGGTCACTTTGATCATCGCAAACCAAAATTCCAGCTCGCCGTATAGCCTCACTGCGGCGAGGTTTGCCAGTGCCACCAACGCGACGGCAACCATCGCAAATATCCACTGAGGCACATCAGGGAACCAATACTTTGCATATTCCCCGATTGCGGTTATCTCTGAAATTCCAACCGCGACCCACATAAACCAATAACCCCACGCGGTTAAACATCCCCAAAAAGGGCTTAAATATTTATAACCAAATGAAGCAAATGAACCAGTGACTGGCTCTAGAAAGAGCATTTCGCCCATAGAACGCATGATGAAGAAGACAAATAGCCCTGCGATAATATACGCCAGTAGTACGGATGGCCCCGCCCACTTCAACGTACTCGCTGAGCCCATAAATAGCCCAACTCCAATTGTTCCGCCCAAAGCAATCAGCTCAATATGACGGGCTTCTAGCCCTCGCTGAAGACCTTGCTGTGGCTTATCCATAATTTCCCCTGTCGATAATAACCATTCGATATTCGCAGCTCTAATAGCCATAACTTTTTAGTCATCGCGGCTGGTTGTCGAAAATAAAATAAAAAATACAATCCCCCAAGATACCGTGAGATCCCTTAGGTTGCATCTATTTTTGAACAATTACAGGTATATTTGAAGCGAGAATGGAGGCGCCAGAAATAAATAAACCCGCATTACGCGGGTCTATTCAGTAAGAAGAAGGCTTAAAGCTTACCACCGTAGTAGTAGCCTAAAAACTTCAGCAATTTAAACTGTCGTTTAATTCGCGTTGGTTGGGAAAGTAAGCGATACAGCCATTCTAGCCCTAAGTTTTGCCAGACTTTAGGCGCACGCTTAACGTGACCGGTAAACACGTCATAAGTCCCACCGACGCCCATATACAGCGCATCAGGATGCACGACACGGCAATCACGCATAAAGATTTCTTGCTTCGGAGAGCCCATCGCCACGGTCACAATCTTGGCACCACTCGCGTGAATACGCTCAAACAGCGCACTGCGATCTTCTGCCGTAAAGTAGCCATCTTGGGAATCCACAATGTTGACATTCCATTGTGCGCGTAGCTTCGCTTTAGTTTGCTCAAGAATTTCTGGCTTACCACCGACTAAAAATACTGGCGTGCCTTCTTTTCCTGCGCGCTCCATCAAGCCTTCCCATAAATCGGCACCTGCCACACGAGAAACCTCGGCTTTCGGGTATTTACGGCGAATAGCACGCACAATGCTGATCCCATCAGCATAAAGGTATTCCGCCTGTCCTAATAAGGTATTCAGCGCGGTATCTTGCTCTGCGATCATCACTTTTTCTGCGTTGATAGCCACAAGTGTGCCTGTTTTGGTCTTACCGTCAGCAAACAGATAGTCCAAGAAATGGGCCATGTTTTTAAAGCCCCAAATATTATGACCTCTGATGCTATATTGAGGAATTGACGACTGTTCCATGATGCTCCTTTTAACGGCTTTCCCGTTGACCACTTTTTAAATATGAAGCGGCTTTAATACGAATAAGACCGGCACTTTCAAATAACCAGTACAGTAATTTAGCTAACACTAAACATAGTCCGAAGACTAAACAGAAAAAGACCACGCGCGAGACAAAGGAATCAACCCCTTCGCGAGCTAATACAATCATGTTGAAGATGGCACCGAAACAAAATGCCTGCATAATCGCGGCCTTGTAACGATTGGATTCTTTTAGACTTAAACCATAAATCCAGTCAAACCATTTAATGATCATACCCACCACGATCGCGCCCAGCGGGATAAACAGCACACCCCCCATGACCACCAGAGAGCCAATTAGCGTAGGAGAAATCGCTAATCCAGAATGGTTATTCAGCACTTCCCACGTAAAATAGTTAGCTGAGTTTAATACCGTATCAGGACGTTCAGGCCATACCCATGCAGGAATAAACACATAGAAATCACGGATAATCGGCGCTAAACCTTGAAATTCCATTTGGTCATAATAGCTGAGCAATAATCCTAAGTTTTCCCACGGCGAGAACGTATCACGGGTTAGATACAAGAAAGTGTAAAACGCTTCAGCACCGCTCACATCAAGACCGTAACGCTTGAGAGCTAACCAGAACATCCCAACAATACTTGCCACACCTGCCGCCGCCAGCATCCAAAGCGTGATCCAGCCTCTGACAATCCCGATAAATAGGAACAGGGCAAATGCCAAGATAATATTGGCACGGGTTCCGCCCACAATTACATAGGTTAAGAAACCGAATGAGACCGTGCTGATCAAGAAGAAAATCCAGCGTTTTTGCGTGGGTTTCAAGAAATAGACAATCAGCATTGCAGGGATAAAGAAGTAGAAAAAGCGCTTCAATGCCACGCCCGACACCTGACTGGAAAATATCTGGCTATAGGATTTCAACTTAAACAGCAAGAAGCCGTTATCCATGAAGAAAATACCTACAGTAACCACCGCCACGGCAATTAGTAGCAGACAGGTCAGATTGGTTTCCACCTTATTCATGCTAAATACGGCACGACGCTGGGTATCCACGCGCTTAGTTAAACGCGTTTTGTACGTCACATAGTAAATGGCATAGAAGCTGGTTGACGCCAGCATGGCATACATCAAGTAATCGGCAGGGACTATCGCGACATCAAACTGGAAAACCAATGCGCAAGTCAGTGGGAATCCGAAGTAAAACGTCAGTAAATACAATAAAGTAAAGAAAATATTAAAATTAAAGCGCACGCGTAAAAACTCTTTATACATCAGCGTGCCGATAAAGATAATGGAGATTAGGTAGATAAGCGCTAAGCCACCCAATTCAAGCAATGTCATGCTTTCGCCTCCGCGATGCTGAGGATCTGTTTCCAGCCATCAGTAAAGTTAGGCGCAAAGAATTCAATATGCTGTTTATTAAGCGAATTCATTTGGCGTTGTGCTTCATCCACTAATGGCAGAGTTAGCTCATCACCATAGAAAAAGACCGGGACATTCTGCGCCGTTAAATCTTGCCAGAAGGTATTTTGGCGGCTAATGACAAAAGGAATAGAGAACTGAATAAGCAAACAGACCGTTCCAACCCCTTGTTGGCGATTAAAAATAAAGTAGCCAAGGTCGCAGGTTTTCAGCAAATTCAGGTAATCATCGAACGCCATACGCTCTTTAAGGATATCCACCTGCCCTTGAGGGAATTCGCTCTGTGCTGCTTGCTCAACTTCTGCAATGTAGTTTTGGTTATTCGCTGGGTAGCCCATTGGGACTATCACTTTCACCTTGTCGCCAAATTGCTGTTTAATCGCGCTCAGTGCTTCTACATGACGATTGGAGCGGTCACCCGAGTTACCGAGCAGGATAGTTAGCTGCTCGCCCTCACGAGGCTGACGTTCGTTTAGCGTCAATGCCGGATCCATACGTGTCGGGAAATAGAGAACCGACGATGGCACATTAGGATTCGACTGTTGGAAATGGCACAAATCTCCCCGCGTTGCACAAACGTGCCCCACTTTCTTTTGTGCCAGACGACGAAGAATATAAAATAGCTTAAATTTCAGCGAGCTAGATTCTTCATAGAGATCAGCCCCCCAAATATGCCACCAAAATTGATGGGATTTTATCTTGCCAAAAAGCAGTGCTAACCAAATTGGCGCATTAAATTGCCCATGGAAGAAAAAGCGTGTCCGACGTTCCACTTTCGCGCGACGAATTACGCTATCTGCAATAGATTGTTTGCTGTCAAAAACTTCAATTTCAAGCATCGGATAGGCAGCAGCGAGCTGCGCATCCTGGCTCACCACCATAAAATGCGGCTTTTGTGACGGTGCCATCTCTTGGCAAATAACGTTATTAAAAAACGTTAAAACCGTCTGATTATGATGCGGGAGGTCAGATCCCAGTACATGTATTAAGGTTGTCATGCTCGCCTACGGTAGATCAAAAATACGCAACAACAGAGAGTAAAATATACGATATAGGTCGCCATATAGGCTTGTGTCGCCCCCACGGCGCCATGTTCAGGAATAAACCAATGGGCAAAGCCCGTTAACAGAACAAATTGGCTCACTTCCGTAAGAACATAAAAACGCAGTGCCGCTTTCGCGATGACCAGATAACCAAAGACGTAAGCACCCACTTTCAATACGTCGCCGACCAGCTGCCAAGCGAACAGGTCTCTCATCCCTGTAAACTCTTTTGAGAACAGCAGCCAAATCGCAAAATCACGCAGCAGCCAAACCGTAAAGCTCACGGCGGCAACAGCAGGTAATACAAACTTCAATGCCTTAACAATTTCGGCAGAGATTTCATTTTTATGCTGTAAACGGGATAACGTCGGCAGCAAATAGACCGAAAATGTTGCTGTGATGAATTGTAAATAGGCATCCGAAATCGTGGTGACGCCCGTCCATAATCCTACTTCATCCCAGCTATAGGTTTGTGCCAGTAAATTTCGCATCATGATATAGGCGACTGGCAGCGTAATCGCCGTCAACATCGCCATGATAGTGAATTTACCAAGATTAGTGGCAATGGCTTTATCCCACGCAGGTTTGAGGGATGACAACGCAAACTGTTTACGTCGAATAACCATACCTGCCGCAGGCAACACCACCAACGCAGGAACCAATGCTAACCCTGCAAGTGCGCCATCATAACCACCCATTAGATAGCATAAATAATAGGCGACTACGCCGATTATGCTACCAAAAATGATGGCCGTCGCATTCCCCGCAGCGTCTCGGTAGCCTTTCAAAATCGCCAAGAAATAGTTCGCATATGCGATACCCATTTGAATCAAGGCAACCATACGGATCACGCCACTGTATTGCTCAGTATCAAATAGTGCGGCACTGATCGGGGCACTGCATAGCAAGAAAATAATCGCCAGTAACGTTGAAAATCCGAGGATTATCGTGGAAGACGTTCCCAGCACAGCCCGTAATTTCTGCGGATCTTGATGGTGTTCTGCCACATATTTTGTGACGCCATTGAAAATCCCAGCACCAGACAATACGCCTAGCACCGTAATTAATTGGCGGAAGTTCCCCGCCAGACCCACACCACTCGGGCCAAATGAGACTGCAAATAATTTGACGATCAACAGGCCCACCCCGATTTTAATCAGGGTAGACCCAGCAGTCCAAACCGATGCTTTAGCGAGTGACATTAGGCAAAGAACGCTTTGATTCGCTCAATAACCACTTGTTGCTCGTCGTCTGTCATGTTGTAGAACATTGGCAGACGCACTAAACGGTCACTTTCAACCGAAGTGTATTTGTCTTCACCGTGGAAATAACCGAATTCCATTCCAGCAGGGCTGGTGTGCAGTGGCACATAGTGGAATACCGTCAAAATACCATGAGATTTCATATATTCATTAAACTCAGTGCGCTCTTCCACATCTTTGAGTTTGATATAGAACATATGGGCATTATGTTTCAAATCTTCCGGCACGGTGGCTAACACTAAACGACCTGCAGCTACCAGCGGTTGTAACGCTTGATAATAGCGATCCCACAGCAGTAAACGGCGTTCGTTGATTTTGTCGGCTTCTTCTAACTGCGCCCATAAATAGGCAGCTTGTAAGTCAGATAACAGGTAGCTTGAGCCGATGTCGCGCCAGGTATATTTGTCCACTTGACCACGGAAGAATTGGCTGCGGTTTGTGCCTTTTTCACGGATCACTTCTGCACGGTTAATCAACGCTTTATCATTGATTAAGGTCGCACCACCTTCACCACCTGAAGAGTAGTTTTTGGTTTCATGGAAGCTATAGCAGCCAATATGACCGATGGTACCCAATGCTTTACCTTTGTAGGTAGACATCACGCCTTGCGCCGCGTCTTCAATCACAAATAAATTGTGTTTCTTCGCGATAGCCATGATGGTGTCCATTTCGCAAGCCACGCCAGCGTAGTGAACAGGAACAATTGCACGTGTGCGATCAGTGATTGCCGCTTCAATTTTGGTTTCATCGATATTCATTGTATCTGGACGAATATCCACGAACACAATTTTGGCACCTCGTAACACGAATGCGTTAGAGGTCGATACGAAGGTAAAGCTTGGCATGATGACTTCATCGCCCGGCTTAATATCAATCAGGATCGCTGCCATTTCTAATGAAGCGGTGCAAGACGGTGTTAACTGGACTTTCGGACAGTTAAAACGTTTCTCCATCCACTCTTCACAACGCTTAGTGAAACCACCATCCCCGCACAGTTTGCCACTAGCCATGGCCTGCTTCATATACTCAACTTCAGTACCTACAACGGGTGGTTTATTAAATGGAATCATGTTGTCCCCTGTATAACCAATATGCTGTGCTGGCGATTGCCGCACCGCTACGTGAATAAAGATTTAACGCCGCAACATTGCTCATTTGCGTGGCAACATTTAACTGTCTTTTTTGGTGTTGCACACACCACTGATACGCTGCTGACATTAATTTCCGACCGATACCGCGTCCTGTTGCATTTGGCGTTGCCGCTAACAGCCCAATTCTAGCTGTATCTGCATCAAGGCTACGTAGGCTAACGAAACCTAAAATATCACCTGCATTATCTCTAAGGAGTAAACAGGTGTGGTCAAAGGTGCCAAGAACGGCTTTTTCTATCCATAATGCATAAAACCGACCGCTGTCCCCTTCATGGTACCAAGGGGTTCTAAAGCGGCTGTTACTAAACACAGAGGCGGCGGTGTCACGCAGAGAAACAATATCCCCTGTTTGTGCAACAACCACATTATCCGTCTCTGATAACGCTGTGTTTAGATAAGCATTTTCTGTGCCAATAGTTAACGCAAAATCAATTTCGCCTTCAACAAAACTGAACCCCATACTGGCTAGCTCATCGATTTTAGCTGTCTCGGATGCCGCAACTTTCGCTTGCACAATCTCAAACTTATCCAATTGATAAGAAAGAATAATTTGTGCATCAGTCGCGGCGAAATCCAGTTTCGCCGTTGAACGTTTGAAAAAATCAGATTCCCAATCTAGGGGATCAATATTGGCGCGGACGGACACGAAGTAAGTCCTCTAAGTATTTGCCATAACCTGTTTTATTCAGGCGAGCGGCGGCTTCTTTAACTTGGTCGTCAGACAACCAGCCATTACGCCATGCAATCTCTTCTAAACAAGCCACTTTAAAGCCTTGACGTTTCTCAACGGTCTGAACAAAGGTTCCGGCTTCAATTAAGCTGTCATGAGTGCCTGTATCTAACCAAGCGAAGCCACGACCGAGCAGCTCAACGCTAAGCTCACCGCGCTCTAAATACATTTGATTGATGGAGGTAATTTCCAGTTCACCACGTTCGGAAGGTTTTACTTGCTTAGCAAAATCAACCACTTGGTTATCATAGAAATATAAACCCGTCACTGCCCAGTTTGATTTTGGTTTTTTTGGCTTTTCTTCGATAGACAACGCTTTGAAATTGTCATCAAACTCCACCACACCAAAACGCTCAGGATCCATCACTTGATAGCCGAATACTGTCGCGCCCTTTTGACGTGCCGCGACTGACATTAATTTAGGGCTGAATGAGTGACCGAAGAAAATATTGTCTCCGAGCACTAAGCAGCAAGAGTCCCCATTAATGAACTCTTCACCAATGATAAACGCTTGAGCCAGTCCATCTGGAGAAGGCTGTTCCGCGTAGCTCAATTCGATTCCAAACTCATGACCATCGCCCAGTAAACGCTGGAACATTGGCAAATCATCCGGCGTCGAAATCACTAGAATTTCGCGGATCCCTGCCAGCATTAACACTGACAGCGGATAATAAATCATTGGCTTATCGTAGATAGGCAGCAGCTGTTTTGAGATGCCGCGAGTGATCGGGTGCAAACGTGTTCCCGAGCCACCAGCCAGAATAATACCTTTCATATTGCCTCCTAGCTGCCTAAGCCTAGACGTTCGCCGGCATAGGAGCCATCTTGCACACGACGCCACCAAGTTTCATTGTTTAAATACCACAGCACCGTTTTACGGATCCCGGATTCAAACGTCTCTTCTGGTGTCCAGCCTAATTCACGCTCAATTTTATCGGCGTCAATGGCGTAGCGCATATCGTGACCAGGACGGTCTTTCACATACGTGATTAAGTCGCGGTAATGAGCAACCCCTTGAGGTTTCTGCGGGTGCAGCTCTTCAAGTAATTCACAAATTGTTTCAACCACTTGAATATTACGGCGCTCGTTATGGCCACCAATATTGTAGGTTGAACCCGGCTGTGCTTGAGTCGCTACTAAATGCAGCGCTCGCGCATGGTCTTCCACAAACAGCCAGTCACGAATTTGCTCACCTTTGCCGTACACTGGCAGCGGCTTACCGGAAATCGCATTCAAAATAATCAATGGGATCAGCTTCTCAGGGAAGTGATAAGGACCATAGTTATTTGAGCAGTTGGTGATCATGGTTGGTAAACCATACGTTCTCTGCCACGCACGCACTAAGTGGTCGCTAGACGCTTTTGAGGCTGAATATGGGCTGCTTGGTGCATACGGTGTAGCTTCCGTAAAGAAGCCATCTGGACCTTCCAAGTCGCCATACACTTCATCAGTTGAAATGTGATGGAAACGGAAAGCCGCTTTTTTACTATCTTCAAGTGCAGACCAGTAATGACGCGCCGCTTCTAACAAGGTGTAAGTACCCACGATGTTAGTTTCGATAAATGCCGCAGGGCCATCAATCGAACGGTCTACGTGGCTTTCTGCCGCTAAATGCATCACGACATCAGGTTTGTGTTCAGCAAACACTTTATCCAATGCAGCACGGTCACAAATGTTCACTTGTTCAAAAGCATAGCGCTCGCTATTGGCGACTTCCGCTAATGATTCCAAATTGCCCGCATAAGTTAAGCAGTCAACCACAATCGCGTGATCTTTTGTGTTTTCAATCACATGACGAACAACAGCAGAGCCGATAAAGCCGGCTCCACCTGTAATTAAAATACGTTTCAACGCCATACTCCTTTTGTATCCACAACCCATTTTTGTGGGATAGCAGAACCTTGGATACCTTTAAACAGGTTATGGTCGACTAACATCAGGATCACATCCGCTTCGCTCACGGCAGTTTCAATAGAAACCAGTTCAGCAATACCTTTCAGTGCCGTTGGTAATTCGTGAATATGCGGTTCCACCGCAAATGTTTTACCTGGGTTCCAGTTCGCAACCATCTTGGTGATGTGCATTGCTGGGCTTTCGCGCAGGTCATCGATGTTTGGTTTGAACGATAAACCGAAACATGCGATTTTGATTTCATTCGCTTTTTTGCCAGTTTCCACTAAGCAATCGGCCACCGCCGCTTTTACTTGATCAACAACCCAAATTGGCTTGCCATCGTTAACTAAACGCGCAGTGTGGATTAAACGAGATTGTTTTGGGCTTTGAGCCACGATAAACCACGGGTCGACCGCGATACAGTGACCACCAACGCCTGGGCCCGGCTGCAGAATGTTCACGCGAGGGTGACGGTTTGCAAGGCTAATCAGTTCCCAAACATTGATATCTTGGTCTGCACAAATCAGCGATAACTCGTTAGCAAATGCGATGTTAACGTCACGGAAACTGTTTTCCGTTAACTTACACATTTCAGCCGTTCTTGAGTTAGTGATTACACACTCACCTTCTAAGAAGATGTTGTACAGTTCGCTAGCACGCAGTGAAGATTTCGGTGTCATCCCGCCAACAACACGGTCATTTTTGATCAGTTCAACCATCACTTGGCCCGGTAGTACGCGCTCAGGGCAGTATGCCACATCGATATCTGCTTCTTCACCAGCTTGGTGAGGGAAGGTCAAATCAGGGCGAGCGGCGGCTAACCACTGCGCCATTTGCTCAGTCGTACCCACTGGAGACGTAGATTCAAGGATCACTAAGTCGCCTTTTTTCAGGACTGGTGCGATAGACTCAGCTGCCGCTTTCACGTACACCAAATCAGGCTCGTGTTCACCTTTGAATGGTGTAGGAACAGCAATCAGGAATGCGTCTGCGGGTTGTGGCTTGGTGAAGGCTTTTAAGTGACCTTCTTCAACCGCTTTTTTCACCACAACATCCAGCTCAGGTTCCACAATATGGATTTTACCTTGATTGATAGTGTCAACAGCATGCTGGTTGACATCTACGCCGACAACCTGCTTCTTACGAGATGCGAAGGCTGCCGCTGTTGGTAAACCGATATAACCGAGGCCGATAACAGAAATAGTTTCAAAACTCATAATTTCACCTGATTGCTTTTTAATGCTGCAAGAATACGCTGACAAGCATGACCATCACCATACGGGTTATGTGCGCGGCTCATTTCGTGATATTCCGCTTCATCTGTCAGTAACCGATTAACTTCATTTACAATGGTTTGTGTATCTGTTCCCACTAAACGAACTGTCCCTGCATCAACCGCTTCAGGGCGTTCGGTGGTATCTCTCATAACTAAAACAGGTTTGCCTAAAGATGGCGCTTCTTCTTGAATACCACCGGAATCCGTTAAAATCAGATACGCATGGTTCATCAAATAGACGAACGGCAGATATTCTTGAGGACTAATTAAGATAATATTATCAATACCATGCAGAATTCGTTTTACTGGCTCGCTCACATTTGGGTTCAAGTGAACTGGGTAAACCACTTGAACATCAGGGTGCGCTTGAGCGATATCCGCTAATGCATGACAAATACGCTCGAAACCGCCACCAAAACTTTCACGGCGGTGGCCGGTCACAAGCAACATTTTTTTATTTGGATCGATAAATGGGTAATTTCCGGCTAATTCAGCCATCATATTTTGGTTACCCATGACCTTCTCTTTGACCCACAACAGCGCATCAATGACTGTATTGCCAGTCACAGAAATATGGCTATCGGGAATAGATTCATTGAGTAAGTTTTGGCGCGAGTTTTCTGTCGGCGCGAAATGGTATTGAGCAAGGTGTCCCGCAATTTTACGGTTACCTTCTTCTGGCCATGGCGAGTAGAGGTTTCCTGTGCGCAGTCCAGCTTCAACATGCCCAACTGGAATGCGATGGTAGAATGCCGCAAGACTGGTTGCCATTGTTGTGGCGGTATCGCCGTGCACAAGGACAACATCCGGTTGGAAATCCGCAAATACTGCCTTTAATCCTTCCAAAATACGGCAAGTAATATCGGTTAAATCCTGACCTGGCTTCATAATGTTGAGATCATAATCGGGCGTGATCTCAAATAAGTTCAGTACTTGATCTAGCATTTCACGGTGCTGAGCGGTGACACACACTTTCGCTTCAAAGTCTGCATCATCAGCAAGAGCATGAACCAATGGAGCCATTTTAATGGCTTCAGGCCGTGTGCCGAATACAGTCAATACTTTCACAGTGACTCTCTTATATTTTCTTCGCAGTTTACTGCTTTCTTTAGTTTTAATGATGCTATTTCGCCACCGACCTTGCCGCCGGTGGCGAATATGACATTACGATGGGCGACGGCGAGACAGTACCACTCCGGCACCTACTAACATACCAATTGCACCCCACAGAACAGCAATAAATGCTCTGCGCGGACTATCGCGTTTGATTGGATCTTCAGGCGTTCGCAGATAACGATACGCATGGAAATTATCTTGAAGAACAGGTTCAACATTCAGCGTCGATAACATCGCCACATTCTGATCATAATCTGTATCAAAATCTGGACCTGTTGCTTTTAACGTCTCAATTTGAGCTTGCAGTAATGGAACACCTAACATGAACATTTTTGAGTCAGGAATTTCATCCACTGGAGCAGTCGTTTGATTACGTGAAATACCTTGCTTCTCAGCCACTTTAAGAGCTTGTTCAAGGCTATTTAGACGACGGTCATACGCTGCCGTTGCTACCATCGCTTCACGTTTAACTAACGCTTTCATTGATTGGGTTTTGGTTGCCCACGTCCCTTTCAATTCATCATTCAAATTTGTCGTTGCACGCTGATTAGCAAACTCAATATATTCACGTAACAGTTGATTGCTGTCTGTTGCTGTTTCAGCTACTAACTTCACGCTATCTGTTGGGTTTTTGAGTGCATCAGCTGGCGTATATTCGATATTGTTGATCAGCTCGTCCAACAATGCCGCATCCGCTTTCGGGTCATTTTCCAAGCGTTGCTTATAATACTCAGTACCTAACCAAAATTGGCGGCGAGTATCGTAAGAACCTAATTGTTTGGTAAATTCTTCATAAGCTTCTTTGGCAATCGTTGGTAGCTGCCCTTCTTGCCCCACCGCATTAATACGAGAATCAAGGTTGCGCAGAAATTGTTGCTGAGAATAATAACTTCCCAGATTGTTCACAGTCGGTAAATCCGTGATAGCCGTTGTGCTCCACTTCGGCTGCATAAAATAGGATGCTCCCAGTGCAATCGCAGCAAAAATCACTGCACATGCGACGATCCAAATTTTACCCTGCCATAGTGAACGGCATAAATCACGAATATCTAACTCCGCTTCAAGCGAGGTTTGATGTTGATTAGGTTGCGTTTCTGAGTTATTCACTGCACAGAACCTCTATAGTTCGTTTGTCGTTACCGGACCGCACTCTTACGCGCACGACGTCTAATTCGCTTGATAAAACGGGCGACTTTCCATGCTCGCTTGATGCAGTAACCATACATCATAAATACAAGCAAAAATAATGCCAACATTACCCATTCAGGAACGAATGAAAGGCGCTCGCCAATAATACCAATACACGCAAGAATTGCCGCAGCCAATGTGATGATTACAAATGCCCCTTTCGGGGTAAAACCTGAGCGCATAATCAAGTGATGAATATGCTGACGATCCGGTGAGAATGGACTCATACCTTTACGAATACGGCGGTACATAATTGCCACCATATCCATAAGCGGAATAGCAATAATCCATAATGCAGTCACAGGGTTTATTGGATGGACATCTTCTTGTGTTGAAGCAACAAGGATCCAAATAATGGTAAAGCCAATCAACGTACTTCCCGCATCACCCATGAACACTTTAAAGCGACGCCCTAAAACGCCCATATTCATGAGGATATAAGGAAGAATAGCTGCTATAAATGCAAAACACCAAAACGCTAACGCATAGTTACCATTCTGATACAGTAAGAAACCAAGGGCTCCAAAGGAAACCGAGGACAATCCGCCTAATAAACCATCGATGCCATCAACCATGTTAAAGGCATTGATTGCAGCCCAAACGGCAAATAAGGTGACGATATAACCAAATGGCCCAAGTACCAGTTCCCAAGGACCAAATGCATGGCCTAGAGACTCTAACGACAACCCACCAGCTGTCATCATGACGACAGCGACGATAGCTTGAACCCCAGCGCGTAATTTCACGCTGATATCAAACCTATCATCCAGAGCACCAACGAACACTAAGAGCCCCGCACAAGCAATATATAGCCACTTATGGGGAATGTATTCTTCCGTGATCATAAACGCGAAGCAAACGCCAAAGAAAACAGAGATCCCTCCAACGAGAGGAACCAATCCTACGTGTTTCTTCCTGAAATTCGGTTTATCAACCAAGCCAATTTTTTTCGCCACAATACGCGCGACAAAAATAAAAGCTAAGGTAAACAAAAAGACATAGAAGAGATTACTTACAAAGTGTGTGCTATCCACTGTTCTACTCTCTTATATTTCTATCCAACTTTTAAACACTAAAACTTTTGGTTGCTGTGATAAATTACTGCCGCCACATAGTATTCGAACAAAAAATGGTACTCTAAAACAGATTTCCTGCGTTTTGATATGCACAAAACATGCCGGAAATACCAATACGCCGATATAGTTTTGCGTTACAAACTCACCTTAAAGATTTTATCCCTTAACATTGCAAGATGCATGCCATAAAAACAATCTCCAACATATTAACCGACCATCACTATCACTTTTCATATGAATGAGTAAATATCAGTCATTGGATAAATCTAAGTATAAAAATTAATGTAAAAAATACCATCTTATAGAGAATAAGCTAGCATCCGTTGATTATTTCATTTTACTCATCAAGAAAGTAATTCATGCTTATGTTGATAAATAATAAAGACTATTATTTTGTGAATGTTCACTGTTCACTGATAAAAAAATAGGCGCCCTAATTAGAGCGCCTATTTCTATACTCATAATCCTAACGAGACTATGCTCTTTTCATAAAATCAAAGAACTCTTCGTTAGTCTTAGTCATTGCTAATTTGCTGATGAGGAATTCCATTGCATCGATTTCGCCCATTGGGTGAATAATCTTACGCAGGATCCACATTTTTTGCAGCTCATCTTGGGAGGTGAGCAGCTCTTCTTTACGTGTACCAGAGCGGTTGTAATCAATCGCAGGGAAAACACGTTTTTCAGCAATTTTACGGGACAGGTGTAATTCCATGTTACCTGTTCCTTTAAATTCTTCGTAAATCACTTCATCCATTTTCGAACCGGTATCAACTAACGCGGTCGCTATGATAGTCAAGCTACCACCTTCTTCAACGTTACGAGCAGCACCGAAGAAACGTTTTGGACGATGTAATGCGTTTGCGTCCACACCACCGGTCAATACTTTACCTGATGAAGGAACGACGGTGTTGTATGCACGAGCAAGACGAGTAATAGAATCCAGTAAAATGATAACGTCTTTTTTATGCTCAACCAGACGTTTCGCTTTCTCGATAACCATTTCAGCAACTTGGACGTGACGCGCAGCTGGCTCATCAAACGTTGAAGCGATAACTTCACCTTTCACTAAGCGTTGCATCTCAGTAACTTCTTCTGGACGCTCATCGATCAGCAGAACCATCAATACGCAGTCAGGGTAGTTATGGGCAATGTTAGCCGCAATATTTTGCAGTAACATGGTTTTACCCGCTTTCGGTGGTGCAACGATCAAACCACGCTGTCCACGACCGATAGGTGCGGCTAAATCCAATACGCGCGCCGTTAAATCTTCAGTAGAACCGTTACCACGCTCCATGCGCAGACGATTATTGGCATGTAATGGGGTTAAGTTTTCAAAAAGGATTTTGCTGCGGGCATTTTCAGGTTTGTCAAAGTTAACTTCGTTAACTTTCAAGAGTGCAAAATAGCGTTCACCTTCTTTCGGGGGACGAATTTTTCCTGAAATGGTGTCGCCGGTGCGTAGGTTAAAGCGGCGAATTTGGCTAGGGGAAACATAGATATCATCAGGGCCTGCGAGGTAAGAACTGTCTGCTGAACGGAGGAAACCAAATCCATCCTGCAATATTTCCAGTACGCCATCGCCGAAAATATCTTCTCCACTTTTAGCATGCTGCTTCAAAATTGAGAAAATAATATCCTGCTTTCTCATACGGGCTAAGTTCTCTAGCCCCATGTTTTCGCCTAACGTAATCAGTTCTGATACAGGCGTATTTTTTAATTCGGTAAGATTCATAATGGTGGGTTCTTTAACTCGGGGTATTTCTCGAACTATGAACGTAAATTGGAGGCAACTTTTATAGTGAACCTATTTAGTATAGTGAACCTATGAAGCGCCAGTTTAACTTTATAGTGCCCTGTTGATAGATATGGACTTATAACCAACAACAATGCATTAAAATTTGTGCTAGCTACAACTAATATTGCTGTGAAGGTGTTGTGACTAACGAAAGCGTTGTAATCATCAAGATGACATGCCGCATATTATTAGAAACGTAATCAATATTAGCAATAGTTTTTTATACATTTTAGGACAACATCTTATCCCTAATACAGCCCATTTATTTACTCAAGACTCAAGTCACAGTGATACAACCATGAATTATCAACTTTAGATTAATAGTCAGTAACTAAAATTGGCATTGAACAGAACTGCAAGCTAGACGTTTCAGAAAAGAGCAAAGGAAAACAAGGTAATTCTTATGGGTACTCTATGAGGAATGCGGATAACTTATCATGCTTAAATGGGGACGTCTAGCGACTCTCTATATAAAATAAATGCGCCGCTAAACGTTTTGGCTTATATAAAGCTATAACTTACAGATTTTCGTCTAGAAATTCTTTCAGTTGAGTTTTAGATAAAGCACCAACTTTAGTTGCAGCTACACTGCCGTTTTTGAATAATAACAGTGTAGGGATACCGCGAATACCAAATTTTGGGGCAGTCGCTGGATTATCATCAATATTCAGTTTTGCGATAGTCACTTTGCCTGTATATTCTTCAGCAACTTCATCAAGGATTGGCGCGATCATTTTACAAGGTCCACACCATGCAGCCCAGAAGTCGACTAAAACAGGTGAACTTGCATTTAGAACGTCTGACTCAAAACTTGCATCAGTAATATGTTTAATTTTGTCGCTCATGTTGTACTCCAAAGGATCATTTTTACAGACATAGTGTAACATTAATTGGCAGCAGTATGCTTTATTTCAAAAGATACGCTTTCGTAAACCAACCGATAACTGATATTCTAACATACTATGAGTAAAGCACACTTGACAGAAAAGAAGTTTTCCGACTTCGCATTGCACCCAAAAGTCATTGAAGCACTTAATAAAAAAGGCTTCAACTTTTGCACGCCTATTCAGGCGTCTACCCTGCCTTATACTGTCGAAGGCAAAGATGTTGCGGGGCAAGCACAAACAGGTACAGGTAAAACGTTAGCATTCCTAACGTCTACATTTCATTTTCTCTTAACTCACCCGGCAATCGAGGGGAAAAAAACCAATCAGCCACGTGCGCTGATCATGGCTCCTACTCGTGAATTAGCCGTACAGATTTACTCAGATGCTAAAGAGCTGGCTGAGTACACTGGTTTGAAAATGGGTCTAGCCTATGGTGGTGATGGCTATGACGAGCAATTACGCGTATTACAAAACGGCGTTGATATCCTTATTGGAACAACCGGTCGTCTTATTGATTATGCAAAACAAGGTCACGTTGATTTAGCGGCTATCCAAGTTGTTGTTTTGGATGAAGCTGACCGTATGTACGACCTCGGTTTTATTAAAGATATTCGTTGGTTATTCCGCCGTATGCCTGGCGCAGCAGACCGACTCAACTTACTGTTCTCCGCAACACTCTCTTACCGCGTTAGAGAATTAGCGTTTGAACAAATGAACAGCCCGGAATATGTGGAGGTTGAACCACTACAAAAAACCGGTCACCGTATTAAAGAAGAGCTATTTTATCCATCCAACGAAGAAAAAATGCGCCTACTGCAAACGCTACTCGAAGAAGAGTGGCCAGAGCGCTGCATTATTTTCGCCAATACGAAGCATCGTTGTGATGATATCTGGGCTCACCTTGCTGCCGATGGCCACCGTGTCGGGTTATTAACTGGCGATGTCGCACAGAAAAAACGTCTGCGCATTTTAGAACAGTTCACCCAAGGTCAAATTGATATCTTGGTTGCGACTGACGTTGCTGCTCGTGGATTACATATTCCATCAGTAACTCATGTATTTAACTATGATTTACCTGACGATTGCGAAGACTATGTGCACCGTATTGGACGTACAGGTCGTGCAGGTGAAAGCGGAAATTCTATCAGCTTAGCGTGTGAAGAATACGCACTAAACTTACCTGCAATCGAAGAGTATATTCAGCACTCCATCCCTGTCAGTAAATATAACAGTGATGCACTGCTGAGCGACCTGCCGGCACCAAAACGCCGTCACCGTCCGCGCCCTAGTGGTCCACGCCGCAATTCTAATGCGCCGCGTCGCCATAATGGCCCACGTAATAACCATAAACGTGCAGGCTGAGTAAATACCCTATGCTGAAATCTTCTTCTCTGTATGCCGCTATCGATTTGGGTTCCAACAGCTTTCATATGCTGGTTGTTCGCGAAACTGCAGGTAGCATTCAGATTATTTCTCGGGTTAAACGGAAAGTTCGTCTGGCTGCGGGTTTAGATAAAGATAATATTTTATCTGAGCAAGCCATGGAACGAGGCTGGCAATGCCTGCGTCTCTTCTCAGAACATCTGCAAGATATTCCTAACTCGCAAATTCGAGTTGTGGCAACCGCGACATTACGCCTTGCCAAAAATGCCGATGTCTTTATTGAGAAAGCCAGCCAAATCCTCGGAAATCCCGTAAAAATAATCCAAGGAGAAGAAGAAGCTCGCTTGATTTATCAAGGCGTCGCCCATACAACTGGCGGGCCAGAGCAACGCTTAGTGGTCGATATCGGGGGCGGCAGCACCGAACTTGTCACCGGTACAGGCGCTAAAGCTCAGCTACTTTATAGCCTAGAAATGGGCTGTGTGACTTGGCTTGAACGCTACTTTAGCGACAGAACGCTAACAGAAGAAAACTTCGCTCAAGCCGAAGCGGCAGCTCAACAGGTCATTGCGCCTATCGCAGATGCCCTTAAAAACCATGGGTGGAAAATTTGTGTCGGTGCATCGGGTACTGTACAAGCGATTCAGGAAATCATGATTGCTCAAGGGATGGATGAACTCATCACTCTGAGTAAATTACAGCAACTGAAACATAAAGCTATCCAGTGCCATAAATTAGAAGAGCTTGAAATCGAGGGCCTCACGTTTGAACGTGCCCTCGTTTTCCCAAGTGGCTTATCGATCCTGATCGCAATTTTCAAAGCTCTGAATATCGAAAATATGACATTAGCCGGCGGCGCTCTTCGCGAAGGCTTAGTGTATGGCATGCTTGAACTGCCTATTGAGCAAGATATTCGCGCACGCACGCTACGCAATATTCAGCGTCGCTTCCTTGTGGATATTGAACAGGCTAGCCGCGTGCGCCAGCTTGCTGAACATTTCTACCTGCAAGTTGCCAAAGAGTGGGAATTAGATAGCCGTTGCCGTGATTTATTATCCAGCGCTTGTGCATTACATGAGATTGGGCTGAGTGTTGATTTTCGCAAAGGCCCAGAGCACGCAAGTTATTTAATCACTCACCTTGATTTACCAGGCTTCACACCAGCGCAAAAACGCTTTCTCGCGGTTCTTCTCAAGAACCAGCAAGGTCAAATCGACCTCGCTTCGCTGAGCCAACAAAATGCATTACCTATTCAGCAAACTTACGCATTATGCCGTTTATTGCGCCTAGCCATTATTTTTGCCAGCCGTAGACGTGACGATACATTACCAGCATTGCGCCTTAACGCTAATGGGCAAGATTTAACCATCGCACTGCCATACCGCTGGCTTGAGGAACACCCTTTACGAGCTGAAAATTTACAGCAAGAAGTTCAGTGGCAAGGGTATGTGAATTGGCAACTGGCCTTAGAAGAGCGTAATAGCTCCAATTGATATCGCTCTAAATTGATCATGATAGGTTCCCACCTCGTCGTGGGAACTCTCTCTTAAACTCTTTTGCTACTGATCAGTTTTCTTATTTAACCCCAAGCGTGCCTTGATATCCGCTAAAGCGGACTGCCCTTTTTGCATTCGCTCTTCAGCGGTAACCACTTTTCGTTGTTGTTCCCACACCAAATCATCTTGCGGTAATTCCATCAAAAAGCGGCTCAGTTCAGGGCGGATCAGTTCGCCGTATTGGCGACGCTCACGGCTATGAGTAAAGAATAACTCTCGCTGCGCTCGCGTAATTCCCACGTAAGCCAGTCGACGCTCTTCATCAATATTATTTTCATCAATACTACTTTGATGAGGCAATAATCCCTCTTCCATTCCAACTAAGAAAACATAAGGAAATTCAAGACCTTTAGATGCGTGCAATGTCATCAACTGAACCTGATCTGAATCTTCATCATCTTCCCCACGTTCCATCATATCGCGCAGCGTAAAGCGAGTGACAACCTGATTGAGCGTCATTGGATCATTTAGCTCATCCCCTTCAATCATTTCGCTCATCCATGTAAACAATTGATTGACGTTTTTCATTCGCATTTCGGCGGCTTTGGCACTGGCCGAGGTTTCATACAACCAACTCTCATAGTCCATTTCCCGTAAAAGATCCCGTACCGCTATCAATGGTTCACGCTCCGAAATCCGGACTATCCCTTCCATCCAATGAGTGAAACGCTGCAACGCTTCCAAGCCTTTCCCTGTTAAAGTCTGTTCCAGACCTAAATCAAAGCTGGCGTGATATAAGCTTTTGCCTCGCTGATTCGCCCATTCTCCCAATTTTTGGATAGTTTTAGGGCCAATTTCTCGGCGCGGCGTATTCACAATACGTAAAAAAGCACTGTCATCTTCAGGGTTAGTCAGCACCCGCAAATAAGCTAAAAGATCTTTAATTTCAGGACGTGAGAAAAAGGATGTCCCTCCCGAAATTCGGTAAGGAATACGGTTTTGCATCAGCATTTTTTCAAAAATACGTGACTGATGATTGCCTCGATACAAGATCGCATAATCTTTATATTGGGTTTTATTAATAAAGTGGTGAGCAATTAATTCACCAATCACACGTTCCGCTTCATGGTCTTCATTATTTGCAGTCAGCACCTTTAATGGCGCCCCATAACCCAACTCAGAAAATAATTTTTTCTCGAAGACATGGGGGTTATTGGCAATCAAAATGTTGGCCGCTTTCAAAATACGGCCTGATGAGCGGTAATTTTGCTCCAGCTTAATCACATTCAGTTTTGGAAAATCTTGGCTGAGTAACACTAAGTTTTGAGGCCTCGCACCACGCCAAGAATAAATAGACTGGTCATCATCACCAACGACGGTAAAGCGGGCACGGCTGCCCACGAGTAATTTCACTAGCTGATACTGACTGGTGTTCGTATCTTGGTATTCATCCACCAGCAAATAACGAATTTTTTGCTGCCAACGCTCACGGACTTCTTCATTATGATAAAGCAGCAATGTTGGTTTGCTGATTAAGTCATCAAAATCCAAGACATTACAACTTTTTAAATGCAGCTCATAGCGGCGATAGCACTCAGCAAAATGGTGCTCTTTTTCCGTTCTCGCTTGCCCAACCACTTGCTGCGGAGAGATCAGATCGTTTTTCCAATTTGAGATCGCCGAGATCAGCTGTTGAAGAAGATCTTTATCTTCCTCAAGCAGATCAAATGTGAGTTCTTTGAGTAACGCCATTTGGTCTTGGTCATCAAACAAAGAAAAATTAGCTTTGATCCCTAACGCTTTATATTCGCGTTTGATAATTTCCAGTCCCAAAGTATGGAATGTGGAAATGATTAGCCCTCGGGCTTCTTTTTTACCTAATGTTTGTCCCACACGCTCTTTCATTTCGCGCGCGGCTTTATTGGTAAATGTCACCGCCGCAATTTGCCGAGGCTGATAACCACAATGGCGGATCAGATGCGCAATTTTATTGGTAATAACCCGTGTTTTACCTGAGCCTGCCCCTGCCAAAACAAGGCACGGACCATCTACATATTCAACTGCCTGTTGCTGGCTAGGATTTAATCGCATGGTTTCTCTGCATCAGTTAGTTATTCAAAAAGGAATTCGCTACAGATTGTAGCAGAAACCCAACCAACTCTTGAGCAACGATCCTGCCTATTTATAAAAAACAAAAAACCACATCATTCAGCAGAGTGATGTGGTTTTGTTTGCTTTCTGTTTTCTGTTTTCTGTTTTCTGTTTTCTGTTTTCTGTTTTCTGTTTTCTGTTTTTTTTGACAGCCATACATTTTTCTAAACTATTCGCGTTAGAGGAAGGCGGCAAAGGAGGTTATCCCAAGGAGCATACATTAGTATGTGACTTGGGTAACCGAGCGCAGCCAACGCACCTATCACGCGAAGAGTGACGAAAAATTAGGTTATCTCAAGGAGCATACATTGAGTATGTGACTTGGGTAACCGAACGCAGCCAACGCGCCTATCACGCGAAGAGTGACGAAAAATCAACTTCCAACTGAAATTTTCTTCATATCCGTCATATACCCCCGTAAAACCTTACCGATCTTCTCGATAGGATGATTACGGATAGCTTCGTTGATATCACGTAATTGCGCGTTATCTGTCCCATTATCTGCAACTGGTTTCGCTAAATCACCCGCTTGTAACTTGGTCATAAACTCTTTCAGCATTGGAACCGCTGCGAATGAGAACAGGTAGTTACCGTACTCTGCAGTATCCGAGATAACCACGTTCATTTCATATAAACGCTTACGTGCAATTGTGTTAGCAATCAATGGCAGCTCATGCAGTGATTCATAATATGCTGACTCTTCTAAGATACCCGCTTCCAACATAGTATCGAATGCTAACTCAACACCCGCTTTAACCATCGCAACTAACAGAACGCCGTGGTCAAAATATTCTTGCTCTGCAATTTTACCTGCAAATTCTGGGTAGTTTTCAAAAGATGATTTACCGGTCTCTTCGCGCCATGCCAGTAAGTTTTTATCATTATTCGCCCAGTCCGCCATCATTGTTGATGAAAACTCACCAGAAATAATGTCATCCATATGTTTTTGGAACAGTGGCGCTAAAATGGTTTTCAGCTGCTCTGATAAAGCATAAGCACGGATTTTCGCTGGGTTAGATAAGCGGTCCATCATCAGGGTGATGCCGCCCTGCTTCAGTGCTTCAGTGATTGTTTCCCAACCAAACTGAATTAATTTCCCTGCATAGCCTGGCTCTACTCCATCAGCAACCATTTTGTCATAGCTCAGTAACGCACCTGCCTGCAACATACCGCACAGAATTGTTTGCTCACCCATTAAGTCAGACTTAACTTCAGCAACGAAAGAGGACTCCAGAACGCCCGCACGATGGCCACCCGTTGCTGCTGCCCATGCTTTCGCAATCGCCATACCCTCACCTTTCGGATCATTTTCAGGGTGAACCGCGATCAACGTTGGAACACCGAAGCCACGCTTATACTCTTCACGAACTTCGGTACCCGGACATTTTGGAGCAACCATCACAACCGTGATGTCTTTACGAATTTCTTCACCAACCTCAACGATGTTGAAACCGTGAGAATAACCTAACGCAGCACCTTGTTTCATCATTGGCTGAACCGCACGAACAACGGTAGAGTGTTGTTTGTCTGGCGTTAAGTTAACAACTAAATCTGCTTCAGGGATCAGTTCTTCATAAGTCCCAACTTTGAAGCCATTTTCTGTCGCTTTACGCCATGATGCACGTTTTTCTGCGATCGCTTCTGGACGCAAAGCATAAGCGATATCTAAACCAGAGTCGCGCATGTTCAAACCTTGGTTCAGTCCTTGAGCACCACAACCGACGATGACGATTTTTTTACCTTTCAGATAGCCTGCTTCATCTGCAAATTCTTCGCGTTTCATGAAACGACACTTGCCTAATTGCGCTAACTGCTCACGTAAATTCAATGTATTAAAATAATTCGCCATGGTCTTACTCCATTATTCGGTCAGTGTTCTGTTGTGTTCGTATTATCAGGCAATTTCGTTACCTGTTGCTCATTATTGAGCAGTTATGGATTTACTATATGCGATGATGAGCATTGCTTAAATTGATATATTAACAATATAATGTTGCAATATTTGCAACATCAATCAAGGTATCATCAGAGGGCAAAATGGATATTCGTGATCTACAACTGTTTTTGCACTTAGCTGAAAGTTGCCACTTTGGTCGCACATCAAAAGCCATGCATGTCAGTCCATCCACACTATCAAGACAAATTCAGCGTTTGGAAGATCAACTGGGTCATCCACTATTCATTCGTGATAACCGCTCGGTGAAACTGACCCAAGCGGGTGAGCATCTCAAACAGTTTGCCCAACAAACATTGTTGCAATATCAGCAGCTAAAGCATGCGCTTAATCAGCAAAGTCCATCACTAAGTGGCGAATTACGCCTATTCTGCTCGGTCACTGCGGCATATAGTCATTTACCTCAAGTGCTTGATAAATTTCGTGCTTTGCATCCGCTCGTTGAAATAAAACTCACCACGGGCGATGCCGCAGATGCCGTTGAAAAAGTCGAAACCAAAGAGGCGGATTTAGGCATCGCAGGTAAACCTGAAAAATTGCCAGATAACGTGCGATTCGCCAAAATTGGAGAAATCCCCCTCGTACTTATTGCCCCATCACTACCTTGCGCAGTACGGAGTATGGTGACTGAAGAGGAGCCGGATTGGTCTACAGTACCGTTCATTCTTCCTGAACATGGCCCTTCTCGTAAACGTATTGAATTATGGTTTAAGCGTCATCGAATCCATAACCCGGTAATTTATGCGACGGTTTCGGGTCATGAAGCCATTGTGTCAATGGTGGCATTGGGCTGTGGTATTGCATTAATACCAAGTGTCGTCGTTGATAATAGCCCCGAGCCTGTCCGTAGCCGTGTATCTCAACTCGATAATATTTCGATGGTAGAACCATTTGAACTTGGCGTTTGCCTGCTCAGCAAACGCCTAAGTGAACCATTAATTAAAGCATTCTGGGAATTGCTCCCAGAACACTCAATCTAATGTTCTTTTGCTATCTTGCGGCGCTAGGAAGAAACGGAAGGATGGATTTCCCGTTTCATCATGATATTCATATCCTAGTGCATCAAGGTGGCGATCAAAGCGTACTTCTGGACCAGAAAGCTCAAAGGCCGCCAGCACTCTCCCATAGTCTGTTCCGTGACTACGATAATGAAATAGCGTGATATTCCAGTGAGTTCCCAGTGTTTCTAGGAACTTCAATAATGCCCCTGGAGATTCAGGAAACTCAAAGCTATACAATTTTTCATCTAATGGCTTCGATGGTCGCCCACCGATCATATAGCGCACATGCAGCTTCGCCATTTCATCATCCGATAAATCAGCCACTTCATAACCATTATTTTGCAGCCCTTGAATGATGTCATGCCGCTCTTGCTCACCACCATTTAAGCGAACACCCACAAAAATGCAGGCTCGCTCTGGATCAGCATCAGTATAACGATAATTAAACTCAGTGATTGAGCGGTTACCAAGCAATTGGCAGAATCGCAAAAAACTGCCTTTCTGTTCAGGAATAGTCACTGCAAGAAGCGCTTCTCGTTGTTCACCTAATTCACAACGCTCGGATACATAACGTAAACCATGGAAGTTCATGTTGGCGCCTGACAGAATATGCGCCAGCCTTTCACCTTTAATGTTATGTTGCTGAACATATTTTTTCAGTCCCGCCAGCGCTAGCGCCCCCGACGGTTCTGCAATCGCTCTCACATCTTCAAAAATATCCTTCAGTGCCGCACAAATGGCATCACTATCTACGGTGATCACATCATCGACATACTGCTGGCATAGTCGAAAGGTTTCGTCGCCAATACGTTTAACAGCAACGCCTTCCGCAAATAAACCAACACGAGGGAGATCAACGGGATGACCAGCTTCTAATGCCGCTTTTAAGCAAGCAGCATCTTCAGCTTCTACACCGATAATCTTAATTTCAGGCATCAACTGCTTGATTAATACAGCGACGCCGGCAATCAATCCACCGCCCCCAACAGGCACAAAAATACGGTCGAGGTGAGCATCCTGCTGAAGGAGTTCTAGTGCAATAGTTGCTTGACCTGCTATCACAGACGGATGATCAAACGGCGGTACAAAGGTATATCCTTCGCGTTTTGCCATCTCAATTGCGTGAGCTTTAGCTTCATCAAAATTTGCGCCGTATAAAATGGCCTCTCCACCAAAGCTGCGAACAGCATCTACTTTGATATCTGCGGTTGCTACTGGCATAACAATTTTGGCCTTAATACCAACACGATTAGCCGACAACGCTACGCCCTGTGCATGATTTCCCGCTGATGCAGTGACTACACCTTTGGCTTTTTGCTCTTCGGTCAAGCCCGCAATCATGGCGTAAGCGCCACGTAACTTAAAACTATGAACTGGCTGCCTATCTTCGCGTTTGACTAAAATGGTGTTTCCCATACGCGAAGAGAGTTTGCTCATTTCCTGAAGCGGTGTCACTTGCGCCGCTTCATAGACTGGCGCACTGAGCGCCGCCTTCAGATAATCGGCACCTGTCGGTGCCGCTGGTAATGGTTTTGCGGCTGCCACAATTAGCCTCCTAATTTAGACTTATCGCGTACAGCGCCTTTATCCGCACTCGTCGCCAAAGAAGCATAAGCGCGTAAAGCGAAAGAAACCTCACGTTGACGGTTACGCGGAGTATAAGCTTTATCTCCACGCGCTAATTCCGCTTCACGACGTTTTGCCAGCTCACTGTCGTTAACATCTAGGGACATGGTACGTTTTGGAATATTGATATCGATAATATCCCCATCTTGTACCAGAGCCAGTAATCCACCGCTTGCCGCTTCAGGAGAGATATGGCCGATTGATAAACCTGAACTTCCACCGGAGAAACGCCCATCGGTGATCAGTGCACAATCTTTGCCTAATCCCATCGATTTCAGATAGGAAGTTGGGTACAACATTTCTTGCATACCCGGTCCGCCTTTAGGGCCTTCATAGCGGATGACGACAACATCACCAGCGACAACTTTTCCACCTAAAATTGCCTCTACCGCATCATCTTGGCTTTCAAACACTTTCGCAGGCCCACAGAAAGTTAAGCTACCTTCATCAACCCCTGCTGTTTTCACGATACAACCATCTTCAGCGATATTTCCTGCAAGTACCGCCAAACCACCATCCAAGCTATAAGCATGTTCGAGGTTACGGATACAACCATTTTCACGGTCAGTATCCAGTGATGGCCAACGGCAATTCTGAGAAAATGCTTGGGTGGTACGAATACCCGCAGGTCCCGCTGAGAACATAGACCTTACAGACTCATCATTCGTCAACATAACATCGTACTGAGCCAATGTTTCTGGTAATGAAAGACCTAAAATATTCTTCACATCTTCCTGCAATAAACCTGCACGACTCAGCTCCCCAAGAATACCAATCACGCCACCAGCACGGTGTACATCTTCCATATGATATTTTTGGGTGCTAGGTGCAACTTTACATAAATGAGGGACTTGGCGAGATAAGCGGTCGATATCATCCATGGTGAAATCCACTTCCGCTTCTTGCGCAGCCGCCAGCAAATGCAGAACGGTATTTGTGGAGCCACCCATCGCGATATCTAATGTCATCGCATTTTCAAACGCGGCTTTTGTTGCGATATTACGCGGTAATGCGCTCTCATCATTCTGCTCATAATAACGTTTAGTCAGCTCAACAATTCGCTTACCTGCATTGATAAATAACGTTTTACGATCAGCGTGAGTCGCAAGTAATGAACCATTTCCTGGCTGAGAAAGACCTAATGCCTCAGTTAAACAGTTCATTGAATTCGCAGTAAACATTCCTGAGCATGACCCACACGTTGGACATGCTGAACGTTCAATTTTTTCACTATCTTCATCACTGACATTTGGGTTTGCACCTTGGATCATCGCATCCACAAGGTCAAGCTTGATGATTTGATCTGAAAGCTTGGTTTTTCCTGCTTCCATTGGTCCGCCGGAAACAAAGATCACGGGAATGTTCAGGCGCAAAGACGCCATTAACATGCCTGGGGTAATTTTGTCACAGTTGGAGATACAGACCATGGCATCTGCACAGTGCGCATTCACCATATATTCCACAGAATCAGCAATTAGCTCTCGGGAAGGTAAGGAATACAGCATACCGCCATGCCCCATCGCAATCCCGTCATCCACAGCAATAGTGTTAAACTCTTTCGCGACGCCGCCTGCTTGTTCTATTTGTTCTGCGACGAGTTTACCTAAATCACGTAAATGTACATGACCCGGAACAAACTGAGTAAATGAGTTTACAACGGCAATAATTGGCTTACCAAAATCATCATCGGTCATACCTGTCGCGCGCCATAATGCTCGCGCACCTGCCATATTACGGCCATGAGTGGTTGTTGCTGAACGGTACTTAGGCATATCTTAACTCCCGAGTTTTAAAACAGGCGGGGAACGACCGCCTGTAATTTATAGTATTTAATTATTGAGGGTTTACTGGATCTAACCAGCCCCATTTATCTTCTGTTGTACCGTTAAATAAACCAAAGAATGCTTGCTGAATTTTCTTCGTCACAGGACCACAACGACCGATACCAACTTGGATACCATCAACACTGCGAACTGGAGTGATTTCAGCAGCTGTTCCTGTCATAAAGACTTCATCCGCTAAGTACAGAGATTCACGAGACAGCGTTTGTTCACGCACTTCGATTCCCATATCTTTCGCCAATGTCAAAATGGCATCGCGGGTGATCCCCGGTAATGCTGATGAAGTAAACGGTGGGGTGTACAGAATGCCATCTTTCACTTCAAAGATATTCTCGCCTGCGCCTTCAGAAAGATAACCATGAACATCCAGCGCGATACCTTCTTGGTAACCATGACGACGCGCTTCGCTACCAACCAATAATGAAGATAGGTAGTTACCACCTGCTTTTGCACCAGTAGGAATAGTATTTGGTGCAACACGATTCCATGAAGAGACCATTGCATCAATTCCTTGGTCTAATGCCTCTTCACCTAAATACGCCCCCCAAGGGAATGCGGCTAAAATGACATCAGTACTGTAGCCATCTGGTGGATTCACGCCCATGCCCACATCACCAATGAAAACTAATGGACGAATATAGGCACTGACTAAGTTATTTTTACGCAGAGTTGCACGACAAGCTTCCATTAACTCATCGACGCTGTAGCTGACTGGCATACGGTAAATTTTCGCAGAATCATGTAAACGCTGCATGTGTTCACGATGACGGAAAACAACGGGTCCTTTGTGTGAATCATAGCAACGGACGCCTTCAAATACGGAAGTTCCGTAATGCAGAGCGTGAGACATTACATGAACTTTAGCATCTGCCCATGGCGTCATTTCACCGTTAAACCAAATAAAGTCAGCTTTCTTAGTCATTTTATCTATTCCTTACATTGCACTTTGTGTGCGTAATAGTCGCGATTCTTGTTGTTTTATTTCAACTTCAGTGATGTCTGCCAACTTCGTTAACTGTGCACATAACTGTGCCAACGGTCTCTGGCTGCTGACAGTTAGTTCGATACTTACATTATCACTATCTGATAATTGATCCACATTCATAGAACTAATCCGAAATCCACGATGGCGAGTCACTCGCAAAATACGCTCTAAAACCTCGGGGCGGAAACGGGCTAATATCGAGAGTTGATGCTGCATCATAACGGTTTCTCCATCATTTTTTCGTTACTAGCCCCTGGTGGAACCAATGGCCAGACATTTTCTAATTCATTAATTGATACCTGTAATAAAAACGCACCTTCACTTGTCAGTAGCTCATCGAGTGCTGCGTCCACTTCTGATTTACATGTAATACGGCGACCTTGAATGCCAAAAGCGTTCGCTAATGCAACAAAGTCTGGGTTGTCAGTCAAAATGGTTTCACTGTAGCGTTGCTCGAAAAACAGCTCTTGCCATTGACGAACCATTCCTAAGCGTTGGTTATCTAACAATAAAATCTTAACGGGTAACTGTTTGCGTTTAATCGTTCCTAGCTCTTGGACATTCATCATGAAAGAACCATCGCCAGATACACAAACAACAGTATCTTCAGGTCGAGCGACTTGAGCACCCACTGCTGCCGGGATCCCAAAACCCATCGTTCCTAACCCGCTTGAAGTTAAAAAGTTCTCTGGTCCATCAACAACAATATGTTGAGCAGACCACATTTGGTGCTGACCAACATCTGTTGTAACAACGGTATTGGGTTTCATTTTGTCTGACAGTTGTTTCAACAATAATGGGGCGTAGATGGGTTCACCTGGGTGGTCATAACGCCAACCAAACTCCTGCTTAAGCTGTTGAACTTCTTCCTGCCAACTCGTGATGTTTTTTGTCACCATCAATTGAGGCAATAACGCTTTCGCATCACCCAATAGTGCAACATGAGTTTGACGTAATTTATCCAATTCAACGTGATCGATATCGATATGAATAACTTTCGCATTCGGAGCAAACGTGTTTAATTTACCTGTGACTCTATCGTCAAAACGCGCACCAACTGCGATGAGTAAATCACAACGTTGCACTGAAATATTAGCCGCTTTCGTACCGTGCATCCCCAACATACCGAGATAGTTTTTGTCTGATGGATGTACGGCACCTAAACCTTTCAAGGTGACAACTGATGGGATCTTTGTCTGTTCGATAAAGGCTCTCAATTCAGTTACAGCCCCAGACATCCCGACTCCACCACCAATGTACAACATTGGTTTTTCTGACTGCTCTAACAGCATTCTTGCTTGCTGAATTGCATCCTCAGAAGTTGAGTCTGGTTGCTCTACAGGCATTAAATAGGGGGATAAATCTGCATGTTGCAGCTGAATATCTTTCGGAATATCAATCAGTACTGGCCCAGGACGCCCACTATTTGCGATTGCGAAAGCTTCAGCGAGAATACGAGGTAAGTCCTCTATGGATTCCACCAAAAAACTATGTTTTGTACAGGCCAGAGATAACCCTAAAACATCAATTTCCTGAAAGGCATCTGTACCAATAAACTCTGAAGCTACCTGCCCTGTGATAGCAACAACAGGGACGGAGTCGAGCAATGCGTCAGCCAACCCTGTAATCACGTTTGTTGCTCCAGGGCCTGAGGTCGCAATGCAAACACCTGTTTTTCCTGTCGAACGAGCATATCCGATGGCTGCGATAACTGCGCCTTGCTCATGGCGACACAACAAATGTTCCACGCCACCATCGTACAGTGCGTCATAAACAGGCATGATAGCGCCACCTGGATATCCAAAAACAGTATCAACGCCTTGTGTCCTTAATGCTTGAACTAACCACTGTGCTCCGTTCATGTTTATCACCTATCTGCCTTTGTTTATTTACTTGTATTTCTTATGTTTTTATTATCTTTGTTGGTTTGCATAAATTTTATGTCAAAAAAAACCCCGCGCCTTTCGGTGCGGGGTTCTCGTAAGATTTGGCTACTATTTCAGCCTTCGTCGTCCAAGTGCAGCCCCGCACGGTGGGATAATAATCACCACCACGCTAATAATTAGGCTAATCACTTGGATGAATTTGTTCATGTGTTTAATCTTTTCAACTTTAATCGTTATCTTTATTAAAGAGTTATCATTTTAAAATTACTTTGACAACCCTTATTTATTTTTTTAATGATTAAGTTTTTTATCTCATTTAAATTCAATGAATTACAAAAAATTCAGACTAAACAACCATTAATAAAGTAAAAACCCAGCGATTAGCAATAATATTCACCCATGATTCAGCTCAACTCTCTGCCTTTGATTTAGCGAAATGTACGCCATCATGCCTATCCAAAAAATTAACTTAACTTAATCAATTTGCTGTTGAAACTATTATTATTCAAAAAATAAAATGAATGTAACTAGCTAAATTAAAGGCTTCAAAGCGCTTCGAAAAAAAATGAAACACCGTGCAATTAAACAATTTAATTATCGAGTCGCTTCGCAAATATCGGAATCTCAATAGGAAAATACGTCTAATCCATAACAGCATATTATGCTAGCCAATCAAGGAGATGATTTATGACGTTAGCGATTGTTTACACTCGAGCATCTATTGGATTAGACGCTCCACTTGTCACTGTTGAAGCGCATATTAGTAATGGACTACCGGGGTTAACTTTAGTTGGGTTACCAGAAACGGCAGTTAAAGAAGCGCGAGATAGAGTACGGAGTGCTATGGTTAATAGCGGCTTTGAATATCCTGTAAAAAAGATGACGGTAAACTTAGCGCCAGCAGATTTACCGAAGGAAAGTGGTCGCTATGATTTAGCTATTGCGATTGCAATACTTGCTGCATCCGGACAAATTCCTGATCAGTTATTAGAGCGCCATGAGTTTCTTGGTGAATTAGCGCTCTCCGGAGATATACGTTATGTCAACGGCGGGATCCCTGCCGCTCAAGCGGCAATAAGTCAAAATAGGCAATTAATTCTATCGAAAGATAATCAATATCAACTCAGTTTATTAGCTGATAGCAGCGTCAGTTTTGCCACATCTTTACTGGAACTTTGCCATTACTTGCATCAAAAAAGTACACTATCGACTAATCAACAAGTTATTCAACATGCTTATCCCTCTGACTATGAAAACGATATTTGCGATATCATAGGCCAAGAGCAAGGAAAGCGAGCATTAGAAATCAGCGCTGCAGGTGGGCACAATTTATTATTGCTAGGTCCTCCCGGTACAGGTAAAACTATGTTAGCCCACCGGTTGATAACTTTACTGCCGTCCTTAACGCCTCAAGAAGCTCTAGAAGTCACAGCATTACATAGCCTTAGCCAAACCATGGAAACCATAGATAAGTGGCCTACACGACCATTTAGGTGCCCTCACCACAATACATCAATGACCGCTTTGATTGGCGGTGGTTCATTACCTAAGCCAGGAGAGATATCCCTCGCCCATCACGGTATATTATTTTTAGATGAATTACCTGAATTCACGCGCTCTGTATTAGACTCTTTACGAGAACCACTAGAATCTCATCAAATTATCATTTCAAGAGCAAAGGCTAAGGTATGTTTCCCTGCTAACTTCCAATTAATCGCCGCCCTGAACCCTAGCCCCACAGGGCATTACCAAGGAGAAATGAGTCGTTCCTCTCCAGCAAAAGTACTACGTTACTTATCACGCGTTTCAGGGCCATTCTTAGATAGGTTTGATCTCTCTATTGAGATACCTTTACTCCCTCTAGGTACTTTAAGCCAGCAAACGCATCAAGGCGAAACTAGCAAACAAATTCGCTTACGAGTTATTGAAGCAAGAAACCAACAAATCAATCGAGCTGGTAAAATTAATAGTCAGCTAACCGCAAGTGAAACAACAAAAACCTGCCTACTGGCCACTGAAGATGCACTATTCTTAGAGAATGCACTTAATAAACTAGGGCTATCTATTCGTGCTTGGCACAGAATTCTTAGAGTTTCTAGAACAATTGCAGATCTTAATTATTCATCGAATATACAACGGGAACATTTACTAGAGGCGCTAGGATATCGAGCAATGGATAAGTTATTGCTTCATTTGCAAAAACAAGTAAGCTGAAGGAATTAAGGTAAAAGTTAATGATTAGACATAAACAACAAAAGGGACCTAAGTCCCTATTTGTTTTAATGCTTATACTGTTTTAATACTAATGAAATTAATCATCCGTATCGGTATAGTCTTCTGTTGGATCTATCTGTGGCTTACCACCTGATAGTGTATGGAAGCGCTTCGGACGATTAATTCTGCTAGAATATTTCACCCATACCTTTTCTTCAAGGGTTGTAGGTTCGCGCTCTCCACGGCAAACAGCGACGAATAATTTTTCTTCTTCTGTTTGCGCTGCGCGTTTTCCTGTATCAAGCTCATTGAAAGCTTGGCCATGACGTTCTAGCAACTGAGCTTCTTTGATGGTGAAATCACCATGACGAGAAAAGCCACGTGGGTAATGTTTATTATCAAAAAAACGATTAGTCGTGATGAAGCTATCTGCCATCTGACACACTCCTAACTGATTACGGTCAACTCTATATGGCGCGGAGTATTAGACAGCATTGACAATCTGTAAAACAAAACATTTAAATCATCACGACAAAAATTATTGGAGATACGTGTGGACAGCGAGTTATTAAGAACTTTTTTAGAAGTCAGTAGAACCAGACACTTCGGCAGAGCCGCAGAATCTCTCTACTTAACCCAGTCTGCCGTTAGCTTTCGTATCAGACAGTTAGAAACACAATTAGGCACAAGCCTATTCACACGACACCGTAATAATATTCGTTTAACTGCTGCTGGAGAACGTTTAGTTCCCTATGCTGAATCTCTAATGAATACATGGCTTCAAGCCAAAAAAGAGATCACACACGCATCCCAGCATACAGAACTGTCTATTGGCGCTACGTCATCATTATGGGAAAGCTATCTCACTGGCTGGTTAGAGGTTCTATATAGCCAACATGATGAACTACGATTAGAAGCACGCGTTTCCACACGTCAATCACTCGTAAAACAGTTACATTCTAGAGAATTAGACTTACTGATAGCGATCGAACCACCAAAAATGGATGAATTTGAAAGTACCATCATTGGTTCTATTCAACTTCAATTAATGGCTTCTCAAAAGAACATAGCCCTTACTCAATATAATTTTATCAAGTTAGAATGGGGAGCTGATTTTCATCCCAAAAATGAGCCAACTCTACTGCAAGATGATTCCCCTGTAATGATTACGACGTCTGCAGAAATTACGCGTCAATTATTGCCTGTATCGCTTTCAGCGGCATTTTTACCAGCACATTGGCTCCAACATTATCCAACGTTAAAAACACTCTCAAATAACGTTATTACTAAGCCTTTATATGCCATTTGGCTGAAAAAAAATGATCAGCAAGTCCTAATTAATCAACTTATTAAAACACCAATACCAAACACACAATAGGCATTAAAGAATTCAAAAATAGGGCGAGCTATCGCCTTTTTTATTGCAAATATATGTCTCTTAAATGGAATAATACTTAAAGCAGATATGAAGATATGAAGATATGAAGATATGAAGATATGAAGATATGAAAAATACTAAAAAATTTCACAGTTAGGAAGAAAATTAAGGGATACAAAAAGAAAAACCCGATTAATATAATCGGGTTATCAATAGATACTTCTTTTATTATTACTTAATTGGTAACTGGCAGGGGCGGAGAGACTCGAACTCCCAACACCCGGTTTTGGAGACCGGTGCTCTACCAATTGAACTACGCCCCTAAATTAAGTGGCGGAACGGACGGGACTCGAACCCGCGACCCCCTGCGTGACAGGCAGGTATTCTAACCAACTGAACTACCGCTCCACTTATTCTTTTTGCCTTTCGGCAACTTATCGCTTCGCAATAAGTTTTAAATTAATGTCTGGCAGTTCCCTACTCTCACATGGGGAGACCCCACACTACCATCGGCGCTACGGCGTTTCACTACTGAGTTCGGCATGGGGTCAGGTGGGACCACCGCGCTATTGCCGCCAGACAAATTCTGTTTATTCCCGTTTAGCCTTTAATCCACTAAACCAGAATATCAATCCTGAACAAGCTGTTGTGTCCACCTCTCGGCTTCCCACTTCATTGAATCAACTTCATCTCTCAATCTCGAAAACACCTTCGGTGTTGTCAGGTTAAGCCTCACGGTTCATTAGTATTG
>NZ_WLUN01000009.1:0-27896 GCF_009706645.1 Providencia sp. wls1914
ATCAGACAATCTGTGTGAGCACTTCACAAGTACACTTCAATGGTAAGGAGGTGATCCAACCGCAGGTTCCCCTACGGTTACCTTGTTACGACTTCACCCCAGTCATGAATCACAAAGTGGTAAGCGCCCTCCCGAAGGTTAAGCTACCTACTTCTTTTGCAACCCACTCCCATGGTGTGACGGGCGGTGTGTACAAGGCCCGGGAACGTATTCACCGTAGCATTCTGATCTACGATTACTAGCGATTCCGACTTCATGGAGTCGAGTTGCAGACTCCAATCCGGACTACGACGTACTTTATGAGTTCCGCTTGCTCTCGCGAGGTCGCTTCTCTTTGTATACGCCATTGTAGCACGTGTGTAGCCCTACTCGTAAGGGCCATGATGACTTGACGTCATCCCCACCTTCCTCCGGTTTATCACCGGCAGTCTCCTTTGAGTTCCCACCATTACGTGCTGGCAACAAAGGATAAGGGTTGCGCTCGTTGCGGGACTTAACCCAACATTTCACAACACGAGCTGACGACAGCCATGCAGCACCTGTCTCAGAGTTCCCGAAGGCACTAAAGCATCTCTGCTAAATTCTCTGGATGTCAAGAGTAGGTAAGGTTCTTCGCGTTGCATCGAATTAAACCACATGCTCCACCGCTTGTGCGGGCCCCCGTCAATTCATTTGAGTTTTAACCTTGCGGCCGTACTCCCCAGGCGGTCGATTTAACGCGTTAGCTCCGGAAGCCACTCCTCAAGGGAACAACCTCCAAATCGACATCGTTTACAGCGTGGACTACCAGGGTATCTAATCCTGTTTGCTCCCCACGCTTTCGCACCTGAGCGTCAGTCTTTGTCCAGGGGGCCGCCTTCGCCACCGGTATTCCTCCACATCTCTACGCATTTCACCGCTACACATGGAATTCTACCCCCCTCTACAAGACTCTAGCTGACCAGTCTTAGATGCCATTCCCAGGTTAAGCCCGGGGATTTCACATCTAACTTAATCAACCGCCTGCGTGCGCTTTACGCCCAGTAATTCCGATTAACGCTTGCACCCTCCGTATTACCGCGGCTGCTGGCACGGAGTTAGCCGGTGCTTCTTCTGTTGGTAACGTCAATCGTTGATGATATTAGCATCAACGCCTTCCTCCCAACTGAAAGTACTTTACAACCCTAAGGCCTTCTTCATACACGCGGCATGGCTGCATCAGGCTTGCGCCCATTGTGCAATATTCCCCACTGCTGCCTCCCGTAGGAGTCTGGGCCGTGTCTCAGTCCCAGTGTGGCTGATCATCCTCTCAGACCAGCTAGGGATCGTCGCCTTGGTGAGCCATTACCTCACCAACTAGCTAATCCCATATGGGTTCATCCGATAGCGCAAGGACCGAAGTTCCCCTGCTTTGCTCCTTAGAGATTATGCGGTATTAGCTACCGTTTCCAGTAGTTATCCCCCTCTATCGGGCAGATCCCCATACATTACTCACCCGTCCGCCGCTCGTCAGCGAGAAGCAAGCTTCCCCTGTTACCGCTCGACTTGCATGTGTTAGGCCTGCCGCCAGCGTTCAATCTGAGCCATGATCAAACTCTTCAATTAAAAAGCTTGATGCTCAAAGAATGTTACTGTCGTTTGATTTCCGAAGAAACCAAATTACCTATTAGTTCATATATATGAATTAACGTGTTAGTCACTCTTCAAGACTTAAAATCAAATATTTTTTTGATAGTGTCCTGTGAGTGCCCACACAGATTGTCTGATAAATTGTTAAAGAGCGGTGCGACATTTCTTGAGAAATTCGACTCAGTTTTTATCAACTTAGGTCGTTGTCGCGAGGTGTCGTATACTACGTTTTTTATTTAGAAAGTCAAGCGATTATTTTCAACTATTTTCTTTCTTCACCTCTGTTATCACGGGGCTTCGAGGTTTTCTTCGAGCCGGTTTATCGTGACAACGGATGCGCATTATAGGGAGCTCGAAAAATTACACAACCTTTTTTTTTAAAAAAAACATCGTTTGCAGATAATTTCATCATTATGCTTTTTTTACTATCACTATGGTTATAAAAACAGCTATTTTGCCGTATAATTCTATTCATATTGTCCTCTCTTAATTATTTGATTCTTAATTAAGAGCTTCCTTATTGTTACCTTTATATCCATCTACGTTTTATGGCTAAGAATATGAATACATCTTTAAGACCTTATTTAGAAACCTTCCCTTCTGTCGCTGCTACTGTTTTTATTGATCCATCTTCTATCGTCATTGGAGATGTTCGCTTAGCCGAAGATGTAAGTATCTGGCCATTATCAGTACTACGTGGTGATGTGAATTATATCTCTATAGGTGCACGAACAAATATTCAGGATGGTTCCGTACTACATGTCACCCACAAGTCCACCAGCAATCCTGATGGAAATCCGTTAATCATTGGGGAAGATGTCACTGTTGGGCATAAAGTCATGCTGCACGGATGCACGATCGGTAACCGAGTTCTTGTCGGTATGGGATCTATCGTGATCGATGGGGCTATTATTGAAGATGATGTAGTGGTCGGCGCTAATAGCCTCGTCACTCAAGGAAAAAAATTGGAGTCTGGCTACTTATATATGGGAAGCCCAGCCAAAGCGATTCGAAAACTCACCGAAGCTGAGCTTAACCATTTACGTTATTCAGCTAATAATTATGTTGAGTGGAAAAATAATTACTTATCGTCCAGCAATTCATAGAAGCCATGTTCATTGTCGAGTCCTTGCTCAATCAAGGCCTCGAACTCTTCTTCTATATCCCAGCGATAATGCTGAAAAAGCGCCAGTGGAGTTTCATTCTGACCATATCGTTTAATAAGTAGGGTTTGTGAAACAACACACTCTGAAAGTAGTCCATTAACTAAAACAGGAAAACGCACCTTACTAATAGCTGTGTCCCACATTTCCCTATCTGGAAATTGAATCGCCTGATTCATTATTCAAGTTCCTTTTTAACTCTTTTAATACTGGCTCAATCTCTGGTATCACTCCATGCCAAAGTTTAAAAGCAAATGCCGCTTGCCCAACCAGCATACCTAAGCCATCCGCTAGCTTATTCACTTGATGCTGCTTAGCGAATGACAAAAAGGGGGTTAAACCTCGTTGATAAAACATGTCATAACATGCGGTCTGTTGAGAAAATAGTTCAGGACTGATTTTAGGGATCTCGCCAGTCACTCCAGAAGAAGTACCATTAATGATTAGATCAAACTCTGCTGAAATGAGCTGCTCCATTGGTCTACTCTGTATTTTCCCAAGAACCGAAAACTGGTGAGCTAAAGATTCTGCTTTTATAAAGGTTCGGTTAGTCAACGTAATATCGCAGCCGTACTCAAGTAGAGGCAATAGAGCGCCGCGAGTTGCACCACCAGCTCCAATAACCAATATTTTGCTTGAAGGCGATACAAACCCAAGGCGCTGTAAATCAAGCAATAATCCCGCACCATCCGTATTGTCACCCAACAAACGATGATTATCGAGTTTTCTAATCGTATTTACGGCACCACAGGTTTGAGCTCTTTCCGTCAATTCTGAAACGAATTGAAATGCCCTTTCTTTAAACGGTAATGTAATGTTTGCACCCTGCCCGCCTTTTTCAAAAAAGTCTGATAAATAAGCTTCAAAATCTTCTACGGGAGCAAGTATTTTCTGGTATTCAAGATCAATGCCTGTCTGCTTGGCAAACATTTGATGTATTGACGGTGATTTACTGTGTTGAATCGGGTTACCAAAAACTGCAAACATTCCCATTAATCATTATCCTTTACGATATAATTGCCCAGTCAAAGCATCTCGAATTTCTGATGGATTCAATCTTCCACCAACAGCCCCATCAAGAACGGGGATCGTTTCTTTAAACTGTGCAATCACTTCTTCTGTGGTTCGACATGGTTCCAATCCACTCAAATTTGCACTCGTTGATACGATTGGTTTGCCATATTCACTGCAAAGCTCTTTCACTAACTCATGGTTTGTGACACGAACAGCTAAAGTATCAAATTGACCCGTTAACCATTTTGGTGTTGTTTTCTTTGCAGGAATTACCCAAGTAACAGGTCCTGGCCACGTAGCAAACATCGCTTGACGCTGTTGCTCATTAAGTTTGCTGTCATCGACATAATTTTTGAGTTGCTCATAATTATCAGCAATCAAAATTAACCCTTTTTCCCAAGGGCGCTGTTTCAATTCAAGTAATTTATTTACCGCAACCTCACTATCAGGGTCACATCCTAAGCCAAAAACAGCTTCAGTGGGATAAGCGATAACTTGTTGTTGTTTCAGTGCTTCAATAATATTTTTAATTGCAGGTGTAGATTGATTTTGCATAGTTTTAACTCATGATTCTTCTTGTAACTGACCACAGCGTTTGCTGGCACAGAACAATCTTACTCCCTGTCCAACCTTTTTTTCCATAAGTAATGGGTATTCACAAGACTGACATTTTCCCACTACAGGCTTATTATTCAGGATAAACTGACAGTTAGGATAATTATCGCAAGCATAAAAAGTTTTACCAAAACGGGATTTTCTTTGTAGCAAATTGCCTGTTTGGCATTGAGGACAAGGAACCTTAGTTTCATCCGGTTTATCGATGAGCTCTGTATGTTCACATTCAGGATAGTGGCTACAACCGATAAACATCCCAAAACGCCCTTGTTTTAATACCAAATCATACCCGCATTTAGGACAGCTTTGACCTTCCAATACTTTGACAATGTGAGTCTCTGCAACAGCTCTTAATGGCTTAATATAATGACATTGAGGGTAACCAGAACATGCTAAAAAAGGCCCATGAGCTCCGTTACGGATAACGAGCAAAGAGTTACATTCAGGACAGTATTCATTTTTATCTGTATCAAAAGGCAATTGCTTCGACATGTTTTTGTTTAATCCACTCTTTTTTCAATGACTAGTTTACTCTGATATATCCACCAGCCACTGATATAATTGCGCCATTAATCTCTAATTCAGTTAAGGCTGAAATCACTTGCGTGATAGGTAACTGTAATTCAGTAGCGATGATATCTGCAGGGGTCGATTGGTACCCTACCATACCTAAAATCCGACTTTCTGTCAGATTTAACTCTGGCTGTGCAGAGGTTTCAATCTCCAATTCTGGTTGTATCCAATTTGGTGAGCATTCTAGATGCAATAATATGTCTTCGGGTTCTACCAGCAGATATGCCCCTTGTTGTATCAACCAGTGATTACCACTAAATGCGGAGTTGCCTAATGGTGCCGGCAGTGTAAATAGATCCCGATTTTGTTCAATTGCATATCGGGCTGTAATCAACGATCCACTTTTCATACCCGCTTCGATAACCAATACTGCTTTACTTAGCCCACTAATGATACGGTTTCTTCGAGGAAACTGTTTTGGTAATGGGGGAGCATCAGGAAAATACTCTGAAACTAATACCCCTTCAGACCTAATTCGTTCAGCTAAATCAAAGTGTTGTTTCGGGTAAACATGGGAAAGCCCACTCCCGAGTACTGCGACTGTCTTCCCTTGATTTTCTATCGCAGTTCTATGACTGATACCATCAATGCCTAATGCTAAGCCGCTAGTGACCACCAAATTATAATCGGTGAATCTTCTAACAAATGCTTCAGTCCATTTTTTACCATATGCAGTAACTTGCCGACTTCCTATAATAGCAATTTGCTTTTCAGATAATAATTCACTTCGTCCCGATACAAAAAGTAATAATGGCGGGTTATATATCTGCTTTAATAAAAAAGGATATTGCGCATCTAAAAATGTAATTAATTGATTTTCTTTGACTTCTAACCATTTCAAAATTGAATCAATACGCTTTAAAGGGACATTTAAGAATTGCAATCGCTGCATTTCATTCAGCCCACAAACCTTTAAGACTGTATGATTTACTTTATCTAATTGTTTTAATTGAGATATTATCTTTAGTGCTGTTTTTATCCCAACTCGGCTAACTTGCGAAAGCCTTAGCCATATTTCCTGTTCATTCATTTTGTCTTCCTGACAGATAAGTTAGCACATTCGGAAACGAACAAATCATAACCAATACTGTCAATATGACTGATAAATGTCTAGAATAGACGGTAATTACCTTTCAAATTTTGGAAACTACTCGAAAAATTTATGTCAGTCTTAAACGTGTTACATTATCCAGACGAGCGCCTTCGCACTGTTGCAAAACCAGTTGAAAAAGTTGATGCATCTATCCAGCGTATTATTGATGATATGTTCGATACGATGTATGACGAGGAAGGCATTGGGCTCGCAGCAACGCAAGTGGATATCCACCAGCGCATCATTGTTATTGACGTTTCTGAATCACGTAATGAGCGCCTTGTACTTATCAATCCTGAGCTTCTTAATAAAGAAGGTGAAACAGGTATAGAAGAAGGCTGCCTATCAGTCCCTGAACAGCAAGGATTTGTACCAAGAGCGGAGAAAGTGAAAGTTCGTGCCCTTGATTATAGCGGTACATCATTTGAACTTGAAGCTGATGGCCTACTGGCTATCTGTATTCAACATGAAATGGACCATTTAGTTGGAAAACTGTTCGTTGATTACTTATCACCTTTGAAGCGTCAACGTATTCGCCAGAAAGTAGAAAAGCTCGATAGACTGAGAGCTAAAGAAGCTAAAAGTCGCTGAGTTGATAAGAAGTTAGTCTTTATTACTATAAATGGGAAAGGATCGTGTCAGAACCATTAAGAATTATTTTTGCAGGTACGCCTGATTTCGCAGCTAAGCATTTGGCCGCATTGTTAGAAACCAATCATAATATTGTTGGTGTATTAACTCGTCACGATAAACCTGCAGGTAGAGGCAAAAAGCTAACAGCGAGCCCTGTTAAGATCCTTGCGGAAGAACATGGAATACCTGTTTTCCAGCCAGTTACCTTACGTGATCCAGACAATCAACAATGGATCACAGATCAAAATGCTGATCTGATGATTGTCGTTGCCTATGGCTTGATCCTGCCACAAGCAGTTTTGGATATTCCCCGTTTAGGCTGTTTGAATGTTCATGGTTCGTTGTTACCACGCTGGCGAGGCGCCGCTCCGATCCAACGATCCATTTGGGCTGGCGACCACGAAACTGGTGTCACTATCATGCAAATGGATGCCGGCCTTGATACCGGAGATATGCTATATAAAGCTATTTGCCCGATTACTGCTGAAGATACTAGTGCAACTTTATATGAAAAGCTGGCGATTACAGGGCCTAAAGCACTTATTCATACAGTAGATTTACTCTCTTCAGGTCATTGTATCCCAGAAAAACAAGATGATTCTCTCGCTAATTACGCTGAAAAATTATCTAAAGATGAAGCGAGAATTGATTGGCAACTACCAGCTGAACACATTGAGCGCTGTATTCGAGCCTTTAATCCTTGGCCAATGAGTTATTTCATGGTTCAAGAGCAATTAATCAAAGTATGGCAAGCTGAAGTCATCGCTCAAGCACATAATCGGCGCCCAGGTACTATCATCAGTGCCGATAAAAAAGGTATCAGTGTTGCAACTGGTAATGGAATATTAAATATTACTCAGCTACAACCACCAGGCAAAAAAGCGATGAGTGCGCAAGATATACTTAACTCCCGCCGCGAATGGTTCATACCTGAGCAATTGCTAGACTAATATATTGGTAGCATTACCTAAAAATGCAAAATTCGGTAATGCTACTTAAGTAACTAATAGACTCTCTTTCAATTATGAAAAACAAATATAATTTGCGTAGTATCGCAGCGACCGCCATTAGTCAGGTATTAGATAACGGGCAATCATTAAGTACCGTTTTACCTGATCTGCAACGTAATATTAATGATAAAGATAAAGCGCTACTGCAGGAGATTTGCTTCGGAGTTCTACGTTATCTACCAAAGCTCGAATGGTTTATTAGTCAGCTAATGGAAAAACCGCTAACAGGCAAGCAAAGAACTTTGCATTACCTCATCATGGTTGGGCTTTATCAATTACTCTATACTCGCATCCCTGCACATGCGGCTTTAGCAGAAACCGTGGATGGTGCAGTTGCATTAAAGCGCCCACAGTTGAAAGGCCTAATAAATGGGGTACTACGCTCTTTCCAACGTCAGCAAGTTCAATTAGAAGAACGTAACACAAATAATAATAGCCAATATTTACATCCTAGTTGGTTATTAAAACGCATTCAAACCGCCTACCCTGATAGCTGGGAAAATATTGTTGATGCCAATAATCAGCGTCCACCTATGTGGTTGAGAGTTAACTCCCAACATCATACAGCCGCACAATATTTAGAGTTACTCGAACAAGCAGACATTACAGCACACTTGCACCCATCCCATCCAAGTGCAATTCGCTTAGAAGAAGCGGCTCCCGTTACCTGTTTACCCGGCTTTGAAGATGGCTGGTCAACAGTGCAAGATGTTTCTGCGCAAGGCTGTGCTGAATTACTTTCTCCAGCTAATGGCGAAAATATTCTCGACTTATGTGCAGCACCAGGCGGAAAAACAACACATATTTTAGAACTAGCCCCTAAGGCCCATGTTCTCGCTGTAGACATTGATGAGTCACGACTCAAACGAGTAAAAGAAAACCTGCAAAGATTAAAGCAGCAAGCTATTGTTATTCAAGGGGATGGTACGAAACCTGAAGAGTGGGCGAAAGATCAACAATTTGATCGTATTTTGCTGGATGCTCCGTGTTCTGCAACGGGAGTGATTAGGCGCCACCCTGATATTAAATGGCTAAGACGCGATTCAGATATTCAAGAGCTATCTCAGTTACAGGCTCAAATCTTAGAGGCTGTATGGCCATACTTAAAACCTGGCGGCACATTAGTGTATGCCACATGCTCCATCATGCCTGAAGAAAATAGCCAGCAGATTCAGCATTTCCTTTCTAAACATACTGATGCAAGTATGAATGATGGTACAGAATTAGGCTTACAAATATTACCAAGCACAACTGGGGGTGATGGTTTCTTTTACGCCCGCTTACTCAAGCACGTACAGTAATATTTAACAAAGACTCTGAGATAGGAAGATGCTATGAAGATCATTATTCTAGGTGCAGGGCAAGTCGGTGGGACACTCGCTGAAAACTTAGTGGATGAAAATAACGATATTACCGTTGTTGATACCAATGCCGATCGCTTGCGTCAGCTACAGGATCAGTTTGATCTGCGCGTAGTTAATGGGCATGGATCCCATCCCCGAGTTCTTAGAGATGCTGGAGCTGAAGATGCGGACATGTTAGTTGCAGTGACTAACTCAGATGAGACCAACATGGTTGCTTGCCAAATTGCTTATAGCCTATTTAATACGCCGAATAAAATCGCACGTATTCGTGCAACCGAATATATCCGCGAAGCTGACAAGCTTTTTTTAGCAGAACAAATCCCTATTGATTATCTGATATCACCGGAACAGCTGGTTATTGAATATATCTATAAACTTATCCAATATCCGGGGGCTCTACAGGTCGTTAATTTTGCCGAAGGTAAAGTAAGCATTGTTGCTGTAAAAGCCTACTATGGGGGTTCTCTAGTCGGTAATGCATTGTCTAGCTTACGTGAGCACATGCCACACATTGATACTCGCGTTGTCGCGATATTCCGTCAAGATAGACCGATTCGCCCTCAAGGTTCCACCATTATTGAAGCAGGCGATGAAGTTTTCTTCGTTGCCTCCACTCAACATATTAGAGCGGTAATGAGTGAGCTCCAGCGATTAGAAAAACCCTACAAGCGTTTAATGATTGTTGGTGGTGGCAACGTAGGTGCCGGCTTAGCTAAGCGATTGGAAAAAGACTATAGCGTTAAACTGATTGAACGTAATCAGGAAAGAGCAACTGAATTAGCTGAATTGCTCCATGATACGATTGTTTTTTATGGTGATGCTTCAGATCAAGAATTACTTACTGAAGAACATATTGAACAAATGGATGTGTTTATTGCGCTTACCAATGATGATGAAGCAAATATCATGTCCGCTATGCTTGCGAAAAAAATGGGCGCTAAAAAAGCCATGGTATTAATTCAACGCTCTGCCTATGTTGAATTAGTTCAAGGCGGTGTTATTGATATTGCCGTATCTCCACAGCAAGCAACCATTTCAGCTTTACTTGGTCATGTCAGAAAGGCGGATATTGTCAGTGTCTCATCATTGCGCCGAGGAGTTGCAGAGGCTATTGAAGCGATCGCCCACGGTGATGAAAACACATCAAAAGTGGTTGGTAAGAAAATATCAGAAATTAAGCTTCCTCCAGGTACAATTATTGGCGCCATCGTAAGAGAGGAAGAAGTCATTATTGCTAGTGATTACCATATTATCGAGCAAGGTGACCATGTCATTATGTTTATTACCGATAAAAAATATGTTCCGGATGTGGAAAAGCTGTTCCAACCAAGTCCGTTCTTTTTATAATTATCTAAAATAAATAGTAAAAATTTGCAGGTTGATAATTCTAGATACTATAATTTTGATACGTGGTTCCACACGTTTAGTCATTTAGTTAATAAATAAAGGGAAGGGGTCGTACATGAGTTTTTTAAAAGAGTTCCGCGAATTTGCCATGAAAGGCAACGTTGTGGATATGGCTGTCGGTATTATTATTGGTGCTGCATTTGGTAAAATTGTTTCTTCATTAGTTGCCGATGTGATCATGCCACCATTAGGATTAATCATTGGTGGCGTAGATTTTAAACAATTCAGCCTTGTACTTCGAGAAGCGGAAGGGAGTGTGCCTGCCGTAGTGATGAATTATGGGATGTTTATCCAAACAGTTTTTGATTTTGTTATTGTCGCATTTGCTATTTTTATGGCAATCAAGGTAATGAACAAAGTTCGTCGTGAAAAAGAAGAGGCTGCACCAGCAGAGCCTGCTGCTCCATCTACAGAAGAAGTTTTACTATCTGAAATTCGTGACTTACTGAAAGAACAGAATAAAAAATAACTAAAAGGCCAGTGGTAATAAGTTTATTAACCGATTACCACTGGCCTCCCAGTTACCTGCCTTATTTGCTTTTCCTTTTCTTGTATAGCTTCCTTTACCTTTCTTATTCTTCTCAACTCTCTGGCGAAATAGTGGGTCATGTAACAGTGCCTCAATGGCATTATCTTTAATCTCACCACGCTTATGCTGATATTTATTCATAATCTACCTTCATTATCAGTTTTAAATTAATAAATTTTTGATGCGCCTTTTTCTAGGATCTCCATTATAGAACAATATGTCGATGCATGCTCATCACCACAACATGCTGAACTCAAGGTCTTCAGTGAATCTCTCATAATGATTAGCTCTTGGATCTTCTTTTCCACTTCAATCAGCCTAATATCAACAATATTCTTTGATTCCTGACAAGTATGGTGTTCGGGATCAACTCGGATCGATAATAGCTCAGTAATCGCTTCAAGCGTAAACCCTAGTTGCTTCGCATAACGAATAAAACGTAGGCGCTGTAAATCTTGCTCCGTAAACAACCGGTAGCCACCTTCCGTTCTCGTTTTGTGCCCCATCAAACCCTGCTTTTCATAAAAACGGATTGTATCTGGTGTCACATCTGCCAATTTAGCTATTTGACCAATCTTATACATGCTCATTTTCTTATGCCTATAAGTATGGATAGAAAATAAAAATTCAAGGATGGAAAAGAATTAATTTGGAGGGGTAGAATAGCAGGTACAAAAAAACCGGGCAATACACCCGGTTTTCTTGAAAGCAATTACAGATTACTCTGCAGCTGCTTCTTGAGACTCAACAGCACGGTCAACAAGCTCGATGTAAGCCATCGGAGCGTTGTCACCTGCGCGGAAGCCACACTTAAGAATACGAGTGTAACCACCTGCGCGAGCTGCGAAACGAGGTCCCAGTTCATTAAATAGTTTTGCAACGATCTCGTTATCACGAGTACGTGCGAATGCCAGACGACGATTAGCTACGCTGTCGGTCTTGGCAAGAGTAATCAGCGGCTCAACGACGCGACGCAGTTCTTTCGCTTTAGGCAGAGTCGTCTTGATGATTTCATGACGAACTAAAGAACCTGCCATGTTACGGAACATAGCTTGGCGGTGGCTGCTGTTGCGGTTCAATTGACGACCACTCTTACGATGGCGCATGACCTTATCCTTCTCAGTAAAACCTTAACCTGTGATCCTAATCATCAGCAATACTTGCTGGTGGCCAATTTTCTAAGCGCATGCCCAGAGAAAGACCACGAGATGCCAAGACGTCCTTAATTTCAGTAAGAGATTTCTTACCAAGGTTCGGAGTTTTAAGCAACTCAACTTCTGTACGCTGTACCAGATCACCGATGTAGTGGATAGCTTCTGCTTTGAGGCAGTTAGCAGAGCGGACAGTCAATTCCAGATCGTCAACTGGGCGCAGTAAGATAGGATCGAATTCTGGTTTCTCTTCTTTAACTTCTGGCTGACGTACATCACGTAGGTCAACAAAAGCTTCAAGTTGTTCAGCCAGAATGGTAGCTGCACGGCGAATCGCCTCTTCAGGATCGATTGTACCATTAGTTTCCATTTCGATTACTAACTTATCCAAGTCAGTACGCTGCTCAACACGAGCTGCTTCAACATTGTAGGCAATACGCTCTACAGGGCTATAGCAAGCATCGACTAACAGACGACCGATTGGGCGCTCATCTTCTTCCGAATGAACTCGGGCAGAAGCCGGCACATAACCACGACCACGCTGAACTTTAATACGCATATTTACAGATGCGCTTTCGTCAGTGAGGTGGCAGATAACATGCTGTGGCTTGACGATTTCGACATCACCATCATGGATGATGTCGGCTGCAGTCACAGGGCCAATGCCAGATTTATTCAAGGTTAAAATAACTTCATCTTTCCCCTGAACTTTTACCGCCAGCCCTTTCAGGTTGAGGAGAATCTCCAGGATATCTTCCTGTACACCTTCTTTGGTGCTGTACTCATGCAGTACACCATCAATCTCAACCTCTGTCACCGCACAACCCGGCATAGACGAAAGCAGAATACGGCGCAGTGCGTTACCTAGAGTGTGGCCAAAGCCGCGCTCTAAAGGCTCAAGGGTCACCTTAGCGTGCGTCGAACTCACTTGCTCGATATCTACCAGGCGCGGTTTTAGAAACTCTGTCACAGAACCCTGCATTGTGTCCTCTCTTTGGTGCTAAGCTTTACTTGGAGTAAAGCTCGACGATCAGGTGTTCGTTAATGTCCGCAGACAAGTCAGTACGTTCAGGAATACGTTTGAACACACCTTCCATTTTAGCAGCATCAACTTCCAGCCAAGTTGGCTTCTCACGCTGTTCAGCCAGCTCTAAAGCAGCCTTGATACGAGACTGTTTTTTAGCTTTCTCACGAACGCTGATAACGTCATTCGGGGAAACCTGATAAGAAGCGATATTAACTACACGACCATTTACCATGATAGCTTTGTGGCTAACCATTTGACGTGCTTCTGCGCGAGTTGCGCCAAAGCCCATACGGTAAACGACGTTATCTAAACGACCTTCCAGCAGGGTCAGCAGGTTTTCACCTGTGTTGCCTTTCAGGCGAGTTGCTTCTTTATAATAGTTACGGAATTGACGTTCCAGAACACCGTAAATACGACGAACTTTTTGTTTTTCACGTAACTGAACACCATAGTCAGACAGACGCGGTTTACGCGCACCGTGCTGGCCAGGTGCCTGTTCTAATTTACACTTGGTGTCAATCGCGCGAACACCAGACTTCAGGAAGAGGTCTGTTCCTTCGCGACGGCTCAGCTTGAGCTTAGGACCCAAATATCTAGCCATTTTCTTTCTCCAACAGTCCTAAAAAAAACGAAACGTATTAAACGCGACGTTTTTTCGGTGGGCGACAACCGTTATGAGGGATAGGAGTCACATCAGTAATATTAGTGATGCGGAAACCAGCGGCGTTCAGAGCACGAATTGTTGATTCGCGACCCGGACCCGGTCCCTTAACCATAACTTCCAGGTTTTTGATTCCGTATTCTTTCACAGCTTCTGCGCAACGCTCTGCCGCAACTTGTGCTGCGAACGGAGTGGATTTGCGAGAACCACGGAAACCGGAACCACCGGCAGTTGCCCAACCTAATGCGTTACCCTGACGGTCAGTAATGGTAACGATTGTGTTGTTGAAAGAAGCATGGATATGAGCCACACCGTCTGAGACTTGTTTTCTTACACGCTTACGTGCACGAACTGGTGCCTTTGCCATTATTCAATACCCCGACTTATTTCTTGATCGGCTTACGCGGACCCTTACGGGTACGAGCGTTAGTCTTAGTACGCTGTCCGCGCACAGGAAGACCACGACGATGACGTAAACCACGGTAACATCCAAGGTCCATCAGACGCTTGATGCTCAGGGTAATTTCACGGCGTAAGTCACCTTCTACAACATATTTAGCAACTTCGTCACGCAGCTTGTCGATTTGTTCTTCAGACAGCTCACTGATCTTAACATTTTCAGCAATACCAGTTGCTTCACAGATAGCCTGTGAACGAGTTTTGCCGATGCCGAAAATCGATGTTAAAGCGATTACGGTATGTTTATGATCAGGAATGTTAATGCCTGCTATACGGGCCACTATGCACTCCTAAGTTAAAATATACATTACTGTGCTGAAAAGCCCGTTTTCAGGATACTCAAACAATAATGTATCTTAGATAAAAAAGATTGGCTGGCTAATTTAGCCAGCTCAACCCAACTTTGCAAGAAAAAAATGCTTTTTCTTAGCCTTGACGTTGTTTATGTCTTGGCTCAACACTGCAAATCACACGAACGCTACCATTGCGACGAATAATTTTGCAGTTACGGCATAATTTCTTGACGGAAGCACGAACTTTCATTTTTACTCTCCGTAACTTCTAAGCAAACCATAATCACTCGCGTGATTATTTACCTTTTAGATTTGCTTTCTTCAATGCAGACTCATACTGACTTGACATCATCAGAGTTTGCACTTGAGCCATAAAGTCCATGATAACGACAACCACGATTAAGAGGGAAGTACCACCAAAGTAAAAAGGTACTTTCATTGCGTCACGCATGAACTCCGGGATTAGGCAGATAAAGGTAATATAAAGAGCGCCGACTAATGTTAATCGTGTCATTACCTTATCGATGTACTTGGCCGTTTGCTCTCCCGGACGAATTCCTGGTACAAATGCACCGGACTTCTTCAGGTTATCTGCTGTTTCTCTTGGGTTGAAAACCAACGCAGTATAGAAGAAACAGAAGAAGATGATCGCAGAGGCATAAAGCAACACATATAACGGTTGTCCAGGCTGTAAGTACATAGATACTGTAGTCAGCCAGTCCCAACCAGTTCCATCACCAAACCAAGACGCTATTGTACCCGGGAATAGTATGATACTGGAAGCAAAAATTGCAGGAATTACACCCGCCATATTCACTTTTAACGGTAAATGTGTACTTTGTGCAGCGTAGACACGGCGTCCTTGTTGGCGTTTAGCGTAGTTTACGACGATACGACGTTGACCACGTTCCATAAACACTACAAAGAAAGTTACCGCGAATACTAATACCGCAACCAACAGCAACAGGAGGAAGTGCAGATCGCCTTGCCGAGCTTGCTCGATGGTATGGCCAATAGCCGGCGGGAGACCCGCAACGATACCAGCGAAGATAATAATTGAAATACCGTTACCGATACCTCTTTCAGTTATCTGCTCACCTAACCACATAAGGAACATAGTCCCTGTGACTAAGCTAACAACTGCCGTGAAGTAGAATGGGAGGCCTGGATCAAGAACTAATCCCTGCATCCCTGGCATATTCGGTAGACCCATTGCAATACCAATAGATTGGAATATTGCTAATACCAGAGTACCCCAGCGAGTATATTGGCTTATCTTCCGACGACCTGCTTCTCCTTCCTTCTTGATCTCTGCTAATCGTGGGTTAACCACAGATAATAACTGGACAATGATCGATGCCGAAATATACGGCATGATACCCAGAGCAAAGATAGAAGCACGGCTAAGAGCACCACCAGAGAACATGTTAAACATTTCAATGATGGTGCCTTGTTGCTGTTCGAGCAATTTGGCAAGCACAGTGGCATCAATACCAGGGATTGGAATAAAAGAACCAATTCGGAAAACAATTAGCGCCCCAATAACAAACAAAAGTCTGCGTTTTAGTTCGCCAGCTCCACCTTTGGCACTTTGGAAATCTAATCCTGGTTGTTTAGCCATCTGTCACTTATTCCTCAATTTTACCGCCGGCAGCTTCGATTGCAGCGCGAGCACCTTTAGTAACACGAAGGCCACGTACAGTAACTGCACGATTCACTTCGCCAGACAGAATAACTTTTGCGTATTCAATCTGGATGTCAATAACGTTCGCGGCTTTCAGTGCGTTCAGATCAATAACATCGCCTTCAACAGAAGCAAAATCAGACAGACGGATTTCCGCAGTGATCATTGCTTTACGTGAAGTGAAACCGAATTTCGGTAAACGACGGTATAAAGGCATCTGGCCACCTTCGAAACCACGACGTACGCCACCGCCAGAACGAGACTTCTGACCTTTGTGACCACGGCCGCCGGTTTTACCCAGACCAGAACCGATACCACGACCTACGCGTTTAGGCGCGTGCTTGGCACCTTCAGCCGGAGACAGAGTATTTAAACGCATCTCTTACTCCTCAACTTTAACCATGTAGGAAACCAAGTTGATCATACCACGGACAGCAGGAGTATCCTCGCGCTCTACTGTATGACCAATGCGACGCAGACCTAAACCGACCAGTGTTGCCTTGTGTTTCGGCAGACGACCGATTGAACTGCGAACTTGTGTAATTTTAATAGTCTTAGCCATGGCTGATTACCCCAGAATTTCTTCGACGGATTTTCCACGCTTAGCTGCGACCATTTCTGGAGACTTCATGCTGTCTAAAGCATCCAGTGTTGCACGAACCACGTTGATTGGGTTAGTGGAACCATAGGTTTTAGCCAGTACGTTGCGAACTCCAGCTACCTCTAAAACAGCACGCATTGCACCACCGGCAATAATACCGGTACCTTCGTGAGCAGGTTGCATAAACACGCGAGAACCGGTGTGTGTACCTTTCACTGGGTGGAATAATGTGCCGTTGTTTAGAGCAACGGTTTTCATACTGCGACGGGCTTTTTCCATCGCTTTCTGGATTGCTGCCGGAACTTCGCGCGCTTTGCCGTAACCAAAACCAACGCGACCGTTACCATCACCAACTACAGTCAGTGCGGTAAAGCTGAAAATACGGCCACCTTTAACGGTTTTAGCTACGCGGTTTACCGCGATCAGCTTTTCCTGCAGTTCGCCAGCTTGTTTTTCGATGTGAGACATCTTACACCTCTACCTTAGAACTGAAGGCCAGCTTCACGGGCAGCATCTGCCAGTGCCTGGACTCTACCATGATATTGGAAACCAGAACGGTCAAAAGCAACAACAGTGATGCCTTTTTCCAGTGCACGCTCAGCAATTAATTTACCAACTGCTGCTGCTGCATCTTTGTTTCCAGTGAATTTCACTTGCTCATTGATAGCTTTTTCTGTAGTAGAAGCGGCAACCAATGTTTCAGAACCGTTAGGTGCAATAACCTGCGCATAAATATGGCGTGGAGTACGATGTACCACCAGGCGAGTCGCACCCAACTCTTGGATCTTGCGGCGTGCGCGGGTCGCACGACGGATACGAGCTGCTTTCTTATCCATAGTGTTACCTTACTTCTTCTTAGCCTCTTTAGTACGCACGATTTCATCGGCGTAACGAACACCTTTACCTTTATAAGGCTCAGGACGACGGTAAGCACGCAGTTCTGCCGCTACTTGACCAATCACTTGCTTATCCGCACCTTTCAGTACGATTTCAGTTTGTGTTGGACATTCAGCAGTAATGCCTGCTGGCAGTGCGTGTTCAACCGGATGCGAGAAACCTAAAGACAAGCTTACTGCATTGCCTTTGATTGCTGCACGGTAACCAACACCGACCAGTTGAAGTTTTTTGGTGAAGCCTTCGGTAACACCGATAACCATTGCATTCAGCAGTGAGCGAGAAGTACCCGCTTGTGCCCATGCATCAGCAAAACCTTCGCGCGGAGCGAAAGTTAAGTGGCCATCTTCATGTTTAACTTCAACTGCATTATGGATAGTACGAGTAAGCTCGCCGTTTTTACCCTTGATCGAAATAACCTGACCGTTGAGTTTTACCTCTACGCCGGCAGGAATGACGACGGGTGCTTTTGCCACACGAGACATTCTTTCCTCCCGAATTAAGCTACGTAGCAGAGAATCTCGCCACCAAGACCAGCTTGGCGAGCTGCACGATCAGTCATGACACCTTTAGAGGTAGAAACAACAGCGATACCTAAGCCAGCCATAACTTGTGGCAGCTCATCTTTTTTCTTATAGATGCGCAGACTTGGGCGGCTTACACGCTGGATGCTTTCTACGACAGCCTTACCTTGGAAATAACGTAAAGTCAGTTCCAATTCTGGCTTGATGTCGCCTTCAATTTTAAAATCTTCAATATAACCTTCTTCCTTCAGCACTTTGGCAATCGCCACTTTCAGCTTGGAGGAAGGCATGGTGACCGCAACTTTATTCGCGGCCTGACCGTTACGGATACGGGTCAGCATATCCGCGATGGGATCTTGCATGCTCATCTGTCTTTACTCCCGTGATTCAATATGGTGACAATTACCAACTAGCCTTTTTAAGGCCCGGGATTTCACCGCGCATAGCGGCTTCACGGACTTTAATACGGCTCAGACCAAATTTCCGCAGGAAACCATGCGGACGCCCAGTTTGACGGCAGCGGTTACGCTGACGAGAAGGACTTGAATCACGTGGCAGTGTTTGCAGCTTGAGAACAGCGTCCCAGCGATCTTCATCAGATGCTTTAACATCAGAGATGATAGCTTTCAGTTCTACGCGTTTTGCGAAGAATTTCTCAGCTAATTTAGCACGCTTAACATCACGCGCTTTCATAGATTTCTTAGCCATGAGTAACCTGCCTTACTTGCGGAACGGGAAGTTGAACGCTGCTAACAGTGCGCGACCTTCATCATCAGATTTCGCAGTAGTGGTGATAGTAATATCTAAACCACGTACACGATCCACTTTATCGTAATCGATTTCAGGGAAGATGATTTGTTCACGTACACCCATGCTGTAGTTACCGCGACCATCGAAAGACTTAGCGGACAAGCCACGGAAGTCACGAATACGTGGTACAGCAATAGAAATCAGACGCTCAAGGAACTCCCACATGCGTTCGCCACGCAGAGTTACTTTACAGCCGATTGGATAGCCCTGACGGATTTTGAAGCCTGCAACAGATTTGCGTGCTTTGGTGATCAATGGTTTTTGACCAGAGATTGCTGTTAAGTCAGCTGCTGCGTTATCCAGCAGTTTTTTATCAGCGATCGCTTCACCAACACCCATATTCAGGGTGATCTTCTCGACCCGAGGGACTTGCATGACAGAAGTGTAGTTAAACTCAGTCATGAGTTTATTAACTACTTCGTCTTTATAGTAATCATGCAGTTTCGCCATCGTATACTCCAAAAATTACTTGATAGTTTCACTGTTAGATTTGAAGAAACGGACTTTTTTGCCGTCTTCGAATCTAAAGCCTACACGGTCAGCCTTGCCAGTTGCCGCGTTAAAGATTGCAACGTTAGAAACTTGAATAGCCGCTTCTTTTTCAACGATGCCACCTGGTTGGTTCAGAGCCGGAACTGGCTTCTGATGTTTTTTAACCAGATTGATACCTTCAACGATAACTTTACTAGAAGAAATAACCTGCTTTACTTTACCGCGCTTACCTTTGTCTTTCCCAGTTAGCACGATAACTTCGTCATCACGACGGATTTTCGCTGCCATAGTTCGCTCCTTAGAGTACTTCAGGTGCCAGAGAGATAATTTTCATAAACTTCTCATTACGAAGTTCACGAGTTACCGGCCCAAAAATACGCGTACCGATTACTTGCTCACTGTTATTGTTTAATAACACACAAGCATTACCATCGAAGCGAATGACAGAACCGTCAGGGCGACGTACACCCTTCTTGGTGCGCACCACTACCGCTTTCAGGACATCACCCTTTTTAACTTTACCGCGTGGAATTGCTTCCTTAACAGTAATTTTAATGATGTCGCCTACATGTGCATAGCGACGGTGCGAGCCACCTAGAACCTTGATACACATTACGCGACGTGCACCGGAGTTGTCGGCCACGTTCAGCATAGTCTGTTCTTGGATCATTTTAGTGCTCCGCTAAATGTCAACTACTACTGAGCCACCTCATTATGAAGAGGCCGTTCAAATATACCCATACTACGAGGGCGCGGCATTATAACACCACATCTTCGTGTTGGACAGGAAAAAATAAACGGCTCGATCAAAAAGAGCCGTTTATTCATCACGAAAAATCTATTCTATTACAGAACAGCTTTTTCTACAACGCGAACTAAGGCCCAAGACTTAGTCTTAGACAGTGGACGAGTTTCGCGGATTTCTACCACGTCACCAATTCCACATTCATTGTTCTCGTCATGTACGTGCAATTTAGTCGTACGACGGATGAATTTACCATACAGAGGGTGTTTCACCATACGCTCGATAGCAACAACAATAGATTTCTCCATTTTGTCACTAACTACACGACCTTGCAGAGTACGGATTTTATCGTTCATTACGCACCTGCCTTCTCAGTCAGTAAAGTCTTCACGCGTGCGATATCACGACGCACTTGTTTCATTAGATGAGACTGTTGCAGCTGACCACTCGCAGCCTGCATACGTAAGTTAAATTGCTCACGTAACAGGTTTAAAAGTTCAGCGTTCAGCTCTTCTACGCTTTTTTCGCGCAGCTCTTGTGCTTTCATTACATCACCGTCTTAGTTACAAAGGTGGTTTTGATAGGCAGTTTCGCTGCTGCCAGAGAGAATGCTTCACGAGCCAGCTCTTCAGGCACACCGTCCATTTCATACAGGACTTTACCAGGCTGAATTAAGGCAACCCAATATTCTACGTTACCTTTACCTTTACCCATACGAACTTCGAGTGGCTTTTCAGTGATTGGCTTGTCTGGGAATACACGAATCCAGATTTTACCTTGACGCTTAACAGCACGGGTCATAGCACGACGTGCCGCTTCGATCTGACGTGCAGTCAGACGACCACGGCCAACAGCTTTAAGACCGAAAGTGCCGAAGCTAACATCCGTACCTTGCGCCAGACCACGGTTGCGGCCTTTGTGCACCTTACGGAATTTTGTACGCTTTGGTTGTAACATAGCGACGCTCCTTACTTGCGGCCTTTACGCTGCTGCTTTTTAGGTTGAGCAGCTGGTTTCTCAGCTTGTTCAACTGCAGCCATACCACCCAGAATCTCACCTTTGAAGATCCATACCTTAACGCCGAGAACACCATAAGTGGTGTGCGCTTCTGAAGTGTTGTAATCGATGTCAGCACGTAATGTGTGCAGTGGCACACGGCCTTCACGATACCACTCGGTACGAGCGATTTCAGCACCGCCTAAACGGCCACTGACTTCAACTTTGATACCTTTAGCGCCCAGACGCATTGCGTTCTGTACTGCACGCTTCATAGCACGACGGAACATAACACGACGTTCCAGCTGTGAAGAGATGCTGTCAGCAACTAATTTAGCGTCCAGTTCTGGTTTACGAACTTCGGCGATATTGATTTGCGCAGGAACACCAGCGATATCCGCTACTGTTTTACGCAGTTTTTCAACGTCTTCACCTTTCTTACCGATAACGATACCTGGGCGAGCAGTGTGAATAGTCACACGGATGCTTTTAGCAGGACGCTCGATTACGATGCGTGAAATTGACGCTTTTGCCAATTCTTTATTCAAGTACTGGCGTACTTTAAAGTCGCTGTCTAGGTTGTCAGCGAATTCATTAGTATTCGCATACCAAGTAGAGTTCCAAGGTTTGACAATACCCAGGCGAATACCATTAGGATGTACTTTCTGACCCATTGCTAGTCTCCAGAGTCTCAGCGATCGGACACAACCACAGTAATGTGGCTGGTGCGCTTAAGAATACGATCTGCACGGCCTTTCGCACGCGGCATGATGCGTTTCATAGTTGGACCTTCGTCTACGAAAATTTTCGCAACTTTCAGGTCATCAATGTCAGCGCCATCGTTTTGCTCTGCGTTAGCAATAGCAGATTCCAGTACTTTCTTCACTAAACCAGCAGCTTTCTTGTTGGTGTAGGTCAGAATTTCCAGAGCTTGCGACACTTTCTTACCGCGAATCAGGTCGGCTACTAAGCGAACCTTCTGGGCAGAAGAACGAGCGTGGCGATGCATAGCTAAAGTTTCCATCTCTTCCTCCTATCCTTAACGTTTCTTAGCTTTCTTATCTGCCGCGTGGCCGCGATAAGTGCGAGTCGGTGCGAATTCACCCAGTTTGTGACCAACCATTTCGTCGGTTACGAATACTGGAACATGCTGACGACCATTATGGACAGCGATGGTCAATCCGATCATATTAGGAAAGATCGTTGAACGACGGGACCAAGTCTTGAGAGGCTTCTTGTCTCCGCTTTCCACCGCTTTCTCTACCTTCTTCAGCAAGTGCAGGTCAATAAAAGGACCTTTCTTGAGAGAACGTGGCATGGCTTATCCTCTAATTATTTTTTAGAACGATGACGTACGATGAATTGATCAGTACGCTTGTTACTACGAGTTTTCTTACCTTTGGTCTGAACGCCCCATGGTGTTACTGGGTGTTTACCAAAGTTACGGCCTTCACCACCACCATGTGGATGGTCAACTGGGTTCATCGCAGTACCGCGAACGGTAGGACGAATACCACGCCAGCGGCTAGCACCAGCTTTACCAAGAACTCGTAACATGTGTTCAGCGTTACCAACTTCACCTAAGGTTGCACGGCAATCAGCTAAAACTTTACGCATTTCACCAGAACGCAGACGCAGGGTGACATAAGCACCATCACGAGCAACGATTTGAGCGTAAGTACCTGCTGAACGCGCTAACTGACCACCTTTACCTGGTTTCAGTTCGATGTTATGAACTGTAGAACCAACAGGGATGTTGCGCATTGGCAGTGCGTTACCAGCTTTGATAGCTGAATCAACGCCAGATTGAATCTGGTCACCAGCTTTCAGGCCTTTTGGTGCAAGAATATAACGACGTTCACCGTCTTTATATAGTACCAGTGCAATGTTCGCAGAACGATTTGGATCATATTCCAAACGTTCAACAACTGCAGGGATACCGTCTTTGTTGCGTTTGAAGTCAACTAAACGATAATGCTGCTTATGGCCACCACCGATATGACGGGTAGTGATACGGCCATTGTTGTTACGACCACCGGATTTGCTGTTTTTTTCTAACAGCGGAGCATAAGGCTTACCCTTATGCAGCTCAGGGTTAACCACTTTAACAACGTGGCGACGGCCCGGAGACGTAGGTTTACATTTAACAACTGCCATTGTTCTTTACTCCTCCGACTTACTCTGCGCCGCTAACGAAGTCCAGATTCTGGCCTTCTTTCAGCGTAACGTAAGCTTTTTTCCAGTCACTACGACGACCAGAACGCTGACCGTGGCGTTTAGTTTTGCCTTTTACCAGCAAAGTGTTAACACCTTCAACTTCAACTTCAAACAGTTTCTGTACAGCAGCTTTGATTTCTGCTTTAGTTGCGTCTTTTGCAACTTTGAGAACGATGGTGTTGCTTTTTTCCATCGCTGTAGAAGCTTTTTCAGATACGTGCGGCGCGCGCAGTACTTGTAGCAGACGTTCTTCACGGATCATGCCAGCATCTCCTCAACTTGCTTCACAGCATCAGCAGTCATAACCACTTTGTCGAAAGCAATCAGGCTAACTGGGTCGATACCTGCTGCATCACGAACGTCAACCTTGTACAGGTTACGTGCTGCTAAGAACAGATTTTCATCTAATTCAGCAGTGATGATCAGAACATCTTGCAGAGCCATATCTTTCAGTTTCTGTGCCAGCAGCTTAGTTTTAGGTGCTTCTACAGAGAACTGTTCGACAACGATCAGACGATCTTGACGTACCAATTCAGACAGGATGCTTTTCAGAGCACCACGGTACATCTTCTTATTAACTTTTTGACTGTGGTCCTGTGGTTTAGCTGCGAAGCTAACACCACCAGAGCGCCAGATTGGGCTCTTGATTGAACCAGAACGTGCACGGCCTGTGCCTTTTTGACGCCATGGTTTTTTACCAGAACCAGAAACTTCAGCACGAGTTTTCTGAGCACGAGTACCTTGACGAGCACCAGCTGCATACGCAACAACTACTTGGTGAACAAGCGCTTCATTGAAATCACGCCCGAAGGTAGTTTCGGAAACAGTCAGCGCGCTTTGCGCGTCTTTCATTACCAATTCCATTCCTATCTCCTCGACGTTAAGCCTTGACAGCCGGTTTTACGATCAGGTTGCTACCAGTTGCTCCTGGAACAGCACCTTTGACCAGCAGCAGGTTGCGCTCAGCGTCAACACGTACTACATCTAAGCTTTGAACAGTTACACGTTCATTACCCAGTTGGCCTGCCATTTTCTTGCCTTTGAACACTTTGCCCGGAGTCTGGTTCTGACCGATAGAACCCGGAACACGGTGAGACAAGGAGTTACCGTGAGTAGCATCTTGAGTACGGAAATTCCAGCGCTTAACTGTGCCGGCAAAACCTTTACCTTTAGATGTACCAGTAACGTCGACTTTTTTAACGTCAGCGAAAATTTCAACGCTAATGCTTTGACCTACGTTAAACTCAGTACCTTCTTCAGTACGGAATTCACGCAGAATGCGGCCAGCTTCAACGCCAGCTTTAGCGAAATGACCTGCTTCAGGCTTAGTTACACGGTTAGCTTTTTTGCTACCAGTAGTAACCTGAATTGCATTGTAACCGTCAGTTTCTGCAGTTTTAACCTGAGTAACGCGGTTATTTTCAATTTCGATAACAGTTACAGGGATGGAAACGCCATCTTCAGTGAAGATACGAGTCATACCCACTTTCTTACCGACTAAACCAATCATTGTTTCAACCTCTCAATCGTTCGACGACCTGATTAACCCAGGCTGATCTGCACGTCAACGCCGGCAGCCAGATCCAGACGCATCAGAGCATCAACGGTCTTCTCGGTTGGCTCAACGATGTCAACCAGACGTTTGTGAGTGCGAATTTCGTACTGATCACGCGCGTCTTTGTTAACGTGCGGAGAGATCAGAACGGTAAAACGCTCTTTACGTGTCGGCAGCGGGATAGGACCACGTACTTGCGCACCAGTGCGCTTAGCAGTCTCTACGATTTCCGCAGTTGATTGATCGATTAAACGATGATCAAAAGCTTTCAGGCGGATACGGATTCTTTGGTTCTGCATGAGACCAGAGCTCCAACTATTTTATAAACGTAAATGATTACTCCTCGCACCCATTTCGATTGATAGGGGAGTGTAATCGTTCTTGATGTAACCCCCATATCGGGAGTATTGTCTAAATGAGCAACAAATCGTTGACTCAATACTGAGATTTCAGTCCTAAAATTTAGGGCTTACTCATCAGTAAGCCCGCGCATTATACGTAATTTATTGCGAAACGCAAGCAATCGGGGAAAATATGTGCGAATTTTCTGATGTGCAAATTTAGCAGATATAAAAAAGGCCCATCACTGAGCCTAATTACGTTTTCGCCAGTCATACAAAACTATTCTTCGATAACTTGTGCCTGAAGATAGTTTTGAATACCTAAACGTTTGATCAATTCAAGCTGAGTTTCAATCCAATCTATGTGATTTTCTTCATCTGCAAGAATCTCTATCATTAAGTCTCGACTAACATAATCATGAATTGAATCCGCATAACTAATGGCTTCTTTTAAATTTTTGGCGCCATCAAGTTCTAATTTCAAATCTGAAGCAAGCATCTCTTCGACATCTTCACCAATGTTTAGCTTACCTAGATCTTGTAGATTCGGAATACCTTCGAGAAATAAAATACGCTCAATGTACTTATCCGCATGTTTCATTTCATCAATCGATTCGTGATATTCCATTTCATTGAGTTTAGTCAGTCCCCAATTTTTAAACATTCGGGCATGTAGAAAATATTGATTAATTGCAACAAGTTCATTGCCCAGCAATTTATTTAAGTGGGCTATCATTTTTTTATCGCCTTTCATTTTTATCCTCCATCGCTTCCAGTCCTATAAGTGTAGTACTGAAATTGATGATATGAATAATATTTACACAGTTATCTGCGTGGCGAATTTTAACAAAACAATAGAGGGGTATATGAAAGGGTTATGCAACGTGTTCAATACATTGCTCTTCAAGATGCTGAAGTTCTTCCTGTAAAATCTCGCGCGTTTGTCGGATACATTTTCCGCATTCGCGCCCTACTGGCAAAATCTGACGTAGCCCTTTCAAAGAGGTGACGTGATATTTACGCGCCACGTTCTTGATTTGTTTATCAGTGATTGCTTCACAAAGGCATACATACATGATCATTTACCTGCACAAATTACATACAGCAAGTTTAAATGAAAATGATTGGCATTTCAATTATCATTAATTGCAATATTTAAAAAATAAAATAAATTAATGAGCTATATAAAAACAAAAAGGACGTCCTGAGACGTCCCTTTTTCTGTGGTTCTTTCTTATTCAGAAAGAGCGGTATTATGCAATGATTCTTGCAACAACACCCGCACCTACAGTACGACCACCTTCACGGATTGCGAAACGTAAACCATCATCCATCGCGATTGGGTGAATCAGAGTCACGATCATGTTGATGTTGTCGCCTGGCATTACCATCTCTACGCCTTCTGGCAGTTCGATAGTACCGGTTACGTCAGTTGTACGGAAGTAGAACTGTGGACGGTAGCCTTTGAAGAATGGAGTATGACGACCACCTTCATCTTTGCTCAGAATATAAACTTCTGATTCGAATTGGGTGTGTGGCTTGATTGAACCTGGTTTAGCCAGTACTTGACCACGTTGAATTTCTTCACGCTTAGTACCACGCAGCAGAACACCAACGTTCTCACCCGCACGACCTTCGTCCAGCAGTTTACGGAACATTTCAACGCCAGTACAAGTTGTTTTAGCCGTTGCTTGGATACCAACGATTTCAACTTCTTCACCAACTTTGATGATACCACGCTCAACACGGCCTGTTACTACTGTACCACGACCAGAGATTGAGAATACGTCTTCGATTGGCAGCAGGAATGGCTTGTCAATTGCACGCTCTGGTTCTGGGATGTAAGAATCCAGGTAGCCTGCTAATTCAACAATTTTCGCTTCCCACTCTGGGTTGCCTTCCAGCGCTTTCAGTGCTGAACCGCGAACAACTGGAGTGTCGTCGCCTGGGAAATCGTATTGAGACAGAAGTTCACGAACTTCCATTTCAACTAATTCTAACAGTTCTTCGTCGTCTACCATGTCACATTTGTTCAGGAAAACGATGATGTAAGGAACACCTACTTGGCGACCTAACAGGATGTGCTCACGAGTTTGTGGCATTGGGCCATCAGTCGCAGCAACAACCAGAATTGCACCGTCCATCTGCGCAGCACCAGTGATCATGTTTTTAACATAGTCGGCGTGACCTGGGCAGTCTACGTGTGCGTAGTGGCGAGTTGGAGTGTCATATTCTACGTGAGAAGTAGAAATGGTGATACCACGCGCTTTTTCTTCTGGTGCGTTATCGATTTGGTCGAATGCACGAGCGTTACCGCCGTAAGTTTTAGCCAGAACAGTAGTGATTGCTGCTGTCAGGGTAGTTTTACCATGGTCAACGTGGCCGATTGTACCAACGTTAACGTGCGGTTTTGAACGTTCAAATTTTTCTTTAGACA
>NZ_WLUN01000010.1:0-40673 GCF_009706645.1 Providencia sp. wls1914
ATCAGACAATCTGTGTGAGCACTTCACAAGTACACTTCAATGGTAAGGAGGTGATCCAACCGCAGGTTCCCCTACGGTTACCTTGTTACGACTTCACCCCAGTCATGAATCACAAAGTGGTAAGCGCCCTCCCGAAGGTTAAGCTACCTACTTCTTTTGCAACCCACTCCCATGGTGTGACGGGCGGTGTGTACAAGGCCCGGGAACGTATTCACCGTAGCATTCTGATCTACGATTACTAGCGATTCCGACTTCATGGAGTCGAGTTGCAGACTCCAATCCGGACTACGACGTACTTTATGAGTTCCGCTTGCTCTCGCGAGGTCGCTTCTCTTTGTATACGCCATTGTAGCACGTGTGTAGCCCTACTCGTAAGGGCCATGATGACTTGACGTCATCCCCACCTTCCTCCGGTTTATCACCGGCAGTCTCCTTTGAGTTCCCACCATTACGTGCTGGCAACAAAGGATAAGGGTTGCGCTCGTTGCGGGACTTAACCCAACATTTCACAACACGAGCTGACGACAGCCATGCAGCACCTGTCTCAGAGTTCCCGAAGGCACTAAAGCATCTCTGCTAAATTCTCTGGATGTCAAGAGTAGGTAAGGTTCTTCGCGTTGCATCGAATTAAACCACATGCTCCACCGCTTGTGCGGGCCCCCGTCAATTCATTTGAGTTTTAACCTTGCGGCCGTACTCCCCAGGCGGTCGATTTAACGCGTTAGCTCCGGAAGCCACTCCTCAAGGGAACAACCTCCAAATCGACATCGTTTACAGCGTGGACTACCAGGGTATCTAATCCTGTTTGCTCCCCACGCTTTCGCACCTGAGCGTCAGTCTTTGTCCAGGGGGCCGCCTTCGCCACCGGTATTCCTCCACATCTCTACGCATTTCACCGCTACACATGGAATTCTACCCCCCTCTACAAGACTCTAGCTGACCAGTCTTAGATGCCATTCCCAGGTTAAGCCCGGGGATTTCACATCTAACTTAATCAACCGCCTGCGTGCGCTTTACGCCCAGTAATTCCGATTAACGCTTGCACCCTCCGTATTACCGCGGCTGCTGGCACGGAGTTAGCCGGTGCTTCTTCTGTTGGTAACGTCAATCGTTGATGATATTAGCATCAACGCCTTCCTCCCAACTGAAAGTACTTTACAACCCTAAGGCCTTCTTCATACACGCGGCATGGCTGCATCAGGCTTGCGCCCATTGTGCAATATTCCCCACTGCTGCCTCCCGTAGGAGTCTGGGCCGTGTCTCAGTCCCAGTGTGGCTGATCATCCTCTCAGACCAGCTAGGGATCGTCGCCTTGGTGAGCCATTACCTCACCAACTAGCTAATCCCATATGGGTTCATCCGATAGCGCAAGGACCGAAGTTCCCCTGCTTTGCTCCTTAGAGATTATGCGGTATTAGCTACCGTTTCCAGTAGTTATCCCCCTCTATCGGGCAGATCCCCATACATTACTCACCCGTCCGCCGCTCGTCAGCGAGAAGCAAGCTTCCCCTGTTACCGCTCGACTTGCATGTGTTAGGCCTGCCGCCAGCGTTCAATCTGAGCCATGATCAAACTCTTCAATTAAAAAGCTTGATGCTCAAAGAATGTTACTGTCGTTTGATTTCCGAAGAAACCAAATTACCTATTAGTTCATATATATGAATTAACGTGTTAGTCACTCTTCAAGACTTAAAATCAAATATTTTTTGATAGTGTCCTGTGAGTGCCCACACAGATTGTCTGATAAATTGTTAAAGAGCGGTGCGACATTTCTTGAGAAATTCGACTCAGTTTTTATCAACTTAGGTCGTTGTCGCGAGGTGGCGTATATTACGCTTTCCCCAGTGAGAGTCAAGCATTTTTTTTGCTTAATCTTTTCAGATTCTCTCGCTGCCAGTTCAGTGTCCATCGCGCTTTGCGTTGGCTTGTTCCCGGTCAGTGGATGCGCATTATAGGGAGTCGCAGAAATCCTGCAACCCTTTTTTTAAGATTTTTTACGGTTTTTAGTTCAACTGCTGCATTCCACAGCAAAACCCCTATTTATACCCACTTACACACAGATTTATCCACAGACTGAAAAAATAGTGAAAATAGTTCGCGCATTACGCAAACGTTTGCGCTACAATTAGCGCGAAAATTCGGCATTGATTTTATTTTGATGCTCTGAAATTGTTAGTGACTTATATATAGATATTGCTTCTTTATCCAAATCCAAGGGATCTATCTCATGCAACAGCTTCGTCCTATTCGCCGTGCCCTGCTTAGTGTGTCTGATAAAACAGGGGTTGTTGAATTCGCTAAGGCGCTTTCTCACCGTGGTGTTGAACTGCTTTCTACCGGTGGAACCGCTAAATTATTAGCAGAGCAAGGCCTTAAGGTCACTGAAGTTTCAGATTACACCGGTTTTCCTGAAATGATGGATGGTCGCGTTAAGACTCTGCACCCGAAAGTTCACGGTGGGATCTTAGGTCGTCGCGGTAAAGATGATGCCATCATGCAGCAGCATAACATCGCACCTATTGATATGGTGGTTGTGAACCTTTATCCATTTGCTCAAACCGTCGCAAAACCAAACTGCACATTAGAAGATGCCGTTGAGAATATCGATATTGGTGGCCCAACTATGGTTCGCTCCGCAGCGAAGAACCATAAAGACGTGGCTATCGTGGTTAACAGTAATGACTATGACAAAATCATCGAAGAGATGGATAACCACGAAAATTCCCTGAACTGGTCAACACGCTTTGACTTAGCTATTAAAGCATTCGAGCACACTGCCGCTTATGACAGCATGATTGCTAACTACTTTGGTGAGCTGGTCGCGCCATATCACGGTGATACTACTCAGCCATCAGGTCGTTTCCCTCGTACCCTGAATTTAAACTTCATTAAGAAGCAAGATATGCGCTATGGCGAAAACAGCCATCAAGACGCGGCTTTCTATATAGAAGAAAATCCAAAAGAAGCGTCGATTGCCACTGCGAACCAAATTCAAGGTAAAGCACTTTCTTATAATAATATCGCAGACACTGATGCCGCTCTTGAGTGTGTTAAATCTTTCGATGAGCCTGCCTGCGTCATTGTTAAGCATGCCAACCCTTGTGGCGTTGCCATTGGTGACAATATCCATGCCGCTTATGATAAAGCATTCAAAACTGATCCAACCTCAGCATTCGGTGGCATCATTGCGTTTAACCGTCAATTAGATAAAGCCACCGTAGAAGCCATCATTGAACGCCAATTTGTTGAAGTGATCATTGCCCCTTCTATTGCTGAAGATGCATTACCTTCTTTATCTACCAAGCAAAACGTACGCGTTCTGGTGTGTGGTGAGTGGAGCAAGCCTGTTGCTGGTTTAGATTTCAAACGCGTGAATGGAGGTTTACTGGTTCAAGATCGTGACTTAGGTATGGTCGAAGCGGAAGATTTACGCGTCGTGACCACACGCCAGCCAACTGAGCGTGAATTGAAAGACGCACTGTTCTGCTGGAAAGTGGCTAAGTTCTTGAAATCAAATGCGATTGTTTATTCTAAGAATGACATGACTATCGGTATTGGTGCAGGCCAAATGAGTCGTGTGTACTCTGCTAAGATTGCAGGGATCAAAGCTGCTGATGAAGGTTTAGAAGTCGCAGGCTGTGCAATGGCATCCGATGCATTCTTCCCATTCCGCGATGGCATCGATGCCGCTGCCTCTGTAGGCGTGACTTGCGTTATTCAACCAGGTGGATCTATTCGTGATGATGAAGTAATTGCCGCTGCGAATGAACATGGCATCGCAATGATCTTCACTAACATGCGTCACTTCCGTCACTAATTGCTAGGGGTTTCTATGAATATACTGATTATTGGTGGTGGCGGCCGCGAGCACGCTTTAGCATGGAAAGCCGCACAATCTCCATTAGCTGATAAAGTGTATGTTGCGCCGGGTAACGCGGGTACTGCACTGGAACCTGCTCTGGAAAATGTCGATATCTCAGCAACTGACATTGATGGCTTACTCCAATTTGCCAAAGACAAGCAAATCGGTTTAACCATCGTAGGCCCTGAAGCACCATTGGTTATCGGTGTGGTTGATGCATTCAAGCAAGCTGGCTTAACCATTTTTGGGCCAACTCAAGGTGCTGCGCAGTTAGAAGGTTCTAAAGCGTTCACCAAAGATTTCTTAGCGCGTCACAGCATTCCGACCGCAGCTTATGAAAACTTTACGGAAATTGAGCCCGCTTTGGCTTATTTAGATAAAGTTGGCGCACCTATCGTTATCAAGGCTGATGGTTTGGCTGCTGGTAAAGGCGTGATTGTGGCGATGACGCTGCAAGAAGCTAAAGATGCCGTCCATGATATGCTAGCTGGCAATGCATTCGGTGATGCGGGTCATCGTATCGTTATCGAAGAGTTCCTTGATGGCGAAGAAGCGAGTTTCATCGTCATGGTGGATGGTGAGAATGTCATTCCGATGGCAACCAGCCAAGACCATAAACGTGTTGGCGATGGCGATACTGGCTTAAACACTGGCGGTATGGGTGCATATTCCCCAGCGCCAGTGGTGACAGATACGGTTCATCAACGTGTTATGGAGCAAGTCATTTATCCAACCGTTAAAGGAATGGATCAGGAAGGGAACCGTTATCAAGGTTTCTTATATGCAGGTTTGATGATTGATAAAGCGGGCAATCCGAAAGTTATCGAGTTTAACTGCCGTTTCGGCGACCCAGAAACTCAGCCAATTATGATGCGCTTACAATCTGATTTAGTCGCTCTGTGTTTAGCGGGTGCTAAAGGCGAACTCGCAGGTAAAGATTCCCTGTGGGATGAACGTCCAGCGCTAGGTATCGTGATTGCGGCAGGTGGATATCCAGGTGATTATCGCAATGGTGATGTGATTTCGGGTCTACCAACGTCAGAAGCAGCTGATAGCAAAGTGTTCCACGCAGGTACCAAGCTAAACCAAGCAGGCGAAGTCGTCACTGCCGGCGGACGCGTTCTGTGTGTCACTGCGTTAGGTAATGACATCGCAAAAGCCCAAGCTAAAGCGTACGAAGTTGCCAAGACTATCAATTGGTCTGGCAGCTTCTATCGCAACGATATCGGTTACCGTGCCATCGCCCGCATCAAGTAATAGAACAAATAATAGAAGCAAATAACCCACAAGCTGATAAGAGGAAACTTTTATCAGCTTTTTGCTTTTCTGTTTCTTGTTTTTACCTTTGACCTTCACCCAGCCAATGGCTCTAAGTATTTCGAAGCATAGCTAGGCGGCGAGGTTACTTATGCCCAGGAGCATAGATAACTATGTGACTGGGTTAAGTCACCGAAGCCAACAACGCTAGGATTTGAAAGACGACGAGCGGTGAGATTAGAGCGAATCTTTAGAAGGTTGCCAGCTGCAAAAATTAGTATCCGCCACCATCAAAAGCTGACTTCCCTCTGGTGACTCCAGCCACGCCAAATTCAGCTCTTTCGTCCAGACTTTGGCTCTATCATCAAGCCATTTCTGTGCATACGGTTCGAAAGTAACATCGCGCTGTTCACCATCACAAGTGGTGATTTTACCTTGCTTCCAATACCCTTGATGTAGCTCTACGCCCCCCACAATCAGTGCGGTATTAATATTCAAGATACGGTCAGCTTCAAAGCGCCAACGGCTAATTTCATCAGAGGAAAGCGGGGTTTTGATATTATTTTGCGCGCGCTGCATAAACACAATTTCATTATCTTTACTAAAGCGCAGTTGTTCCGTGATGTTGTTATCCCCTTGATTGAGGACTTGGCTGCGGATTTGCCACAATTTGCCATCACGATATTCGAAGAAATTGACGGAGGTGTCGGTTCGTTTATAGGGGCTATACACCACCATTAAGACCAACGGCTGACTCTTCGCATCATTCAGTCTCCACATTCGAATTACGCCTTCATCGGCAATAAATCCGCTGGCACTAAACTCAGGGAGTCGAGGCGAATTAGAAGAACAGGCGCTTAGTATTGAGACTGCTCCCAACACCAGCAACCTTTGGCGAATAAACAAAAGGGGTAACTTCATACCCCCTCTGATAATTCTCGTAGACAATGTACTTATTTTACAGCGTCTTTCAGTGCTTTACCGGCAGAGAATGCTGGTACAGTTGTTGCAGGAATTTGGATTTCTGCTTTAGTTTGTGGGTTACGACCGGTACGAGCTGCACGGTGGCTAACTTTAAAAGTACCGAAACCGACCAGTTGTACTGCTTCGCCGCTTTTCAGAGAATCTGAAATTGCGCTCAGAGTTGCTTCTAAAGCTGCTTTAGCTTGAGTTTTAGTCAGATCTGCTGATTCTGCGATAGCATCAACTAATTCAGTCTTGTTCATAAATTATCCTTACACAGTGTGTTTATCGTTTGCAAAGCATCGAGTGCGTCGGATATGCCAGATAGACAGCCCCTGATACACGCCCCCGATAGCCACTTCTTCTCGCCCCTAAATGTAGAACAGAGTAGGGGTAAATGTGAAGTCTTAGTACACAGCATTACTGCTTTAAGTCACGTTTTCGCACTTAAAAGTGCAAAATTTACGCGACAGTAATGCCGATATTGCTGACACCCGCTTCGCGGAGGTCAGATTTTAATCCTTTAATTAACTCTAAGTCTCGTTCTTCGCAAGCGGCTAATAAGCGGAAAATGTCCCATTGAATGTCCCACTCTTCTTCCACAGCAGGCACCACTTTTAGCTCTTCATCGGTCATTTCACGCCCTGCTTGAGTCATTTCAAGCATAGCAACAGTACGAATCGATGCTTCACTGACTAAGATTGCGTGCTCAAGGGTTTCACCACTCAGTTTTGCATGAATGAGTTCACCTAAAGCAATACAAGCGTCGATAGCGGGATAAACACCGTACATATCGAAGTCATCGGCGACTGGAATAATTTCTTCTAACTTCTCTAACTGATTGTCGAAATTGACTTTGCTATCTTTGATAACCAAGGTTTCCCAAACTAAATCAAGGATGGCACGATAAACCTTCGCATCAGCAAATTCAGTTTGCTGGCAAAACATTTGATAATTAGGATACATTCTCTCGCACAGGGATGCCATGAAGGTCATATGCTGCCAGCTTTCTAGTTTCTCTAACCTCAAATGAATAGGATTTCTTAACATAATTTCTGACTCATCAATCTCAATACTTCGCAGTTTACCTGAAAATCTGCCAATGCCACATATTTTGCTGATAATTAGCCAATTTTCTCATTCATTCGCTTAAAAAATGTGCGATTCGAAGCGATTCCATCAGCAAAACGGGTCGGTTCTGGCAATCTATACCCCTGAATACACCGTTTTACCCACTCTAGCGAGGAAATAAAACTGACTTTGTGACCCGGAGAAAGATATAAAGGATTACAGCGTTTCTTACTGCGATAAACCCACCCTAATTGCTCTTGAGCCGCTTTCAACATTTCGACACTTTCAGGTTCAGCATTGAGTTCGACAACATCACCACATAAACGGCTTTTTGCTACCCCTATCGTCGCGACATCGGCCAATAATCCAAAATGACAAGCCACCCCAAAACGCCGCGGATGAGCAATACCTTGACCATCCACCAGCACTAAATCGGGCTTATGTTGGATTTTTTCCCACGCAGCCATTAATCCTGGGACTTCACGAAACGAGAGCAACCCGGGTATATAGGGTAATTGAGTTGGGATCCGTGCTATTTGATACTCCACCAATTGCAGCTCAGGCCATGAAAGCACCACAATCACTGCGCGAGTCACAGTGCCGTCTTGCTCAAAACCGACATCTGCACCACCAATAAAACGCGGCGGGACAAACTCATCATGCAAAATGACTTGTTGAGCTAGCTCTACCTGCTGTTGTCGCAACTGCTGAGTATCAATTGCCATCACGGAACCATTATTAATAAGGATTAATCATAGATGATAATGATGCACTTACAAGATCCTGTAAATACATCGCTTAAATCAGAGATACAAATAGCGGCAAATCACTGCAAAGTGACGCCGCTATTGGGAATGAAAGGCTATTGGTGATATTGACGAGAGAAACGGTGAACCGCGTCCACAAACGCACCCGCATGTTCAGGCGCTACATCTTGATGAATACCATGACCTAAATTGAAGACATGCCCTTCACCTTGACCAAAGCCCGCTAAAATATGCTGTACTTCTTGCTCAATACGCGCAGGTGGCGCATATAACATTGAAGGATCCATATTGCCTTGCAGCGCCACTTTGTCACCAACACGGCGACGAGCATCTGCGATTTCGGTCATCCAATCCAAACCTAGCGCATCACAGCCTGTTGCCGCCATCTCTTCTAACCACTGACCGCCACCTTTGGTAAATAGGGTCACAGGTACACGACGACCATCATTTTCGCGGATTAAGCCATCGACAATTTTGTGCATATAGCGCAGGGAGAATTCCAGATAATCACGCTTAGTTAATACGCCGCCCCACGTATCGAAAATCATCAGGGATTGTGCGCCAGCACGCACTTGAGCATTCAGATACAAAATCACGCTATCTGCCAGCTTATCCAGCAGCAAATGCAGCGTTTTTGGGTCTTCATACATCATTTTTTTGATTTTAGTGAACGCTTTGCTACTGCCACCTTCAACCATATAGGTCGCTAATGTCCACGGGCTACCCGAGAAACCAATCAGTGGTACATCACCATTTAAGGCTTTACGGATGGCACGAACTGCGTCCATCACGTAGCCCAGTTCCATTTCTGGATCGGGAATTGGGATATTTTTAACATCGGCAGCGCTTGCTACTGGTCTTTCAAAACGAGGACCTTCCCCTGTTTCGAAATAAAGACCCAGCCCCATTGCATCAGGAATGGTTAGAATATCAGAGAATAAAATTGCGGCGTCTAATGGAAAACGACGAAGTGGCTGTAATGTGACTTCACACGCTAACTCCGTATTTTTACACAAAGCAATAAAATCACCAGCTTCTGCACGAGTTGCTTTATATTCTGGTAGGTAACGCCCTGCTTGACGCATCATCCATACTGGGGTCACATCTACAGGCTGGCGTAGCAACGCACGTAGATAGCGGTCATTTTTCAACTCAGTCATTATTTACTCCATTATTATTGTGGCCGCCGCAAATGGCTAAGGCGCCATATTATACCAGCAAAGGGAAACAATATCAGCGCCAGCGCAATTAGTGGTTATCTTCATCAAATTGACGACATAGCACCACACTATCTTCAATTAATCGCCGAGCTATTGTATCTCCCGGCGGGATCAGCGGCAGTGAGTTATAGTGATACCAGTTAGCGCTCACTAACTCTTTAGGATCTACTTGAATGTCCCCACTATCATAATCCGCTAAAAAGCCCATCATCAGCGAGTGTGGGAATGGCCAAGGCTGGGAAGAGACATAACGAATATTGCGTACTTTTATATGGCTCTCTTCCATCACTTCGCGAGCCACCGCCTCTTCTAAGGTTTCCCCCACTTCCACAAACCCTGCCAGCACTGTGAACAGCGGATTTTGTGAATGGCGACGGTGTTGTGCCAGCAAAATATGATCATCGCGGCGTATACCAACGATAATACATGGGGCAATTTGTGGATAATAACGTTCATGGCAGTGGTCGCACAGGCACGCCCATTCCGTTGAACTATGGCGCATCGCCGTTCCGCAATATCCACAGTAACGATGAGAGCGATAAAATTCCGCGAGCTGTACACCACGCCCTGCGAGGCGAAATAGCCCTTCATCTTGGGAAGCGACCACGCGAGGCGAAGCCATATCCGATGACATTTTTTCAGCAATCAGCCAGACAATTTCCCCTTGCCACTCACCGATCGGAGTCGCGAGTTTTCCCGTTAATCCAAACTGCTGTGCAGCACCTCTAGGTACATCACCTTGGGGCAACCACAACCGCCCCGCAAAGCAGACAAACCACCAGCCGCTTTCGGTTCCTGCTAATGTGTGTTTATTCATTCTGTTTCTCTATTTCAGCACGCTGAGTTGCGGTTAAAGATACGCTTGTTTTATAGATTGTCATACAACCGTTTGATTCGTCACTACCCTTTCACGATTTTGACACTTTTTAGACATTTAAAAGTCACAGCATCTAAAAAGTGTCACACAACTGTCAATTCATTGTCATCTCGAATAATTAGCATGCCAACTAACCAATACGGCGACTCTTACAGAGAGAAACAAGATGAAAGCTATCGTACCTGCAATTTTACTGTCACTCAGTGCGTCTCAAATGGCATTTGCGGCTGACAGCGATTTAACCCAACTTATCGAAGCTGCAAAGAAAGAAGGCCAAGTTTATAGCGTCGGGATGCCTGATACATGGGCGAACTGGAAAGGCACATGGCAGGATTTATCGACAGAATACGGTTTAAAGCATCAAGATACAGACATGAGCTCTGCGCAGGAAATTGCAAAGTTTGCTGCTGAAAAAAATAACGCCACCGCAGATATCGGTGATGTCGGCGCATCTTTCGGCCCTGTTGCTGTGCAAAAAGGTGTGACTCAGTCGTACAAACCGACCACTTGGTCACAAGTACCGGACTGGGCAAAAGATAAAGACGGTCATTGGGCGCTGGCTTATACCGGCACTATCGCGTTTATGATCAATAAAGACTTAGTTAAAGACGCACCAAAAAGCTGGGATGATTTACTTAAAGGAAAATACAAAGTCACCGTTGGGGATGTAGGCATTGCTGCACAAGCCAACAACGCCGTATTGGCTGCCGCTTTTGCTCGTGGTGGTGATGAAAATAACCTGAAGCCTGCCATTGAATTCTTTGGCGAATTAGCAAAACAGAAGCGTTTATCCGTCAATGACCCAACGGTTGCCAACATCGAAAAAGGCGAAGTGGAAGTGGGCATTTTATGGGACTTCAACGCACTGAACTACCGTGACCAAATCAACCGCGACCGCTTTATTGTGGTGATCCCATCCGATGGCAGCGTTATCTCCGGCTACACCACCATCATCAATAAATTTGCTAAAAACCCAAATGCCGCGAAATTAGCCCGCGAGTTTATTTTCAGTGATAAAGGACAAATCAACCTTGCAGAAGGTTATGCGCGCCCAATTCGTGCTCAATACCTGACACTGCCTGCGGATATCCAAGCCAAATTACTGCCAGATGAGCAATACAAAAATGTTCACCCGATTAAAGATGCTGAAGGCTGGGAAAAGTCATCACGCAACTTACCGAAAATGTGGCAGCAGCAAGTATTAATTCACCAGCAATAATCGCAATTAGGAATCAACAGTCTGATGTCTGAAAAAGTCATACTTGTTGTTCTCGACGGTTTAAGTTATTCAGTAGCCCATCAATGTATGGGCTATCTCAATGGTCTTATCAAAGCCGATAGAGCAACACTTTATAAAATGGAGTGTGAGCTCCCATCCATGTCTCGCCCGCTGTACGAATGCATTTTGACGGGTATTCCTCCGGTTCAAAGTGGCATCGTCAACAACGATGTGGTGCGACTTTCTCACTTCGAGAACATCTTTTCACTGGCTCACCAAGCCGGAAAAACCACCGCAGCGGCAGCTTACTATTGGGTCAGTGAGCTGTATAACCACGCGCCATTTGAGGCGAACCGCGACCGATTTACCCATGATAAACAGCTACCGATTCAGCATGGTTGCTTCTACCAAGCAGACCACTACCCTGATGATCACCTGTTTATGGATGCAGAATATCTACGCACCCAGCACGACCCCGATTTTTTGCTGATCCACCCCATGAATATCGATGATGCAGGGCATAAGTTTGGATTTGACTCGTCCCAGTATCGCAATGCGGCTCGCAAAGCAGACATTTATTTATCCCATTACTTACCGATGTGGATAGAGCAGGGCTACCAAATCATCATCACCAGCGACCACGGAATGAATAACGACCGTAGCCACGGTGGTATTTTGCCGGAAGAGTGTACAGTTCCGCTGTTGACTATTGGTAGCGCATTCTCTCATCGCCCCGACGTTCCGATGGAACAAACGGCGATTTGTGGCACCGTTTGCCAGCTACTGGGTGCGCCATTCACAGACAAAACTGTATGCCATGATTTATTAGCAGGAGGTCGCTAATGGCGGATATCCCAGCCAACGACCAGCCCCGCCAGCAAGAGAGAGGCTTAACGATGTTTAACAAGCCCAATGTACATTTTCACTGGCGTGCCGCACTGTTAATCGTGCCGTTTATTGTGCTGTTTTGCCTGTTTCAAATCGCCCCGATGATTTGGGTACTCTTCAACAGTTTTGTCTACGAAGAAGCGTGGTCTTTTGAAAATTACGTTGAAATTTTCTCCAATGATTTCTACCTACAAGCGTTTCAAAACACCCTATGGCTATCGCTAATTTGTAGCTTTGTTGGTTTGCTGATCGCCTGCGTAACGGCATTTTCTATCTACAAAATGCAAGGCAAAGTGCGCAATTTCATGATTTCGTTTACCACCATGGCAAGCAACTTCAGCGGCGTCCCATTAGCTTTCGCATTTATTATTATCTTAGGTTTTAACGGGGCGATTACCCTGCAACTTAAAGCCTGGGGATGGATTGATGATTTTAATATTTACAGCGCCAGTGGCTTGATGCTGCTGTATATCTACTTCCAAATCCCGCTTGGTATTTTACTGCTTTATCCTGCATTCGATGCACTCAAACCTGAATGGGAAGATGCGGCCAAAACCATGGGTGCCAGCAAATTAACTTACTGGCTGAAAGTAGGCATCCCTGTCATTTCCCCTGCACTGTTAGGCACATTTATTATCTTGGTTGCCAATGCTGTTGGCGCTTATGCCAGTACTTACGCACTCACCAGTGGAAACTACAACTTAGTCACTATCCGCATCGCTAGCCTTGTCTCTGGCGACCTGTTCTTAGAGCCAAATATGGCAGCCGCGCTGTCCGTGGTGCTGATTGCGATCCTCGGGTTTATCACCGCCATCCACCACTGGCTATTAAAGCGGAGCTACCATGCTAAATCCTAATATTCGTAGCCCAAAAGCACCGAGCTTACTGTTTCATAAAATGGTTCTCGGCACCGTTGCCGCCATTCTTGCGCTGCCAATTATCGCCACTTTTATTTACTCCATTTCGAGCTCATGGGGTGCGACGATTATGCCTGATGCCCTATCCATCAAGTGGTATCTACAACTGTGGCAAGATCCGCGCTTTTTAATGGCATTTGGGCGATCGCTACTGATCTGCTTTGGCACATTGCTGATCAGCGTACTGGTCATTTTGCCAATGACTTTTGCCGTTTTTTATCGCTTTCCAAAACTCAAAGGGTTGATGGATTTACTTATTATTCTCCCCTTTGCGATCCCACCCGTGGTTTCTTCAGTCGGTTTACTGCAAATCTTTGCTGATGAGCCATTTATGTTGGTCGGTACCCCGTGGATCTTAATTGGCACCTACTTCACCATTACGTTGCCATTTATGTACCGCGCGCTGGCGAATAGCTTTCAAGGGATCAACTTGCATGACTTAATGGATGCTGCACACCTACTCGGCGCCAGCACCTTTAAAGCCTTTTTAATGATAGTCCTGCCAAATATCCGTAAAGGGTTATTGGTTTCTTTACTGATTTCCTTCTCATTCTTAATGGGAGAATTCGTATTCGCCAATATCTTAGTGGGAACCCGCTTCGAAACCTTGCAGATCTATCTGTTTAATATGCGCCAAACTAGCGGACACTTTACCTCTGCGCTAGTGATGTCTTACTTCCTATTTACGTTGCTGCTGACTTGGTTAGCAACGCGCTTGAATCGTGAGGGAAATGAACGATGAGCTACGTCATTGCTGAAAACCTAACAAAATCCTTTGGTCAGAACCAAGTATTCTCCGATATCCAGTTTACGATTGAGCAAGGGGAATTTATTACGCTATTGGGGCCAAGTGGCTGCGGAAAATCCACGTTACTGCGTTGTATCGCCGGGCTTGAACAACCCGACAGCGGGGAGCTGTATATCAACCGCCAGAATATCACCCAGCAGCCAGCTCAACAGCGCGGCGTGGGCATGGTATTCCAAAGCTACGCCCTATTCCCAAATATGACGGTGGCTGAAAACATCGCGTTTGGGTTGAAAATGCGTAAGATACCCGCCAATGAGCGAGATAAAGCCGTGGCGGAAGTCATCGATATGGTGGAATTACAAGGCAAAGAGAACCAATATCCGCACCAGCTTTCGGGTGGTCAACGCCAGCGTGTTGCTCTTGCTCGCGCATTGGTGATGAAGCCGCAAATTTTACTCCTCGATGAGCCGTTATCCGCCCTTGATGCCCGTATTCGTAAACATTTACGCCAGCAAATTCGTGAAATTCAGCGAGAGCTGAAGCTCACCACCATTTTCGTCACCCACGACCAAGACGAAGCGATGATTATGTCTGACCGCATCTTCTTAATGAACAAAGGCTCGATTATCCAAAGCGATACTGCGGAAAATATCTATACTCAGCCGGCTACTGAATTTGTGGCTCGGTTTATGGGGCACTACAATCTGGTGGACGCTGAAAAAGCCAATGGGATGCTGGGCGTGAATTTACAAGGCACCCTAGCCATTCGCCCTGAATCCATTTATGTTCGCGAAGTGGGACGGCAATATGGCAACCATATTTCGGCGCCTGTGGATGCCGTGATCCTTGACCACCAGCTTTTAGGGAATATCATTCGCTATAGCGTGAACACGCCTGCGGGGGATATGACCGTGGACTTGCTCAACCGCTCATCTGAGCGTTTATTTGAGCCAGGCACACGCCTTGAGTTAATGTTTAATAAAAATGAAATTCGAGCTCTAAGCTAGTCAACGATAAGCTAGTCAGTGAAAGGAACCCCATGCAAAACCCATCTACACAAACCAAATTAGCGATTTTTGATCTCGATGACACCCTGATCCGTGGCGATAGCAGCGTACTTTGGACGCAATATTTATGGGATAAGAAAATCATTACCGACCCGCGTTTTGTCGAAGCCGATAAAGAGATGATGGCACAATACAACGCGGGCAATTTGGATATGGTGACTTACTTAAAGTTTAGTTTGCAGACCCTTGCTGGCATCAAGACAGAGCAAGTCGATGAGTGGTTGGATGATTTTGTGGATACCATTATCATTCCGCGCATTTACCCTAACGCACTAAGCACCGTCGCCTCATATCGATCTCAAGGGATCCCGATCATTGTGATCTCCGCAACGGTTACCTTTATCGTGAAGAAGGTAGCGGATCGCCTTGGCGCCGATGTCACGATGGGTATTGATATTAAGCGTTCAAATGGCTGTTACACCACCGAAGTCGATGGCATCCCGACCTTCAAAGAGGGCAAAGTTAAGCGTTTAACTCAGTGGATCGCCCACCAGCCCATCACCGATGCGTATATTTATTTCTACACCGATTCCGCCAATGACTTACCAATGTGTCATTTCGCCGATGAGACGTTCATCATCAACGGCGACCCGCGCCTACTCCAAGCCGCCAACGAAAATCACTGGCCGCAATATTCGTGGAATTTGTAAAACCCCATTTTTAATCTTTAATTTTTAATTTCTAGGTTTTGTTTTTTTACCTAATACACTGATTTCCCCTAAATTATTCAAGCTAGAAGAAGGCGGCAAGCGAGGATATCCCTAGGAGCATACATAAGTATGTGACTAGGGTAGCCGAGAGAAGCCAACGCACTTATCGCTTGAAGAATGGCGGGGAAACTCTATACTGATTAACTCTTGTCGGAGTGCCTAGTATGCATATGCATCAGGCTGAGACCGTTAATTCGGGATCCGCGGAACCTGATCGGGTTAATACCCGCGAAGGGAACAAGAGTAATCATTCAGCGCAATTTTCGCTTATTTATTTGGCGAAAAACTAGCCGCAACGCCTTACCATTACTCCTCCGAACTCCAGACAAGCAACTTTCTTTCGATAAACCCGCTATTGGCGCTTTACGCCCTATAGCCTGTGACGATGTCAGGAAATTGCTATGTCCAATAATGCTAATAATTCAGTTATACCGAGTACCGATATTTCCCCTAAAGCTGCGCCAGCACGCACTCGAAAAGAGCAACGTGACGCCGCAGAAGACTTTATCAATACCCTTTCCGGTGTTTCATTCCCTAACTCTGAACGTATTTACCTGCAAGGCTCGCGGGACGACATCCAAGTTCCCATGCGCGAAATCCAGCTCTCCCCGACACTTATCGGCGGTGACAAAGATAATCCCAAGTTTGAAGATAACGAAGCCGTTCCTGTGTATGACACTTCAGGCCCTTACGGCGACCCAGCTTCTGAACTCAATGTTCACAAAGGATTGAAAAAAATCCGTGCACCGTGGATCAGTGAACGCGCCGATACCGTTGCCGTCGAAAACCTAAGTTCCGACTTTACCCAGCAGCGCTTAGCGGATGCGGGCTTAGACCACCTGCGCTTTAATAATCGCCCTGCACCACTGAAAGCGCAAACAGGCAAATGCGTCACTCAGTTGCATTATGCTCGCCAAGGCATTGTGACCCCTGAAATGGAATTTATCGCCATTCGTGAAAATATGGGGCGTGAACGTATTCGCAGCGAAGTTTTAAGGCAACAACATCCAGGGCAAAGCTTCGGTGCTATTTTGCCAGAAAATATTACGCCGGAATTTGTACGCCAAGAAGTGGCTGCGGGTCGCGCTATCATCCCTGCGAATATTAACCATCCAGAATCTGAGCCGATGATTATCGGGCGCAATTTCTTAGTGAAAGTGAACGCGAATATCGGTAACTCCTCGGTGACTTCATCCATCGAGGAAGAGGTGGAAAAACTGATTTGGTCTACTCGCTGGGGCGCAGATACGGTGATGGATTTATCCACTGGTCGCTATATTCACGAAACCCGCGAATGGATTTTACGTAATAGCCCAGTACCAATTGGTACCGTGCCTATCTACCAAGCCCTCGAAAAAGTGAACGGCGTTGCTGAAAACCTCACTTGGGAAATGTTCCGCGATACCCTGCTAGAACAAGCCGAACAAGGGGTAGATTACTTCACTATCCACGCTGGGGTTTTACTGCGCTACGTGCCAATGACGGCGAAGCGCCTGACCGGCATTGTCTCCCGAGGCGGCTCTATCATGGCGAAATGGTGTTTATCCCACCACCAAGAGAACTTTCTGTATGAGCATTTCCGTGAAATTTGCGAAATTTGCGCCGCTTATGATGTATCGCTGTCTCTTGGAGATGGGTTACGTCCGGGTTCTGTGCAAGATGCCAACGATGAAGCGCAATTCTCAGAGCTGCATACCTTAGGTGAACTAACCAAAATTGCGTGGGAATACGATGTGCAGGTAATGATTGAAGGCCCGGGGCATGTGCCAATGCAGATGATCCGCCGCAATATGACCGAAGAGCTAGAGCATTGCCACGAAGCGCCATTCTATACTTTAGGCCCCCTAACCACCGATATCGCTCCGGGCTATGACCACTTCACTTCCGGTATTGGCGCGGCGATGATTGGCTGGTTTGGTTGTGCAATGCTGTGCTACGTGACGCCAAAAGAGCACCTTGGTTTACCGAACAAAGAAGATGTCAAACAGGGGCTGATCACCTATAAAATTGCTGCCCACGCGGCTGACCTCGCGAAAGGTCATCCAGGGGCGCAGATTCGTGATAATGCGATGTCCAAAGCGCGTTTTGAGTTCCGTTGGGAAGACCAGTTTAACCTCGCCCTAGACCCTGAAACCGCTCGTAAATATCACGATGAAACCTTGCCGCAAGCGTCAGGGAAAATCGCCCACTTCTGCTCTATGTGTGGACCAAAATTCTGCTCCATGAAAATTTCCCAAGAAGTTCGTGACTATGCTGCACAAAAGGAAGCGGGTATGGAGCAGATGTCGGAAGCATTCCGTGCTCACGGTAGCGAACTCTATCATGGGACTGAGATTGCTGAGGTCGTGAGTGATGAACAAAACGCTTAATCTCCCAAAAAGTCCATTTCCACCGACCGAGCATTGCCTCGGTCTATATCCGGTTGTGGATTCTATTGAATGGATTGAACGCCTGCTAAATGCAGGTGTTTCCACCTTGCAATTGCGCATCAAAGACAAGCAAGACCACCAAGTTCGCGATCAAATTCAGCAAGCAATAACGCTTGGCAAGCAGCATAACGCCCGATTATTTATTAATGACTATTGGCGTTTAGCCATAGAGCTGGGCGCCTATGGCGTACACTTAGGGCAAGAAGATCTGGAAACCACCGACCTAGTTGCTATTCACCAAGCTGGGCTACGGTTGGGGATCTCCACCCACGATCCTGATGAAGTCGCGATTGCCAAAACCGTGCGTCCGTCTTATATCGCCCTTGGGCATATCTTCCCAACCCAGACCAAGCAGATGCCCTCCTCGCCACAAGGTTTAGAGGCGTTAAAGCAGATGGTAGAGGAGACGCCAGACTATCCGACCGTGGCCATCGGTGGGATCTCCATTGACCGCGTACCTGCGGTGCTTGCCACTGGCGTTGGCAGTGTAGCGGTTGTCAGTGCCATCACCCAAGCCGATGATTGGCAAAGTGCAACACGAACATTGCTGGATCTGGTTGAATCGACCTCTCGCTTAAAGGAAAACGACCATGCTCAATGATCTCGAATTTATGCGTTATAGCCGCCAATTGCTGCTTGAGGATGTCAGTCCTGAAGGGCAACAAAAACTCAAACAGAGCAAGGTATTGATTGTCGGTTTAGGTGGACTAGGCTCCCCTGCAAGTTTGTATCTCGCGGGGGCGGGTGTCGGTGAATTATGGATAGCGGATCATGATGACCTGCATGTGTCTAACTTGCAGCGCCAAGTGCTGTATGACACACAGGATATTAACCAGTCGAAAGCTCAGCTGGCCGCAGCGCGTTTAAAGCGGCTTAATCCCCATACCAAGATGCACATTTTCCAACAAAAGCTGGATGCTGAAAGTTTGCTTCCCTTAGTGGAGCAGGTGGATTTGGTGCTGGATTGCTGTGACAACATGGCCACTCGCCATGCGGTCAATGCCGCGTGCGTCATTAGCAATATCCCGCTCGTCAGTGGCAGTGCCGTTGGCTTTGGCGGGCAATTGATGGTGCTTGAGCCGCCTTTTCAATCGGGCTGCTACGCCTGCTTGTATCCCGACCAAGAAGAGCCTCAACGTAACTGCCGCACAGCGGGAGTATTGGGGCCAGTGGTAGGTGTGATTGGCACGTTACAAGCGTTGGAAGCCATCAAATTGCTGGTGGGGTTACCCTCTCCGTTAAGTGGAAAACTGCGCCTGTTTGATGGAAAGCAGCAGCAATGGAATACCTTGCAACTCACTCGATCAAAACAGTGTCCCGTCTGCCGAGAAGCTACATGCATATCATAATCAATGACCAGCCGATGGAGGTTGAATCGCCCATAACCGTCCACCAGCTATTAACACAACTCGGGCAAAGTACATCCGGCTCAGCACTGGCGATTAACCAAATAATCATTCCCAAAAGCCAGTGGGAGAGCCATTTTTTGAATGAACAAGACAACATTCTGCTGTTTCAAGCTATCGCAGGGGGTTAATGATGTTAAAAATTTCTGATGTCACTTTTCAGTCACGTTTATTTACTGGAACAGGCAAGTTTGCCAATCCAACATTAATGCAGCAAGCCATCCAAGCATCGGGTAGCCAGCTGGTGACCATGGCGATGAAGCGCGTTAATTTACGCGGGCAAGATGACGGTATTTTGCAGCCACTTCAAGAGTTGGGAGTTAAGTTACTTCCCAACACGTCCGGCGCGAAGAATGCCCAAGAAGCTATTTTTGCCGCACGTCTCGCTCGTGAAGCCCTCGGCACTCATTGGGTAAAACTCGAAATCCATCCCGATGTCCGTTACTTATTGCCAGATCCTATTGAAACGTTACTCGCCGCAGAGCAACTGGTTAAAGAAGGGTTTGTCGTGTTGCCGTATTGCAGCGCGGATCCCGTGTTATGTAAGCGACTGGAAGAAGTGGGCTGCGCGGCGGTGATGCCTCTCGGCGCGCCAATTGGTACCAATAAAGGCTTAGTGACCAAGGAGATGCTGCAAATTATCATCGAACAGGCCAATGTACCCGTGGTGGTGGATGCAGGAATTGGTGCCCCTAGCCACGCTGCCGAAGCCATTGAAATGGGGGCTGATGCGGTACTAGTCAATACAGCCATCGCTGTCGCTAAACAGCCCGTATTAATGGCACAAGCCTTTAAAATGGCAGTTGAAGCGGCACAACTCGCTCGTCAAAGTGGGCTTGCGGCACCCAAACAGCGAGCAGAGGCATCCAGCCCTCTGACTCAATTTTTGGAGGCGCTGCAATGATTGAAAGCTTTCGGGAGCGTTGGGAACAGCTGGATTGGGACGATCTCACATTACAGATCAATAGCAAAACCGCCGCGGATGTAGAGCAAGCATTACAGAGTGATACATTGACTCTCGATGACTTTATGGCGCTACTTTCCCCTGCGGGGCGGCATTACATCGAACCGATGGCACAAAAGGCGCAGCGCTTAACACGTCAACGCTTTGGTCATACTGTTGGATTTTATGTTCCTCTGTACCTTTCCAATTTATGTGCCAATGACTGTACCTATTGCGGGTTTTCGATGAGCAACCGCATTAAGCGCAAAACCCTCGATGACGCCGAAATTGTCCGTGAATGTGAAACCATCCGCCAAATCGGTTTTGACAGTTTGCTCTTGGTAACGGGTGAACATCAAACCAAAGTCGGAATGGACTATTTTCGCCGCCATATTCCAGTGATCCGCTCCTATTTCAGTTCGCTCATGATGGAGGTTCAACCCTTATCAACCGAAGAGTATCGCGAGCTAAAAACCTTGGGATTAGATGGCGTGATGGTATACCAAGAAACCTACCATGAGCCGACTTATCAACTTCATCATTTAAAAGGCAAAAAACAGGATTTTCATTGGCGATTAGCAACGCCAGAGCGCCTTGGCCAAGCGGGTGTTGATAAAATTGGATTGGGAGCATTAATTGGGCTTTCCAGTAGCTGGCGAACGGATTGTTATATGGTGGCAGAACATCTGCTGTATATGCAGCAATACTATTGGCAGAGCCGCTATTCCATTTCATTTCCACGCCTACGCCCTTGTGCAGGGGGAATCGAGCCCGCCTCACTGATGGGGGATGCGGAGCTGGTTCAGTTAATCTGTGCATTTCGCTTGCTTGCCCCGACTGTGGAATTGTCGCTGTCCACCCGAGAATCCCCTTATTTTCGGGATCATGTGGTACCACTGGCGATTAACAGTGTCAGTGCGGGCTCTAAAACTCAACCAGGAGGCTATGCGGATTCGAAAACCGAGTTAGAGCAGTTCTCGCCCCACGATAACCGCAGTGCTGCACAAGTCGCCCACGCCTTAGTGCAAGCAGGGCTACAACCTGTTTGGAAAGATTGGGATGGCTACTTAGGACGTTAACGGTTCCATTTTCAATGGGAAATATTGAATAGAATATTTCCCATTAAATGGAACTTGGAGAATATGACGTTTGATTTTTAAATAATAATATTAATCTGATCACAAAAACTAAAAGAATACGTCATTAGTCTGACTGAATTAAAATATTAATAATATTTAAAAAATATTTTAATAGTTTTTTAAACTACGATGACATTATGATAATAGTATAACTGAATTTTAAATTTTTATTATCTTCGTTAAATAACAATTTAAGTTAGGAAAGTTGAATATCTAGCATTAAATATAACCAGCGGTAACCAACCAAAAATACTTTATTTATATCAACTAGATAAATTAATCTTCCGTTGAGTATTTTGTGATGCATATTCTAATTTAATAATTAAATATTGCCACTTCTATTCCTCTTTTTTAATCACTCTGTGTCTTTAGTCAAAAAAATAACTGGTCAGATATTTATTTTGTCGTTATTCATGATAAAAGAATATTGCAACGAAGTGATGTTTGTCTTCATTGCAATAATGAAAGTATAAAAATAATGCATCACGATGATGCTGGAGAATGAGAATAATGAATATTGTTGACCGTTTTATTTCTTATACAAAAATTAACACCACCACGAATAGGGAAAAAGGCGCCGCAGGCATCATGCCATCCTCTGAAGGCCAGCGCGTTCTTGCCAAACAGTTAGTTCAAGAGTTAGAAGGCTTAGGCTTACAGGATATCAAACTACGTGATACGGCTATCGTGACCGCAACACTGCCTTCCAACCTTGATTACAAAGTGCCTACAGTGGCATTTTTCGGTCACTTAGATACCAGCGCAGAACAAACTAACGACACCAAAGCGCAAATTTTGCCTTACAACGGCGAAGATATTTGCATGAACAAAGAACTCAATATTTACCTGCGTAAAAGTGAGTTCCCAGAATTAGAAAATTACCTTGGTGATGACATCATCGTCACCGACGGTACCAGCCTGTTAGGCGCTGATGATAAAGCGGCTATCGCCTCGATAATGGATATGTTGCAGTACTTTAAACAAAACCCAGACATCAAACACGGGGACATCAAAGTGGGCTTCGTTCCGGATGAAGAACAAGGTCTACGCGGCGCGAAAGTATTTGATGTGAAAGAGTTTGGTGCCGATTTTGCCTACACATTAGACTGCTGCGGTATTGGCGAGTTGGTGTATGAAAACTGGAACGCTGGGGATGTTGAAATCGTCTTTACAGGTAAATCAGCTCACCCAATGTCCGCGAAAGGCAAACTGGTGAACTCCCTGCTAATGGCACAGAAATTTATCGCGATGCTGCCAGGCGGCGAAGCACCTGAATATACCGAAAACCGTGAAGGTTATTACTGGGTTAAGCAGATGTCCGGTAACAGCGCTCGCACAGTGCTGAAAATGGATGTGCGTGACTTCACCGAAGAGGGCTACCGCGCTCGTATGGCATTCCTGAAAAAATTAGCGGGTCACTGTGAAGACTTATGGGGACCAGAAAGTGTCACTTGCACTTTAGCTGACCGTTACTCAAACGTGTTCAACAGCTTACAAGGTGAAAACCGTTATCCAATCGATATTGCCCACGCCGCTTATGAAGCTTGTGGTATTACGCCAAAAGTGATCCCAATGCGTGGAGGCTATGATGGAGCCGCGCTTTCACAAAATGGACTTCCTTGCCCGAATATTTTCACCGGTGCTCATAACTTCCACTCGATTTATGAATATCTGCCAGTGAAATCCCTGTATGCCGCCAGTGATGTTTTAAAACAAGTGGTACAAATTACGGCTGAACGTTTCAAGCCAGGAGCTAAAGCATGATCCCAATTCTAACGGTTCTGATTATCGTTGTTTTGGTTGCTCGCTTTATTTTGAAGGGATACAAAGCTGAACCCGTGTTATTAATTGCGGGTTTGGCATTGATGATTTTCACTCTAGCCTTAGGCTGGGGTCCGATCCTACCGAAAAGCGTCGCAACCACGGGCATTACTTGGCTTGATCCGTTTGAAGTGATGCGCGACCTATTTAGTAGCCGTGCTGCTGATCTTGGTCTGATGATCATGGCATTAATGGGTTTTGCTCACTATATGGATCATATCGGTGCCAACGAAGCCGTGGTACGTGTTGCAACTAAGCCTCTGAAAAATATGCGCTCGCCTTATGTGCTGCTATTTTTCTCATTCTTGTTAGCGAGTATCTTACAGTTAGCTATTCCATCGGCGACAGGCTTAGCCGTGCTGTTAATGGGTACGATGTTCCCAATTATGATTGGTTTGGGACTCTCTCCTGCCTCTGCCGCTGGGGTTATCGCAACATCCCTTGGGGTTGCTTATACACCAACCGCGATTGATGCTATCCGTGGTGCGAAAGCCGTTGATATGTCTGTCGTTGAATATGTCCTTTACTACCAAGGGCCTGCGGCATTAGCCACGGTGCTAGTGGTCGGTATTACCCATATTTTCTGGCAACGTCATTGTGACCGAAAACAGGGTTTCGTCCCTGAAATCGGTAAAGCAGTCCAGTCTCACGACAAAGAAGCAACAACCAAATCGGTACCGGGCTACTATGCCATTTTACCGATGCTGCCAATCATTATGGCGGTCGGCTCTTCCAACCTGTTCTTTGAGGGAGTTCATCTCGATGTTGTGACCATCGTACTGATTGCTATGGCGATTTGTATGGTACTGGAAACCATCCGAGTACGTAACTTCAAGCAAGTGTGTAATGGCTTTCAAACCTTTTTGAATGGGATGGGGCATGCGTTCAGTAACGTAGTCGGGCTGTTAGTCGCTGCGGGCGTGTTTGCTCACGGGATCAAAGTCAGTGGTGCCATCGACCAGTTAATCCTTGGCGCTGAATCCGTTGGTTTACCACCGTTTGCAATGGCGATTGTGTTCGCCTTAGTCACCTTAGCTGCCGCAATCATTATGGGTTCTGGTAACGCACCATTCTTAGCATTCGTGGAATTGATCCCTCAAATTGCACACAGCATGGGGGTTAACCCAATTGCGATGATCCTGCCAATGCAGCAGGCTTCTCATATGGGGCGCGGCATGTCTCCGGTTTCGGGGGTGATAATCGCCGTATCCAGTGGTGCCAAACTTCAGCCATTCGATGTGGTGAAACGAACTGCCATACCGTTGATGGTGGGCTTTGTGGCTCACTGCGCAATTATCGGCATCTTCTACTAAATCTACTGTTATCTTTAATTAGGCCTGCAATTGCAGGCCTTTTTGTTATTATTTTTGACACTGGCAAGCTGAATGATGATGCGAGTGGTGGCTGTGATGGCTTTCGTTACCACAGCAAGCATCTATCGCCTTATTGATAATTTCAGCTAGCGTATTCACCGTTCCTAAGATAGTCGGCAGTTGGTCACAGACATTTGCACAGTCTGAACGCTCTGGATTTGGGATAGTCGGAGGGATCAAACTGTCACAAAGAATTTCTTGCAAGACTAAAGCGAAGTTGGCTATGCCAGTGGTGTAGATATAAGAACGCCCCCCCGTTTGCTCAGCTAGGCGGGCATATTCTTTTGTGACTCTGTCTCTATCCGCTAGGCTTGGGAAACGGTCAAGATTGGTTGGCGCATCATCCGGTGTCCCTTGATAGGTATACACTTTGACATGAGCATGTTGAGCAACGTCAATCGCTTCATTGTTTTTGGCTATTGCCGCACTGGTAAGTCGGCCACCTCCTCCCTCCATGCCTTCGTCACCTAAGACAAAAATGGCTCGACGAGCGCCATCACGCCAATCAAAGTATTTACTCACATCAATAACGGCACGACAAAGATCTTCTTTATTACCTGCATGGTCAATACCATCAGCCTCTTTAAAAGGTGGGCGCGCTTGTAGGCTGCTTTCGTTAACCCCTTTTAAGATTAAATAATCACTCACTGATTGATCAAACTTAGTACCAGACCAAACACCTTGTATCCCTAAGAATGTGGCGCGTAAATGTGATGGGCAATTTGCTGCCGCTTTTTCAATAGCAGCGTCAATTTGTTGGCTTAAATCCGTAGATTCATCAGACATGGAGCCGCTAGTATCAATCACCACGACCAAATCTAAGGCAATATCCCCCGTCCCTGTAACAAGCTGCGAGGTTTGATTAACCATAATACTTGGCGCTCCAAACGAAGCCATATTTTGCATCATGCTGCTAGACGTCATTTTATTATTATTTTCAATGTCATTACTTTCTGTATTTTTACCCATATTTATATTCCTGTTAAATTCATAGCATTTGACTTATTGGATTTTAATATTTGAATAATATATTTAGATAATATTTTTATGACGTATTTAACTACCCCCTAATTGATTCAATCGAGGGCGGTATTATTAATTTATTCGCATTTGCATTGACACAACAATTAATATCAACGCACTGATAAATATTAATTTCTTCAGTTAAAAATCAATTCATTAACAAATAAAATTAGTTAAATATTTTTACTCGACATCATATTTTCAGAAAAACAAAGTCTAATTAATTGAATTATAAAGCATACATTCATGAATCAATCACTACCCTTCAATTATTAGTAGTTCCTAATAAATGAGATAATGTTCATCACGTTATTGTTCACCTATATTACTTCAAAATTTTAATTGCCAAATTTATTCACCGTGAAAATAGTCAATTAAAAACACAAGCTTATAGAGAAATAGCTTCAACTATTTCCTAACTGAATTATTAATCCTAACTATAACCCTATATGAAATGAAAATATTAATAATACCAAGCCTTACTATTTTTAATTATCGCTCTCCCCAAGACACACCTTAATTACCATCTAATTCAATACACGACGACCAATCTCGAAAGTCCCAATAGCGGGCTTTCTTCTTATATGCATACAATGGAGACCCCATGAGTTTAAAGCAGCGCAGTTTAGTTCTCTTGCACACCACCCGTTTCGTCACTTTTGCGACACTCAGTCCTGAAAATGTTCCGTGGGCAACCACTGTCGAACCAAAAATTCTGTTCAATCCAGTGCGGTTTCTTTGGTATTCCGCTCATCAAAGCCAACATTCTCAAAATATTCGTTATCACTCTCAAGTGAGCGGAACACTGTTTAATTATCATTTACCTGAATTTGGTTCGGCTGGTTTTGATGGGGCTCAGTTTACGGGGGTTGCACGTGAATTATCAGTTGATGAGTCTGCGGATGCTTATCGTGAATTTCATCAAAATTCGCTTTTCGATGAGACTCAAAATGTGTTGCCTTCTATTGTCCTTGAGCAACTTCAAGAAAATGGTCATTCACGTTTTTATGAGCTTATTGTTGAACAGTGGTGGTTATTTGATATGGCTCACTGGTTGACGAGTCAAGAAAGTCGTCGCATTCCTGTGCCACTGAGTTACCTTAATAATGAATAGCTGGCAATTGGCAGGCAAAAAAAAACCGGTATCTTTCGATACCGGTTTCTACTAAGCGATTTGCAAATCAGAAATTAGTTCTGATTGTCGCTGGTGAAGCCTGCATTTAACAGTTCTGCTAAGTTCGCTGTTGCTTCATCTGCGCTAACTTGTGGAGCTTCCACAGCTTCGCTCAGATGGCGACGACGGATACGATCTTGGTGGTACGCGAAACCAGTACCAGCTGGGATCAGACGTCCAACAATAACGTTCTCTTTCAGGCCGCGTAATTCATCACGCTTACCTGCTACCGCTGCTTCTGTCAGTACGCGAGTTGTTTCTTGGAACGATGCCGCTGAGATAAAGGATTCTGTTGCCAGAGATGCCTTAGTAATACCCAACAGATCACGCTCAAAGTTAGCTGGAATCTTGCCTTCAGTTTCCAGTTTACGGTTAGAAACTTTAACTCGTGAGTATTCAACTTGCTCACCTTCGAGGAATTCAGAACTTCCTGCATCCGCGATGGTAACTTTACGCAGCATCTGACGAACGATAACTTCGATGTGTTTATCGTTAATCTTAACGCCTTGTAAGCGGTAAACTTCCTGAACTTCGTTGGTGATGTAACGAGTCACAGCATGAACACCACGCAGACGCAGGATGTCATGTGGAGACTCTGGACCATCAGAAACGACGTCACCGCGTTCAACGATTTCACCTTCGAATACGTTGAGTTGACGCCATTTAGGAATCATCTCTTCGTATGGCTCACTTCCATCTAATGGAGTGATAACCAGACGGCGTTTCCCTTTGGTTTCTTTACCAAACGAGATAATACCGCTGATTTCAGCCAGGATCGCAGGCTCTTTCGGACGACGAGCTTCGAACAGGTCAGCAACGCGTGGCAGACCACCCGTGATATCTTTAGTACCTACGGATTCTTGTGGAATACGCGCTAAAGTATCACCGACGTTGATAGCGATGCCATCATCTAACTGAACAATTGCGTTACCCGGTAAGAAATACTGAGCAGGCATGTCCGTGTTAGGGATCAGAACATCTTTACCATTCGCATCGATTACACGCAGTGCAGGACGTAAGTCTTTACCAGCACTGGTACGCTCAGCGGTATCCATAACAACGATTGAAGATAGACCGGTTAACTCATCAGTTTGACGAGTCATTGACAGACCTTCAAGCATGTCGGAGAAGCTGATGATACCAGATACTTCACTGACAACTGGCATGGTATGTGGATCCCAGTTTGCAACGGTTTCACCGCCGATCACTGCTGCACCATCACCTTTCGTCAAGTGCGCACCGTAAGGAACTTTATAGCTCTCTTTAGTACGACCGAATTCGTCAATCAGACGCAGTTCTGTATTACGAGAAGTAATTACCAGCTTGCCTTCTGAGTTAGTAACATATTTCGCGTTGAACAGTTTCAACGTACCTGTGTTACGAACTTGGATGCTAGATTCTGCTGCCGCACGAGATGCCGCACCACCGATGTGGAACGTACGCATCGTCAGCTGTGTACCCGGCTCACCGATTGATTGTGCCGCGATAACACCGATAGCTTCACCTTTGTTGATGATATGACCACGAGCAAGGTCACGACCATAACAGTGAGCACACACACCGAAGTCAGTTTCACAACTTACTACGGAACGTACTTTCACACTGTCAACAGAGTTAGCTTCTAACAGGTCACACAGTTTTTCGTGTAACAGTGTATTACGTGGAACCAGAATATCTGCAGTACCTGGGATCAGGATATCTTCTGCAGTTACACGTCCAAGTACACGTTCACGCAGTGGTTCTTTAACGTCGCCACCCTCGATAACCGGAGTCATCAGGATACCTTCGTGAGTACCACAGTCATCTTCAGTGACAACCAAGTCCTGAGCAACGTCAACTAAACGACGAGTCAGATAACCGGAGTTCGCAGTTTTCAATGCGGTATCCGCAAGACCTTTACGAGCACCGTGGGTAGAAATAAAGTACTGGAGAACGTTCAGACCTTCACGGAAGTTCGCCGTGATTGGCGTTTCGATGATGGAGCCATCTGGCTTAGCCATCAGACCACGCATACCGGCCAGCTGACGAATCTGCGCTGCAGAACCACGAGCACCGGAGTCGGCCATCATAAAGATACTGTTGAAGGAAACTTGTTGTTCTTCTTGGCCGTCACGGTTAATGACTGCTTCAGTAGACAAGTTTTCCATCATCGCTTTAGCAACACGTTCGTTTGCTGCTGCCCAGATATCGATAACTTTGTTGTAACGTTCGCCTGCTGTAACCAGACCAGACTGGAACTGTTCCTGAATTTCTGCAACTTCTGCTTCTGCTTCGGCGATGATCCCAGCTTTTTTCTCTGGAATAACCATATCGTCGATACCAACCGATGCACCAGAACGTGCCGCGTAGGCAAAACCGGTATACATGATTTGGTCCGCAAAAATAACAGTTGGTTTCAGACCCAGTACGCGGTAACAGGTGTTCAGCATTTTGGAGATTGCTTTCTTACCTAACGCCTGGTTAACCAGAGAGTAAGGCAGACCTTTCGGTACGATCATCCATAAAATTGCACGGCCAACAGTGGTATCAACTAAACCAGTGTTAATCGTAATGTTACCTTCGCTGTCTTTCACTTCTTCAGTGATACGAACTTTAACGCGGGCATGCAGTGAAGCATGACCTGAACGGTAAACACGCTCAGCTTCTTTAGGACCGGCTAAAACCATGCCCTCGCCTTTCGCGTTTACGCAGTCGCGCGTCATGTAGTAGATACCTAATACAACGTCCTGAGAAGGAACGATGATTGGCTCACCACTTGCCGGAGACAGGATGTTGTTGGTTGACATCATCAACGCACGTGCTTCTAACTGAGCTTCCAGAGTCAGAGGAACGTGTACCGCCATTTGGTCACCATCGAAGTCGGCGTTATATGCCGCACAAACGAGTGGGTGCAATTGGATAGCTTTACCTTCGATCAGAATTGGTTCGAAAGCTTGGATACCCAGACGGTGAAGTGTTGGTGCACGGTTCAGCATAACTGGGTGTTCGCGGATAACTTCATCCAAGATATCCCAAACAACCGCTTCTTCGCGCTCAACCATTTTCTTCGCAGCTTTAATGGTTGTTGCCAGACCACGTAATTCTAATTTGCCGTAGATAAATGGTTTGAATAACTCAAGTGCCATTTTCTTAGGCAGACCGCACTGATGCAGACGCAGGTATGGACCTACGGTGATTACAGAACGACCTGAGTAGTCAACACGCTTACCAAGTAAGTTCTGACGGAAACGACCTTGTTTACCTTTGATCATATCTGCCAAAGATTTCAGAGGACGTTTGTTAGAACCTGTGATTGCGCGACCACGACGACCGTTATCTAACAGTGCGTCAACCGCTTCTTGCAGCATACGTTTTTCGTTACGTACGATGATGTCTGGCGCAGCCAGATCCAGAAGACGTTTCAGACGGTTGTTACGGTTGATTACGCGACGATACAGATCGTTCAGATCCGACGTTGCGAAACGACCACCATCCAGTGGTACTAATGGACGCAGATCAGGTGGCAGAACTGGCAGAACGTTCAGGATCATCCACTCTGGTTTATTACCAGATTGAATAAACGCTTCTAACAGTTTGATACGCTTAGTCAACTTTTTACGCTTGGTTTCTGAGTTAGTTTCGTTTAACTCTTCACGCAGCGTTTCACACTCGTTCTCAAGATCGAGGTTTTTCAGCAGACCTTGGATTGCTTCCGCACCCATTTTCGCGTCGAATTCGTCACCGAACTCTTCTAGCGCATCTAAGTATTGCTCTTCTGTCAGAATCTGGGCGCGCTCAAGGCTGGTCATCCCGCCTTCAACAACAACATAAGATTCAAAATACAGAACGCGTTCGATATCGCGCAGTGGCATATCGAGCAGCAAACCGATACGTGATGGCAGTGATTTTAAGAACCAAATATGCGCAGTTGGAGACGCGAGTTCAATATGACCCATACGCTCACGACGCACTTTAGTTTGTGTAACTTCAACGCCACACTTCTCACAAATCACACCACGGTGTTTTAAACGCTTGTACTTACCGCACAGGCATTCGTAGTCTTTTACTGGCCCGAAAATACGCGCACAGAAAAGACCGTCACGCTCAGGTTTGAACGTACGGTAGTTAATGGTTTCTGGCTTTTTAACTTCACCAAATGACCATGAACGGATCATGTCAGGTGATGCCAGAGCAATCTTGATCGCATCAAACTCTTCGGTCTTGGTTTGCGCTTTCAGAAACTTAATTAAGTCTTTCACTAAATGGCTCCTGTCGGAGTTAGACCTGTCAGGTGAGTGCTCGAAGCGACTCTCCCCAAATCCCAGTGCTTACATGGGCCGGAAGGCAAACCTTCCGGCACAGAACGAATTACTCGTCTTCCAGCTCGATGTTGATACCCAGTGAGCGGATTTCTTTCAGCAATACGTTGAAAGATTCCGGCATACCAGGTTCCATCTGATGGCTGCCATCGACGATGTTTTTATACATCTTCGTACGGCCGTTAACGTCATCCGATTTAACTGTAAGCATTTCTTGAAGGGTATAGGCTGCACCGTATGCTTCCAGTGCCCACACTTCCATCTCCCCGAAACGCTGACCACCGAACTGCGCTTTACCACCCAGCGGTTGCTGAGTAACCAAGCTGTAAGAACCAGTTGAACGGGCGTGCATCTTATCGTCAACCAAGTGGTTCAGTTTCAGCATGTACATGTAACCTACGGTGACTTGACGCTCAAATTTCTCGCCAGTACGACCGTCGAACAATGTAATCTGACCTGAAGTTGGCAGACCGCCCAGTTTCAGCAGTTCTTTAATTTCTTTCTCTTTTGCACCATCAAACACTGGTGTTGCAATTGGCATACCTTTTCTCAGGTTCTCTGCCAAACGCATAACTTCTTCATCAGAGAAAGTATTTAAGTCAACTTTCTGACGCGGATCATCACCTAAATCGTAAGCTTTCTGGATGAATTCACGCAGTTTGGCAACTTCTTGCTGCTGTTTAAGCATAGCATTGATTTTTTCACCAATACCTTTAGCAGCCATACCTAAGTGAGTTTCCAGAATCTGACCGATGTTCATACGTGATGGTACGCCCAGTGGGTTCAGAACGATGTCAACTGGGTTACCGTTTTCATCGTAAGGCATGTCTTCAACTGGGTTGATTTTTGAGATAACACCTTTGTTACCATGGCGACCCGCCATTTTATCACCCGGTTGAATCTGACGTTTAACAGCCAGATAAACCTTAACAATTTTCAGTACGCCCGGTGCAAGGTCATCACCTTGAGTGATCTTGCGACGTTTTGCTTCCAGTTTCTTAGCGAACTCAGATTTCAGTTCATCGTACTGTTCAGCTAATTGCTCTAACTGGTTCTGTTTCTCTTCATCAGCTAATGCTAATTCTAACCAACGGTCACGAGGCAGTTTGTCCAGTTTATCAGCTTCAATACCACCGCTGATCAGTACAGAACGGATACGAGAGAACAGTGCAGATTCAAAAATACGCAGCTCTTCTGTTAAGTCTTTCTTCGCATCACGTAACTGAGTTTCTTCGATTTCCAGAGCACGTTTGTCTTTCTCTACGCCATCACGGGTAAATACTTGTACGTCGATAACCGTACCAGATACGCCGTTAGGAATACGTAAAGAAGAGTCTTTAACGTCTGAAGCTTTTTCACCGAAGATAGCACGCAGCAGTTTTTCTTCTGGCGTTAATTGGGTTTCACCTTTAGGGGTAACTTTACCAACCAGAATGTCTCCGCCTTTCACTTCTGCACCGATATAAACGATACCGGATTCATCAAGTTTAGACAGTGCTGCTTCACCAACGTTTGGAATATCCGCAGTGATCTCTTCAGGCCCTAATTTGGTGTCACGAGACACACAAGAGAGTTCCTGAATGTGAATAGTTGTGAAACGGTCTTCTTGAACAACACGCTCAGAAACTAAGATGGAGTCTTCGAAGTTATAACCATTCCATGGCATGAATGCCACGCGCATGTTTTGACCCAGTGCTAATTCGCCGAGGTCTGTTGAAGGACCATCTGCTAACACATCACCACGTTCAACTGGTTCACCTAAAGATACGCAAGGCATCTGGTTAATACAGGTGTTCTGGTTAGAACGAGTGTATTTAGTCAGGTTATAGATATCGATTCCAGCTTCGCCCGGATACATCTCATCTTCGTTAACTTTGATAACGATACGAGAAGCATCAACGTATTGAACTGAACCACCACGTCTTGCAACAGCAGTAACACCGGAGTCAACCGCTACTGCACGTTCCATACCTGTACCAACTAATGGTTTGTCAGCACGTAAAGTAGGAACCGCTTGACGTTGCATGTTCGCACCCATCAATGCACGGTTGGCGTCATCGTGTTCAAGGAATGGGATCAGTGACGCACCAACAGAAACAACCTGTTGAGTCGAAACGTCCATATATTCAACTTGTTCACGGCTGAATAAGCTTGACTCGCCTTTGTTACGGCAAGTAACTAATTCTTCGATGAAACGGCCATCGTCGCTTAATACGGTGTTTGCCTGAGCAATGATGAAGTTACCTTCTTCGATTGCAGACAGGTAATGGATTTCATCAGTTACGATGCCATCACGGACTAAACGGTATGGAGTTTCTAAGAAACCGTACTCATTGGTCTGTGCATAAACAGATAATGAGTTGATCAGACCGATGTTCGGACCTTCAGGGGTTTCGATTGGACAAACACGACCATAGTGAGTTGGGTGTACGTCACGTACTTCGAAGCCTGCACGTTCACGAGTCAGACCACCTGGGCCTAATGCAGAGATACGACGTTTATGCGTAATTTCAGACAGTGGGTTGTTCTGGTCCATAAATTGAGACAGCTGGCTGGAACCAAAGAACTCTTTAACTGCTGCTGAAATTGGCTTAGCGTTGATCATATCCTGTGGCATTAATGCATCGAGGTCGCCCAGAGAAAGACGCTCTTTCACTGCACGCTCAACACGAACCAGACCTACACGGAATTGGTTCTCAGCCATTTCGCCAACGGAACGAATACGACGGTTACCTAAGTGGTCGATATCATCGACTTCGCCTTTACCGTTACGGATATCGATGAGTTTACGCATAACATCAATGATGTCTTCTTCACTCAGGATACCAGAACCTTCGATTTCATCACGGTTCAGTGAACGGTTGAACTTCATACGACCTACAGCAGACAAGTCGTAACGGTCTTCAGAGAAGAACAGGTTATCGAACAGGTTTTCTGCAGCTTCGCGTGTTGGCGGCTCACCAGGGCGCATCATACGGTAGATTTCTACCAGTGCACTTAAACGATCGTTAGTTGGGTCGACGCGAACGGTTTCAGAGATATAAGCACCGTGGTCTAAGTCGTTGGTGAACAATGTTTCGATTGTTTTGTGACCAGACTGGCTCAGACGTGCCAACATATCTAATGACAGTTCCATGTTCGCTGCACAAATCAGCTCACCGGTGCTCTCATCGATGTAATCTCTTGCAACAACTTTACCTGCGATGTATTCAACAGGAACTTCGATATTGCTAACTTCTTCTTTTTCTAACTGACGAATATGACGAGCAGTGATACGACGGCCTTTTTCAACATAAACTTTGCCGTTTGCTTCGATATCGAAAGAAGCAGTTTCGCCACGCAGACGCTCAGGAACCAGCGTCATCATCAGTTTGTTATCGCGGATTTGGAATACAGTTTTGTCGAAGAACAGATTTAAGATTTCTTCGGTGTTGTAATCCATTGCACGCAGAATAATGGTCGCAGGTAATTTACGGCGACGGTCAATACGTACAAACAGGTTATCTTTCGGATCGAATTCGAAATCAAGCCATGAACCACGGTAAGGAATAATACGTGCGTTATACAGCACTTTACCTGAAGAGTGAGTTTTACCTTTATCGCTATCGAAGAATACACCAGGACTACGGTGTAACTGGGAAACGATAACACGCTCAGTACCGTTGATAACAAAAGTTCCGTTTTCAGTCATGAGTGGAATTTCACCCATGTAAACTTCTTGTTCTTTGATGTCTTTAACGGTGCCTTCTGGAGCTTCTCGCTCATACACGATCAGGCGCAGTTTTACACGCAGTGGTGCAGAATAGGTCACGCCGCGAATTTGACATTCTTTAACGTCAAAAACAGGCTCGCCTAAACGATAGCTGACATATTGCAGTTCAGCATTACCGCTGTAACTCTGAATTGGGAATACGGAACGGAAAGCAGCTTCCAGACCATTCTGGCCATCAGGATCTTGCTCGATAAACTTCTGGAACGAGTCAAGTTGGATGGAAAGGAGATAAGGTATATCCAAAACTTGTGGACGTTTACCAAAATCCTTACGAATACGTTTTTTCTCGGTATAGGAGTAAACCATAGGTTTCCTCAGCTCGTTGATCAGTGACCCAAATCGTTCGCCTTTAGATTAAGGGCAGAACAGGAACGCGTTTTTTGAAGAAATGGAAAATGAATACTTTCCTGAATACCCATTTCTATTACTCTTAAATCATTTCATTGCGTTGCAGTTGCTACCGAGCTACCCGAGCGGGTCGTAGCGCAGAACACAGTATATTAAGTCGTCAAATAGAAAGAAGTATTGGAGGGTTGTTTGTTAACATTAAAACTGCGTGAAAAGCTGTTAACACCCATCACGCTTTACAGCGCAAAAAGGCTGGTGATTAAAAAATCACCAGCCATCAGCCTAATTACTTAAGCTGCGTTCTTGAAATTGAACTTATTTAAGTTCAACAGAAGCGCCTGCTTCTTCAAGAGATTTTTTCAGAGTTTCAGCTTCGTCTTTGCTTGCAGCTTCTTTGATAACTGCTGGAGCTGATTCTACCATGTCTTTAGCTTCTTTCAGGCCAAGACCGGTTGCACCACGAACTGCTTTGATAACTGCAACTTTGTTCGCACCAACAGATGCCAGAACAACGTCGAATTCAGTTTTTTCTTCAGCAGCTTCAGCTGGGCCCGCAGCAACAGCAACAGCTGCAGCAGCAGAAACGCCGAATTTTTCTTCCATCATAGTAATCAGTTCAACAACGTCCATTACAGACATTTCTGCAACTGCATCAAGGATTTGGTCTTTAGTGATAGACATAACAAGTGTTCCTAAAATTCAGAAATAGTTTATACGTTAAAAAGCAACGAAGGAAAGGGCTTATGCAGCTTCTTTCTGATCGCGCAGAGCAGCCAGAGTACGAACCAATTTGCCGGCAGCGGCTTCTTTCATGGTTGCCATCAGGCGTGCGATTGCTTCATCGTAAGTTGGGAGAGTTGCCAGACGATCGATATCTTTCGCTTGGATTAACTCACCTTCAAAGGCCGCAGCTTTAATCTCAAATGCTGGATTCGCTTTCGCGAACTCTTTGAACAGACGAGCGCCAGCGCCCGGATGTTCGTTAGAGAAAGCAATTAAGGTTGGACCAACAAACGCGTCTTTCAGTACATCATAAGCAGTACCTTCAACAGCACGGCGAATCAGCGTGTTACGAACAACACGGATATAAACGCCAGCTTCGCGACCTGCTTTACGCAGTTCAGTCATTTTTGCTACAGTTACGCCGCGTGAATCAGCAACAACTGCAGAAAGCGCGCCTTTGGCTACTTCGCTGACTTCAGCAACAATCGCTTGTTTGTCTTGAAGATTTAGTGCCATTAGCTTCTTGCTCCTGGATTAACCGGGAAAACCCGGGACTCACATCACTCAAACACAACATTATGTAAGAGCGCTAAAACACGGTGAGCAGAATAGAAATCCAGAATTAAATTCTAGGTATCTCTGTCACCGTCTACGCAGGTAAATTAAGTAGCTACTAGTAACTAATAAACTACACCTGCGGTCTTGGACGGGGTCTGGAAAGGCCAGACTCCATACCGAAATTTGTGGTTTGTTGGGCACATTTCTATACCCAACAAACTCGAGGCGTCAAATTTTATACAAATTTGCCGCAAAGGTAAAGCCTAATTGCCAATTAGCAGATGCTAACGGAATTAAACTGCTGCTGACAGACCAGATTGGTCGATAGCAACACCTGCGCCCATGGTAGTGGACAGGCTGATTTTCTTGATGAAAACGCCTTTAGCAGAAGCTGGTTTTGCTTTTTTCAGCGCGATCAGCAGTGCTTCTAAGTTTTCTTTCAGTTTGTCAGCGTCGAAATCAGCTTTACCGATAGTGGTGTGGATGATTCCGTTTTTGTCGTTACGGTAACGAACCTGACCAGCTTTAGCGTTATTAACCGCTTCAGCAACGTTAGGAGTTACAGTACCAACTTTCGGGTTTGGCATCAGACCACGTGGGCCCAGAACTTGACCTAATTGGCCAACAACGCGCATTGCATCTGGAGAAGCAATAACAACGTCAAAGTTCATTTCACCAGCTTTGATTTTATCAGCCAGATCTTCCATACCAACCAGTTCAGCGCCAGCAGCTTTAGCAGCTTCAGCGTTTGCGCCTTGTGCGAACACAGCAACGCGAACTGAACGGCCAGTACCGTTTGGCAGTACAGTTGCACCGCGAACGTTCTGGTCAGATTTACGAGCATCGATACCAAGATTGATAGCTACGTCAACGCTTTCAACGAATTTAGCAGTCGCTAATTCTTTCAGCAGAGCAACGGCTTCATTGATGTCATACTGTTTAGTTACATCAACTTTCTCACGGATATTGCGCATGCGCTTAGTCAGTTTAGCCATTCTATTAGTCCTCCACTACCAGGCCCATGGAACGAGCAGTACCAGCGATTGAACGCATCATCGCGTCAACGTCAGCACCAGTCATATCCGCAGCTTTAGTTTCTGCGATTTCGCGAACCTGTGCAGAAGTCACTTTACCAACTTTGTCTTTGTTCGGCTTACCAGAACCAGACTTAACGCCAGCCGCTTTTTTCAGCAGAACTGCTGCCGGTGGAGTTTTAGTTACGAAAGTGAATGAACGGTCTGCATAAACAGTAATAACAACAGGAATTGGTAAACCTTTTTCCAGGCTGTCTGTTTTTGCGTTGAACGCTTTACAGAATTCCATGATGTTCACACCTTGCTGACCCAGTGCTGGACCAACCGGTGGACTTGGGTTTGCCATACCAGCTGCTACTTGCAGCTTAACGTAGGCTTGTACTTTCTTAGCCATGAATATTTCCTCAAATTGGGTAATAACGCCTTAATGGATTAAGGCTCCCCGTTACATTAACGCCCCGCAACACACCGTTTGCGCAGTATGATGCCAAGCATAAAAAACAAAAGGCGCGAAATTGTATGAAAATTTCGCGCCTTTTGCAAGTCTGCTATTCGGATTAGTTAGGCTTTTTCTACCTGTCCGAAGTCTAACTCAACTGGAGTTGCACGACCAAAAATAGAAACAGAGACTTTTAAACGGCTCTTTTCATAGTCGATTTCTTCAACAACACCGTTGAAGTCAGCGAATGGACCTTCGCTAACACGAACCATTTCACCTGGTTCAAATAGCGTTTTAGGACGTGGCTTATCACCAACTTGTTGTAAGCGATTCATGATCGCATCAACTTCTTTATCACTAATTGGTGCTGGACGATCTGAAGTCCCACCGATAAAGCCCATTACACGCGGAACACTGCGTACTAAGTGCCAAGAGTCATCATTCATGACCATTTGAACTAATACGTAACCAGGGAAGAATTTACGCTCGCTCTTACGGCGCTGGCCGCTACGGATCTCAACAACTTCTTCAGTTGGAACCATAACATCGCCAAATAACTCTTCCATATTATGTAATTTGATATGTTCACGCAGAGACTGTGCTACGCGACCTTCAAAACCAGAGAATGCCTGAATGACATACCAGCGTTTTTTAGGTAAATCTGACATTTAGAATAACCTCAGGCTTGTAATAAATGAAACTAAACGCACTAGGATACCATCTAATCCCCACAGGATCAGTGACATTACAGCCGTTACAGCAGCAACAATCAAAGTCGTTTGTAATGCTTCCTGGCGAGTAGGCCAAATGACTTTCTTCACCTCGATGCGAGCTTCGCGCGCAAACGCCAGAGTTGCTTTACCTTTTGTGGTCCACAAAGCAACAGCACCAGCAATAGCTACTACAGCCACAACTGCAAAAGCACGCAGTGCGAGATTATATTGACGGAAGTAATAGTTGCCCACGATAGCAACAATTAATAAGACACAGACAACTACCCATTTGAAGATGTCTGCACTGCGTCCACTTCCTTGAGCTTCGCTATTCGCACTCATAATTCAACCTGTTACCATGAAGTATGTATAAAGCTCGCTTGCCTTACCTATGCAGTATGGCAATCAGAGCACACCAATAGAATATGCCAGCATACCCAGTAAATTTAATGACCACCCTATTTCGAAAATAAATTTCTTTTCGTGGCAGCGGTAAAATATACCATAACTTCTGAGCAAAACCTTAATAAATCTCATATAACTGTATCGGGCTCTCAATACAGTCAGTCAATCGTTGTTTCAGAGCCTATCTCACCAATAATTATGAAAACGATTGATGAGATAGGTTCTTAGGTTTAAGCGCTAACATTTTAAAAACTTGAGTATAAAAAGGGCATCAGTCGATGCCCTTTTTACTAAAGTGGTTCTTTCTTATTCAGAAAGAGCGGTATTATGCAATGATTCTTGCAACAACACCCGCACCTACAGTACGACCACCTTCACGGATTGCGAAACGTAAACCATCATCCATCGCGATTGGGTGAATCAGAGTCACGATCATGTTGATGTTGTCGCCTGGCATTACCATCTCTACGCCTTCTGGCAGTTCGATAGTACCGGTTACGTCAGTTGTACGGAAGTAGAACTGTGGACGGTAGCCTTTGAAGAATGGAGTATGACGACCACCTTCATCTTTGCTCAGAATATAAACTTCTGATTCGAATTGGGTGTGTGGCTTGATTGAACCTGGTTTAGCCAGTACTTGACCACGTTGAATTTCTTCACGCTTAGTACCACGCAGCAGAACACCAACGTTCTCACCCGCACGACCTTCGTCCAGCAGTTTACGGAACATTTCAACGCCAGTACAAGTTGTTTTAGCCGTTGCTTGGATACCAACGATTTCAACTTCTTCACCAACTTTGATGATACCACGCTCAACACGGCCTGTTACTACTGTACCACGACCAGAGATTGAGAATACGTCTTCGATTGGCAGCAGGAATGGCTTGTCAATTGCACGCTCTGGTTCTGGGATGTAAGAATCCAGGTAGCCTGCTAATTCAACAATTTTCGCTTCCCACTCTGGGTTGCCTTCCAGCGCTTTCAGTGCTGAACCGCGAACAACTGGAGTGTCGTCGCCTGGGAAATCGTATTGAGACAGAAGTTCACGAACTTCCATTTCAACTAATTCTAACAGTTCTTCGTCGTCTACCATGTCACATTTGTTCAGGAAAACGATGATGTAAGGAACACCTACTTGGCGACCTAACAGGATGTGCTCACGAGTTTGTGGCATTGGGCCATCAGTCGCAGCAACAACCAGAATTGCACCGTCCATCTGCGCAGCACCAGTGATCATGTTTTTAACATAGTCGGCGTGACCTGGGCAGTCTACGTGTGCGTAGTGGCGAGTTGGAGTGTCATATTCTACGTGAGAAGTAGAAATGGTGATACCACGCGCTTTTTCTTCTGGTGCGTTATCGATTTGGTCGAATGCACGAGCGTTACCGCCGTAAGTTTTAGCCAGAACAGTAGTGATTGCTGCTGTCAGGGTAGTTTTACCATGGTCAACGTGGCCGATTGTACCAACGTTAACGTGCGGTTTTGAACGTTCAAATTTTTCTTTAGACA
>NZ_WLUN01000011.1:0-64042 GCF_009706645.1 Providencia sp. wls1914
ATGTTTGAGAACTAACTCCATCGCCGCGACTTTTCGGTGATTCACCAGTTCATCGTCACTTGCCACTGTCACATCCACTAAAGGCAATGGATTACAGTACAAACTATGAGCTAAATCAGACCACTCAAAGCAATCCGTCCATGATTGGGAATAGGGATAAGGGGATTGATTTCCATGATAAAACAGGATGGGAACCACCAGCGGCAAAGTTTGGTGCCCCTGCTGCAAATGCTGATTCATCGCGCAAAATGCGTAATGCATCAGCCGCCAACCCATCAGCTTATCGGGGGAAGATTGGTGCTCCACCAAGAAATAAAAATATCCCTTACCCTTGAGCGTTTGAACGGAATAGAGCATGTCCGAGAAACGAGAGCGCAATGTTTTATCCACAAATGAAGCGCTGGCTAACTTCAACGTATCAAAATTGCAAAGGTGTTTAATGCGATTAGGAAGATGGACTTCAAAAAAATCCCGCGCATTATCCACTTTGCTCATAAAGCCTTTAAAGGTTGAATCATGAGGAGCTACAATTGATTGGGTCGCCATCTCGGCCTCGTCTTGGTTCATAAGATGGCGAGATACTAACCAATATTTTCGGGAGAGTGAGAAAAAGTTAGTCCTAATTAACTAGAATCACTTGACGGACTAACTCGTTGCTTTTAATCGAATTATTTACTTATTTTAGCCATAAAAAAACACCTCAATCAGCGTATTGCACATTGAGGTGTCATTCAAAATAAACGAATTTTTTAATTTACTCCTCGGGGAAATTTGGGCCGATTAAATCAATACGATCAGTACAAATTGCATTAACGCCCCACGCTAATAATAATTTGGCGCGTTCAGGGTCATTCACCGTATACACCAGAATATATAAGCCCGCTTGCTTCAATAGCTCGACCCGAGCTTTATCCAATAAGAGATGATCTAAATGGATAGACACGCATCCCAAACGCGTTGTCAGTTCACGCCAATCCTCTCGCCACTCTTCCAGTAATAAACCGCGTGGCAATTCAGGTGCTGCGGCTTGAGCCGCTTCAAGGGATTCAATGGAAAATGAAGAGAGTAACGGTGCAGTTTGTCCTTGCCAGAGTTGGCGAGCCGCTAATGCCACCACGGTTCCTGTCTCAATCTCCAAGCCAGTGGTTGGCTTAATTTCAATATTCGCCATCATGCGATGTTGTTGGCAACGCTCAGCCACTTGAGATAGTAGCGGCAAATGCTCGTTGGCAAACTCTTGGCTATACCAACTTCCCGCATCAATTTTAACCAGTTGGCTCCAGTCAAAATCCCCTGCAATTCCATACCCATTACTCGTTCGCTCAAGGGTATCATCATGCAGAAGGAAAATTTGACCATCGCGAGATAACTTGGCATCAAACTCAATCATGGTGTGACCATATTTTGCCCCGACATCAATCGCTGCGAGCGTATTTTCAGGGGCTAATTTACCGCCACCACGATGGGCGACAATTTTAGGATAAGGCCAAAGATTCATAAACGATGTCCATATTGAGTATCAAAAAAATGCTGATGGGCTTCAGGAAGATGAAGCCATAACGTGGAGCCAATCTGAGGGCGATGCTCATGCCCTAAGCGTGCAATGACTTTCTGCCCAGCCCACTGGCCATGCACGAGATTATCAGCACCTAACATTTCAAGGGTCTCTACTACCAGCGGGATCCCCCCTGACGATTCAGAGCCTAACTGTAAATGTTCCGGTCGGATACCTAACGTTAGCGCATGCCCTACCCACTGTAAATACGTTCTACCTAACGGTAATTGCATTCCACCACTGAGTTCAAAGCGAGAACCATCCGAACTCAGTTTTCCTTCCAGCAAATTCATGGCAGGAGAACCAATAAAACTCGCCACAAAACGGCTGGCAGGACGCTCGTACACTTCAACTGGGGAGCCAATCTGTTCCGCAACGCCTTTATTCATCACCATCACTCGCTGCGCCAAGGTCATCGCTTCCACCTGATCGTGTGTCACATACAAGCTGGTGGTTTTTAAGCGACGATGGAGCTGTTGCAATTCAAGGCGCATCTGTACCCGCAACTTTGCATCGAGGTTAGAAAGCGGTTCATCAAATAAGAATACGGCTGGGTCACGCACAATGGCACGCCCCATTGCCACACGTTGACGCTGGCCGCCAGAAAGCTCTCTCGGTTGGCGCTTTAATAATCCATCAAGCTCTAAAATCCGTGCGGCATCCGCCACTTTTTGGCGAATAATCTCTTTTCCTAGCCCACGAATTTTTAGTCCCCATGCCATATTTTCTTCAACACTCATATGGGGATACAGAGCGTAATTTTGGAATACCATCGCAATGCCACGCTCTTTGGGCTCTAGATGTGTGACCCGCTTTCGGTCAATCCAAATATCACCACTCGTGACTTGCTCAAGTCCTGCCACCATCCGTAGTAACGTAGATTTACCACACCCAGAAGGCCCCACCATTACGATAAATTCGCCGTCCACCACATCCACGGTAAGCGGCTTGATCACTTGATTTTTTCCGTCCCAACTTTTGGTGACGGCTTGAAGTTTTAATTCTGCCATGGTTATTTCTCACTATCGACCAAGCCACGCACAAACGCCCTCTGCATAGCTAATACCACAAGAACCGGAGGAATAAGCGTGAGCAACATTGCCGCCATCACTTGATTCCATTGCGTCGTACCCTCACCCGATGCGATCATGCCTTTGATCCCTGCAACTGCGGTTCCTAAGCTGGGATCTGCAACGATCAAGATCGGCCATAAGTATTGGTTCCAACCATAAATAAAGGTGATCACAAACAACGCCGCTAAGTTTGTTTTGGACAACGGCAACACAATGTCGATGAAAAACCGCATTGGCGAAGCACCATCAATCCGTGCAGCCTCAATCAATTCATCCGGTAACGTCATAAAAAATTGGCGAAATAAAAAGGTCGCCGTGGCGGATGCCATCAATGGCAAGGTTAGCCCTGCGTAACTATCCACCATGTTTAAGTTGGAAATCACCTCTACCGTGGGGAAAATACGCACTTCGACAGGCAACATTAACGTGATGAAAATCATCCAAAAAAATAGACTACGGCACGGAAAACGGAACCAAACGATGGCAAAAGCCGATAACATCGAAATCGTAATTTTTCCAATCGCTATCACCAGCGCCATAATGGTGCTGTTCACCAACATCAACCAAAATGGGGCGCTATTCGCTGCCACGCCGTTATTCCAAATATGCAGGATGTTTTCCCATAAATGAGAGCCAGGTATTAGGGTAATAGGGGTATCGAAGACTGCTTTATCGTCGAGTGTCGCGGCAACAAAAGCCACATACAGCGGAAATAAAATCACTAAAATCCCAATTACCAGCATTGAATGACTGAATACGCTCAGTCCACGATTTTTCTCAATCATTGGTAACGTACCTTACGCTCGATAAAACGGAATTGAATCACCGTTAGGATGATCACCAAACCCATTAAAATCACGGATTGTGCTGCGGATGAAGAGAGATCGAGCCCTGAAAAACCTTCACGGTAAATCTTATAAATCAGTGTCGTCGTCGCTTGTACTGGCCCCCCGCCCGTTGCCGCATCAATCACAGGGAAAGTATCAAAGAAGGCATACACCAAATTCACCACCAGCAAAAAGAAACTTACTGGAGTAATTAATGGTAAGGATATTTTAAAGAAACGACGGATAGGCCCAGCTCCATCAATAGCCGCCGCTTCCATCAAAGAGCGTGGAATAGACTGTAAGGCAGCGAAGAAAAACAAAAAGTTATAACTGATTTGTTTCCAAACTGAGGCTAAAACCACTAAAAACATTGCCTGACCGCTATTTTGGGCATGGTTCCAGTCATAGCCAATGGATTCCAAACCATAGGTTATCAATCCTCTGCCGGGACTAAACAAAAACATCCATAAAACTGCCGCAACAGCAGGGGCAACAGCATAAGGCAGCAGCATTAATGTTTGGTAAAAACGGCTTCCTCTTACCACATAATCAACCAACGCCGCGAAAAACAGCGAGACCACAAGCCCACTTCCCGCCACCCAAGCACTAAAAATCATTGTGGTATAGAAGGAGTCTACATAGTAGCTATCGCTAAAGAGTTGAGTGAAGTTTTCTAACCCCACAAATTCACTGGATAACCCAAAAGGATCAATACTTTGTAATGAATACCAGAGCGCTTGCCCAGCAGGCAAAATAAAGAAAATCACCGTAATGATTAGCTGCGGTAATACTAGCGCGTAAGGTAACCAGCGGGAGCGAAAGACGGGACGAAATGATGACATAAGCAATCCAATAAATCAGATGTGATGCAGCGCCTCTCTTAATTCCATCAAGAGAGGCGAAAGAACTCATTACTGAGTGGATTTTTCGAAACGGCGCAGTAATTGGTTACCACGCTCAACAGAGGCATCGAGGGCTTGTTGTGGGGTCTTTTTACCTGACCACACGGACTCTAGCTCTTCATCCACGATGGTGCGAATTTGCGGCATATTACCTAAGCGTAATCCTTTGGTATAAGGCAATGGGGCTTTGTTTAACATTTGGCGAGTCGCAATATCCGCTCCCGGGTTTTTGTCATAAAAACCGGATTTTTTCGTTAACTCATACGCTGCCGTTGTAATGGGTAAATATCCGGTATTTTGATGCCATTTCGCCGCATTTTCAGGTTCAGCTAAGAATTTCATAAACTCTGCAACGCCTTTATACGTGGCAGGATCTTTACCGCCCATCACCCACAGGCTCGCACCGCCAATGATAGCGTTTTGTGGTGCCGTTGGGATTTGTGCATCGTAAGGCATCATGCCAACACCAAAATCAAACTTAGCGTGCTTGCGAATATTCGCGAGAGAACCGGAGGAGCCAGTAATAATGGCACAATCTCCGTTATAGAATTTCTCAGTTGGCTCGTCTTTACGCCCTAAATAACTGAAGGTGCCTTTTTTATTCATATCTTGCAGCTGCTCGATATGCCTTACATGGTCTGGAGTATTGAATTCCAATACCGCGTCTGCGCCATCAAAACCGTTATTCTTCGATGCGACAGGCAAACCATTCCATGCACTGAAGTTTTCAATTTGGATCCAGCCCTGCCAACCGCTGGCATAGCCGCACTTCATTCCTGATTCACGTAATTTTTCAGTATATTGAGCAAGATCTTGCCATGTTTTAGGTGGGGTATCTGGGTTTAAACCGGCTTTTTTGAAGGCTTCTTTATTGTAATAAAGAACGGGAGTAGAGCTATTGAAAGGCTGAGATAACAGATGTCCTGTTTTTGCATCACTGTAATAGCCCGAAACAGTAGGCACAAACTGAGACTCATCAAAATCAATTCCGGCTTCTTGGAAAACTTCGTAGACAGGTTTGATAGCTTTGGATGACATCATCGTCGCAGTACCGACTTCATAAACCTGTAATATCGCAGGCGCATTGCCAGAACGAAATGCCGCAATCCCCGCAGCTAGGCTTTGCTCATAGTTCCCTTTATAAGTAGGAACCACCTTGTAATCTGGGTGAGTTTCATTAAAGCGAGTGACAAGGTCATTCACTTCTTCGCCAAGCTGACCTTCCATTGAATGCCAGAATGGGATTGTGGTGACTGCCATTCCTTGACTGCTAAAAGCCATGCCTAACATCATTGCTAAAGCAGACTGTTTGATAGATGCCATGCCAATTCTCTCTTTTATTATGACTGAAGTTTATCCGCCAAGATTTACACTAAAATGTGCGAATTCACGCAATTTATGTTCGAGAGAGAATTTATCACCGAGAAATGACAGAAATATCGCCAACACATGACAGATTGATGACGACCATATCTCTAGCAAATGACGTTTACATGACAATCAGCATTTTTAATTTTCACGGCATATCAAAAATAAATAATCAAATTAACTTAAATAATAAATTTTTGATTATTGAAAAATGATTAAATAACAAAATATAGGAAAAACGAATAAAAGAGTAAAAAAAGATGCCAGAAATAACTTTGCAGAAACTGTCATTCTATACATATTATCCACCTTGTTTTTTTATTAAAAACAACAAATAAAAATGAAATTGAAAACAAGCCTATTATTGATATCGCCATACAAACAAACTGAATTTACAAATTAACTTTAGGATAATATTAAAACAACAACAAGCATTTAATACTACAAATCCAACAAACTAATAATAACCCATAAAATAAGCTATCTTATGATTATCAATTTATAGCCAATTTAAAATATACATCCGAAAATAATAAAGGGTAAATAAAAATCTATTTACCCTTAAAAACTCATTATTAGATTAACTTCCAGGCGTAAAATAAATTGGGGATCCAGGCCCTACCGGTAATCCCAAAATAAACACCCAAATAATGAAGAATAGAGACCAGCCAATAAAGAAAATAATCGAGTATGGCAACATCATTGAAACCAAAGTGCCAATCCCTGCATCTTTCTTATATTTGACGACGATTGCCATAATTAAACCAAAATAGCTCATCATTGGCGTAATAATATTGGTCACCGAGTCACCAATACGATAAGCCGCTTGGATAGTTTCCGGTGAATAACCTGCCAACATTAGCATTGGTACAAATATCGGTGCTGTCACCGCCCATTGAGCAGAAGCAGAGCCGATCATGAGGTTAATAAAGGCGCAAATCAGAATAAAACCAACAAATAATATTCCACCATGTAAATCGATACTATTTAAGAAATTAGCGCCTTTGACCGCAATAACTTGCCCGATATTTGTCCATCCAAAGAATGCAACGAACTGTGCAGCAAAGAAAATGATGACTAAATAGAGACCCAAGGTGCTCATTGCGCTTGCCATTGCATCAACCACATCTTTGTCGCTACGCATGGTTTTTGCGATATAGCCGTAAACAATCCCCGGAACCGCAAAGAAAATAAAGATAAACACCACAATCGCTTTTAAGAAAGGTGAATTACTCACTAACCCCGTTTCTTGATTACGTAAAATTCCACTTTCCGGCACCACCATTAAGGCTAATACTGCCGCTAATCCCCAGAAAGTCACCGATGCCCAGAAAAGTGCTTTTTTCTCCAGCGGAGTGACTTCAGCAGAGGCTCGGAGTTTATCTTCGTCCTCATCGACACCACCGCCCTGATAAGGGCCTAACTGTGGCTCAACAATTTTCTCTGTGATGAAATAACCCAAGATAGTGATCAAGAAGGTACTGGCAAACATAAAGTACCAGTTTGCTTCTGCCCCAACGATATAGGTAGGGTCAATAATGCGAGCGGCTTGTTGAGTGATCCCTGACAATAACGGATCCACTGTTCCTAATAGCAAGTTCGCTGAATATCCACCGGATACCCCTGCAAATGCAGCTGCAAGCCCAGCTAATGGATGGCGACCTAATGAATGGAAAATAATCGCAGCCAGCGGAATCAATACCACATACCCCAGTTCTGCCGCGGTATTAGACATAATCCCAGCAAAAACAATCGCAACGGTGGTTAATTTACGTGGCGCTTTGATAACAATCAGACGCATTGCGGCAGATAATAAACCGGCACGTTCTGCGATCCCAACCCCTAAAAGAGCAACTAATACCGTGCCTAGAGGCGCGAATCCCGTAAAGTTGGTGACCACGTTAGACAGAATTTTACGGATGCCTTCCGCATCTAACAGGCTAACAATGTGAATAATTCCGTCTGCCGCACGACCTTTCGCACCTTCAGGGCGAGGATCCGGCACACTAATACCAAAATACTGACCAACGGCGGAAGAGACTAATAAAATCCCAATTAAGATAATGAATAGAATAACAGGATGTGGCAGAGCATTTCCCAGCCACTCAACCGTTCGTAAAAAACGGCTACCCTCTTGTCTTTTTTGTTCCATGTATGCTCCTTATAAACAAGAGAAATGAACATTACACAATGTTTTTCTCTTCACCTAATTACAAGCATATAAATTCAAACCAACAAATTTGATACAAATCGAATACATTAACTAACAATCAACGTGATGATAGTAAAAATAGAATATTTACTTTGTTAAATTTTATTTATGTTAAAAACTAAAACCATAAAAATTAAATATCATAAAAATACAAAAATGTGGTCAAGCTAACATTTTAATAATATTAACAAGCCATTTATGATTATTTTTGACTAAATAGATGTCAAATTTCGTCAGTTTTATTCCATTTAATTCGATTAATACCTATTTTTACATTTACAATAAATTTGAGTTAGATAGAGCAAAGTAAAATACCAATTAGCCTGATTAATGTACGTTTTTAATCTAGATTAATCAGCGCTATAATCGACGCCTATTCACTACAGAGCGAGCCATAATGTCTGTCATTGATCTTTGGGCAGAGCGTCATATTCAAGACGCTTTAAATAAAGGGGAGTTATCCAACCTCAATGGTGAAGGGAAGCCTTTGCAACTTGATGATGACAGCCAAGTTCCTGAAGAATTAAGGGCAGGCTATCGTATTCTTAAAAATTCTGGGTATCTACCGCCTGAACTGCAACAGAAAAAAGAAGCACTGAATTTATGTCACATGCTGCAGCAACTCTCTGCCGATGACCCCAATTATGTTGCCATCAGTAAGCAATTAGCATTACTCGAGCTAAAACTCAAACAAGCCAATATCAATACCGACTTTTTATATGGCGAATACGCAGTGACAATTTCAGAGCACTTAGAGTCTAAATAGCGAAGAATTAACGTTTAGGTAGGGATTGTAGGCGATATTCCTGAGGGGTTTTACCGTAAAACTTACGAAATGCTTGGCTAAATGCAGAGTGAGAATCATACCCCACCAAAGTGGCAATATGCTCAATAGTTTGGTGAGTTAATAATAAACTTCCCGCTGCCTCCATCCGTTTTTGCAATAAGAATTGCATGACCGTAAGCCCCGTTTCCGCTTTCACTTTACGCTGTAAAGTACTGACTGACATATAAAACGCGCAGGCGATATCTTCGCAGCTTATCGGTAAATGCAGACGTAACTCTACCCAATGAACCAGCTCATCAACCCAACGATTTTCTGGTTTTAACTGGGCTAATAACAGGCGAGCAACGGCAAAGTTTTGTTCCGGTGCTTGAGGGAAACTTTGCAACCAATTTAATAACCCCACCGCCGCTGGCGTCAGCGTGAAATGCGTCATTTTTTCATTTACTGACCACTGCGCCGTTGCAGGCATTTCCAGCACATAATTTTGATTGCCTTCTTGCCCACTGAAAGCGTGACTAACACTCGGCGGGATCACCACTCCCTGACCCGCATTTAGCAGCCAATGTTGACGATGCATATTGATCTCCATCGCCCCTGATAACGCAAAGACTACCTGCCATTGCCCATCATGTTGATGAGAAATAACCTCTTGGGAATATTGGCGATAGTGCAATTCAGGTAATAACAAGGCAAGCTCCTACTGGGTGGCATACAGTAGGAGTATACGATTTTAATTAAAAAAATGCAGCCTGACGGCTTAAGCTAAGCGAGAACCATTCGGCACAGGTAGATTAAATTCAGCTAATACAATGGCACCCGTTTCATCGGGGGCACCTGTAATTAAGACTTCAGATTTGATACCCGCAATACGTTTAACTTCGAAATTACAAACACATAAAACCTGTTTGCCAATTAAACTTTCAGGGGTGTAATGCACGGTAATTTGTGCGCTTGAACGCTTAATTCCTAATTCCCCTAAATCTACATCCATCACATAAGCGGGCTTTTTTGCTTTACTGTTCACTTCTGCACGAATAATCGTACCAACACGCATTTCCACTTTCGTAAAGTCGTCCCACTCAATAATTTGCATATCTTTATTCCTAAATTAAACGATGGTAATAGCTTAAATTAGCATAGGATAGATAGAGGCTCTTAGCGTCAAACATTCATTTTATGTTGTGAAACAGTCATTGATTATCACCTGATAATCACAGGTAATAATCAATGGGTACAAGAGAGATAAAACGCGAGGTTACATATTTGAGAAAGTATTCATAATAATGCCGCCAGAGATAATTAATCCCATCGCGAAGACTGCGGGCACATCCGGTTTTTGTTTATATAAAATCATTGAAACTAACGTCACACCAACAATACCAAACCCACACCATAAGGAATACGCAACCCCAACAGGGATATAGCCCATTGCACGTGTTAACGCGAAATAGCACAGACAATAAGCCACAATCACTAAAATTGACGGGCCTAATTTGCTAAAACTATTGGTTTTTTTGATCATCGATGTACCCGTGATTTCTGAACCAATTGATAATGCCAACCATAAAAATCCAGTAAACATAATATTTCTCTCTTCTTATTAATGAGCAACTTTGTTGGTTGAAGACAGTGACGTATCCGAATTTTCAGCTGGTTCCGCCTCATCCGAGCCCATTTTAGAAAACAGGTTCATAATCACGATCCCAGAGGCAATAACCCCCATCCCAATCATTGCCGCCATATCGGGGTGCTGCCCATAAAACAGCATACCTAAAGTTGAAACCATCAAAATACCGGTACCCGACCAAGTCGCATACGCTAGCCCAACCGGAATATATTTCACTGCGCGAGAAAGAGAGTAATAACAGATAACATAAAGAATCACTATCAGACCTAATAATAATGATTTAGTTGTTCCTTCACTATTATCGAACATTTTCAATGTGGATGTTGCTGAGGTTTCAGAAATAATAACCGCCAGCATCCAAAGCCATGATTTTGCTTTAGAGGACATAGATAATACTCCTACATAGATAGACGTTTAAAATATTAAATTGAAATAAAATTTATTTTTTTAGAGACTTTAAATAATCCATTGCCGAATCTGTTAATTTATTTTTATTTAGGGAATATTCCTTTGGGTCATTCATTACTTCTCTCAAAGTAATATAGCGATTCTGGTTTATTTTATTTTCACTCGATATCTCATCATTTTTAATGAGCATTTTATTTTCAATATTATTAAATGTATCGAATTGAATACCTAATGAGATAGCCTTATTCATATTCTCTTTAATAAGGCGGTTATAATGTTCATTTTTATTCAAACCTAATATTTGGTTCAAATCACTGTCAGGGCAGCAATGATATTTCAATGCCATGATAGGAATATTTCGAGAGAGTGTTTGGATGATAATTTCGCTCTCTTCGCTGGTTGCCAACCCATTCACGACTTCATTCAGTACCTTGGTTCCTATAAAAGGGAGAAAAACCCCGTGAAATCCTGCAAGTTTTTCCATATTAAAGGTATGAATATCAAAACATTGCCCAATTTCTTTCCATTGATTTATCGTCGATTGCGTTAGCATCTCCTTGGTGGCATAGAAAGAAAAAGACATTGAAGGTAACTGCAGTAAACGCTGATAAACCGCCTGTTGATAGTCTTGGCTTGGGGACAATAACACCAAGACTCGCCGTTTCAGCTGTTGCAGTACCTGTAACACTATCTGCTCAATCATTTTTTCGTTCATATTGCCACCGCTCGTTTAGTCCTTAACTGACAACAAACACGCTGTCACTGTTACGTAACCCTGCCGCATTCGCTTCATCTGTATCAATATGAAACTCCAGAGAAAACCTTGCATCCACTCGAACAACGACCTCATCAAATACGAGACTACGTTCACCTTCCGTGCGAACACATACTCGCTGTCCATTGGAGACATTTAGCGACCTAGCATCCATTAAATTCATGTGAATATGGCGCTGAGCGCAAATGACTTGTTCACAAAGATTAACGTGCCCTGCGGGGCCAATTAACAACGCACTCCCCGATTGATTTAAATCTCCAGATTCACGTACTGGCGCTTTAATACCTAATGCAAAACAATCTGCTTTCGAGACTTCCAGCTGGGTTGTTGGTCTTGTGGGTCCTAACACTCGCACTTTACTGATCGACCCTTTAGGCCCAACCACCATCACACACTCTTTTGCCGCAAATTGACCTGGTTGCTTCAAGTCTTTAAATGGCGTCAGTTGATAACCTTCACCAAAAAGCGCGGTAACATCTTCTTGTGAAAGATGGACATGACGGTTCGAAACGCCCACAGGGATAGCAATGGGGCTATCAATCATTGAGGCTGGGTTTGACATAGCTAAGCGAGACAGAATTTTTCCCATCAGCTGCTGGTTTATCATGATTTTTTCCCTTTACGCACATCAGCTTTTGGCTCCACAGCGGCAATCTCGACATCCATCGCCACGGGCGCCTCAACGACCGGTTTTTCAACACCGTTTTCTTCTTCGCTCGCGTTATGCTTAGTGGATAGCAGCTGGGTGATCACTCGCTCTTCTGGGCGGGCAATGACTAATGTGCCTTTTAATAGGTCTTGATGGCTGATAACCGATGCACCATGGTCAACGGCGGTTCTTACTGCACTAATTTCCCCTTGAAAACAAACAGAAACTAAGCCAGAACCGATTTTACGGTAGCCAACAATCTCGACACTCGCCGCTTTGCATGCAGCATCCGCAGCTTGTATTGCTGATGTCAGCCCGTAAGTCTCAATGACGCCTAAACTTTTCATTTTTCTCTCCTACTTAGTGACGAACCAGTCGAATATCGAAATCGAATTTTTTAAAGAAAGCCTCTAATTGATCTAACTCTTCCGCGCTGTAGGTTGGGTCTTTCTTGATGGGATAAATCATGTCGAGCTTGTCGTATTTTCCGCGACCAAGCTGGTGATAAGGCAGAATATCAATTCGACTTAAATTGCCGCGTTTCGACAATTCCATGGCGTATTCAATTGCGCCTGTTATTGCATCAAAAGAATCGTTATATCCGCGAACTAAAGGCATACGCATCACCACATTTGCCCCTAACTCCATTAATCTTTCGAGGTTGCGACGCACATTTTCATTACCAATACCAAACAGATTTTTGTGCTCAACAGTATCGATATGCTTAACATCAAACAGGAATAGGTCGACAACTTCGGCTAACTTTTCATAATTCGCTAATGATGTCGTACCTTGCGTTTCAACCGCTGTATTGATCATCATTTTTTTGCATTCACGCAAAAGCTCAACGGCAAAATCTGTCTGTAAACTCATTTCACCGCCACCAATCGTGACACCTCCGCCAGAGGAAATATAAAAATCGTAGTCCTGCATGATGATCTCCATCATTTCAGAGACCGTGACATCTTTCCCCATAATGTCTAGCGCATCAGAAATGCACACTTCCTCACATTTACGGCAACCGATGCAGTCAATACTACGATTCACGCGGTGGACGGCTTCCCCTTGTTCATTGGTAGTCATGTAATGGATCCCCGCAGGGCAAACATCTACACACTTCCCACATCCAACGCATTTATCGTGGGAAAACATCACTTGGAACTGGCTACTTAGCCCTTCAGGGTTAGCGCACCAAGGGCAACGAATATTGCATCCTTTAAGAAAAATTAGGGTTCGAATGCCATCACCGTCATAAATTGAGTATTTCTGGATATTAAATATCCGCCCTCTGATTTCTGCCGCTGTGTTCATCATTGCATCTCCAAAACAGTTTCAAACTTATTGTTTTTATTATGAATGGTGGGAATAGCAGCCTATCCCCACCTAGGTTTGGTTTAGAATTTCTCAATCACCGTACGGCTAATGATTTCATCCTGAACCTCTTTACATAACTCAACGAAGTAAGCACTGTAGCCAGCAACACGAACGATTAAGTCACGATATTTCTCAGGTTCTTGCTGTGCTTTTTTCAGCATTTCGTTATCAACGTAGCTGAACTGCATTTGACCGTTACCCAAAATGGATGCCGTTCTTAACAACGTGATTAACCCATTGCGACCTTCTGGTGTATCTAATAAGCCTTTTAAGAACTTAAAGTTATGCACCATACCGATGTTCATCGTTTCCACGTTCATCTTACTGATGGATTTAATAATTGCCGTTGGGCCCTGTTTATCCGCCCCTTGAGTTGGGCTAATCCCATCTGACAGTGGCATCCACGCTAAACGACCATTCGCAGTCGCGGCAGTTAGCTCGCCAATCGGTGTGTTGTTAGAAATGGATAATGTGCCGTGACTCAATGTGGAATACAGCATGTCGTATTTGCGGCACTCGCGTTCAGTCCATTCAGTAATGTCTAAAGCATATTGGTCGACATAGTTGTCATCATTACCGAACTTAGGTGCATTCAGGCAATCACGACGTAACTCTTCATAACCTTCAAAGTTGGCAAGCAGCCCATCGCGCACTTGCTCTAAGGTATAGCGGCCCTCTTCATAAACCACTTTGCGAATAGCCGCCATTGAGTCAACGTAAGTTGCTAGACCAGAGAAAATCAGCCCCGGGCCGTGGTTAATCATTGCACCACCCGCCGCAACATCTTTCCCTTTCTCCATACAGCCTTCCACCAGTAAAGACATCAATGGTTTTGGCGCGACATCACGGTGAACACGCTGGCTGATGACCGTACCAATCGCAGACAGACGAACAATATGGGCAATTTGCGCTTTTACGGCATTGTCGAAATCTTCGAACGTTTTCAGGCTACGCAGATCCCCGGTATCTAAACCTTGGTGACTATCGAACAGCACCATCCGACCACGGTTCAAAACAAACTCAATGGCGATTGGCCACTGGGTGTAACCCGTTGATGTCCACTGATAAATTCGACCTGATTTTTGTGGTTCCACGCAACCCATTAAACAATAGTCGCGAGCATCTTCGAAATCAAAGCCTTTACGCAGCATCATTTTGATATGGGAATCATCAAAGTGGCAGGCAGGGAAGCCCATACCGGCTTTCACCACATCCACGATTTTTTCCATATATTTTTGCGGAGATTGGTTGTGAATACGGCATGCTAATGATGGCTGGTAAACTTTCACGAAACGTACTGCATCCATAATTAAGTACGTTAAATCGTTACATGCATCACCACCAGAGCGTTTTTGACCACCCACAGTTAAGTTGATAAATGGCTGATACCCAGCGAAATATTTAGCACCCAGCTCACTGGACATCCACATTAATTCCGCACATTTGATGATAAACGCCTGCATCATTTCCAGTGCTTGGTCTTGGGTTAAACGACCCGATTGAATATCGCTTTCATACATTGGGAAACAGTATTGGTCTAAACGGCCTAATGACAATCCTGTTTGGTTTTCTTCAATTTCAAACAAGGATTCCACAGTCCAAATACTTTGCAGCGCTTCTTGCAATGTTTTTGGTGGATTCGCCGGTACATTTTCGTTCACTTGAGCAATTGTGAGTAACTCTTCACGACGTTTCTGATCTGTCTCTTGAGAAGCCAGTTCACGAGCATGTTCAGCGATACGATGCGCATAAGCCACCACACCTTCACAGGTTTCAATCGAGGCTTTATAGAAATAGATGCGGTCGATGTCCTCTGGATTTTGCATGCTTAACTCAGCCAGTCTTGCCTGAGCATCCGCTTTAATGCCATTCATGCCCTTGGTGAAAAGCAATACGTCATAACCAGGGCAAGTATCGCCACCGCCATTGATTTGGTGATAAGACAAGTCACTCACAAAAGTTTCGCCGCTGAATTCCCAAACCCCAGCTTCACGATATTGCGCTTCACAAATTTCATCCAGAGAACGACCTTCCCAGAATGGCGCAATTTCTTCACGAATCACTTTTTTATCTTCTTCGGAGATCACAAATGGATCTTGTGGGCGAGTGCTCATTGTATCGAGTTCATCCACTACCCAGCGCCATGCGATATCAGGTGAAAATGCACCTGCGCGCGCTTTACCACATGGGTGACCGACAATCAGCTCTTCAGGCTGAATCAAGATAGGTGCGGTTTCACATGCACGATGGAACGCTTTTGCACGTAATAAAATCGGCGGTAAACCTGGGTTATTTTTCACTACTTCCGTAAAGGCTAATGCGCGATAGATAGACACGCTTGGACGCGCTTCTAGATAACGGTTACGCAAACGCTGTAAGCGCGGCGTTAACCCTTCCATCACTTTGAATTCATTATCTTGTTGAGCCGTTGGTGCTACATAACTCGCTGAAGCCGCAGAATATTGAGGCTGCGTGCTTGCTTGACCGCAATATAAACGGACTTTTAATCCAGCATTAATTGCGCTGATATTTTCATGAGCAGAAAGCATCATCGCGGAAAGTTCGTTAATGCAAACTTGCGGATCATTAAGATAAACACCGCCTTTCAGTGCATCAAACATTGGATAACCATCAATGGCGCGTGTTGCACGGACTTCTGACAGCTCAGCCAGTTTTAACCATAAGCTTTCAACAATCTCGTAAGCCTGTTGTTGAGTTAATCGACCTTGCTCAATGTCGCGCTGATAGAATGGATAAACGGCTTTGTCGAAACCCATTGGGTTCACGGCATAGCTGCCATTTTCTAAATGCAAAATCAGTTGTAATAGGTAGAACGCTTGGCAAGCTTCTTTAAAGGTTTGTGCTGGTTTTGCAGGTACTTGGCGTAATACTTCCGCGCTTTCTTGTAATTCGGCACGACGATATGGGTTAGCTTCTGTGGCCGCAAGATTTTCTGCTCGTACAGCTAAAGCGTTTGCAAAATGGATGGCTGCATCACAGGCATAAATTGCTGCACGACAGTTATTTGCCTCATCAATACTATTACGGCTAACGGCACTACCAATATTTCTAACGCGATTTTCTAGCTGGTTTTTGATTTCCGCAAATCCGACATTTAGTACCACTAAATAATCCGGTGCGGCGATTGTGCTATCACCCGCTAAAAACTCATAAATACTCTGGCTGTGTACTTCATCTTCCGTATGGAAAATTGCACCGCGAGGAGTTGAAGATTGGCTACCAATAATCAATTCATCTTGTGCAATAAAAGCAGGGAAATTACGAATAAACTCATAAAAACGCTGAGCGGGTTTAATCGCTTGAGGCGCCCCTGTTAATTGATTTCTGACAGTTTCAAGAATGTTGGCACGTTCGGTAATGATTGAGCAATTGCGAGCACTTAAACGTTCAGCCAGTGTTTTTACACGTGGGGTCAAAGCATATTTGGCCATGTTAGCCTCTCCTGATGTTCTTTCTAGTTCGTTATTCATCACATAAAAAGCGTTAACTATTAAAAAGACTGTCTGTACAGTGCTTCTAGCTGCTTTTCATTTACGTCCCGTGGATTAGTCGGAGTGCAACTATCGCGCAACGCCTGTCCAACCATTTCCCCTAAACGGGCATTAAAATCAGTTTCATTGACGCCTGTAGCGTGAATGCCTTTCGGCATATTCATTTCATCTTTCAATACGTTGATTGCCATAATTAAGCTCTCAACGCCTTCTCGTATATTTGAAGCCGGTAAATTAAGTTTTCTGGCTAAATCGGCATAACGCTTCGCCGCGTTGGTTTCACAACACCCTTCTAGCCCCGCATTAAATGCCACCACTTGAGCCATCAATAGCGCATTCGCGCGACCATGTGGAATATGGAACACGCCGCCAAGTGCGTGCGCTAAGCTATGGGTGATCCCCAGGGATGCGTTGGTAAATGCCATTCCAGCAATACACGATGCGTTATGCATTTTTTCACGAGCCACTAAGTTACTGCCGTCGCGATAGCAATCTATTAAGTGAGCAAAAACTAACTGAACGGCTTTCTCGGCAAGCGCATCTGAAAAGTCAGAGGCACTGCGTGAAACATAAGCTTCTAGGGCATGACATAGCACATCCATTCCCGTATCTGCCGTGATAGCAGCAGGGACTGACTTCACTAAAACAGGGTCTAAAATCGCCACATCGGGCAACATAAACTCATCAACCAATACCAACTTCTCGGAATTAGACTTAATCACCGAAAAAGACGTGACTTCAGAGCCTGTTCCGCTGGTTGTCGGAATAGCCACAAAATGAGGTTTGGCTCTATGGCTGTCTTGGCGGGTATGCCATAGGGAGTAAATAATCGCTTTTGCCGCATCAATCACCGAACCACCGCCCAGTGCAATCACTAAATCTGGATATTGGCTATCCATGATTTTCATGCCTTTTACGATGGACGAGATTTCCGGGTCAGGCACGACATCGTCATACAGAGAAAATGAAATTCCCTGTTGAGATAATCGATGAATCACTTCGTCGGCTAACCCAAATTTCACCATCGCTTTATCGGTTACGATAAACGCGTGCTGGGCGTTAACCTGAGATAAATAATCCAAAGCATTCGCACCGAATTGCACCCTTGGTTTAATCAAAAACTGGTTCATGCGTTATTTACTCCCTACCGTCTCGATACACTTTTTCAACAATGGCAACCACGGACATCGCTTTGTATTTGTCCTTATTCAATGCGAAGTACTCTTCCGCCAGAACAAGGTCATTAATACCTGCGCCTACACTGTCCACCGCAACATACGTTTTGTCCTTCAACGGTTTGAGATCATCACCAAGCGCCGTGATCATCAGTAAATTACTGCCACTAAGCTCTTGGCATTTCTGCGTTGCGACAACATGTCCAATTACCTTTGCCAAAATCATGATTTACCCGCCTTATCTCAATAAATTACTTATTTAGGCGTCCGAGAACGGCCTTAATAATCTGCTCGACATTCTCTTCCGTGATCTCCCCATGAGTGGCGACCGCTTCAGCAACATCGGCAACGTCAACATGACTCACTGCATTAGCAAATCGGTTATCCGCAGCGCTATTACTTTGAGCTTTTACTGGTTGAGCCTGACGAAAACGGTCATCATCGAGAATACTGACAGACGCTTGATTTCCATGCCCAGTCGATGCGATTGGCGATGTTGAGTAAGCCGGAGCACTCACTGGTGCGGGTTGTCTCAAATCATCAATGGAACGAACGCCATAACCGACTTTACGGATATTGAGCAAGTTCATCGGACCGACGTTGTCAGAACTAGAACCACCTCCAATCGCTCCACATCCTAATGTCAGTGCTGGCGTAATATTGGTGGTTGCACCAATTCCACCTAGTGCGGCTGGCGTATTAATCAAAATACGGTTAACCGGTTTTTCGAGAGAAAATTGGCGAATAACATCTTCATTTTGCGTGTGGATCACCAGCGTGTGTCCTAAGCCTTCGTTAGTCAGCAAATCAACAACACGGTGACATGCAGAACGCCAATCTTCCTCAACATACATACCTAAGATTGGGCACAGTTTTTCCCGTGAATACGGGTTTTTCGGTGAGACAGTATCTTGTAACGCAATTAACACTCGAGTGTTAGCTGGAACACTAAAGCCCGCACGTTGGCTCAACGTAATCGCGTCTTTTCCTACGACTTCAGGGTTAATCGTGCCATTCGCTCTCAGTAGCATCGAAGCCATGCGTTTCGCTTCATCTTCATTCATGAAGTAAGCGCCTTGAGCTAATAATTCGCGGTGAACGTCGTTGTAAATGCAGCGTTCAACAATGATGGATTGCTCAGATGCGCAAATCACACCGTTATCAAACGTTTTGCTGGTAATGATGTCACTGACGGCTTTTTTGATATCCGCGCTACGTTCAATGAAAGCAGGACCGTTACCAGGGCCACCACTGATTGTTGGTGTGCCAGAGGCATAAGCGGCGCGTACCATGCCTTCCCCACCCGTTGCCAGAATGAGAGAAACATCTTTGCTGTGCATTAATTCTTTTGTCGCTTCCAGCGTTAGCATAGTCACACCATCGACGATACCTGCTGGCGCACCCGCTTCAAGTGCCGCTTTTTTTACGATCTCAAGCGTTCTAAAACTACATGCTTTCGCGTTTGGATGGGGGGAAAAGACGATTGCGTTACCGGCTTTCAAGGCAATCAATGTTTTATAGATAATGGTTGAAGTTGGGTTAGTCGAAGGCACCAGTGCCGTGATAACCCCTAACGGAACACCCACATCCATAACTTTATTGATTTTGTCATCATTAATGATGCCAACTGTTTTCAGATCTTTAATATGTTCATACACACGAACTGAAGCGAACGTATTTTTCAGGACCTTGTCTTGCCACTTCCCAAAACCCGTCTCTTCATTCGCCATTTTTGCTAACTCTTCTGCATGACGAGCAGATTCTGTCGCAATGTGTTTAACAATACTGTCGATTTTCTCCTGCGAAAAAGTCGCAAAGATTTTTTGTGCTTGTTTCGCATTTCTAACCAGCTCTCTAGCCAGTTGTCTGGATTGCAGATCTTTATCTAATGCAACCATGTCTTCCCCCGTACCGGAGTCAAAAGATTAAACTTACTAATTTGTTGTTTTATCTAATACTTCTAATGATTAAGCTTTATGCTGCTGCGCGATTTTGCCGATATCATTGTGTGGTCTTGCTATCACACGAGAAGTCACCACGGTGCCAACACGCTTCGCAGCTTCGACACCGGATTCAACCGCCGCATTAACAGCACCCACATCGCCTTTTACCATGGCGGTGACGAGTCCAGAGCCCACATTTTCATAGCCGATTAGCTCGACGTTAGCGGCTTTGCACATTGCATCAGCAGCTTCGATACACGCCACTAAACCTTTGGTTTCAATTAAGCCAAGAGCTTCTTTCATAAGTAAATTTCCTATTTATTCTGCGACTTTATACTGAGAGACAATTTTCTGGATGTCGCTGTGTGGACGAGCGATAACCAGAGAGGTCACGACGGTGCCAATACGAGATGCAGATTCAACGCCAGAATCCACTGCCGCTTTAACTGCGCCAACATCCCCTTTCACCATGGCGGTGACTAACCCAGAACCCACATTTTCATAGCCAATCAGCACCACGTTAGCGGCTTTACACATCGCATCAGCTGCTTCGATACAAGCAACGAGTCCTTGTGTTTCAATAAGACCTAATGCATCACCCATATTTCCCCCGAAAACGCTATGCTTTATGTTTAATCACGATTTTGTTGATATCGTTATGTGGACGGGCGATGACTAACGATGTCACCACTTCACCAACACGCTGTGCAGATTCAACACCGGAATCTACTGCCGCTTTTACTGCGCCAACATCACCTTTCACCATGGCAGTCACGAGACCAGAACCCACGTTTTCATAGCCGATTAGCTCGACGTTAGCGGCTTTGCACATTGCATCAGCTGCTTCAATACAAGCCACCAAACCTTTTGTTTCAATAAGTCCTAATGCATCACCCATTGTTGTTTCCTCCAAGGAAGCCGTTACGTTTTTCTCTACCCGCAGCACCTAAGAGCCATGTTCCAGAACGTTGATGCCTCTTAACTGTGAGTAAACATTTATGCCAATTGAGTCTGCGTGGTGATTAATTGAACGCAGCTTTTGGCTTCAAAATCACTATAATCCCCAAAAAATAAAACAAAATATAAATCCATGAAGTGAAGATAATTAGAATAAAAACCCAGAATTTATAATCAACAGGCAGCAGATTCACATCTCTATGCTAATAAACTGGAAAATTCACGTATCTATCTGGTGGAAGAAAAAACCATAAATGCGGATAACGGGTTTATTGGAGGAATGGTTAACAAGATGTGATTGAGCTGATGCAAGAAGGTAATTTGGTCAATAATAAGTGTGGCTTGCCTCACGCCCGAGCCATAAGCTAATGAGAGGTGGGAAGATAAGAATATAAGCAGAAAGGAAATTGCTTTGTTTTACAAGGCACACAGTGTGATATCACTGATTGCCAGGCAGTAAAAGCCGTATCAACTTGCTAGTTAAAGTTGTGCAGTAAACCAATAGGAATGAATGTGTGGATAGGCCCCAAGCTGCATGGGCTATCAATCAAGTCCACGCGCTTATTTAGGCGTACAGATAAACAAAGGGGAATTAATTGAACTCAAGAGTAGCGCTTTATCATTGAGTTTTTGGGCATTGATAAATAAGCCGTCATGGCTATCTGACATTTCCCGCATAAAATAATCAAAAATCACATTAGGGGATTCATCAATTGAGGAAGCACTGGCTTCCCAGTGGCTAATATTATAGTGCTGTTCCGTTGGCGAAATACGTTTGCTGGTGTATTTGAATTTGACATATCGCTGTAAATAAAGCCATCCGGCGCTGGAGGTGGTATATCCTTCGACAACAATAGAGCCTTCTCCGTTCGTCCCAAAATTAAAGTGAATATTACCGTTAACGTTTTCATCCTTCATATTCTCAAAACGCATAATCCCCTTGGTTGAACACGCCATTTGACCGGAATTTTTATTGGCCAATACAACTGACTGTGTATAAATCACAACACACGCAAAGATCAGCGCACTCACGAGACATAATAGCTTTCCCGATATTTTCATTGTGGCTTCCAAGAATAATAAAAATAATTATCACAATAACTGAATGGATTGGATTCATTGGCAGCGCAATGGGCGAGAAAGACGCGCCCTAAGCCATTCTTCTGCAATTTATCCCCATAAAAGAAGACAAAACGCTCTTTATCATTACACGCCAAATTTAAGTTTTTCCTAACTTTATCAAAGTTTTGGACATAGTTATCAGCCACAAAAGCGTTAATCATTTTTTCATTAGATAACACATCGCAGCTGGTATGTTCTAGCGTTGGCAAAACCATTGGCGCGGAGGGCTGAGATGAAAAATAGCTCATCGCTGCCAATAAAATGGAGCTACATAAAAAAGCCGCACTCGCGAGATACCAGCAAATTTCACGTTTCTGTTTTGGTAATGAATACGGTAATTTTTCAGAGGGGGATTCAGCAGGTTTAGTCTCTAAGGAAGAAGCCAGAACCACTTCAGCTTTTTGTATTTCATTCAGGCTGTTTAATAAGTGTGTGGTATTGAGCGTCTCTTCATCGAGTAATTCCAATAAAATCTCAGAATTAAACTCTAAGCGCCCACGAGCAACGGTGACAATAATGTTTTCAATACCGTATTGTCGAAATGTTTTCCTTAGCAGGCTGAGATACTGGTTTAAATTACTGTTTGATGAAACCAGACCATTATCATCCCAAACCGCCTTAAGCACTTCATCACGAGAAACTACGCCTTTTTTTTGAATTAAATAGAATAATAATGCATTAGCCGTAATAGACAGCTGAGTATCCACCTCATCTTTTTTTAAAGATAAAGTGCCATCAACGGCATCATAAATAATGAAGGCATTGATTTTATATTTCATTATCGCCTCATTGTATGTTTAGACGTATTTTCCCTTGGAAAATTAACCCATCTCTTCAAACGAAATTTGTGTTAACCGCTGAATGATGGCATTACGTTCTTGGCTCGATAATGTAGGGCCTTCCGTTAACGCAGATAACCACAGTCCATCGGCGGCATAGCGCACTAAAGCCCCCAAATAGCCATTATCAAATGCATCACCTTGAGCGAGATGCCCTAACATCCAATCACGCCAGCATTTACGTAACACAGGCTCTGTGGGCATAGCCAATGATAAAAGTGCGAGCTGAAAACTTTCATCGGAGTCTTTAAGCTCGCCAACGTAGTGCAAATAGGCACGAGAAAATCGCCCATAAGGATCGGAATCATTCGCCATAATGGCGGCAATACGCACATCCATGATGTCTAATAGCTGGATAAACAATGCGTGAATAAGTTCTTGTTTACTGGGGAAATGGTGCATTAACCCCCCTTTGCTCACACCCGCTTCTCTGGCGACAGCATTCAGCGAAAGCGCCGCAATACCTTCTCGACCAGCGATTATCCTAGCTGCCTTTAGCAACTCTTCTTGTCGTTTGATTGGATCTTTTTTTCTTGGATGCACGAGTGTGTTCATGGGAATGAATAATACCGACCAGTCGGTATGTTCTATTTTGACTCGTATCAATGAAGAGAATATTGAGAGGAATTAAATACGAATAGTGTAATTGACGTCACAGTATTCTTTTTTAGCCACCCTAAATCACAAAGTTAATTTGAAAATATAAACAAATAACGTAATGAATTTCCTGCAATTTACAATTGGAAAAAATTAAATTTAACTTAATTTATTTTTAATGAATTTTATTATGCTAAATTATTAAAGAAATTCCTATTCCAAAGAAAATATGCGAGTTCGTTGTATTTTCACAACATAAGAAGAGGTTTTGATTATGTCCAATCAGTATAATATCGGTGTGGTTGTGGGTAGTTTACGTGCTGACTCTTATAATCTAAAAGTCGCCAAAGCCATCACTAAATTATTCCCATCGAATTTTACCTTCAAATTTATCAGCATTGCTGATTTACCTCTCTATAACCAAGAAGCCGACCAGAATGTTCCCGCGGTAGTGGCTAATTTTAAGAGCCAAATCAAAGCATCAGACGGCATTATCTTCGCAACACCGGAATATAACCGCTCAATGCCAGGTGTATTAAAGAATGCAATTGACCAAGGCTCTCGCCCTTGGGGAGATAACTCATGGGATGGTATTCCTGCGGGCGTATTAGGGGTTTCGATTGGTAATATTAGCACCGCAATTGCCCAGCAACATTTACGCAATAGCCTCGCGTTCCTCAATATGCCGACGATGAATCAACCTGAGTGTTATTTAAAATGGTATGACGGCATGGTGGATGAGCAAGACACCATTTCCCCAAAAAGTAAGGATTTCTTACAGCCTTGGGCAGATAACTTTGCCAAATTTGTTATCCATAATCGCCGCGTTAATCACTGATTTTGTATGTAAAAAAGGCATCACCAGCGTGATGCCTTATATAACAATAGCCAAACAGAATAGATATTAACGCCCTGCTTTCAGCTTTTGGAAATACTCTTCATACAGAATATTGGTATTCCCCACATCGCTTTGCCATTCCCCTTTTTTCAATACCTCTTCTGATGGGTATAGAGATGGGTCATTCGCAATCTCGGCTGGTAATAATTTTTTCGCTTCTAAGTTTGGCGTCGGATAACCGATAGACTCCGCCACTTGTGCCGCAATTTCTGGGCGTAATAAGAAGTCGATAAGCTTGTGTGCCCCTTCTGCGTTCTTCGCGTTGGCAGGGATAGCTAAGCTGTCCATCCAGAAAATACCGCCCTCTTTTGGCCATACAACTTCAATCGGTAAACCCGCTTGTCTAGCCACAAATGCCGAGCCGTTCCACAGCATACCGACATCCACTTCGCCTTCAATATACGGGGTTGCAGGGTTGTCTGAGTTAAAGGCCAGAATATTTGGACGCAATTTTTGCAGTTCGTTATAGGCTTCTTCAATCTGCTTTGGATCCGTGGTATTGCCAGAATAACCAAGCTTTGTTAGCGCCACTTGGAACACTTCGCGGGCATCATCCATCATCAGTAAGCTATTTTTGTATTCTGGCTTCCAAAAGTCTGCCCATGAAGTGACGGACTTAGGATCAACCGCATCACCATTGATTCCGATCCCTGTTGCGCCCCAAATATAAGGTACTGAATAGTCGTTATTTGGATCGAATTCTTTATGGATAAGGTTTGGATCGAGGTTTTTAAAGTTAGGCAGTTTTGTCTTATCAATCTTTTGCAGCATGCCTTCTTTGCTCATTTTGTCGATAAAATAAGTCGATGGCACCACTAAATCGTAAGCCCCTTCTTTATAGGTTTTCAATTTAGTGTACATGCTTTCATTGGATTCATAGGTGGAGTAAATCACCTTGATCCCAGTCTCTTTAGTAAATTGCTCTAATAAACCGGGGGGAACATATTCTGTCCAGTTATAGAAATACAGTACGTTTTTGTTATCGTCAGCGGCAGTTGCCGTGCCAATACTTGCAGCCATTAAACCTGCGGCTAGCAGATAGGACCATTTTTTCATCACTGATTTTCCCTCAACAAAGTGCTTTTTATCTATCTTCATAGGCTCAGTTAAAGCCTACCCTCTCGCCTGATGGCATGAAAAGATTGGGTGCCCAAATGACACCCACCAAGTACAACTTAACGTTTTGATGACTTCGCGACGGCATTTTTACCGTGTTTATCGCGCATAACCCACTGGCTTAAACAGACCAAAACCAGCGACATCAGTAACAACACCGTTGCCAGTGCATTCACTTCTGGGGAGACCCCGACTTTTACCATTGAGTAGATTTTCAATGGTAAGATTTCATAGCTTGGCCCCGTCACAAAGGAAGAAACCACCACATCATCCATTGATAAGGTAAAGCTCAGCAGCCACCCTGCGACAATCGCAGGCAGCGCTAATGGCAGAATGATTTTCCGTAAAATGGTAAATTCCCCCGCCCCGAGATCCCGCGCCGCTTCCAACATTTTTACATCAAAATCTTTCAATCTCGCGTATACCGTCACCACTACAAAAGGCAGGCAGAAGGTGATATGTGAAAATAACAGCGACCAGAAACCTAATGAGACGCCAAGGATCATAAACAGGACTAGCAATGAAATTGCCATCACAATATCGGGGGACATCATCACCACAAACAGCATTCCGCCGACAAATGGCTTGCCTCTAAAACGATAACGAAAGAGAGCAACGGCGGTTAATGTGCCGATAATTGTCGCAAACGTCGCTGAAAGTACCGCCATGGTCAATGAATGCCCTGCGGCTTCAAGCAGGCTGTCATTATTGCTCAGTAACTCATACCATTTGGTCGAAAAACCTTGCCACTGAATACCAAAACGCGATTCATTGAATGAGTTCACAATCAAGATAATGATTGGAATATAAAGATACGCGTAGATGGTGGTCATAAAGCCACCACGCAAAATACGTCCTATCATTCTTCATACGCCTTTTTATTCAAAAGCTTAGCAGCTCGGTAGTACACATACAGCAGCAGCCCCATCATCACCGTGAGGAAAATACTGGTTGCCGCCCCAAACGGCCAATCGCGAATATTCAAGAACTGGCTCTTAATGACGTTACCAATCAGCAGGTTTTTCGCCCCACCCATTAAATCCGCCACGTAGAACAGCCCCATTGCTGGCAACAACACTAATAAGCAGCCCGCAATAATTCCCGGCATGGTCAATGGAATAATAATCTTCACAAAAGTTTGGCATTTATTGGCGCCCAAATCCCGCGCCGCTTCCAAGTAGGATTTATCCAGCTTTTCAATACTGGAATAGAGCGGCATCACCATAAATGGCAACAAGATATAGATTAAGCCCAATACCACCGCTTCTGGGGTATACATCAATTTCAACGGCTTATCGATAATGCCAATCCACAGCAAAAAGTCATTCAAATACCCTTTGGTACTTAAGAACACTTTTAAGCCATAAATACGGATCAATGAGTTGGTCCAAAATGGCACAATCAGCAGAAATAGCATCAGCGGTTGGATGCGCTTAGGCAGCTTCGCCAAAATAAATGCAAAGGGGTAGCCGATCACAAGGCAGAAGAACGTGGCGATTAACGCCATATTCAACGAATGCAGCATCACTTGGGCATACATCGGGTCTGACAGACGGATGTAGTTGTCCCAAGTAAACACCAGATCCACCAGATTTGTATCACTGCGCGTGAAAAAACTGGTGCCGATGATCATTAAGTTAGGCAGAAAGACGAAGAGCAACAGCCAAGCGACGACGCCCGTGATAATCACATTCTGCAAGATTTTATGCTTACGAATGATCATCCAGAACTACCTCCCAGCTTTCAACCCAAGTCACGGCAACTTTTTGGTTAAGGGAGTGGTCGACATCAGGGTCATCTTCGTTAAAGAACTCACTGACCATAATAATTTTGCCATCTTCCATCTCAACCACTGAGTCTAACGTCATGCCTTTGTAGTTACGTTCTCGCACGTAACCGATCAGCCCAGGGTGATTATCGGCGTCATTGACTTCTTCAACGCGTAAATCTTCAGGGCGCAATAAGACGTTTAAATGCTGACCTTCTGTGACCGGTAAATCGGTGAAAATATCACATTCATGCCCTTCAACATTGGCACGAATACGTTGTTCATCAATACGATGCAACACTTTTGCATCAAAAATATTGATTTCACCGATAAATTGAGCAACAAACAGGTTTTTCGGCTCTTCGTAAATTTCACGCGGCGTACCATCCTGCTCAATTTTCCCTTCACGCATCACAATGATACGGTCAGACATAGCCAGAGCTTCTTCTTGGTCATGAGTCACAAAAATAAACGTAATCCCCAGCTTACGCTGTAAGGCTTTCAGCTCATTTTGCATCTGTTTACGCAGCTTATAATCCAGCGCAGATAACGACTCATCCAATAGCAAAACCTTGGGACGATTAACAACCGCACGCGCAATTGCCACGCGTTGCTGTTGACCACCCGAAAGTTGGTTCGGCATACGCTCTGCAAAATCCGCCAATTGCACCATATGCAAGGCTTGCTCCACCCGTTTTTGAATGTCCGCTTTTGGTGTTTTTTGCATGCGCAAACCAAATGCCACATTTTCAAATACGGTCATGTGTGGGAATAATGCATAGCTTTGGAAAACAGTATTCACGAAACGTTGTTCCGCAGGAATATCTGTAATGTCCTGACCATCAAGAATAATTTGACCGTCATCCACATCTTCTAATCCAGCAATCAGACGTAAAACCGTCGTTTTACCACAACCAGAAGGCCCTAAAATGGTGAGAAACTCCCCATTTCGGATCGTGAGGTCAAGCTCAGAAATAATTTGTTTGCCATCAAAACCTTTATTTAAAGATTTTAATTCGACGAGTGGTGTGAGAGAAGTTGTCTCAGTCATTTATAATACACTCTATCCCTAGGAATAATGCAGATAGAACCGCCACCGTTAAAGACTGTTAAGCCCCCAGGAGAACCCCAGCAAAGCCCAAAACCAGTAGCGCCATTTTTAATAAAACAATAAGGCCAGCATAATAAACACTGTTAATGAAAATTGAAAGCCATTTTCAACACTTTGTTTGCCTTTCACTATGAATTTAAAACAAATAAAAGCGATTTATGATAAAAATAAGTGACATAGCCATATTTTTCATAGCTTTGTGCTTATCTATCATTTTTCATTATAGAACCAAAAATAAAAGAAACATTAAAAGAATATTAAATTCAATATGTTAAACAAAAAATCAAACTAAACTATCGATTAAGATAACTTGCTCAAGTAATAATAAAAACCCATTTTCCTTTTATTTTCACTCTGTATTTTATTTATTATCTCCAGAATGCTAACCAACCATAAATGATTAATTAATCCACTAACCTATTAGGATATTTATGGAAAAATTGAATGCATAAAATCTAAATTAACTGCTCCGCGATAACATGGATAACAAATAATTAAACCCAATACCCATAATTAATTTATGTGATTAGCTTCATACTTTGAATTCGAATATTAGTTTCTTGGCAAAGTTTAACCAAAGTCATATTTTCTTTTACATCCCTTTGAATATAATGAGTAATTATTCTAATTTCATTCAGACTATTATCCCTATAAACGATTATCCCGCCTGACAAAACAAGCGAGATTTAGAATAAAAAGCCTATAAACAATTTATTTCTTATATTTTCCGCTAAAATTAATATGTGAGTGAGCAAAATGGCTAATAAAGAGTTTTTTTACCAAGAACCTTATCCGCTATCTGAGGATAAAACCGAATATTACCAAGTCTCTGATAAATATGTTTCTGTAGAGCAATTTGCTGGGAAGCAAATGCTAAAAATTGAGCCAGAGGCTTTAACCTTTCTTGCTGAACATGCAATTTATGAATCCCAGTTCTTTTTAAGACCTGCCCACCAAAAACAAGTCGCCGCGATTTTGCACGATCCAGAAGCCAGTGAAAACGACAAGTATGTCGCCCTGCAATTACTGCGTAACGCCGAGATTTCTGCGAAAGGTGTTCTGCCAAACTGTCAGGATACGGGAACCGTTGCTGTCGTCGGGAAAAAAGGGCAACAAGTTTGGACGGGCTGTGATGACGAAGAATACCTCTCTCGAGGCATTTACAACGTTTTCCAACACGAAAACCTGCGTTTTTCGCAAAATGCCCCGCTGGATATGTTTAACGAAGTCAATACAGGTACCAACTTGCCTGCACAATTTGATATTTTTGCCACTACGGGTGATGAATACCATTTCTTATTTGTTAACAAAGGCGGAGGCTCTGCAAATAAATCCGCTCTTTATCAAGAAACTAAAGCAACGCTGACCCCGGCTAAGTTGAAAAACTTCTTAATTGAGAAAATGAGAAACTTAGGGACAACCGCTTGCCCACCTTATCATATCGCATTCGTTATCGGCGGTACTTCAGCGGAAACCACGCTGAAAACAGCCAAACTGGCTTCAGCAAAATACTATGATAACCTGCCAACGACAGGTAATGAGTATGGCCGAGCGTTCCGTGATGTTGAGCTAGAAAATGAGTTATTAGAAGCGTCACGCCATCTCGGCTTTGGTGCGCAATTTGGCGGTAAATACTTTGCCCACGATGTGCGTGTTATTCGCTTGCCTCGCCATGGTGCTTCTTGCCCGATCGGTTTAGCCATTTCTTGTTCCGCTGACCGCAATATCAAAGCAAAAATCACCAAAGACGGCTTGTGGCTGGAGAAAATGGAGCATAATCCAGCACAATATATCCCTGAATCGATGCGTCATCAGTCAGAAGGGAACGTGGTTCATATCGACCTCAACCGCCCAATGAAAGATATTTTGTCCGAGTTGAGTAAACACCCTGTATCAACCCGTGTATCTCTCAGTGGTCCACTGATCATCGCTCGCGATATCGCCCATACCAAGCTTAAAGAGCGCTTAGATAATGGTGAAGACTTACCACAATACTTTAAAGATCATATGGTCTATTACGCAGGCCCTGCGAAAAAACCTGAGGATATGGTGTCGGGTTCTTTAGGCCCAACAACGGGTAACCGTATGGATCCATACGTTGACCTATTCCAATCTCATGGCGGTAGTATGCTAATGCTGGCAAAAGGTAACCGTACCCAAGCAGTAACTGACGCCTGTAAAAAACATGGCGGTTTTTACCTTGGTAGCATTGGCGGCTCCGCGGCGATTTTGGCGCAAGAGTTTGTCAAAAGCTTAAATTGCCTCGAATACCCAGAGTTAGGTATGGAAGCCGTCTGGAAAATGGAAGTGGAAGGGCTGCCAGCCTTTATTTTGGTGGATGATAAAGGCAATAACTTCTTTGATATTGTGCAGAATGCCACTTGCAAGAAATGCGTTAAATAAATAAAAAAACAGGGTGAGCCATTTTTATTTGACTCACCCTGATTTATTTATCTGCCGCTATTTTCAGTTTTCTATTTATCAACTTTCTATTTATCAACGACAACGTTCTTATTCACCACATCCTGCTCGCTATTGCCTACCATCAATGCAAATTTGCTAATCGGGTCAGTACTATAAGCATACAGGCGTTTTAATGCGTATGGATTATCACCGAGCTTCACTTTTCCTTGGATGGTAGACACCGCAAGATGTAAGCCCGCTTCTTTTGCCGCATCAATCGCCGTTTGGTTATAAGCACCGAACGGGTAGGCCAAATAACGCTGGTCTCTTTCGAATTTCGCCAATACTTTCATTGAGCGTTTAAAATCCAGCATGATGGTATGCTCTTTACGGCTAAAGATTATCGGGTTATTACGGTTATCTAAGCGATGTAAAAAATGCGTATGAGATTGAATGTTGAAAACATCTTGGCTCTCTTTAATTTCCTGCTTACTCATAAATTGCAGAGAATCCGGATCCCATTTTTGTGGCTGAGTTTTGATACGCGAAGAGATGACAAACAGCGTCGCCTGTTGCTGATTATCTCTTAAAATAGGTAATGCATAGCGATAAACGGATTTAAGCCCGTCATCAAAGGTTAAGACTACGGCACGCCCTGGTAAATTCGCACTCTTATTTAAATAACCTTCCACATCTTCGAGTGATAATGTTTGATACCCCATCTCTTTGAGGTAATTCATTTGCTCACGAAAAGCATCAACCGAGGTTGTTGTTGAAGTATGGCGAAAATTTTTATTTTCACTGTCTTCGAGAATATGGTGATAAGTAAAAATAGGAATGCCTTTATCAATCGCCACATCATCTAAGCGAACATAACCCAAGCGATCACCGAGACGAATGGTTAACCATGAGGTTTTATCCCCATCTTCATCCGTTTTGATCATTCGAGCCAACACTGGATAGCGAAGATTTTCCCATAAAGAGGCGATTTGCCGCGAATCTTCATCAGTTGCACTGAATACTGGCGTTTTTTGGCTTGTAATCAAATAATCATAAACCGGGTTTTTAAGATCGTTTAAACGGTCATCTTCAGGGATATTCCGAGGCTTCTTTTTGGATATCTGAGTGCTTTTAACATAAGCGAAATCATTACCAAACTGTAGGGCATTATAGTCACCATTTGGACTATAGGCGTAAAAGCCATTGTCTGGATTAATCTCCCCAACAATACGCATTTGACCGCCTACAATAGCAAAGATGTTTTCTGGCGCTTTTGTCTGAATCAATTTGGGTGGTACATCCACCAGCTCCCAATTATCAAGATTGATCGCTTTTGAACCACTGATAATTAAATTATTATTTTTTATATCCGCAGCATGTGAAACAGAAAAAAGATTAACGAAAAAGGTCAAAAATAGAAAAAGTACTCGATTAGACATGTCCTTTCCACTCAGTATCACCAATACACCGCGCCAGTTTAAACCGACTTACAATTTAACCCTATACCCTGATAAAAATATTTTTGCATGGCAAAGCCACGATAATATTTCCGTGGCTGTTGTTATGGATAATTTGTTATGGATAATTGTGTATGGCATTCAATGGATACTGAGCGAGTTAAAACCTTTCAATTAAATGAAAAATAAATTTATCAACTTATTAACAATAAAATGAATAGTCTTAAAATAGCGTATTTAAAAATAAATAAACTCTACTTTTGTCCGTAATACGCATTTTTACCATGTTTACGTAAATAATGTTTATCCAGCAATTCTTGCTGCATATCGTCAATTTTTGGCGTCAACTGGCGCGTGAATAAATTCATATACGCAATCTCTTCCAACACCACTGCATTGTGTACCGCATTATGAGCATCTTTACCCCAAGCGAAAGGACCGTGGCTATGGACTAATACCGCGGGAATATCCTTTGCAGAAATTCCGAGCTGCTTAAATGTCTCAATAATCACATGCCCAGTTTCTCTCTCATATTCACCGGCAATCTCACCTTCTGTCATTTTACGGGTACAAGGTATTTCACCATAAAAATAGTCGGCATGTGTGGTGCCTAATGCGCTTAGCGGTAAGCCAGCTTGTGCCCAAATGGTTGCATGGCGCGAATGGGTATGTACGATACCACCAATCTCGGGAAAGGCTTGATATAACGCTAAGTGAGTGTCGGTGTCTGAAGAAGGCTTATATTTTCCTTCGACGACTTCACCAGTAGTTAATGAAACGACCACCATGTCATCCGCTTTCATGGTTTCATAATCCACCCCGGAAGGTTTAATCACCATCAAACCGGCGTCTCGGTCTACTCCACTTACGTTACCCCACGTAAACGTTACTAGCTTATGTTTTGGTAATTCAAGATTCGCCTCAAATACTTGCTGTTTTAATGTTTCCAGCATGATGACCTCCCAAGGTGCAAAAAGATGGCGTGAATACGATATGAAAATAGCGAGTCATATCAACGACAAGGCTCTCTTTTATTCTCTATTTACTGTCGATGAATAGACGTTGTTCTGATTATTAAGGTAAACAGATTTAGCTGAATAAAAAAGCCTGACACTTTACAAATCATTAACAAATCAACATAACTCGGTCGCATTCAGTCATAATCAAACAGACTAAAACAAAAATACGCCTAATAAAAATGCCCGAATATGTGAAAGTTGATTAATGCTTCGTCTAGTTTCTGGCTATATACCGCCATATTTAGTGATCCAATTAACGATAAAAATGAAAACAGAAATATTTATTTCATATAAACGTGATCGATAACTCTATAAATAGCTTTGTTTGTTTCTATCCGTTATTACATGAGTCGAGTCACGACAAAAAAAATCCATCACTGGCAGACTGTTTACCGTGGAAAGAATGTTTGTTACAGAAATAATAAATGCCATGGGCTGAATAGGAGTTTTGAGATGCTACAAGCTGAACGCCACCGATTAATTTGCTCCCATGTTTCTCAACATGGCTCAGCGTTAGTGCGCGATTTAGCCCAGCTTTGTCACGTTTCTCAAGAAACTATTCGCCGAGATTTAACGGTATTAGAACGTGAAAAACGTTTAATTCGTAGTTTTGGTGGTGCGGTTGCCACTGAGCAAGATGAAAGCCCAGTACTGAATGTGATGCCCTCTTCGGTCAAACTCAGTCAAATGGTGGATGGTGCAGAATCCTTTCGTAAAAGAACGGAAGAGAACCCAGATGCGAAAATGAAAATCGCCAAAGCGGCGTTGAAATTTATTCAACCGGGTGACTGCATCATGATGGATAACAGCAGTACATGCTGGTTTCTGGCAAGGCAAATACCCGATATCGATATTACGGTGGTCACCAACTCCGTCAAAATCATTCAAGCATTAGCATGCCGAGATCGCGTTCGCGTCATTGGCATTGGTGGAGAGTATTCAGAACGCCATGATGATTTTCATGGTCCCATTTCTGAAAGTATTATCCGTAGCTTTCAAATTAAAACGTTATTTTTATCATGCCAAGGATTCAATATTGAAACTGGCGTTCGAGATGGCAGTGAAGTTAATGCCAAATTAAAAAATATTATGATTCAGGTTTCTGAGAATTGTGTGTTATTAGCGGATAATAATAAATTAGACCAATATGCTTTTAGCCAAGTTTGTACCTTAAATGATATTAACGTGTTAATTACCAATAAACTTAATGATAAAAATTTCAAGCAAGCATTTCCAAAATTAAACATTATTGAATGTGATAAATAGTATTTAGTGTAATAAATAGCATTTATATCGATGATAGTCGCAGAGTAACTAAGTGAGTAAATTAAGCAATTTGTTTTTATTTTAAATAACCGAATTACACCAGGCAGCAAAGAAACCTATTAATTAAATTAACGATTAATAGAAATTAATTATATCTATCCGATTAAACAAAACATTAACCCTATGTTGATGAGCATGGCTATATCTGCACATCATCCCTGAGGAATATAACGATGAATATGAAAAAATTAGTTTTACCTTGCTTAATGGGCGCCGCACTGTTTTCCAACATGGCGATGGCTGAATCACAGAAAGCACAAAAGCCATTTACCATGGGTGTCGTGGTAAAAGTGGGGGGAATTCCTTGGTTTAACGTCATGGAGCAAGGGATCACCGAAGAAGGTAAAAAGCTCGGCGTTAATGCATTCCAAGTGGGTCCAACCACCGCTGACCCTGCAGAACAAGTTCGTGCAATTGAAGATTTAATCGCGAAGAAAGTCGATGTTATCGGCGTCGTTCCTAACGATGCAAAAGTCCTTGAGCCAGTTTTAAAACGCGCTCAAGAAGCGGGCATCAAAGTGATTACTCACGAATCCCCAGATCAAAAAAATGCGGATTGGGATTTCGAATTACTGGATACCCAAAGCATGGGCGCTAACCATATGAAAGATATGGCTGCATGTATGGGTGAAGAAGGTAAATACGCCATGTTCGTGGGCAGCCTGACGGTACCTTTAGTCAACGAATGGGCTGATGCGGCAATCGCTTATCAAAAAGCACACTATCCGAAAATGCAAATGGTCGATGACCGCTTTGGTGTCGCGGAATCCGTTGATGATTCTATGCGTACCGCAAACGACCTGCTATCTAAACATAAAGATCTGAAAGGCATCATGTCGTTTGGTTCTCAAGGGCCTATCGGTGCGGGTCGCGCTATCGATAAACGCCGTAAAAACGCAGAAACCTGTGTCTTCGGTACATTCACACCGGGTCAAGGCATTAAATTGTTAGAAAAAGGCGCGATTGATGGCGGCTATATCTCTAACCCGAAAGTGGCTGGTCAAGTTTTCGTACAAGTCGCGACGGCAATGATGAATGGCGAAGAGATCAAAACTGGCGTCAGCATCGGTGATATGGGTGAGATCAAAGTGAGTGGTAACACCATCCTCAGCGATAACCCAGTTAATCTGAATATTGAAAACACCAAAAAACTGGTTGAAGTCGGTCTGTAAGTTCGCTCTACATAATAAAAATACGACAACAGTATTATTTTGTTCCACCTAGTTTAAGTGACAGCAGTACCCTATTTAGGTCTGATAGCGGTGTCTGTTGTCACTCTGAATCTGACGACACAGTCAACACCAGGACTCCACTATGACAGCCGAAAAAAACTCCCCACTGATTACGTTACGGGATCTTTCCAAAAGCTTTGGTGGTCATCGTGCATTACGCAATATCGACTTGACGCTAAACAAAGGTGAAGTTCACTGTTTAGCGGGCACCAATGGCTGCGGAAAAAGTACGTTAATTAAAACCATTAGCGGCGTTTATGCTCCCGATGAAGGCAGCGAAATTGAAATAGATGGCAAACGATACTCTCGCCTAACCCCAGACAAAGCGCGAGAGCTAGGCGTTCAAGTTATCTACCAAGACTTATCCTTATTTCCTAACTTAACCGTGGCGGAAAACATCGCCTTTGAACTGAATTTAAACGGTTATTTCGGTTGGTTTCAGAAAGGAAAAGTGAGGGAAAAAGCGTTACAAATTCTCAAGGAACTTGAGTTCACCATTGACCCTGATACCCCCGTGCAATTTTTGCCAATCGCCCAGCGCCAACAAGTTGCCATTTGCCGCGCACTGGTAGCAGATGCGCGCTTAGTGATCATGGATGAGCCAACGGCCTCGTTAACACGCACCGAAGTTAATCAGCTACTTTCTACCGTGAATTACTTGAAAAACAAAGGGATCACTGTTGTTTTTGTTAGCCATCGATTAGAGGAAGTGAAAGAGATTTCTGACCGTATTACCGTTATTCGTGATGGTCAGAAAATGGGTACATGGCCAGCAGAAGACCTGACCACGCGCAAAATCACCGAGCTGATGACAGGGCTTGATATTGTTCATGAGCGTAAATTACCCAATAACGCAGAAGAAACTCACACAGTCTTAGAGCTGAAAAATCTCAGCCGTGCTGGGCAATACCAGAATATTTCCCTGTCATTAAAGCGCGGTGAAGTACTGGGACTTTGCGGATTATTAGGCTCTGGTCGTACCGAGCTTGCCCTTTCCCTGTTTGGGATCACCCGTCCTGACAGCGGCGAAATGATCGTCGAAGACAAGCCGATTATCTTCAAAAACAATGCCCAAGCTATCAAACATGGTATTGGTTACGTGTCTGAAGACCGCCTGACACTGGGTGCAATTTTGCAGCAGTCTATCGCTGACAATATGGTGATTTCGATTTTAGATCGCCTGAAAACCCCTCTGCATCTGATTGATGAGCAAAAATGCCAGCAAATCGTCCAAGAGTGGATCGCGGATTTGGATATTAAAGTGACCGACCCAAACAATGCTCTCTCCACCCTATCGGGGGGAAATCAGCAGAAAGTGGTGCTCGCCAAGTGGATCCTGACACGCCCTAAAGTGCTGATCCTCGATGCCCCTACTGTAGGGGTCGATATCGGTGCTAAAGACAGTATTTACAAGCTGATCCATCGCCTTTCTGGTGTTGGGATCGCCATTTTATTGATCACCGATGAAGCCTCTGAAGCTTTCTACAACTGCGATCGCATTTTACATATGAAACAAGGATCTATCGTCAAAGAAATTGTGACGGATTCCATGACTGAGCAACAATTGGAGGAAATCATCAATGGCTAATTGGCAAAAACTTCGTCCGCAGTCTGTTGAAGGCTGGCTTATTTGGGTGATCCTCATCATGGTGGTGTTTTTCACCCTCATGAGCCCACAATTTCTCACGATTCAAAACTTGCTCGACTTAAGCGAAAGCTATGCGGTCACCGGTATTTTTGCGCTGGGATTATTCGTGGTGCTCGTCACGGGTGGTATTGATATCTCTTTCGCCGCCGTTGCCTCGGTTGTCCAATATGTGATTGCCACTTTCTTACTGCAAGGATTACTCGAAAGCCCAACGCTCAGTATCGCCCTTGCGATTGTCATCGGGATCACCTTTGGGTTGATCAACGCGATTTTGATTTACTCCCTCAATGTGGTGTCGATCATTATCACCATTAGTATGCAATCTTTGCTGTTCGGCATGCTGATGTGGCTAACCAACGGACACAGTATCTACGACTTACCAGATTGGTGGGTAGATCCTGTCACCATCCTGCCTTTTGAAGTGGATGGTGAATATTATCAAATTGGTTTGCCATTGATCGTGATGTTAGGGATCGCGTTTTTAACGTGGATCTTAATGAACAAAACCCACATTGGTCGCCAACTGTATGCGGTGGGCGGCAGCCAAGAATCAGCTTCACGTATTGGTATTCGTGTTTGGGTTATCTACCTATTCGCTTACGGCTATCTCGGTGCCATGGCGGCAATCGGCGGTATGTTGCAGACCTACCGAATGAGTGAAGTGGTGCCTAGCGCTCTAGTTGGTGGTGAGCTCGATGTTCTCGCAGCTGCAGTCTTAGGTGGTGCCAGCTTATCCGGTGGGCGCGGTAGCGTTATCGGCACACTGATGGGCGTTTTCCTTATCGGTATCTTGAAAAACGGTCTGAACTTAATCGGGGTTTCCAACTACTTCGTCAATATCGTCATCGGTATGGTCATTCTTATCGCCATTTGTATTACTCACTACAAAAAGCGTAAAGAAACGGACGTAGGCTTTGTTTAACAGGAATATCACCATGAAAAAACAAGATTTTTTTAAAATTGATGGCTCTGTTATCGGACTGCTTTCAATCTTTTTGGTCGCCATTGCGGCTTTCAGTATCGCCATGCCAGGGCACTTTTTTACCCAAAATACCTTTTTAAGTATTACGTTTCAGTTACCGGAGCTGGGGCTTCTGACCTTCGCCATGTTTGTTCCGATGTTAAGTGGAGGATTAAACCTCGCCATTATCAGTACCGCTAACTTAACCGGCCTATTTATGGCTTGGGTATTTATCAATTACTTACCTGTTGATGCCGGAACGGGCACGCAGCTAATGTGGTTGGTCTTTGCGTTAATCGGTGCCACTGTTATCGCCGTTATTATTGGCTGCTTAACGGGGCTGATGATTTCCCATATTGGTGCTCACCCGATTCTAGTTACCCTCGGTTCCATGACCATTATCAGCGGTATTGGCGTTTACCTCACCAAAGGCGCCGCACTCAGTGGGATGCCGCCAGTGGTTCGCGCCATTGGCTCTGACACCGTTTTCGGTATGCCAATTGCCATGATTATCTTTATTGTGACCGCAATTATTTTGGCACTGTTTTTAGGTCGCACCCGCCTTGGCAAAAATATCTATATGAGCGGCAGCAACATCAATGCGACATGGTTTAGCGGCGTGCGTACCGACCGTGTGATGATCGCGATTTACACCATTTCCAGTCTGCTGTGTGTGTTGGCAGGGCTGATCATGATGGCGCGTTTTAACTCAGCCCGCATGGGATACGGGGATTCTTACTTACTACTGACCATTTTAGCCATCGTATTGGGAGGCACAAACCCATTCGGCGGTGTCGGTAAAGTCAGCCGCGTCTTCTGCGCCTTGCTAGTTCTGCAAGTCATCGCCACTGGACTTAGCCTGTTGGGCGTCAGTCTCCACTTCAATCTCGCGGTTTGGGGAATTACGTTGATCCTTGCTCTGGCCTTCAAATTCTTTAAAGAAAAATGGAGCGCTAAGCGTGCAATGACACGCAATCAACGCCTCAATAAAGCATCCGTACAAAATTAACTTACAGGGAATAAAGATGACTATTTCACGAAAAAATCCGATTGGTATCTATGAAAAAGCCCTTCCAAAGCACAGTAGCTGGAGCGAAAAATTAGCTATTGCAAAGGCGGCGGGATTTGATTTTGTCGAGATGTCGGTTGATGAAACGGACGAGCGTTTAGCCCGTTTAGATTGGAGTTTGGAGCAACGCTTAGAGTTAGTGACTGCCATCCAAAAAACGCAGGTACGCATTCCAACGATGTGCCTATCAGGTCACCGCCGTTTTCCATTTGGAAGCCATGATGAAGATACCCGTCAAAAAGCCCGTGAACTCATGACAAAAGCCATCAAATTGGCTCAAGATCTGGGTATTCGTACCATTCAATTGGCTGGCTATGATGTGTATTACGAAGAGCAAGATGAAGGCACCATTGCCCGCTTTGAAGAAGGCATGAAATGGGTCGCTGAAATTGCCGCCGCGTCTCAGGTGATGTGCGCCGTCGAAATCATGGATACGCCATTTATGAATTCGATCACTAAATGGCAGGCGCTTGCCGATAAAATTCGCTCACCGTGGTTCCAAGTTTATCCTGATGTCGGTAACTTAACCGCTTGGGGTAGTGATGTGGCTGCCGAGTTAACCAAAGGCATCGAAAATATTGTTGCTCTGCATCTGAAAGATACCTACGCCGTAACAGACAGTTGCAAAGGTCAATTCCGTGATGTGCCATTTGGCGAAGGTTGTGTGGATTTCGTGGCACTATTCAAACAGCTTAAGCAGCTCAATTATCGCGGCACCTTCTTAATTGAAATGTGGACGGAAAAAGCCGATGAACCGCTGATTGAAATCATCAAGGCGCGCCATTGGATTGAAGATAAAATGCAGCAAGCGGGTTGGGAAAACTAAGGAGCCGACAATGAGCACATTTTTCATGGGTGTCGACCTTGGGGGCACCGTGATCAAAGCGGGGATCTACAGCCCTGAAGGCCAAGAGCTGGTGGTTGCTGAGCACCCTTTTCCCACTGAAAGTCCGCAAGCTGGGTTTAGCGAACGTAATATGGAAACCCTGTGGCAAGTCACCTGTAGCGTGATCCGTGAAGCCATCGCCAAAAGCCAACTGTCCGCCGCGCAAATCGCGGGCGTCAGTTTTTCCTCTCATGGTAAAGGGCTCTATTTACTGGATAAACACGGGAAACCTGTCAGAAATGGCATTGTTTCTTCAGATTCTCGCGCACAAGCGATTGTTGATCAATGGCACCAAAATGGTACCGCAGAACAAGCCTATCCGCTGAGTTTGCAGCAACTTTGGGCATCGCATCCCGTTGCCCTGCTAAATTGGTTAAAGCAACATGAGCCAGACAGCTATCGAGATGGTCGTTATGTTTTGATGGTTCACGACTATATTCGTTATCGATTAACTGACCAGCTCACTTGCGAAGAGACCAATATTTCTGGCAGCCAACTCTATAACCCAACCACGTCCAGCTATGATCCTAAACTCTGTGAATTGTTTGGTATTGAAGAGGCTAACGACAAACTCGCACCTGTGATTAATTCTGCACAGTCAACAGGCTGCGTCACGACTCATGCCGCAAATGAGTGTGGTCTTCAAGAAGGTACGCCGGTATTTGGCGGGTTCTTCGATGTGGTGGGGGCTGCGCTTTCATCGGGTGTCAGCCAAAAAGACAAGCTAAGTGCAGTCGCTGGAACTTGGACTATCTCCACGCGAGTTTTCGATAAAATCATGCCTTCGGATTACCCATATGTGTGGGGAAAATACTGTATTCCGGGCACCTATTTTGTTCATGAAGGTAGCCCAACCTCAGCCAGTAACCTCGCTTGGTTCACTCGACACTTTTTCGACCAACGTTTGCAAGATTACAAAGTGCTCAATGCTTGCGTTGCCGAAGGGGCAACACGGCAGAACGATATTCTATTTTTCCCTTGGTTATATGGCTCTAACTATCACAGTAACCTGCATGGCGGGCTACTCGGGTTAAGCTCCCATCATACTGAAGGGGATATTGCCTACGCCATTTATCAGGGAATTGTATTTTCTCATTTGCTGCATCAAGACCGTATTGTGGGCATTGATGACTGCACTCAAGCTATCCGCTTTACCGGTGGCCCAACCAATTCAGCGTTGTGGATGCAGATGTTCTGTGATGCCAGTAATTTGCCTCTTGAAGTGGTTGATGTTCAGCAGTCAGGCTGCCAAGCCGCCGCGCTGTGCGCCGCTGTCGGTTCTGGGTATTATTCGGGGTTTGATACCGCGATTGCATCCAGCACACCAAAAATCACTGCCTATCAACCGAACCCTATTGCTCATCAACAGCTACGGGATAAGTTCGCTCGCTTTAAAGCAGTGGCAGATGCATTGAGTTGCTAACTATAAATTGCCTCCCTTAACGTTCATCGAAAGGGAGGCATAACCCATTTTCCTAACCAATTATCCCTCTCATTGTATATATATTTATCTGATAGCCAGACTTTAATATTTAATTTAACATTTCATTAACCATTCTTCATTAGCTTAAAAATACATCAAATGTTAAATACTAAAATAAATGAAATTTTTCCAAATTAATTAATTTGAACAAATTATCAGCAAGATAAAAAAATAAATTTGCTCTTAATGTGAAAAATGAAAATGCAAAAAATCAGCATAAATAAAATCATTACATTTAGTGATGTTAATAACTGCATTTAAATATGAGCAATTAACAACCGAATACTCTCAAGAAGGGTGTGGGATTTATTTAGATTAAGGGTTGGAAGCAAAAAAATCATCAAATAAATAATTAACCTATTATGTTAATAAAATCACAGTAAAAATAAAAAATCATACTTTTCATATTGATATAAATAAAAATTCGCATAGATCAGAAAATAATCATCTATAACACCCTCAATAAATATACGGTACGACTAAACGGAAATTAATTGAATACAAATCCATCAAGTGATTATAAAATAGCTAAAAAATTTAACTTAATCTTTATTTTTTGAAGTAAAAAACAAAATCAAACTTAATCTAAATTCAGCATAATCAACTGATATTAATTATTTAGCCTTGCTTCAATTTAACCACTAAAATATTTACCTTATCTGAAATTTAGATATTTACACCTGTACACTTTTTCTGACATTAACAATTAAAATTATCAATTTCTGCTATTGATAAAATAATCCAAATTGCGACAAACCCCCAACAACACTGACCAGATCAAATAACCCACTCAAACTTTTCACTCAATTTTATTAACAAATCCTTTCGATACTTAACAATTTCAAAATATATGATAAGATCATCATCTCAATTTGAAATTATTTACTATATAAAAAACAAGATTGTTATTGAGGTTATAGATGAAAATCTCGAGAAGAAAACTATTATTAGGGGTTGGTGCTGCTGGTGTTATTGCTGGGGGCGCAGCTGTTGTCCCTATGATCCGCAGAGAAGGTCGTTTTGAAGCTACGCCATCACGCGTACCTGCAGTCGCGGGTACCGAAGGTAAATTACCAGCATCTGCTGATGCGGTCGTTATCGGTGCTGGTCTGCAAGGTATCATGACTGCGATTAACCTGAAAGAGCGCGGCTTAAACGTTGTTATCTGTGAAAAAGGCGTTGTCGGCGGCGAGCAATCTGGTCGCGCATACAGCCAGATCATCAGCTATAAAACCTCCCCAGCTATTTTCCCATTACACCACTACGGAAAAATTCAATGGCTCGGCATGAACGAAAAAATCGGTGCTGATACTAGCTACCGTGTTCAAGGCCGTGTTGAAGTTCCTTCAAGCGAAGAAGATCTGGAAGTTGCAAGAGCGTGGATCAAATCTGCGTCTGAAAACCCAGGTTTCGATACCCCGCTGAGAACCCGTATGATCGAAGGTCAAGAACTGGCTAATCGTCTGGTTGGTGCTCAATCTCCATGGAAAATTGGTGGTTTTGAAGAAGATTCTGGTAGCCTTGACCCAGAAACTGTTACCCCAGCAATGGCTAACTACGCAAAATCAATTGGTATTCCAATCTACCTGAATTGCGCAGTTCGTGGCTTAGAAACTGCAGGCGGTAAAATTTCTGACGTTGTCACTGAAAAAGGTGCAATCAAAACCTCTCAAGTCGTTCTGACTGGTGGTATTTGGTCACGTCTGTTCATGGGTAACTTAGGTGTTGATGTCCCTACTCTGAACGTTTACCTGTCTCAACAGCGTATTACTGGCGTTCCAGGCGCACCAAAAGGTAACGTCCACCTGCCAAACGGTATCCACTTCCGTGAACAAGCAGACGGTACTTACGCGGTTGCACCACGTATCTTCACCAGCTCTATCGTGAAAGATAGCTTCCTGTTAGGGCCACGCTTCCTGCACGTATTAGGCGGCGGCGAATTACCATTAGAATTCTCTATCGGTAAAGACCTGTTCAACTCATTCACTATGGCAACTTCTTGGAACTTAGACGAGAAGACTCCATTCGAAGAGTTCCGTACAGCAACTAACACGCCAAACAACGACCACTTAGATGGCGTTCTTGAGCGTCTGAGAAAAGAATTCCCAGTATTTAAAGAATCTAAAGTTGTTGAACGTTGGGGCGGTACCGTTTCTCCAACTGATGACGAGATTCCAATCATTTCTAAAGTTGAACAGTACCCAGGTCTGGTTATCAATACCGCGACTGGTTGGGGTATGACTGAAAGCCCGGCGGCTGGTCGATTAACTGCTGAATTGTTAATGGACGAGAAGACATTTATCGATCCAACGCCTTATAAACTGTCTCGTTTTAACTAATTAAAACGAAACACAATTAGATGGAACCTATCGAGCCCCTTACGGTCTTAATAGGTTCCTACTTTCATATATAAAGGAGTTATTATGCGCTACAAAACTTTACTGCTTTCCTTACCTTTAGTTTTAGGTGTAGCAACTGCAAACGCAGCAGACGATGTGAAACGTGTTCCAGTTAAAGGTTTCCCAATCGCTGAATCAGTAGAAATCAGCGCGAACAACAGCCTCATCTTCCTGAGCGGGAAAGTTCCTTCTAAAATCTCTAAAGATGCTCCAGAAGGCGTTTTAGAGTCTTACGGTAACACTGAAGTACAAACAATCAACGTTCTGAAACAAATTCAAGCGACTCTGGGTGAAATGGGGCTGACTATGAATGACGTTGTTAAAATGCAAGTTTTCTTAGTTGGTGGTGATGAAACTAAAGGAACTATGGACTTCGCTGGCTTCATGGCTGGCTACAACAAGTTCTATGAAACTGAAAAAGTGACCAATCTGCCAGCTCGTTCTACCTTCCAAGTCGCTAAACTGGCTAACCCAGCTTGGAGAGTGGAAATTGAAGTAACCGCAGTTCGCCCAGCAGCTAAAAAATAATTTTTAACTGACAACGAACGCTTAAAACGGCCGACTATTTATTTCCGCTTTGGCTTGGAAGTAAACATTAGCGGCCGTTTTTGTTTTCCTTCTCTCTGTCTCCCTTCTCTTTTATTGCCATCCACATTACTATTGTTCTTCCTTGATAAATACTTGCATCGTATTCATCCCATATTTGAATACGCTGAAACACCGGTAGGAAGGCCATGATTAAAGAATCTCTGAAAATCCACGGTAAAAAGCAGTTTGAAATCAAACAGCAAGTCTTTTTCCCTCGGAAATCAAAAGAGATCCGCTACCAAGTTGAAACCTTCTTTTTTCTTCCGGCATCGATGCAAGTTAACCCTGACCTCTACACCCCTTCAAATCTTCAGCGCAGCTTAAAAAACTATATTCGGCTGCGAGCGCCTACTGTGCAACTCGCTTCTATTCCTGCAGAAGGTGGGCTAGTTGATGAATTAAAAAGCTGGTTGGAACGGTTAGATCCTGAATTACCCCCAACATTAGATGAATATGAAAACCATCTAAAACGCTTTGCACTCACCTTTAAGCGCAGCGTACGGCTAACCCTGAAGATGGTCGCCCAGAACTCTCAACGGCAAACTGAAGAGTATATAACGGGGATGCTGGCAGACATTGAGCATGGTCTCAAACGCTATCGAGAACTCAGCGCCTATGCTGCCCCCATTGAGAGCGTGATTCAATCCAACGCTTTCGCCTATTGCGATGAGTTTATGTCCCATTACACCCTGTTTTACTTACAGGATTTATTAAAAGACAAACAGCTTCCTCTGCGCGATGAAATTCGCCATCTGTGGTATCAAGAAATGCGTTACTTGAAAAAGCTAGCACCAGATAGCTTTCCGCATGATGAAAACGATGCGGAAATGGTCACTTACCGCCGCAATTTGCTGAAAAAATATATTAATCGCTACCTCTACTTAGAGATCCGCCACAAACGAGGTCTTCCGTTACTTTTGCACTCCATTTATGGGATTGCAGCTGCAATTTCGATGATTTTCGCCACATTTATCGCCTTTATGTGGCAAGGTAAATATGGTGCGCTCAGCGCCAATTTATTCTTAGCGATGGTGATTGGTTATATCTTTAAAGATCGTTTAAAAGAGATTGGACGAGAACAGCTATACCGTCTGTTTCAACGCTGGATCCCCGACCGCCAATTGCGTATTTATCGGGAAGGAGTCAAAGAGCCGGTTGGGGTTTGTAAGGAATCATTCCGCTTTCTGAAAGAAAGCACCCTATCCCCAGATATTCATGAAATGCGACAAAAATCCCACTGGGTAAATTTGGTCAATGTACAGCGCGTGGAAGATATTCTGTATTATCGCAAGGATGTCACCTTGCACAGCCATTCTGCGGCCTTTATGCAGACTCAATCGTCCATTGTGGATATTACGCGGGTTAATATTTCAGACTTTTTGAAATATCTCGATATTAGCTATGAAGAGTTGATGGTGAATGATGATGAACCCGTGATTATGGGCGAAAAGGTTTATCATATTTACCTATGCCGCCGCGTCATCATGAATAAGAAAGCCTACAATGAATTAGCACGTTTAGTGGTGAATGCCGATGGCATCAAACGCCTTGAAATCCTTCAGCCACTGGATGAGCTCGACAGCGACGAAGATATTACGATCCCGCCGCAATAATACACCGCTCCAATATCATCTATTGGAGCGGATAAAATCAGTAATACAGCGCGATCCGTTGTCCATCCAGCTCTTTAACTTCAAGCGGCGTATCGAAAATTTCCTCTAAAATCTCGGATTTCATGATCTCTTGAGGCTCGCCGTGGTAAGACAAACGTCCATTTCGCAGCGCCACGATATAGTCTGAATACACTGAAGCAAAGTTAATATCGTGGATCACCAGAATGATGGTTTTACCTAGCTCATCCGCCGCACGGCGCAGTAATTTCATCATGATCACCGCGTGCTTCATATCCAAGTTATTCAGTGGTTCATCCAGCAGCACATATTCGGTATCTTGGCACAGCACCATCGCCACATACGCACGCTGACGCTGACCGCCAGAAAGCTCATCAAGATAACGATGGCGAAATTCTGTTAAGTTCAAAAATGCCAGAGACTCGTCGATTTTCTGTTTATCATCCAGTGTTAAGCGCCCTTTGGTATAAGGATAACGCCCGAAACCAACCAGCTCTTCCACCGTTAAGCGGCTAGCAAATTGGTTTTCTTGGCGAAGTACCGATAAGCAGGTAGCGAGTTGGTCGCTTGGTGTGGTCGAGACATCCAAGTTATTCACTTTGACATAACCGTGATCAGCCGATAGTAAGCGACCAATAATCGACAACAGCGTTGATTTCCCTGCACCATTTGGACCGATGATTGAAGTGACACCGCTATTTTTAATATTGGCTGTAACGTTATCTAAGACCTTAGTATCTTGATAACTTTTCGATACCTGATGAATTTCAATCATACTAAAACCTTCTTAACACCATATAAATAAAGAATATTCCACCGACAAACTCGAGTACCACAGATAAGGTACCCGCTTTATTCAATCCATATTCAAGAACTAACTGTCCGCCCACTAATGCAATCACACCAAGTAGGAAAGAAACAGGTAATAAATAGCGATGCTGACTGCTTCCTGCGATGTAATACGCCAAGTTAGCCACCATCAAGCCGAGGAACGTTAGTGGGCCCACCAGCGCCGTGGAAATAGCCACTAAGACAGAAATCAGTAATAAGATTACGGTGACTTGCTGACGGTAGTTAATCCCTAAGTTCACCGCATTAGCTTGTCCCAGTGCGAGCACGTCAAAGCAGTAACGCATACGCCAAAGCAGAATGCCCACAATCACGGTGATCACCAACGTGAATAGAATCAGCTCCGGCGTTCCTTTGGTAAAAGTCGCGAACATCCGGCTTTGCAAAATGGAAAACTCATTCGGATCCATCAAGCGTTGCAGCAAGGTTGCCACACTGCGAAACAGTGTTCCGAGGATAATCCCCACCATCAACACTAAGTTGATATTCATTTTGACGGAGATAAACAGCCAGCGGTACAGCAGTACGGAGAAAATCACCAGCAGGGAGGATTCCAGCAAAAACTTACCAATATTCAACAGCCATGATGCGGGAAAACTATCGGTATAAAACACAAAGATAGTTTGCAGCAGGATGAACAATGCCTCTAACCCCATAATGGATGGCGTCAGAATTTTGTTATTGGCGATAGTTTGAAACAGAACCGTCGACACCCCAGAACCAAACGCCACAATGATCATTGTTAGAACGATATAACCACGATGGGGCAGGATATACGCAAGATTACTGCCCAAATTAATGGTCATGTATAAAATGATCGACAGCACTGACAGCGCAGCCAACAAACCGATGCGCTGGATTGGCGTGAACGTTCTTTTCACTGGCAAACTTAATGAATTAACTTTTTCCATAACGCTGATGCTTTAACAAGAGATAAAGGAAAATAACCGCGCCGACGACACCTAAAATCACACTCGCAGGAATTTCAAACGGATAGCGAATTAGGCGACCAATAATGTCACACAGCAGCACTAAGCCGCCACCTGCCAAACAAATCCACGGGATAGTTTTACGAATATTGTCCCCCATCATCAAGCTAATCAGGTTCGGGACAATCAATCCTAAGAATGGCAACGCACCGACAACGACAACGACCACACCGCTGATTAAGGCGATAATAGATAACCCGATGGTCATCACTTTCTGGTAATTCAAACCGACGTTAACGGAAAACTCACGCCCCATCCCTGCCACTGTAAAGCTATCGGCAATTAAACAGGCAGCCAGTGTTAAGCCACCCACCAGCCAAAGCAGCTCATAGCGACCTTGTAAAATACTGGAGAAATCGCCGCTCATCCAAGCACCTAGGGATTGAAGCAGGTCGAAATAGTAGGCAGTAAAAATGGTAAGCGCGCTGATCACGGCCCCTAGCATGATACCGACTAACGGCACTATCAGGGCGGACTTCAAAATGATCCGGCGCAAAATCAGCATAAACAGTGCGGTGCCTAGCAGTGCAAATCCGCTCGCTACCACCATTTTGGTCATGATAGAAGCTGTTGGATACAGGATCATCACGAACAGTAAACCAAGGCTCGCTGATTGCGTGGTACCCGCAAGGGAAGGTTCGATGAAACGGTTTTGGGTGAGTAGCTGCATAATCAGCCCCGCGACGCTCATGGCGCTTCCTGCGAGGATCAGGGCGGCGGTGCGAGGGATACGGCTCACGAAAAAGATATCTTGCATCTCGGGGTCGGTGAAAAGCGAAACGGGTGACACGTCACCCGCTCCAATAAACAAGCTTAATACCGCTAATACCAATAACGCGAGAATACCAAAAGAGAGATAAAGCGTTTTCATTGATTAATTCGTTTTTTTCTTCTCTAAAGCTTTGTTTACATCATCCATTAATTGGGAATAAGTTTGGATACCACCAGCGATATAAACCGCTGAAGAATCTAAATAAGCCACTTGGCCTTTTTCCCATGCAGAGGTTTTTCTAACTAATGCATTGTCTAACACGTCTGCCGCAGGTTGTGCATCTTTCGCACCAATCGCACCATCACGGTCGATAACAAATAACCAGTCTGGGTTCAGTTTTAATAACAGTTCTGAGTTCACGATATTACCGTGACGGCCAGTATCTTCAGTGAAGACATAAGCCGGTTCGAAACCTAATACATCAAAGATAAAGCCAAAACGGGAACCTGGGCCGTAAGCAGAAATTTTACCGCCGCTCACTAAGATCACCATCGCCTTGCCCGCTTCAGGGGTTTTGCCTTTGATATCATTAATTTTGTTTTTGAAGTCAGAAACGAGTTTATTCGCTTGTTCTTCTTTACCAAATAAAGAACCTAACAGCGCAGTACGCTCCATCAGGCTATCAATAAAACGTTTGTTATCAATATCCAGAGAAATCGTTGGTGCGATACCGCTTAATTTGTCATAAGCGTCGCGAGCACGGCTACCACCTAAAATCACATCAGGTTTTGCACTGCTGATAGTTTCATAAGCCGGCTCAAATAAGCTCCCGCCATTAACATATTCTGAGGTGCTATATTTCTCTAAAAACTGTGGAAAATGGGCGTTAGTTTGTGGAACACCAATCACCGGAATACCCAGCGCATCGATGATGTCTAAGGTTTCCATGTTCATCACAAACGCACGTTGTGGATGGCTAGGAATTTCAGTTTTACCTTGAGCATGTTCAACGACAATCGTTTGTTTTTCAGCTGGTTTTTCTGCTGCTGGCTGCTCGGTTGTTGGCGCTGCTGTTTGTGTTTGCTTAGCGTCATCACAACCCGCTAACGCAACAACGGATAATAGGGCAAACCCTGAAACTAATGATTTTGCGAACATCTAAATTCCTCCACCTTTCAATGTGATTATCGTTAGTCACGTCTTTCATGACCCGAAGATGGCGGTCATCTTACATGAAACATAGCGCTAATGATATTAGTTTGCATTTGCATTTCGCAAAATAATGATACATCGCACAAAAACACACATTACCTATATTTAAAGCAACTTACTCACATCTTATTTTGATTAGGGAGAAAACAAATGGCTCAAGCCTGGTGGAAATCCGCGGTGGTATATCAAATCTACCCCAAAAGCTTCTATGACCATAATGGCGACGGTATTGGCGATCTTGCTGGTATCACCGCCAAGCTAGACTATATCCAATCTTTAGGCGTAAACGTGATTTGGCTATGTCCAATTTTTGAATCACCGATGAAAGATAATGGCTATGACATTGCCAACTATGACAGCGTGGATCCGGTTTTTGGCAGCAATGATGACCTTGATATTTTAATCAGCCAAGCTTCGCAGCGTGGCATTAAAATTCTGCTGGACTTGGTGCTTAATCACAGCTCAAACCAGCACCCTTGGTTCGAAGCTGCCCTTGCCGACCCAAACAGCCCTTACGCCGACTATTACCAATTTATTGAATGGGATAAACCCACTCCACCGAACAATTTACGTACCTATTTTGACTGCCCAGTCTGGACTCGAGTTCCCGATAGCAATCGCTGGTACTTCAACTCTTTCGGCCCCGAGCAACCTGATCTTAATTGGGAAAATCCACAATTGCGCCAAGAAATTATCCAAATGATCAATCGTTGGATAGCTAAAGGGGTTGCAGGATTTCGCATTGATGCCATCGGCAATATAAAAAAATCCCCTGAAGCCCTCTCGCCTTACCAATTCCCTCCTGATCGGGAAGATGGCACCGCGTTTTTAGTCCCTTGGGTGGTTAACCAACCGGGAATACACGAATTTTTAAAGGAGCTCGCGAGCCAAACCTTCCCCCCTGCGAACTCAATGACGGTGGCTGAAATCGATGTTCCACCGCAAGATCTTGCTGACTATATCGGGGAAGATGGGTCATTCTCTATGGTGTTCGACTTCAGTATTGCGGATCTCGATATTGCCAAGCAGCCCCCGTTTTCCATTGCTCCAATCACTGGTGAACGTTTGAAACCTGTTTTTCTAAAAAGCCAGCTCACAACCCAGCAGGTTGGTTGGGGCGCGCCTTATTTAGAAAATCATGACCAACCGCGCTCACTGAACAAATTCTTACCGAAAGGCGCCATCTCCCCTGTCGCCGAAAAAATGTTGGCGATGTTCTTACTGACTCAGCGCGGCACGCCATTTATTTATCAAGGACAAGAAATTGGCATGACGAACTGCCCAATGACGCTCAACGAGCACCACGATCTGCATCTCTTTAAACTCTACCTATGGGGTCAAACGCACGGATACTCTCACACCACCATGATGAACTATTTTACCCAACGCAGCCGCGACAATGCACGAACACCATTTCAATGGAATAACCAACATCATGGCGGATTTACCACAGGCATCCCATGGTTGAAGGTTAATCCCAATTACCGCGAGATCAATGCAACGACTCAACAGCAGCAACCCGATTCACTTTTCGCGTTTTACCAGCAATTAATTACCCTGCGCCGCCATTCGCCAATTAGCGATATCTTGGTTGAAGGCGAATTCTCAGAAATCAGCGCCCCTGAACCTGTTATTGCTTATCGCCGAACATTAGGCTCACGCGCCATCGATATTTACTGTAATTTCAGCGATAAACCGCAGGCTATTCACCAACATTATCGCCAAGTGCATTTAAGCAATATCGCAAATGCCCATAATGACAATACCCATAACGACAAGCAGCAAATTATCCTACAGCCTTATCAATCAATAATTTTTGAAGTAGAGAAAAGTGAATAATTAAACAAATCACTCTGAATAGGTTTAAATAAAGATAAATAATCACCCGATATTTCGATATCAATCATAATCGGGTGATAGTTATTAAATTAAGCATTTAATTACGTTGAGTATTATTAATTGATAACTTAATAATACTATTCAAAAACAAACCAACTCATTGTTAAATAACGAATTTAACAACTTTTAAAGCTAAATATGTGAAGCCTATCAAATACAAATTAAATAATTTAAGTAAAGTTTAAATTGCTCATTTCACTTTTCTTGAGGTTATTTATTTGCCAACTAATAATCGCGAAGTTATTTCTCAAATAACTTCAGGGCGTCGTTCTGCTGAAATATCTTCCGCAGAAACCCAAGCAATTAAAAAGCACACTGATGGCTTTGGCACTCTCATTCGTGACATAGATGGCTGGCTACTGGCAGAAGGCACCCATCTACGTCCCTATGAATGTCTTGGTGCCCACCCCGTCAACTTCGACGGTGTTGATGGGGTGATTTTTTCTTTATGGGCGCCCAATGCTCAACGGGTCTCAGTTGTTGGCGAATTTAATCAGTGGGATGGGCGTATTCACCCAATGACATTGCGCCATGAGGTGGGTATTTGGGAACGGTTTATTCCTGAAGCCAAACTCGGACAGGCGTATAAATATGAATTACAAGATAACCGAGGCTATATACGGGTCAAAGCCGACCCTTACGCACTGAAAAGTGTGCTATTTCCCCATGTAGAATCAGTGATAACGGCCTTGCCAAACAAACAAACTCCACAGCACTCCACTACTGCAAGTTCGCCACTTTCCGCGCCAATCTCAATTTACGAAGTGCATTTAGGCTCTTGGCGCCGTCACCCGCACAACAATGGCTGGCTAAGCTACCGACAACTGGGGGAGCAACTTATTCCTTATGTGGCAGACATGGGATTTACCCATCTGGAGTTGCTCCCTATTAGCGAACATCCGTTTGATGGCTCTTGGGGCTACCAACCTATCGGACTCTATTCCCCAACCTACCGTTTTGGTGGCGTTGAGGATTTTCTCTACTTGATTCAAACCGCCCACCAGCATCACCTTAAAGTGATCCTCGATTGGGTACCTGCCCATTTTCCCAATGATGAATATGGGTTAATCCAATTTGATGGTACCGCGCTGTATGAATATGCGGATCCGCGCGAAGGCGTCCACCAAAACTGGCATACCTTGATTTATAACTACAGCCGCTATGAAGTGGCTAACTTTTTGGCAGGCAATGCCCTCTATTGGCTAGAGCGTTTTGGTGTCGATGGGCTGCGTGTCGATGCGGTTAGCTCAATGATCTACCGCGATTACAGCCGCGAAGAAGGAGAATGGGTACCCAACAAATGGGGTGGCAAAGAGAACCTCGAAGCTCTCGATTTTCTACGTTATACCAACCAAATTGTTAAACAAAACTGCCCCCATGCGTTAATGATAGCCGAAGAGTCAACCGCCTTTCCCAATGTCACAGGCTCGGTTGAAAATCACGGTTTAGGTTTTGATTTCAAATGGGATTTAGGCTGGATGCACGACACTCTGCGCTATATGTCCCTTGACCCGATTTACCGTCAATATCATCACCAACAAATGACCTTTGGTATGTTTTACGCCCATAAAGAACACTTCGTTTTACCTCTTTCCCACGATGAAGTGGTACATGGCAAAGGGTCACTTCTCAGCAAAATGTCCGGCGATACATGGCAAAAATTTGCCAATTTACGAGCTTATTATGGATTTATGTGGGGTCATCCCGGTAAAAAATTGTTGTTTATGGGAGGAGAATTCGCCCAAGGGCGAGAGTGGGATCACGACACAGGGCTAGATTGGCATTTACTGAACCCTGAATATGATGGCTGGCATACCGGTGTACAGCACCTTGTACGCGATTTAAATCACTGTTATCAGCAGCATCCACCTCTGTACCAGCTCGACGATTCCCCACAAGGCTTCGAATGGTTGGTCGTTGATGACCATCAAAATTCAGTATTCGCTTTTGTACGGCGCGATGCTAACAATCATGAAATTCTGGTGGTCGCCAACTTCACCCCCGTTCCCCGCGAAAACTATCGCATTGGCGTTCACCAATCGGCTTGCTACCAAGAAATTATCAATACCGATTCTCACTATTATCGTGGCAGTAATGTGGGCAATCAGGGGGCAATATCCACCCAGCAAATAGCGGCTCACGGTAAAAATCACTCCCTAAATATTACGCTTCCCCCTTTGGCTACCCTGTATTTGAAACGGGCGGATTTGGAAACGGGAGGCACCGAATGACACATTTTAATTATCGGCAAGGTCACGCTTCCCCCCTCGGCAGCCACATGGACGAACACGGCGTCAATTTTGCGGTCTATAGCGAACATGCAGAACACATTGACCTGTGCGTGTTGGGCTCACTCGGTGATGAAACTCGTTACTCGCTCTATCGGGGGGATAACCATATTTGGCATGGTTATTTAATGGGGGCAAAAGCGGGTCTGCATTATGGTTATCGCGCCAGCGGGAAATGGGAACCGCAAGCAGGATTATTTTTTGATGAAGCCCACTTACTGATTGACCCTTACAGCCGCGAACTCAGTGGTAAACAGCATCCTTACTCCGTCATCAGCCATGACCCGTATGACTGGCAAGGGGATACGCCTCTTCATACTCCATGGTCAAAAACCGTGATTTATGAAACCCATGTTCGGGGGCTTACCATGCTACACCCTGACATTCCGCCAGCCCTGCGTGGTAGCTATGCGGCTCTCGCACACCCTTGCATAGTCCAGCATTTAACGCGACTTGGTGTAACGGCACTGGAGCTGCTCCCTGTGCAATTTCATCTGGATGAACCGCGATTACAAGCTAAAAATCTCACTAATTATTGGGGCTATAACACACTGGCACCGTTTGCGATTGAGCCTCAGCATTGGTCTGGGCAAGCAGGCTCTACGCCACTGCGTGAGTTTCGCGATATGGTCAAAGCCCTGCATCGTGCTGGCATTGAAGTTATCCTCGATATTGTGTTTAACCACACGGCCGAATTAGACCGCTCAGGGCCTTGCTTATCGTTTAGAGGGTTAGATAACCCCACCTATTACTGGTTAAGTGAAAATGGCGAATATGCAGATTGGGCGGGCTGCGGCAATACATTGAAATTGTTCCACCCCACCGTAAGCCAATGGGTGCTGGACTGCCTGCATTTTTGGGCAATTGAATGCCATGTTGATGGCTTTCGCTTTGATTTATCCACGATATTGGGGAGAACTCCGGAATTTAATTCCCATGCTCCACTGCTTAAGGTTATCTGCCAAGACCCCATTCTTGGGCAGCTTAAGTTGATTGCCGAACCTTGGGATCTCGCCAACAACGGTTACCAACTGGGGCAATTTCCACTGCCTTTTGCCGAATGGAATGACCAATTTCGCAATGATTGCCGCCGTGCTGTTTTGTATCAAGATATTCCTATCGGTACCTTGGCAAGTCGCCTTGCAGGCTCGCGGGACTGCTTTTTACAGAATGATCGTCCTAGTTTTGTTTCAATTAACCACATCACCGCACACGATGGCTTTACCCTGCAAGATTTGGTCAGTTTTAATCACAAGCATAACCATGCTAACGGTGAAAATAACCAAGATGGTACCAACCACAACAACAGTCATAATCATGGTTTTGAAGGGTTAAATGCCCCCGAGAAAATAGCGCGGGAACGCCAAAAGAGCCAGCGTCATTTATTAAGTTTGCTGTTCTTGTCATTAGGCACTCCGATGCTACGTGCAGGAGATGAATTAGGGCATAGCCAACAAGGGAATAATAACGCTTATTGCCAAGATAACCCGATAAGCTGGCTTAACTGGCAGGAAGCCGATCACTCGCTTATGGAATTTACCGCACAACTCGCCGCATTGCGCCAGCAAATCCCTGCACTGACGTCGGGGCAATGGTGGCATTCACTGCCACCCCATAAAACCGTTGAGTGGCTAAATGCCCAAGGCTCCCCCATAACCCTTGAACAGTGGCAGCAATCATGCCCCATGCAAGTGTTACTTTCTGGTCAATGGCTATTACTGATTAATTTCACTGAGCAGCCCCATTCACTCACGCTTCCCGAGGGGAATTGGCACCCTGTCCCGCCTTTTCATTTCCACTTGCTTAGCTCTATTTCCCCAAAAACCTTCGTGGTCATGCAGCGCCACGAATTTTCGCAAAGTGCCATTAAGGAATTGATATGTTAGAGAAAATGCCTTTTTATGCCTACCCAAATTCTATTTCGAGGCAACTATTAGCCAAAGAACTTCCGAGCAATACGGTTGCGCTTATCTTGGCGGGTGGTAAAGGCTCTCGTCTCAAAGCCCTGACTCAGAAGCAGCCAAAACCTTCACTCCACTTTGGCGGGAAATTTCGAATTATTGATTTCACCTTATCTAACTGTATGAATTCCGGTATTTATCGCGTCGGTATACTGACCCAATACTATTCCCATCACTTAATCCAACATATTCAGCACAGTTGGTCATTTCTAAACGGAAAAACCAATGAATTTATTGAAATTTTCCCTGCTCAACAGAAACAGGATGCCGAAGATTGGTACCAAGGTACTGCCGATGCCATCTTTCAAAATCTCGATGTGATTAGCCAATATCAAGCCAAATACATCATTGTGTTAGCCGGGGATCATATTTACAAAATGGATTATTCACGCATGTTGCTCGACCATGTAGAAAAAGGGAGCCAATGCACGGTGGCCTGTATTGAAGTGCCCTGTAGCCAAGCGTCTGAATTTGGCATCATGGACATTAACGATGACGAAAAAATCATTAATTTTATTGAAAAGCCTCAATTTCCCCCATCGATGCCGGGGAAGCCTTATGTCGCATTAGCCAGTATGGGCGTTTATGTTTTTGATGCCCAATACCTCTACCAATTACTTTCTGAAGAGCAGCAACAGCAGAATACACAGCATGATTTTGGTAAAAACTTAATCCCTAAAGCGGTACAGCAAGGCAAGGCTTGGGCGCACCCGTTTAGCCGCTCCTGTGTCTATTCTGATTTTAATATAGGTGCATCTCCCTACTGGCGCGACGTAGGCACCATTGATGCCTACTGGAACGCCAATATTGATTTAGTTTCAGCGAAGCCCGCACTGGATATGTATGATCCCCATTGGTCGATTCGGACGGGTCACTCCCCATTGGCACCCGCTCGGTTTATTCAAGGTGAGTCACAGCAGCCCCCTCAGATTATCAACACATTGATTAATGCAGGCTCCATCGTCGAAGATGCCAAAATTGCTAACTCCGTAATTTTCCAAAATGTCCGCGTGAATGCTCACAGCCAACTCAATGCCTGTGTGATCCTCCCCGATGTCTCTATTGGATATGCCTGCCGCTTACAACGCTGCATTATCGATAGCGGCTGTGTGTTACCCAACAAACTGGTGATTGGTGAAGATCCACAATGGGATGCCCAACATTTCTACCGCTCGGAAGGTGGCGTCGTCCTTGTCACTCAAACAATGCTCGATAACCTTGCCGCTTAAAGGAGACTCAGATGCGCGTACTTCATGCTGGCTCAGAATTATTTCCACTGCTAAAAACAGGCGGCTTAGCGGATGTGCTCGGCGCATTACCTCAAGCTCAAATCGCTGAAGGGGCGGATGTCCGTATCGTATTACCCGGTTTTCCTGCGCTACTGGATGCCGTTCATCACACCTTGGTTGGCAACCATATCAATACATTTGCAGGCCCCATCACTCTGCGTTTTGGCCATTATGATGGCGTCGGCCTCTATTTAATTGACGCCCCGCATCTCTATCAGCGTACAGGTAGCCCCTACCACGACAATAATCAACAAGAATACAGGGACAACTATCTGCGCTTTGCTTTATTAGGCTGGATAAGCAGCGAACTTGCCTGCGGTTTTGATGCCGATTGGCGACCCGACATTATTCACGCCCACGACTGGCATGCGGGACTATGCGCCGCCTATCTCGCCGCCAAAAATTACCCTATTCCTTGCGTATTTACCGTTCATAATCTGGCTTACCAAGGGCTATTTTCGGCAATCCATTTTCCTGAGTTGCAGCTGCCTAACGGATTTTATTCCCCCGAAGGCTTAGAATTTTATGGGCAAATTTCCTACCTCAAAGCGGGGCTGTTCTACGCCAATAAAATCACCTTTGTCAGTCCCACTTATGCCAAAGAAGTTACCACTCCTGAATACGGTTATGGGCTCGCCAATTTACTTAAGCTGCGCCAATCTCAAGAGGATATTTTGGGGATCTTAAACGGCGTGGATTACCAAGTTTGGGATCCACAGCTTGACCCGTTGATCCCCCATAATTACGGGCGGCAAAATATGCTCGGCAAAGCCATCAGTAAAATGACCCACCAACGAGAAAACAAACTTAATGTCACCGATAAAGTGCCATTATTCGGTGTTGTCAGCCGCCTCAGTACACAAAAGGGATTAGACCTCTTGCTGGAAGTGATCCCCGATTTGTTGCACCAAGGCGGACAATTGTCAGTCTTAGGCAGTGGCGATGCTGATTTACAGCAGGCCTTTGAGCAACTTGCCGACCAATTCCCAAAACAGGTTTCTGTCCTTATTGGCTATGACGAACCCCACGCCCATAAATTGATTGCTGCCGCTGATGTGATTGTGGTGCCTAGCCGCTACGAACCTTGTGGGCTAACCCAACTTTATGGTCTGAAATATGGCACTCTCCCACTGGTTCGCCACACAGGCGGGCTAGCCGATACTGTCACCGATTGCTCCCTCGAAAATTTGGCAGATCGCACAGCAACCGGTTTTGTCTTTCATGACTATCACGGTTATCGCTCCCACCATGGAAAAGCTACCGAACTCAATGATGCTGTACGTCGCGTTTTCGCTCTGTGGAATGAACCGACTCGCTGGAAACGCGTACGCCGCCAAGGTATGCAGATGAATTTTAGCTGGCAATCTTCCGCCCAAAAATACCTTGTGCTTTACCAGAACTTAATTGAGCCAACGCTCCATTCCCCAACGATTGAAGGTGCTAACCATGAATGATCCATTTACCATCCAAAATCGCGAGCAGCGGATCAACACACTGATCGACTCCATTCAAACCAAACTGAAGTTTATGATTGGCAAAGACCCCATTATTGCCACCCAACATGATTGGCTCAATGCCATCTCCTACGCTATCCGCGACTTAACCGTTGACCGTTGGTTACGTGCTATTCGCCGTTCTCTATCTCAATCGGATCGTGCGGTTGCCTATCTTTCAATGGAGTTTCTGATTGGCCGCACCCTTTCCAATACTTTATTAAATTTAGGCATGTACGAAGATGTGGCTGATGCGTTGAAAAAAATGGGCTTTGAACTGAGTGCGATTTTAGAGGAAGAGGATGATCCTGGTTTAGGCAATGGCGGTTTAGGGCGTCTTGCCGCCTGCTTTCTAGATTCTCTCGCTACCTTAAAAATTCCTTCCGTTGGATTTGGAATTCGCTACGAATATGGCATGTTTCAGCAAAATATTATTGATGGTCAACAAGTTGAATCCACCGACCGCTGGTTACAATATGGTAATGCATGGGAGTTTCCGCGCTATAACCTTAGCTACAAAGTCCGCTTTGCCGGCCGCCTTCAACAAGAAGGTAAAATCGTTCGTTGGGTGGAAACTGAAGAAGTGCTTGCTCGCGCCTATGACCAAATCGTGATGGGCTATGGCTGCGACGCCACCAACACCCTACGCCTATGGTCTGCCCATGCCACGAATGAAATGAACATCAACAAATTTAACCAAGGGGAATACTCGGCCGCCGTTGAAGATAAAAATTTTTCTGAGAATGTCTCCCGTGTGCTCTACCCCAATGATTCTACGGAATCAGGGAAAATTTTGCGTCTTGGGCAAGAGTATTTTCTTGTATCAGCAACCTTGCAGAATATCCTCGATGTCCATTACCGAGTCCATGGCACGTTGAGTAATCTTGCCGATAAAGTGGCAATCCATCTAAATGATACCCACCCCGTTTTAGCCATTCCTGAACTGATGCGCTTGCTTATCGATGAGCACGAATATGAGTGGGAAGCCGCATGGCAAATGAGTGAAAGAATCTTTTCCTACACCAATCACACTCTGATGGGAGAAGCATTAGAACGATGGTCTGTGGACCTTCTCGGGCGATTGCTCCCTCGCCATCTACAAATTATCTTTGAAATAAACGACCACTTTCTCACTGAGATCAAACAGCGTTACCCCAATAACCCAGAACTTTTAACCCGCCTATCTCTGATTGATGAATCCCATGGACGCTATGTTCGCATGGCATGGCTTGCCGTCGTGGGTAGCTACCAAATAAATGGTGTGTCAAAGCTGCATTCTGAGCTCATGACTCAAGAAATTTTCGCTGATTTTGCCAAAGTATTTCCTAAGCGTTTTAGCAATATCACCAATGGCATTACCCCACGCCGCTGGCTGGCGTTGTGCAATAAACCCCTGGCAAGCTTGATTGATGAAACCATCGGTGAAAGTTGGCGGGAAGATCTCACAGAGCTTTCGCGCCTACAGCAACGCACCGATTTTCCTCTATTTATTGAGCGGTTAAAAACCTGCAAATTAGAAAACAAAGTTGCTCTCGCCGACTATATCGCTAAAAACGTCAATATCATCGTCGACCCTCATGCTATGTTCGATGTACAAATTAAACGTATTCATGAATATAAACGCCAATTACTCAATATCTTGCAAGTCATTGGACGCTACCAGCGTATCTTGCAACTTCCCGAAAAAAATTGGGTTCCGCGCGTGGTGATTTTTTCAGGAAAAGCCGCCTCATCCTACGTTAACGCCAAAATGATTATCCGACTCATCAATGATATCGCTAACGTGATTAACCATGACGCCCGAACCAAAAACCGCTTAAAAGTGATTTTTATTCCAAATTACAGCGTGAGCTTAGCGGAGTTAATTATTCCCGCCACCGACTTATCTGAGCAGATATCCCTTGCAGGAACTGAAGCTTCTGGAACAGGTAATATGAAATTTGCCCTCAATGGCGCATTGACCATCGGCACATTAGACGGTGCTAATATTGAAATTCGCGAACATGTTGGCGAAGACAATATGTTTATCTTTGGGCATACCGCCGAGCAAGTTAACGCGATTCGCACACAAGGCTATGACCCACGAAAGATTTACCAAGATCATGAAGATCTGCACAATGTCCTCAATTCCCTCGTTTCGGGCATTTTCAGCCCTGATGACCCTAACCGCTATTACCCGCTTTATGATTCTCTGATTAATTTTGGAGACCATTATCAATTGCTTGCCGATTACCACTCTTACGTTCAAGCCCAAGATGCCGTCGATAAGCTATACCAAAACCCAACGTTATGGACGCAAAAAACCCTCAATAATATTGCTAATATGGGCTATTTCTCTTCCGATAGAACCATTAATGAATATGTTGAAAAGATATGGCGAATGAAACCCACTCAGTGAAATAAAAAATATGATTAAACAGCCCAAAGATTTAACGTAAATACTCGTATCAGGTTTAAAACTTTGAAGATCAAAAAAATGCATCAATACGCTGTATATGCGTATTTTTGCAGTTTTATCATTCGATAATTTTATTTTTATATTTTTTTATATTGAAAATATACTTAATTATGTTTTCCACTTATTTAAATTTAAATAAACTTAATTAATTAAAGCTTAATTACATAAAAAAAATCAAATCAAAACCCCTGTTCATTATTTTATTAATGACATTTACTTACCATTGTGATTAGTATAATTAAAGCCTAATAACAAAAATTCAATATCTACGTAAACTTTACGCAGATTAATTAACCCTACACGCAGCAATGCTATATTTCATAGGAAGTCATTATGAATAAAGTTTATAAAACTATTTGGAACGACGCGATAAAGTCGTGGGTTGCCGTACCTGAAATAACGCAATCCGGACCAAAATTAAAAAACTCAACAGACAATAAGATTAATCCAAAAAATAAATGCAATAGCAAAAAAGAGAATGTTTTAAGAATATTTAATATAAAAAATATTGTAATTGTTTTATCTGGTTTATTTCCGTTAATCGCTAATGCGGTTGTTAGTGATAAATTAACAGTAATAGTCGATGATGACGAAAAAATGGTTGCGGTTTATAATATAGATATCTATAAAAAGTATTTTCCTACTGCAAAATGGAACTCAAATAGTCCAAGTAACCTTTATTTACCTGAAACAATCGTTGTGGGAAAAAACTCTAGTCTTGCTAACTCAGCGACCGACTCTAAAACGGATGCGACTGGCGGAAGTGTTATTTTTGGTCCAAATTCTGTCGCTTATGGTTTTGGTAATACTGCATTTGGCGCTGGAACTTATGTCAGCACAGGTGGTACTGCTCTAGGAGTTGCAACCATCGCAAATAACTTAAGTACCAGCGTTGGACGCAGTGCAGTTGCTGAAAATAATGGTGTCGCGATTGGGCGAGCTGCATTAGCATCCGATACCGCAGATGGAGGGGTCGCTATCGGTGTTTCCAGTAAGGCTACCGCCAATAATGCCGTCGCGATTGGTCGTTCTTCCGTGGCTTCAAATGTGAATGAAGTCTCCTTTGGTAACGATACAATAAAACGTAAACTCACCAATATCGATGCGGGTAGTGCAGATAATGATGCTGTTAACTTTAAACAGCTATCCACCACCAATGCGAATGTTGCTAAAAATACTCAAGAATTAATTGATACGAATAATGTATTAAATACAGCAAAAACAGATTTAACTAAGCAAATCAGTGATAATAAAACCGATGCTAACAATCAAATAACTACCGTAAATAATAAAATAACCCAGATTAATAATGGAGAAATAGGTCTTGTTAAAATTAACAGTGCCAATAACCTTATTAATGTGGCCAGTGATAAACTTGGAAAAATAGTTAGCTTCACCGGCTTAAATGGCAATCGTAAATTAACGGGCATTGATAAAGGCACGGAAAATAACGATGCCGTTAATGTCAGCCAATTAAATGAAACTAATGCATTAGTCGCCAAGAACACGATCGATATTGCTGATAATAAAACTGCGATTGATAAGAACACTACCGATATCGCGGGCAACAAAACCGCTATCGATAAAAACACCACCGATATCGCCGACAATAAAACCGCTATCGATAAGAATACCAACGATATCGCCGACAATAAAACCGCTATCGATAAGAACACCACCGATATTGCTGATAACAAAACCGCTATCGATAAAAACACTACCGATATCGCCGACAATAAAACCGCTATCGATAAGAACACTACCGATATTGCTGATAACAAAACCGCTATCGACAAGAACACCACTGACATTGCCGATAACAAAACCGCTATCGACAAAAATACGTCTGATATCACCAGCAATACCGTAGCCATTGATAGAAATACCCAAGACATCTCCAAACAAGGTGATGCGCTGAAAGATATCTCCACCAACTTAGAATCCGGTACTTTAGGGCTTGTCCAGTTGTCGGCTAATGGTGAAGAAGTGATCCTCAGTGATAAAGCCAAAAATGCCAACGCGTTTAATATTGGCAATAAAACCCTGAACGGTGTTTTGGCGGGTAAATTAAGTGCCGACTCTACTGAAGCGGTAAACGGTAGCCAGTTGCACGCCACCAATCAAGCTGTGACAGCGAATACCACTGCGATCGCTGATAACAAAACCGCTATCGATAAGAACACCACTGACATTGC
>NZ_WLUN01000012.1:0-92500 GCF_009706645.1 Providencia sp. wls1914
CGGGTATAGACTTTGTCCGCCACATCATCCAGTTCAGGCACCATACGGTTTGCCAGAATAATGTCGCTTTCTGCTTTGAACGTTTCTAAATCACGGATAACTTTCGAACGGAAGAATTCATCTTCTTTGAGTACTGGCTCGTAAACCACCACTTCAATTCCTTTGGCTTTGATACGCTTCATCACACCCTGCACCGCAGAGGCACGGAAGTTATCGGAGCCCGCTTTCATCACTAAGCGATACACACCCACTTTACGCGGTGCTTTAGCAATAATCGCATCCGAGATAAAGTCTTTACGCGTGCGGTTAGATTCGACAATCGCGTTAATTAGGTTGTTCGGTACATCGTCGTAGTTCGCCAGTAACTGCTTAGTGTCTTTTGGTAAGCAGTAACCGCCGTAACCGAAGGATGGGTTATTGTAGTGGCTGCCGATACGTGGGTCTAAAGAAACCCCTTCAATGATTTGACGCGCATTTAAGCCACGGCTTTCTGCGTAAGTGTCTAATTCATTGAAGTATGCCACACGCATGGCTAAGAAAGTGTTGGCGAATAATTTGACCGCTTCGGCTTCAGTGCCATCAGTAAACAGCACCGGCACATCTTTCTTAATCGCGCCTTCTAACAGCAAGTCAGCGAAAATCTGTGCGCGTTCAGAGCGCTCGCCCACCACGATACGGGACGGGTACAAGTTATCCCACAGCGCGCGACCTTCACGTAAGAATTCTGGGGAGAAAATCACGTTGGTGTAACCGAACTCTTCACGCAGACGCTCCGTAAAGCCCACTGGAATAGTAGATTTGACGATAATGGTCGCGTCTGGATTCAGTTTGTTCACATCGTGAATAACGGATTCCACTGAATTGGTGTTGAAGTAGTTAGTTTTTGGGTCGTAGTCTGTCGGGGTCGCCACAATCACGTATTGCGCGCCAGTATAGGCTTCGACTTTATCTTCGGTTGCACGGAAATTAAGCTGTTTTTCCGTTAAAAACTGTTCGATTTCGGTATCGATAATTGGGGATTGCTTATTATTAAGCATCGCCACTTTTTCAGGAATGATATCCACCGCCACCACTTCGTGGTGTTGGGACAGTAACATGGCGTTAGACAGACCGACGTAGCCGGTACCTGCGATTGCTATTTTCAAAGTTGCCTCTCAAATCCTTCTGCGGATATTTCAGGTGGTTTATGATATCGATGGTCAGTATTAACGGTGATAATACGATTTATACCAGTCAACAAATGCCTGAACACCCTGTTCAATAGAAACTTGTGGGCGATAGCCGGTGACGTTAAACAGGTCTTCGGTGTCTGCCCATGTCGTGTAAACATCTCCCGCTTGCATCGGTAAGAAGTTCTTAATGGCTTCTTTTCCTAACGCATTTTCCAATGCAGAAATAAAATCGATCAGCTTCACTGGCTGCCCATTACCAATATTATAAATGCGGTAAGGTGCGCTGCTTTGCGCTGGCGAATCAGAACGATTTTGCGGGTCTGCTTGCGGAATTATATCTGAAACGCGAATAACACCTTCGACAATATCATCAATGAAAGTGAAATCACGGCTAAGATCGCCGTTATTATAAACATCGATAGGTTCACCCGCTAAGATAGCTTTGGTGAATTTAAACAGTGCCATATCCGGGCGTCCCCACGGGCCATACACGGTGAAAAAGCGTAAACCTGTCGTCGGCAGCTGATAAAGATGCGAATAAGAGTGCGCCATTAACTCATTGGCTTTTTTGGTTGCGGCGTACAATGAAATAGGGTGATCGGTGGACATATCGGTGGTGAATGGCATTTTGTCGGTTACGCCATACACCGAACTTGAAGAGGCATACACCAAGTGTTTCACTTTCGCTTGGCGGCAGCCTTCTAAAATCGCCAAATGCCCATTCAGATTGCTATCAGCATAGGCAAATGGGTTTTGTAATGAGTAACGCACCCCTGCCTGTGCGGCAAGGTGGATAACGCGGTCAAAATTCTCTTGAGTACACAGCACCAGCACTTTTTCGCGGTCAGTGATATCAAGAGGAATAAACCGGAACTGCGGATATTGTTCAAGAATATGCAGTCGAGACTGTTTCAATCCCTGATCATAATAGGCGTTCATATTATCGATACCGATAACTTCATGCCCACTTTCTAACAGTCTTTGACACAATCTAAAACCAATAAACCCGGCACTTCCCGTGACCAAATATTTCATATTCGTTATCTTCTTACGTTATTAAATGATGGTTTATCAACATTCTAGCACTAATTAGAGATAAACTACTTGGTCTCATCTTTATTGGCGACACCGAGCACATGATAAATATAGTGGCGATAACCATCGAGTAACTGCTTATCTTCACAGTCATTCAGTTTACCGTCGCATAAATGGCGCATCTTAATGTTCGCTTCATAGAATGGCGAAACTTTCAAATTTGCGCGTTCCAGCAGCATGCCGCCAAGGAATGAAATATCCGTTAACTCACCCGTTTTAATTTCGGTACCCGCTTTGAGATTATCTCTTAGGGTAAACTGCGTCGCATAAGCAGGGGACGATAATGTGGACTGATATTTATCTAAGCTGATCCCCGGTTGATGGTCTCCAAAATAGAGGAACATCATTGGACGCTGCCGCTTTTCCATAAACGAAACAAAGTCACGAATCGCATCGTCGGAGTGGACGATTTTTTCCATATAATGACTAAATTCGCCCGCAGAATCTTTATTATCTAGCTTATCTTTAATTCCGTAATCATCACTGTGCCCTTCTTTATAAGGCCCGTGTTCATACATGGTTAGTGCAAAAATAAAGACGGGCTTGTCCGTTTCTGTTGCCAAAATTTCTTTCACGTACTTCAGCATATCTTCCGTGCTGATCGTCCATAAATTATCTTGCAACTTACCGGGATAGCCTAACTCTTGAGGCTGAATGATACGATCAACGCCCAGCGTTTCATAAGCGTGACCAGAATGATAAGCCCCTTTATTAAACGGTGTTAGGACAACCGTATAATAACCGTTGGCTTTCATCTCTTTAAATAAGCTGTTATTTAAATGATCGACCACAAAATAGAACACACCACTTTTTTGTGCCCCGAAATCATCGCTATTTAACCCCGTTAATGCGGAAAACTCAGATAACCATGTTCCACCACCAAAGGTTTGTACGCGCATCGGACTATGTGCAGTTAAATTGGCATCTTGCTGGAACATAAATAACTCTGGCAGTTTCGTTCCCGCAGGTAAATCATAAACTTTTGGGTCAACCGTAGATTCTTGTAATAACAGCAGAATGTCAGGCTTTTCGGTTTGTACATTATTTGCCACAGAAACATTGTTTGCTAAAGAAACATTCTCAGCCTTTTGCTCAAAATAGCTCGCATCACCGACAAAATGCGGTGATTTGTATTTCGCATTCTGTGCAGACATCACCAAGTTAGTCACTGTACCGCGGCCTTTGGGCAAGGTTTGTGACCATTTATCAAAGTAATGCGCACTTGCCCAATCCGCCCCGAAGTAGCCCACGATGACCATGAGCACACTAACCACGCGTGATACCTTGCGTTTACATGGTGTAGATAAACGCCAACTGATCACACCGTTGATGATAAGCAGAATAAATAACGCAAGTACCGCCACCCCCGCCAACCAATAGTGGCCTAATGTCCCTAAGTTGGAAGTATCCGTCATCAAATTAATATCAGTAAAGAAAAGTTGCTCTTTATAATAGTGAACTTTCAACTGGTTAAAGATTTTGATGATAATAAACAGAGTACTCGTAATAATTGCAGAGAAAACCCAGCGAGCAGTAACTGTAAATAAAACACCAAATATGACAGCGTAAACACAAATGGAAATCAGACCAGGATAAATAACGCCACTTTTTTCAAAGACTAAAAATAGCGAGCCAATAAAAATCAGCGCCAGATAAATACTCGCAATTAGTTTTTTATTCATTTGACTTCCACAATTCACAAAAAGGTATCGAGGTTAATAAAACTGCCAGCATTATAATGGCGGAAACCCTACAATTTATTCAACAAAAATGCCTTTGTCTCGTAAATAATGCCCATCTTCTTTACGACGAGTAAAGCCGCTTTTATCAAAAAACTCGAGAATTTGAATCGCCAGTTTGCGACCAATACCCAATTCATTACGAAAATCAGCGGCAAAAATCACCTCGTGCTCAGCACAGTGGCACGAAATAATTTGGGCAAATTGACGGATCTGTTCGCTGCTATAATACCTATCACGCACAATCGCCACGATCAGCCCCATTTGTGCAGCTTTTTTCAATATACGGCGAATAGTATCTTCATCGTGACCCGTTTCTACGGCAATATCGCGTACCCAACGAGCTTCAGGATGCGTGAACAGCCCTTCCACTTGTTGCCAAATACCTTGCTGCTTGGCATCAAACACTAGCCCATGCTGCGGCATATGCAGCCAGCCACGAGTCTGCTTAATCGCCCCCTCTGCAATCAAATCATTAATCAATTTGAATACTAAGGTTTCATCCATCGTGGGTAGCGCCATCCGTTTCAATCGCGCTTTACCCACACCAATCTGGTCACTATGAACTTCATTGAAGTTTTCGAGGGATTGAATCAATTTATCCTTGGCAACCTGCGCCTTAAACGCAGAAAGTACGACATCGCCGACACGGACGATATCAACTTGTTCCAGCAAGGAATCTAATGCCAACTGAGTTAACTGACGCGACCAACCGTAACTGTTTAAGTCTAGCTCACCGCTGGGTAACTGTAGGTTAAGCTGTGTCAGCTCATCATCCGTTGCACATAAACGAGATAACCAATCGAGGAACTCAGGCTGTCTCTTACCACGACGCGGAGAGACTAAGCGAATAACACGCGCACCAGCCAAGGTGTGTCGCGCACTAATATCGCGAATAATTAATCGGTCATTATCCACCAGCCACAGTGGCGTATCTAAAATCAGCTCGGCCAACATCGGCGTTTCGCCTGATTCCGTCAGCAAAGAGACCCGCCCTGTAATGTGACTTGCACCGTGGTAAAGATGCACGGGTTGCCAATGCTTGAGTGGCGCATCGCAGGTCAACTCCACTATCACTCGAGAAGCGATAAAAGCAGGTTGCTCCGCCAGCAGCCAATCACCGCGGGTTATCGATTCTTTATCGATGTTCCCCGTTAAATTCAGCGCGACGCGATCCCCCGCTTGAGCAAACTCAGCGACTTGATTTTGGCGATGAATACCACGAATACGAACCGAAGTATCAGCCCCCGTAACCCATAAGGATTCACCCACAATTACTTTACCCGCAAGCGCCGTTCCCGTAACCACAATCCCCGCTCCTTTCACATGGAAAATACGGTCGATGGCTAAACGGAAACGCTGTTGCAGGTCAGTAGAGGAATTGTGTTGTTGGTGCAGTTGCTGCAAGTATTGGCGCAGTGCATCAATGCCTAGCCCTGTACTTGCTGAAGTGATAAATAGTGGCGCATTCAACCAGCCTTGGCGACGCAGTTCAGTGTGAACCTGTTGAGTGACCTCTGCCACTCGCGGCTCATCAACACGGTCGGCTTTAGTTAAAATCACCGAGACATCTTGGCAACCCGCAAGTCGTAAAATCGACAAATGCTCAAGGGTTTGCGCCATGATTCCATCGTCGCACGCCACCACCAGTAGGGCATGATTAACCCCACCGATCCCCGCCAACATGTTCGCGAGGAATTTTTCGTGTCCGGGGACATCAATGAAACCGATTGAGCTACCATCAGATTGTGGCCAATATGCATAGCCGAGGTCGATAGTCATTCCACGTTTCTTCTCTTCTGGAAGATGCGCGGTGTTCACGCCAGTCAGCGCTTGAATTAACGATGTTTTACCATGGTCAACATGACCGGCTGTCGCAAAAATCATGACAATAACGCCTGCACTAATTCGTGTTCATTCTCAAGGCAACGTAGGTCTAGCCACAGTTTGCCCTCTTTTAAACGCCCGATAACAGGCTGAGGTAATTGACGCCAGTGGCTGGCAAGGCGCTCTAAATTACCGCCTTTTCCATCAAGAGGCGCGAATGTAATCGCATAGCTGGGTAATCGGTCAACGGGAAGAGAGCCACTACCGATTTGCGATAAGCAAGGCTCAGCCTCGACAAAGAAGCGATCCCCATAATAGGCTTGCAGCTTCACGAGGATATTCTCGGCACTCTGCCTAATTTCTTCTTGGGAACGAGTTAGCCAACGTAATGTCGGCAGTTCAGTGGTGAGTTTTTCTGGGGTTAGATAGAGTTTTAGCGTCGCTTCTAACGCAGCAAGCACCATTTTATCTACGCGAAGGGCGCGTTTTAAAGGGTGTTTTTGAATGGCATCAATCCATTTTTTCTTACCGAGAATGATCCCCGCTTGAGGCCCTCCCAGTAATTTGTCTCCTGAAATAGAGACCAAATCAATGCCTTGAGATAAATATGCTTGTGGCATCGGCTCCGCTGGCAATCCATACGCGGTCATATCAATCATCGACCCACTGCCTAAATCAATCGCTGTCGGTAATTGGTATTTTTGCCCTAAAACAGCCAGCTCTTCCCCTTCAACTTCCGCGGTAAAGCCTTCAATGCTGTAGTTACTGGTATGCACCTTCATTAACAACCCAGTTTGGTCATTAATGGCATTTTCATAATCCCGTAAATGGGTTCGGTTAGTAGTGCCCACTTCAACCAATTTACAGCCTGCCTGTGCCATTACATCGGGAACACGAAATGCGCCCCCAATTTCCACCAGCTCACCGCGAGAGACAATCACCTCGCGCTGCGGGGCTACCGTGGCTAATAGCAGTAAAACCGCCGCCGCATTGTTATTCACAATACAGGCATCTTCTGCCCCTGTGAGTTGGCACAGTAAATCAGCAATGGCGCGGTCGCGATGCCCTCGCGTTGCGCCATCAAGAGAATATTCTAACGTGACTGGTGAACTCATCACTTGCGAAACAGCATGAATAGCAGAGTTGGACATCACTGCACGCCCTAGGTTGGTGTGCAACACAGTCCCCGTCAAATTAAAGACGTTTTTTAACGCACTGTGTTGCAACTCATCATGGCGAACAGAAAGTTCTGCTAACCAATCACCGTGCCAATCCGGCAAACATCCGTCTTGTGCAATAGACGCTCGCGCTTGTTCCTGCATTTCACGTAGGCATTCTGTTACCCAATGCAGACCCGATTTTTCCACCAATATCTGTGCTTCATCGCATTGTAAAAGCTTGTCGATGGCAGGTAACTGGCGGTATAGCGCGACATTCGATTCATCCATAGTCACTCTTCTCTTTTCTTACTGTGCAGCTAACAGATTATTTTTCGCCCGGGAATAAGAATGGGTTAATGCTGCTACGAGCAAAACCTTCTTCTTCCATACGCGCATCTAAAATGATCGAAGCTAAATCATCCGCTACCGCTTCCACTTTGGCTTCTTTCTCTTGGTATAACACTTTCAGATAGCTACCGCAGTCACCACAGCTTTCCGCTTTCACTGCCGCATTTTCATCATCCAGTGACCAGTAGTTAAGATCGCGAGTTTGTTCGCAGTTACTGCATTTCACACGAACCATGTGCCACTCTGTTTCACACAGTGTGCAGTGTAAATAGCGCAAACCTTGGCTAGTTCCAATTTGTACAATGCTGGAGACTGGCATGCTGTTGCACACTGGGCAGTAATGACGATGATCGCCGTGCTCTGCGCGAGCTTTACCTGGGATATTGGCCGCCATTTGTGCCCAATAGACAGACAATGCCGCCCAAATGAACATGGATTTATCCGCAGGGACTTTTTCAAACTGTTCGTTTAACAGCGCAGTTGCCATCTCTTCGAGTTCAGCTTCTGAGGCTTTTTCTAAGTTTTCGAGGGCAGTACGAACAGAATCTGGCACGATCGGCATCAATTCGGCGATGATTGAACGTAATAATTTGTGCCAGTGACCAGTGCGTGGGAATGTTTTTGCATCTAATGGTGCGGTATTCGTTGCCATTGAACGTGCTAAAACCGCTTCCATATCCATCTCTAATGGATTGTCATGCTGCGCATTATTTTGCGCCGTTGCCACTTCCGCAGCGAAGTTCAGATAATCTGCAAAAGGATGTTCACCAACGCCTAACTCTTTTAATCTTTCTGCACGACGTTGATAAAGGCTTTTTAAATTCGGGAATAAAACAGGCGGAATAAAACCGATGCCTTTCTCTTTTAATCTCTCTTGACCTAATTCTTCTTTCGGGACGATACGAATACCCATTGCTCTCTCTCTTTTATATTTTTTATAACAACTTACCCCGAGAAATTGCCTATTCGCATTTCCCCGCAAGCCTCTAAGAAAATATTCGATTAACCAGCAAGTCTTGCCGTTGTACCCGTCAGGATAAAACAAAAGTCACTGATAGGCTACTCTAGCCCTCCGAATATTCACCGTTGTTAACCCTAGTTTGTCTGTGGAAATAACAAATTGGTATTAAGGCATTTTTATTTGATATAAATACTGTTATTCCCATGATGTTAATCCAATTGGCACCTATAATGGTGTGCTCTCTATCCGCATAAAGGGCAATAATATGTCGTCATTATTTCACTTCGAAGCGAAGTCTCACACACCCTTCTTTTTATTGCTTGCCTTTATTGGCGGATTTGTCGATGCCTGCTCATTTGTCATCTTTGAGGTGTTTACTGGCCATCTGACAGGAAATAGCATTTTAAGTATGATTTACCTCGCCAAAATGAATATTGGCATGTTGCTACTCTCCGCAATTTCCATATTAGGATTTTTTGCAGGAACATTTTTAGGTTCTTGGATTCGGCTCAAGCATAGCGCAATTGTGTTATATCGCTTTGTTCTAGGTCTGGTATTTTTAATATTTAGTGGTGTTTTCACTATTTATTTTTTCATCCAGCCTTTGTATTCACCTGATTTAGCCATTTTGCTGATCAGCTTATCAATGGGCATTCAAAATGGTTATTTTAATAAGGCGGGCACGGTTGGGATCCACTCCACCTATGTTACCGGCATGACCACATCCTGCATTAATGCCTTTTTGAAAAATGTGCCAGGAGACAGTAGCAAAAAAGTTTTACTCTTAGCGGTACTCTCTTTTATTACGGGGGGATTAGCGGGCGGGATTTTATCGGTGAATTACCAGTATGTCGGGTTTTCTGCTGTATTAGTTCTCTTGGGATGTGCGCTAATTTACAGTTTCACAATCCGTGATTAGCACTATCTATTTTAGTGATAGAAAAAAAAGCCCACAATCAATGTTGTGGGCTTGATTCATCGAGATAAAAAACCTTAGTTTTTCTCTTGCTGCTCTTGTTGCTGTTTCTCTTTAGCAACTAGCTCGCGGTACCAGCGTGGGTGATGCTTTCTCGCCCAACCACGTGTTACCCAACCTTCAACCATCGCACGCACAGATCCTTTGACCCAAATTGCCGCATACGCATGCACAACAATCATCAGGATCAAGCCAATGGCTGACAGCGAGTGAATCAGAATCGCTGCGCGGTACACTGGAATTGGGAAGTAGTCCGCGAAGAATGGACGCCACATAATCACGCCAGTGACAACCAATGCCAGTAAGCAGATAGTGACTACCCAATACACCCCTTTCTGACCGAGGTTATATTGGCCCACGTCGCCAGCTTCTTCGTTTTTCAGTACCTTACCGATATTTTTCCCCCATTTGATATCTTCTTTATTAATGAAGTTATGGTGGAAATAACGGAAGAACATAAAGACGAACAGCAAGAACATCGCCGTACCCACGAATGGATGCAAAATTCGAGACAGTTGTGGCGTGCCTAAAATGTTCATAAACCAGTTCAGCGATGGGAAGAAAAAGCCCAGTCCGCTGATAGCCGTGAACAAGAAGCAAATTACAACCGCCCAGTGATTGATCCTTTCAATCGGTTTGTGGCGAATAATTTTGTCGTTATCATCTGGCATCATTTCTGATCCTCCCCTTCTTTTGATTTCGAAGTGTCAGACGACATTGCGTTGTGCAAATCTTCTAGAGCCTCTTCTTCATCTTTCTTGGAGACGCGGTTTGGACCAATTCCCACATAGTGGAAAATTGCCGCCGCAAATGTTGCCGCAAAACCAACCGCAGCAATCGGCTTCCAGATACCTTTCCAGAAGGTAACTGTTGGGCTGATGGTCGGGTTTTCTGGTAATCCGTGATACAACTGCGGCTTATCCGCATGGTGCAATACGTACATAACGTGCGTACCGCCCACACCTTGTGGATCGTATAAACCTGCGTTTGCATAACCACGAGTTTTCAGCTCTTCAACACGTTCGCCAGCCATGCCAATCATGTCTTCTTTGCTACCAAAATGGATAGCGCCAGTTGGACATGTTTTCACACAAGCAGGCTCTTGTCCGGCTTCAACACGGTCGACACACAGCGTACATTTGTATGCGCGGTTGTCTTCTTTGTTGATGCGTGGCACGTTGAACGGGCAACCCGCGATACAGTAACCACAGCCGATACAGTGTTCAGATTGGAAATCCACGATACCGTTTTTGTACTGGACGATTGCGCCTTCTGACGGACATGCCTTCAGGCAACCCGGATCAGCACAGTGCATACAGCCATCTTTACGGATCAGCCATTCAAATTTATCGTTCTCTTCCACTTCAGAGAAGCGCATGACTGTCCATGACTTAGCGGTTAAATCCGTTGGGTTGTCATACACCCCAACGTTTGTTCCGATTTTGTCACGGATATCGTTCCATTCGGAACACGCAACCTGACACGCTTTACAGCCGATACAGGTTGTGACGTCAATCAGCTTTGCAACTTCTTCCTTATAGTCCCGCACCTGAGGTGCGGGCGTCAGGGAATTGGTGGCCGAGCGACGAATAATGTCCTGAGATTGCATTGACATAATTTATCTCCTTACACCTTTTCCACGTTGACAAGGAATGATTTAAATTCCGGCGTCTGAGTATTCGCATCACCCACATATGGCGTTAATGTGTTGGTGATAAAGCCCTTCACTGCAACACCTTCAAAGCCCCAGTGAATTGGAATACCGATGGTATCGATGTCTTTTCCATCCACTTGCAGGGTTTTAATGCGTTTAGTGACCACGGCTTTCGCTTTGATGTAACCACGTTTAGAACTGACTTTAACCGTATCGCCTTGCTCGATGCCTTTTTCTTTCGCTAAACGTTCACCAATTTCAATGAACTGTTGAGGTTGGATAATGGCATTTAACAGCGCGTGCTTCGTCCAATAGTGGAAGTGCTCAGTTAAGCGGTAAGTGGTACCCACGTATGGGAACTCAGTCGCTTTACCCATTTGCGCCCAGTCGTCTTTAAACACACGAGCTGCAGGGTTTGACACCACATTTGGATGCAGCGGGTTAGTATCCAGCGGCGTTTCGATTGGTTCGTAATGCTCTGGGAATGGACCTTCTGCCATCTTATCCAGTGCAAATAAACGACCCATACCTTCAGGCTGCATAATAAATGGACCGACACCGCTTCCCGGCGCTGCTGTGCTGTAGTCTGGAATATCCATACCTACCCACTTGCTACCATTCCACTCAAGGATTTGGCGCTTCGGATCCCATGGTTTACCCATTGGATCAGCAGATGCACGGTTATAAATCACACGACGGTTCAGTGGCCATGCCCATGCCCAACCTAATGTGTTACCCAGACCGGTTGGGTCGGAGTTATCACGGTTAGCCATTTGGTTACCTTTCGGCGTCCAGCTACCAGAGAAGATCCAGCAGCCGCTTGCTGTTGTACCGTCATCACGTAATTGAGCAAACGAGCTAAGCAGTTCGCCTTTTTTCACAATCACGTTACCGTCGGCATCTTTCAGGTCTTCTAATGCGTAACCGTTACTTTCTTGAGCCACTTCTTCCGGCGTTGGATTATCGCGGTCGAGGTAATCCCAAGTCATGCTCAGAACCTGTTCAGGTGCTGCGCCGCCTTCGGTTTCATACATTTGACGCAGGCGATGGTAGATACCCGACAGGATTTCACCATCACTGATAGCTTCACCCGGGGCGTCCGCACCTTTCCAGTGCCACTGTAACCAACGTGCTGAGTTAACAATTGAACCGTTTTCTTCAGCGAAACAGCAAGATGGCAGACGGAACACGGTGGTTTGAATCTCTTCCGGTTTCACATCGTTCATTTCGCCGTGGTTTTGCCAGAAGTTTGCAGTTTCTGTGTTCAGCGGGTCGATAGTAATTAAGAATTTCAGCTTAGAAAGCGATTTCGAGACTTTATTCTTGTTCGGGAATGAGGCTAATGGGTTAAAGCCTTGGCAGATATAGCCGTTAACTTCGCCCTTATCCATCATTTCGAAATAACGTAGAACGTCGTAACCCTGATCCCACTTAGGTAACAGGTCGAAGCCCCAGTTATTCTCTTTCTGCGCTTTATCACCATAGAAAGTTTTCATTAAGCTGACGAAGAATTTAGGGTAGTTACCCCAATAGTTCACCTGACCAGCAACGGTCGCTTTTGGTGTATTCGCCGCTAAATAGCTTTCTAAAGTTGTTTGCTTTTCTGATGGTAATGTCAGGTAACCCGGTAAGCTCTGAGATAACAGACCTAAGTCAGTCAGACCTTGGATGTTGGAGTGTCCACGCAGTGCGTTCACACCACCACCTAACATACCCATGTTACCAAGCAGTAACTGGATCATCGCCATGGTACGAATGTTCTGCGCACCAACGGTGTGTTGAGTCCAACCCAGCGCATATAAGAAGGACGCTGTTTTGTCTTTCGCGCTAGTTTCTGCAATGTATTCGCAGACTTGTAAGAAGTCTTTGATTGGCGTACCACAGATGTTGTTAACCACTTCTGGGGTATAACGGCTCACGTGCTCTTTCAATAAGTTCAGAACACAACGTGGATTTTTCAGAGTCGGATCGCGCAGCGCTAAGCCGTTCTCATCCATCTCGTAGTTCCACGTGGTCTTGTCGTATTGACGTTTTTCTGCATCGTAACCGGTGAACAGACCGTCATCAAAACCAAAGTCTTCACGGATAACTAAGCTAGCGTTGGTGTACGCCTCAACGTATTCACGTTGAATTTTTTCGTTATCCAGCAAGTATTTGATAACACCTGACAGGAAGGCAATATCGGTACCTGAACGGATAGGCGTGTAAAAATCCGCCACAGCCGCAGTACGGGTAAAGCGTGGATCGATAACGATTAATTTTGCTTTATTGTGGATTTTCGCTTCCATCGCCCAGCGGAAACCGACTGGATGCGCTTCTGCCGCATTACCGCCCATAACGACGATCAGGTTTGCGTTTTTAATGTCAACCCAGTGGTTGGTCATCGCACCGCGACCAAATGTTGGAGCAAGACTTGCTACCGTTGGTCCGTGTCAGACACGCGCTTGGTTATCCACGGCAAGCATGCCGAGGGCGCGACTAAATTTTTGGGTTACAAAACCTGTTTCGTTACTTGCCGCTGATGCACACAGCATACCGGTGGTTAACCAACGGTTGACCGTTACACCATCTTTATTCTGTTTAATGAAGTTTGCATCACGGTCTTCTTTCATTAACTTGGCGATGCGGTCAAACGCGTCGTTCCAAGTGATGCGTTTCCATTCGTTAGTGCCTGGTTCGCGAACTTCTGGATACTTGAGTCGACTCTCACTGTGGATAAAGTCGATTAATCCTGCACCTTTAGGACAAAGTGCACCACGGTTTACCGGATGATCCGGGTCCCCTTCGATATGAAAAATGCTTTCTTTCGCATTCTTCGCGCCATCACCTAGGCTGTACATTAACAGCCCACAGCCGACAGAACAGTAGGTACAGGTATTTCGAGTCTCTTTAGCACGCAGTAATTTATACTGGCGTGTAGAGGCTAATGCAGTTGCTGGAGCAAAACCCAGCGCTGCTGCCGTTGTACCTGCCATACCGCCAGCGCAGATCTTAAAGAACTGCCTTCTGCTGACTTGCATGGGGGATCTCCTCATATACATTGCTCATGTTTACCTAACTTCGTCACAAAATTTGAGGTAAACTGTTCTTATTCAACGTCTTCCTTACGTATTCAGGTTCATTGCCTGATCAATGGTGTAAATTCTTTTTACCCATATCGAATATTATGTATCATTAGTGATAGGAATTCATCTAATGTATGAAACAAATACTACAAATAACCCTAAATTATCTAAAATGATCGGCGTTCAATCCACAATCGTGCAACAAAAAAATAACCTCGGTTCACTGGTTAATGATTTCGTTGCGGAGGAAGTCCCTGTCGCTCTCGTTTATAACGGGATATCTCATGTGGTAATGATGGCGACACCCAAAGATCTGGAAGATTTTGCTGTCGGATTTTCATTATCAGAAGGGATAATACAATCCCGTGATGAAATTCGCGGAATTGATATTGCGCAAGGTTGTCACCGAGGCATTGAAGTTCATATTGAGTTATCAAGCCGCCGTTTTATGGCGCTCAAAGAGCGTCGTCGTAATCTGACTGGGCGAACTGGCTGCGGTATTTGTGGTACAGAACAGCTCGATGAGATATTTAAGCCTATCACTCCGCTGCCATTCACTCAAACATTCTCATTATCTTATCTCGATAACGCCCTACAAGAATTGAAGACAGTTCAAGAAATTGGCGCATTAACGGGTTGCACTCATGCGGCTGCGTGGATCTCTCCTGAAGGTCACTTAGTGGGCGGATGCGAAGATGTGGGTCGCCATGTGGCGTTAGATAAATTGCTCGGAATGAAAAGCCGTTCAGACTGGCAGCAAGGGGCGATTTTAGTCTCCAGCCGCGCAAGTTATGAGATGGTACAAAAAGCCGCAAGCTGCGGTGCGGAAATTCTGTTTGCGGTTTCAGCCGCCACGTCATTGGCGATTGAAGTCGCTGAGAAAGCGAATTTAACGCTAGTGGGTTTTTGCCGCCAAGGTAAAGCCACCGTGTTTACCCATCCGAGCCGGGTGATTGACTAGCCTATATCTACTCACCGCTTAAATGAATTCACTAGCAATTTCTGTGGACTCAAACCATTTTCCCGATGTCAGGAAAATGGTTTTTGTTTTTTATTTCACTTAATTACTTACCAATACAGAAACTCGAGAAAATACGCCCTAACAAATCATCGGAGGTAAATTCACCGGTGATTTCGCTCAGTTCTTGCTGAGCTAAGCGTAGCTCTTCAGCCAATAGCTCACCAGAGCGAGCATTCACTAACTGGTCATAGCCTTGTGCAAGGTGAGTGGCGGCATTGTTCAGTGCTTGTAAGTGGCGACGACGGGCAAGGAAACCGCCTTCTGTATTGCTATTAAAGCCCATGGTCTCTTTGAGGTGATCGCGCAGCAAATCGATACCCTTTTCTTCACGGGCTGATAAACGGATCAGTGGGTAACGGGCATCAGCGACAAATTCAATCGACTCTCCCGTTTTATCCGCTTTGTTACGAATAACCGTGACTGGCAATGTTTCTGGCAAGCGAGCCATAAATTCAGGCCAAATCTCTTGTGGCTCAGTGGCATCCGTCGTAGTGCTGTCTACCATAAATAGAACACGGTCGGCTTGCTCGATCTCTTTCCATGCGCGTTCGATACCGATGCGCTCTACCTCATCGCTGGCTTCACGTAAACCTGCGGTATCAATAATGTGCAGCGGCATACCATCGATATGAATATGTTCGCGCAACACATCACGAGTGGTACCTGCAATATCCGTCACAATCGCGGCTTCACGACCTGCTAACGCATTGAGTAAACTCGATTTTCCTGCATTTGGGCGACCTGCAATCACCACTTTCATGCCTTCGCGCAGCAAGCTCCCTTGACGAGCCTGTGAGCGTACGTCTTCTAAGTCTGCGACCACTTCGTTTAATTTGGCTTCAATTTTACCGTCAGATAGGAAATCAATTTCTTCATCTGGAAAATCAATCGCCGCTTCCACATAGATGCGCAAGTGAGTGAGTGCTTCCACCAATTGATGAATATGGGAGGAAAAAGCACCCTGCAAAGAGTTCATCGCTGAACGCGCCGCTTGCTCTGAACTCGCATCAATCAGGTCGGCAATCGCTTCAGCTTGCGCTAAATCGAGTTTGTCATTTAAAAATGCACGCTCAGAAAATTCCCCCGGATTGGCAATACGAATATTGGCAATAGTCAGAATTCTTCTAAGTAATAAATCGAGGATAACTGGGCCACCGTGTCCTTGTAGTTCAAGAACATCTTCCCCTGTGAATGAGTTTGGGCCGGGGAAGTAAATTGCAATCCCTTGGTCAAGGACAGAACCATCTGCATCAAGAAATGGCAGATAATCGGCATAGCGCGGCTTCGGTAACTTTCCGAGTACTGTTTCAGCAACAAGGGCTGCTTGCGGGCCGGATACACGTAAAATTCCAACCCCACCACGACCGGGAGCGGTTGCCTGTGCGACGATAGTATCGTTGATTTGCATGATGTTTCTCTGTCTATGACTAAAAAAATTGAGGCGACCCTAAATGGATCGCCTCAATTTTACTATAGAATCTGGCTTTGTGAAGCCCTCTAAACTCGATTGGAATTTAGATTATTTCTTCGCTTTCTTATCACGGCTATGTAAGCCACGTTTTTCCAGACCACGGTAAATAACCTGCTGCTGGATAATGGTGACTAAGTTGCTCACGATATAGTACAGAACCAGACCTGATGGGAACCACAGGAAGAACACGGTAAACACGACTGGCATGTAAGTCATGATCTTCTGCTGCATTGGGTCAGTCACAGTCGTTGGTGACATCTTTTGGATAACAAACATCGTCACACCCATCAGCACTGGCAGGATGTAGTACGGGTCTTGTGCAGACAAGTCTTGGATCCAACCAAAGAACGGTGCGTGACGCAGTTCAACAGAACCCATCAACATGTAGTACAACGCAAGGAAGATTGGCATTTGAATCAGCAGCGGTAAACAACCACCCAGTGGGTTTACTTTTTCTGATTTGTACAGCGCCATCATTTCTTGGCTCATACGTTGTTTATCGTCACCAATACGCTCACGCATTGCAGCCAGTTTAGGTTGCAGTAAACGCATTTTCGCCATTGAGGTGTACTGCGCTTTAGTCAGCGGGTACATAATACCACGGACGATAAAGGTGATAACGATGATGGCAATACCCCAGTTACCGACGAAACCGTGAATGAATTTCAACAGTTTGAACAGTGGCTGAGAGATAAACCATAACCAACCGTAATCTACGGTTAAGTCTAAATGAGGAGCAACTTCCGCCATTTCTGACTGAATTTCAGGACCAATCCACAGTGTAGAAGAGTAGGTCGCAGCACCATTTGATGCGATGGTCAGAGGTTCACTCTTATAACCAACGATGGCTGATTTCTTATCGAGATCAATGGTGTAGAAAGTGCTTTGCTCAGAAGAAGCCGGGATCCACGCAGTTGCAAAGTATTGTTGCAGCATCGCGACCCAACCACCTTTGGTTGTCAGGCTTAAGTTTTTATCTTCGATGTCACTGAAACTATATTTTTTATAGTTATTTTCATCAGAAGAGTAAGCCGCACCACGGTAGGTGTGCAGAGCAAAGTTACTGCTGCCAGTGTCACGTTGTTCTGGTAAAGCGATGGTTTGCTTTAATTGCCCGAAGAACGCAAGCGTTAAAGGCTGTGCAGTTGGGTTTTGAATGTTGTATTCAACATCAACAGTGTATTTGCCACGCTTCAGAATGTACGTTTTCTGATAAACCACACCGTTATTATCGGTGAAGGACATCGGAATGCGTAATTCGTCTTGACCATCTTTTAACTCAAAGCTTGCTGCTTCTGATGTATAAAGAGGGCGTTGACCATTGTTATTCGCTGGGTTGTCTGGACCATGAGGACCGATCAGACCACTTTGTGCCTGATAAACAAAACCTGGTGTGGTTTCCAATAAACGGAATGGGTTTGGTGAATTCAGGGTTGCTGGATAGGCTAACAGGTCAGCCTCATCGATATCACCACCACGAGTATTGATACGAATATCAAGTACGTCGGTTTTAACGGCAATAAGCTTACCTTGTTCACTACCTGTGACCGCTTGACCATCATTGCTTGCACTGCTCGGCATGTCCGTCTTTTGCTGAGAAACTTGAACAGCCTTGGTTTCCTGAGCAACTTTATCGCTCTCCCAAGCCTGCCAAACTAAGAACGACACGAACAACAAAGCGATGAGTAGAAGATTGCGTTGGGAATCCATCGTTATAATTCTCTATTATCATCAGTTTTTCTAGGTGGGACAGGATCATCTCCACCAGCGTGTAAAGGGTGGCATTTTAATACGCGTTTGGCAGTTAACCAACTACCTTTTAGCATACCAAACCTGCGCAATGCCTCAATTCCGTAATTAGAGCATGTGGGATTGAAACGACAACGAGGTCCTAACAACGGACTAATAGCCAGTTGGTAACCTCTGATCAGCATGATCAGGACTTTTGAGCCAAGCGACGGTGACGACGCCATAACTTATCCAATGATTCCGTAATCTGTTGATTGTCGAGATCGGCTACCCCTCTGCGAACCAGAACCACAAAGTCCATTGAAGGCAACTCATGTTGATGCAAACGAAAATATTCACGGGCTAATCGTTTAATACGATTACGCTCATGGGCTCGTTTAACATTTTTTTTGGCGATGGTAAGACCGATGCGGGGATGCCCCAGCTCGTTAAGGCGACCAAGGATTGTTATCTCTGGGGAACTCGCCCTCTGCGGCTGCTTGAAGACATTGTCGAAATGCCTGGGAGTTAACAAACGTAACTCCCGGGTAAAAGCGAGCGTAACCACTATAGAGGGCTAGCTTTATTACTTAGATGAAACGGTCAGACGAGCGCGGCCTTTAGCACGACGGCGAGCCAGAACCTGACGACCATTTTTAGTGGCCATACGAGCACGGAAACCGTGTGAACGGTTGCGCTTCAGTACGGACGGTTGAAAAGTGCGTTTCATAACGATTTCTACCTAACTTTAAAATTTATTACTGATTCAGTAAACGCGTTGGCAACCAGTGGAAACTGATTTACACCTGTGCCTCTATCGCAACAATATAGAAAGAGGCAGGATTGTAATAAAACATAGGGGGTCACGTCAATAAAATGACGTAATCAAACCACTTTTTATTTAAACCTGGCTGACCGGTTTGCCGATATGTGCCGTGACAAGCTACGTATGGAACTCATTTATGCTGCCTTTTAGGCAAGTCTAACAGTTTAACTTTCAATCAACTCAAGCGTTTATTGACGTTACCCATAAAACCATGCTGCCTAAATTCATCATAAAAAGTGACATTCGCAGTGTACACAGGGAGGAAGATTATACGGACTCCTCCCTAAAGCGCAAGGATCTTAGCGGGATCCGAAAATATTTTTTGATCTTGGGAGATTATTTCTATATATAGGCTAAAGTTATCCCCAGACATGTGGAAAATTTGTCGTTGCCCGCGATCACCCAGCAAAATTCTCCCCTACCAGAGCCGCCTTATCACATTTGCCTGTGGATAAAAAGCATAAAAACTGTGTAAAAGAATGGAGATCTTGAGTGAATTTTGCGGTATGATCGCAGGTCTATTTCTGATCGGAGGATCAGGAATATGCTGTGGATAGATATGGTGAGTAAAAGTTAGTCAAACACCTTCTCTGGCCCCCTATTCTCTTAGTGACCACGAAAAGTGACTAATGGAATAGTTGCCAGTAAAAAATTCTTAACGAAATCCGTAATTCTTGTTTCATTGACCTTGTTAGGGGAGTCCAACGTGTCACTTTCGCTTTGGCAGCAATGTCTTGCCCGATTGCAGGATGAACTACCTGCCACAGAATTCAGTATGTGGATACGCCCTCTTCAAGCTGAATTAAACGATAATACACTGGCACTGTATGCCCCGAATCGTTTCGTCCTTGATTGGGTGAGAGATAAGTACATCAATAATATCAATGAATTATTGAATGACTTTTGCGGTTCTGATGCCCCTGCTCTACACTTTGAAGTAGGCAACAAACCGATGACCATCGCGCCGGTGAGCCCTCAAGTACGCACTAATAATGAAATGCCTGCGTTCGCCGCGCCATCTGCACCAGTAAAACCAAGTTGGGATAACTCAACTAAAGTTCAGCCAGACGTGTCATACCGTTCGAATGTGAACCCAAAACACACGTTTGATAACTTCGTTGAAGGTAAATCAAACCAACTGGCTCGTGCGGCAGCGAGGCAAGTTGCTGAAAACCCTGGCGGCGCATATAACCCACTGTTCCTTTATGGTGGAACGGGTTTAGGTAAAACGCACTTATTACACGCCGTGGGTAACAGCATTATGCAGCACAAGGCCAACGCCCGCGTGGTCTATATGCATTCTGAACGATTTGTACAAGATATGGTCAAAGCATTGCAGAATAACGCCATTGAAGAATTCAAACGTTATTACCGTTCTGTTGATGCCTTACTGATTGATGATATTCAATTTTTTGCCAACAAAGAGCGTTCACAAGAAGAATTTTTCCATACATTCAACGCCCTGCTTGAAGGCAATCAACAAATTATTTTAACCTCCGACCGTTATCCAAAAGAGATCAACGGCGTGGAAGATAGATTAAAGTCCCGTTTCGGCTGGGGTTTGACCGTTGCGATTGAACCACCCGAGTTAGAAACCCGTGTGGCTATTTTGATGAAAAAAGCCGATGAGAACGAAATCCAACTGCCCGGTGAAGTGGCATTTTTCATCGCAAAACGCTTACGTTCTAATGTGCGTGAGTTAGAAGGTGCATTAAACCGCGTTATCGCTAACGCGAATTTTACCGGTCGCGCTATCACTATCGATTTTGTTCGAGAAGCGTTACGTGACCTATTAGCACTGCAAGAAAAGCTGGTAACTATTGATAATATTCAGAAAACTGTTGCTGAGTACTATAAAATCAAAGTCGCTGATTTACTTTCTAAACGTCGTTCTCGTTCTGTCGCTCGTCCGCGTCAGATGGCAATGGCACTGGCGAAAGAGCTGACAAACCATAGTTTACCTGAAATCGGGGATGCTTTTGGCGGTCGTGACCACACCACGGTGTTGCACGCTTGTCGTAAAATTGAACAATTACGAGAAGAAAGCCATGACATCAAAGAAGATTTTTCAAATCTAATCAGAACATTATCATCTTAATTGCTATGAAATTTATTATAGAACGCGAGCAGTTATTAAAACCGTTACAACAGGTTAGTGGCCCTTTAGGTGGACGTCCAACGTTGCCTATTTTAGGAAACCTTTTACTTCACGTAAAAGAAGGTGCCCTGCAACTGACGGGAACCGACCTAGAAATGGAGATGATGGCCAATGTTCCGCTCACTCGTGAGCATGAAATTGGTGCCACCACGGTGCCTGCGCGCAAGTTTTTTGATATTTGGCGTGGTTTACCGGAAGGTTCTGAAATCCAAGTCGAGCTTAATGATGACCGACTGCTTGTCCGCTCTGGGCGCAGCCGTTTCTCATTATCTACTTTACCTGCTGCTGACTTCCCGAACTTAGATGACTGGCAAAGCGAAGTCGAATTTTCTCTGCCTCAATCCATACTGAAACGTTTAATTGAAGCGACCCAGTTTTCAATGGCACACCAAGACGTTCGTTATTACCTGAACGGCATGCTGTTTGAAACTGAAGGGCAAATGCTGAGAACTGTCTCCACAGATGGTCACCGGCTTGCAGTTTGCTCAATGGATATTGGTCAAGAATTGCCATCACATTCTGTGATCGTACCTCGCAAAGGTGTCATGGAATTGATGCGCCTACTCGATGGCGGCGACGCATTATTGCAGCTACAAATTGGTAGCAACAATATTCGCGCCCATGTTGGCGACTTTATCTTTACCTCTAAACTCGTTGACGGTCGTTTCCCTGACTACCGCCGCGTTCTGCCAAAGAATCCAGATAAAACCTTAGAAGCTCGCTGTGATTTGCTCAAACAAGCTTTCTCACGCGCAGCAATTTTATCTAACGAAAAATTCCGTGGCGTACGCTTATTCTTCAGTGAAAACCAATTACGCATTACGGCGAATAACCCTGAGCAAGAAGAAGCGGAAGAAATTGTTGATGTTAATTACCAAGGTGGTGAGATGGAAATTGGCTTTAACGTCAGTTACATCCTCGACGTCTTGAACGCGCTGAAAAGCGAAAATGTCACACTGTTTTTAACGGATGCCGTTTCTAGCGTACAAATTGAAGACTCAGCAAGCCGCTCTGCGGTCTATGTTGTTATGCCAATGCGTTTGTAATCAGTCCGTATGATCCTTTCGCGTTTATTGATCCGCGATTTTCGTAATATAGAAGACGCCGATCTCTCCCTTGCAACTGGGTTCAATTTTTTAATTGGGCCTAATGGGAGTGGCAAAACAAGTGTACTGGAAGCAATTTATACACTTGGACATGGACGGGCCTTTCGCAGCATTCAGGCGAACAGAGTTATCCGTCATGACCAAGAACAATTTATTTTACATGGTAAACTGGGGCACTCAGACACCGAACGTAAAACATTGTCGCTGGGTTTGAGTAAAAACCGCGAAGGCGACAGTAAAGTCCGAATTGATGGTACCGACGGGCATAAAATTGCAGAACTCGCAAAGTTATTGCCAATGCAGCTCATTACCCCTGAAGGGTTTACCTTGCTGAACGGCGGTCCAAAATATCGACGTGCGTTTATCGATTGGGGATGCTTTCATAATGAAGCCCTCTTTTTCTCGACGTGGTCGGACTTAAAACGTTTGTTAAAGCAGCGAAATGCGGCTTTACGACAAGTGACTCGTTATGAGCAAATTCGCCATTGGGATCAGCAACTCGCTCCAATTTCCGAACAAATTAGCCAGTGGCGCGGCGAGTATATTGCAGGTATCGCAGAAAATATTGAGCAAACCTGCAAACAATTTTTACCCGAATTTTCACTTTCAGTCTCTTTCCAACGTGGTTGGGACAAAGAAATTGATTATTCAGAACAGTTAGAGCGGCAGTTTGAGCGCGATAGAGCGTTAACCTACACCGCATCGGGGCCACATAAAGCTGACCTGCGAATTCGAGCCAACGGCATTCCCGTTGAAGATATGCTCTCTCGCGGCCAACTGAAATTATTAATGTGTGCACTCAGGTTAGCGCAGGGTGAATATTTCACCCAACAGAGCGGGCAACAATGCCTGTATCTACTGGATGATTTTGCTTCAGAACTTGATTCTGGTCGCCGGCAATTATTAGCGGCTCGACTCAAAGCTACGCAAGCACAAGTGTTTGTAAGTGCTATTACACCGGCGCAAGTCAATGATATGATTGATGCCAACAGTAAGATGTTTAGTGTAGAGCAAGGCAAAATAGAAGTTCAACCTCAGGAATAGAAAGAGCAGGAAACGTTGATGTCGAATACATATGACTCCTCAAGTATCAAGGTATTAAAAGGACTGGATGCGGTGCGTAAGCGCCCGGGCATGTATATCGGTGATACCGACGATGGAACAGGTCTTCATCACATGGTCTTCGAGGTTGTGGATAACGCTATCGATGAAGCCTTAGCAGGTTTCTGTGACGATATCGTCATCACTATCCATGCCGATAACTCCGTCTCTGTCCAAGATGATGGACGTGGTATCCCTACTGGCATCCACGAAGAAGAAGGTGTCTCCGCTGCAGAAGTTATCATGACCGTTCTGCACGCTGGCGGTAAATTTGACGACAACTCCTATAAAGTTTCCGGTGGTTTGCACGGTGTAGGTGTTTCGGTTGTTAACGCCTTATCTGAAAAACTTGAATTAGTGATCCGCCGTGACGGTAAAGTCCACGAACAAGTGTACAAACACGGTGAACCACAAGGTCCTCTGACTGTCGTCGGTGAAACTGACCAGACAGGGACTCGCGTACGTTTCTGGCCAAGCATGGATACCTTCAAAGGTGTCACTGAATTCGAATACGACATTCTGGCAAAACGCTTACGTGAACTTTCATTCTTAAACTCAGGGGTTTCCATCCGTTTAATTGATAAACGTGATGGCAAAGAAGACCATTTCCACTACGAAGGTGGGATCAAGGCCTTCGTTGAGTACCTGAGCCGCAACAAAACCCCAATTCACCCATCCGTATTCTATTTCTCCACTGAGAAAGACGGTATTGGCGTGGAAGTTTCCATGCAGTGGAACGACGGTTTCCAAGAGAATGTTTACTGCTTTACTAACAACATTCCTCAGCGCGATGGCGGAACCCACTTAGCGGGCTTCCGTGCTGCGATGACCCGTACCCTAAACAACTACATGGAAAAAGAAGGCTACCAGAAGAAAAGCAAAGTCAACGCAACAGGTGACGATGCGCGTGAAGGCTTAATTGCCGTTATTTCTGTGAAAGTGCCAGATCCAAAATTCTCTTCTCAGACCAAAGAAAAACTCGTTTCTTCAGAAGTGAAAACCGCTGTAGAAACCATGATGAACGAGAAGCTGGTTGAGTATTTATTAGAAAATCCAAACGACGCTAAAATCGTTGTGGGCAAAATCATTGATGCTGCGCGTGCCCGTGAAGCTGCACGTAAAGCGCGTGAAATGACCCGCCGTAAAGGGGCATTAGATTTAGCAGGCTTGCCGGGTAAACTGGCAGACTGCCAAGAACGTGACCCTGCATTATCTGAATTATACTTAGTGGAAGGGGACTCTGCGGGCGGCTCTGCAAAACAAGGTCGTAACCGTAAGAACCAAGCAATTTTGCCACTGAAAGGTAAAATCCTGAACGTGGAAAAAGCGCGTTTCGATAAAATGCTCTCTTCTCAAGAAGTTGCGACACTGATCACCGCATTAGGCTGTGGTATTGGTCGTGATGAATATAACCCAGACAAACTGCGTTATCACAGCATCATCATCATGACGGATGCCGACGTCGATGGTTCGCACATTCGTACGTTACTGTTGACCTTCTTCTACCGCCAAATGCCAGAAATCGTTGAACGTGGTCATATCTTTATTGCTCAGCCACCACTGTATAAAGTGAAACGCGGTAAACAAGAGCAATACATTAAGGACGACGAAGCGATGGATGACTATTTGATCTCTATCGCGCTGGATGGCGCTGAGCTGCACTTAAGTGCAGAAGCCCCAGCCATGAAAGGTGAACAACTGGAAAAACTGGTTGTTGAATACAATGCAGCGCACCGTATTATCCGCCGTCTTGAGCGCCTGTACCCACAAGCGCTGCTGAACAGCTTAGTGTATCAATCCACACTGACTGAAGAAGCACTGAAAGATAGTGCGCAAGTTGAAGAGTGGGCGAAAACCTTAGTGGCGCGTTTAGAAGAGAACGAGCAAGCGGGTAGCTCTTACAGCTATATCATTCACGAAAACCGCGAGCGTCAGCTATTCGAACCAACCATTCGTATCCGTACCCATGGTGTTGATAGCGACTACAACCTCGATTTCGACTTCGTTCATGGCAGCGAATACCGCCGTATCACCGAATTAGGTGACATCATCGGTGGATTAATCGAAGAAGGTGCTTATATTCAACGCGGTGAACGTCGCCAGAATATCGACAACTTCGAGCAAGCATTAGATTGGTTAAGCCGTGAATCTCGTCGTGGTTTATCCGTGCAGCGTTATAAAGGCCTTGGTGAAATGAACCCAGAACAACTTTGGGAAACCACCATGAACCCCGAAACTCGCCGCATGATGCGTGTGACGGTCAAAGATGCCATTGCAACTGACCAGCTGTTCACTACCCTGATGGGGGATGCGGTTGAGCCTCGCCGTGCCTTTATCGAAGAGAACGCCTTAAAAGCCGCGAACATCGATATTTAATCGATTTTCCAGCCAAGTCATTGAATAACCCTATACTTCGGTATAGGGTTATTTTTTTATTTAATTTTAATCTTAAGTATCTATTTATTATTAATTCCAATTTAAATTTAATTAAATAACTAAATGAATTTAATTAATAGAATTAAGAATAAAAATAAAGTTTGTCTCATTTTATTTTCTATTTATAGAAAATAAAAAATAGCGCATTAAGATGAAATAGATTTTATCCTCTCTAAAAATCTATAGGTCTATAATGAATAAAATAACTCCCGCGGTATCGCTCGGTCTATTTGCTCTATTTAACGCCCAAATTACCTTTGCAAACTCAAATTATATTGATGCCAGTGAACTCATCATTAATCAGCGAAATCAGCGATTTGAAGAACTAAGGAATCAGGTAATACCACCATACCCAGCCCCGCAATCTCAAGCGGCGCAATGGGATAAAGATGTTAGCCAGCAGGCAACCCAATTAACGGGAAAACGTAAAAAGAATGCAGAAAAAGACAAAAAAAGTACGCCAGAATATCTTTTTAATATTTACCGAGAATACGTATTTAATCAAAAAGGATTTAATTATAATGATTTTAAAGAAATTAAAGCCTATAAACGTTTAGATAATTTATTCCATTTAGCCACCTTTGCAAATGACCCAATTCAAAATCGAACTCGCTCAATGGATTTTATTCTCAAAGACTATTATTTACGTGGTCGCCCAAATCAAGTACTCGATGATAAAGGTGAATATCTCACAAACTATGTCGATATTACAGGTTCCTCTTACCCAAGCGGACACACTTGGAATGGATTCAAACAAGCCGCTATCTTTGCCACGATTTATCCAGAAAAAGGCGCTCAATTCTTTGATAGAGCCATAGGCTATGGAGAAAGCCGCGTGATTGTCGGCGCACATTTCCCAACTGACACCATTGCCTCACGGGCAGCCAATTATTATCTTCTCGCCCATTTACTAAAAGAGAATAAAACCGCCAATATACTGATTAGCCAAGCCAAAGAAGTACGCCAAGAGCTAAACAGTCAATGCACCATCAGTGATAAGAAATGTAAACCGCCAATAGGCTCTCTCCCCTCTTTTAATGAAAACCTAGGTTATTACGCTAAGCAGAGTGAACAGCCTTCCCTAGCACCCCGCGTTGACCAAATTCCCGCTGATGCTGCGTATTTGCTACGCTCTCGCTTTGCCTATCTTAACAAATCACAGTGGCAGCAGATTATTGCAGGCACCGCTTATCCTACAAACTCTTTAGCAGGCTGGGGCGTTAAGCCGGATCAACCGGAAAGCTATTGGGGACTGATTAACTTATCCAAAGCTTACAAAGGGCCTACGCATTTCGCTGAAGATTGGGTCGTCAATCAACGGGTAACTCAAAACGACGTTGCAAACGTCGGCATTACTGATATTTGGAGCAATGACATCGATGGCAAAGGGCGATTAATCAAACAAGGGGATAGCTCATTAACCTTAGCTGGAATTAACCGTTTTGCAGGGCTTGAAATACAGCAAGGTCGTGTGGTTTTAACGCAAGAAAACCACTTAACAGGCCCCGTCAATGTCAATGGTGGAAAGCTTGAGGTCAAACACATCCTACATGCGCCAGTTGACGTCACCAATGGCACATTACAGCTCAGTCACAGCATCAAAAATACGGTGACATTAAACCAAGGAGCCCGATTTATAGCTTCTGGCACGGTTGATGACTTAGTGGTTAACAGCGGCGCTATCTTAGCCCCTGGAGATAATACTAGAGACCCGACAAGGCATATCAGGGTGAATAACACCGCCATATTCCAGCCCGGCAGTGAATTCCATGTGAGTATTCAAAAAGATGTAATACAGGAATTTGACGCCCTACATGCTGGCGGTACAGTGACCATCAACGGGGGCAAGGTCAACGTGTTCTTCGCTGAAGAATCAGAACCATTCAATGAACGGATACCTAGTCAAGATGAAATTCAGGGTCGATTCCGCACTCAATATGAAATTATTCGCGCCCCCAATATTCAAGGGAAATTTGACAGTATCGAACCTAACTATCTATTTATTGGTACTACATTAAATTATGGTGCAGATCCTCGTTCACCCACGATGCAACGTGTCACACTCAACGTCGGTCGTAGTGGCCTGACTTTTGATGCCTTTGCAAAGACGCCAAACCAAACCGCCATTGCTCACGCCCTTGAAGATCTCCCATTGAATAACACCCTGTATAAACGTTTAATCCTCAGCCAAACCACCGCAGGGGTTAACGATCTTCTTCGAACCTTATCCCCACAAATTCATATTGATACCCTTGCTAGCCAGTTAAATAACCATCGCCAATATCACGGTACGCTGCTGCAACAAACACGCGCATCAGAAAATATCGTCAAAGAGCGTGGCGATAACCGCGGTAACGTCTGGGTAAACGTGCCTTATCATTGGGATAGAACCCAAAGCGACGGCAACGCATCCGGCTTTACCAATAGCAATTATGGGGTGTTCTTAGGAGCAGATAAGCATTTCTTTAATGATGACTTTATCTTTGGAATGAGCTCCGGTTTTACCAAAAACTCCGTATCAGGCGGTGTCGGTCATAGCCATAGCAACAACTATTATTTAACAGCTTATGGCTCATTAAAATTAGCGCCAATCACCTTACGAGCAGGGCTTGGGCACACATGGCACACCATCAAAACGGATAGAACAGTCACCTCATCCATCTATTCCGATCACAATACCGCCGATTATAAAGGCAAAACCAACCACCTGTTTATAGAGGCAGCTTATCCGTGGAAATCGGCATTCATCAATGCCGAGCCGTTTGCCAACTTTGCCTTTACCAATGCAGAAAGCCATGGATTTAGAGAAAAAGGAGAAAAAGCCTCGTTCGTTACAGGTCGCCAATCCCTTGATGCCACCACCACAACGCTGGGATTACGTTTAGATAACCAGTGGAAAGTGGGTAAATCATCCTCAATCGATGTACATGGGGAACTCGGCTGGCAACATCAATATGACAAGCGGGAGCGTGAAATGGCATTTAGATTCGCCCAGCGCGACCTACTTGCGTCACCGCTTAACTATCATGGTGTGAATGCACCGCAAGATGGGATGGCACTCAAGCTAGGATCGAATATTCAGATTACCGACAATACCAAGCTATCCGTGGATTACAGCCAATTTACGGCCAAGGGATATTTAGAAAATAATCTTGATGCCAAATTGTTAGTATCATTTTAATTCGTTAGTCTCGTTGTAATTCATCAACACGATAATTATCAACACAGTAAGCATCAATACAATAAAGCAAAATGGCACCGGAGCGTTTAATCACTCCGGTGCCATTCCTATTTAGGTTCGTTAAGAAAAGCGAACTACAGCAGAATTCTCAACATGCGGCGCAGAGGCTCCGCAGCACCCCATAGCAACTGGTCACCCACAGTAAATGCGGACAGATACTCAGGGCCCATATTCAATTTACGCAGACGCCCTACTGGTGTGCTCAGAGTGCCTGTCACTGCTGCAGGAGTCAGTTCACGCATCGTGATTTCACGATCATTTGGCACCACTTTCACCCACTCATTATGGGAAGCCAGCAGCTGCTCCACTTCATTCAGTGGCACATCTTTTTTCAGTTTCAGCGTGAACGCTTGGCTATGGCAGCGTAATGCGCCCACACGAACACATAAGCCATCAACCGGAATAATATTGCTACCCGTTGCCAGAATTTTGTTGGTTTCCGCCTGACCTTTCCACTCTTCGCGGCTTTGGCCATTTTCTAACGCTTTATCAATCCACGGGATCAAACTACCCGCTAATGGAACGCCAAACGCGTCCGTTGGCATGGAACCACTACGCGTAAAGTCTGTGACTTTTTTCTCGATTTCTAAGATAGCCGATGCCGGATTTTGCAGCTCTTTCGCCACTTGCGCATGTAAAGAACCCATTTGTGACAGCAGTTCACGCATATTACGCGCACCCGCACCGGATGCCGCTTGATACGTTGCGACGGAAGCCCACTCAACCAAGTTATTTGCAAACAGGCCGCCCAGCGACATCAGCATTAAACTCACCGTACAGTTACCGCCGACGAAGGTCTTAATGCCTTTATTTAAGCCGTCTTGGATATGCTGGTGGTTCACTGGATCTAAAATAATAATCGCATCGTCTTTCATACGCAGTGCAGACGCGGCATCAATCCAGTAGCCTTTCCAGCCTGCTTCACGTAATTTTGGATACACTTCATTAGTATAATCGCCACCTTGGCAGCTAATAATAATATCCAGTGCGCTCAGTGCATCGATATCAAATGCATCTTGCAACGTGCTGCGATGACCACCAAAAACAGGCGCTTCAGCCCCGTGTTGGGAGGTGGTAAAAAAGACCGGGTGAATAACATTAAAATCCCCTTCTTCTACCATTCTTTGCATCAATACGGAACCGACCATTCCACGCCAGCCAATAAACCCTACATTTTTCATTCTCTTCACCCTGTCTGTTTACATACATCACCCAAAAAATTTCTGCCTTCGACTTTCACTTTGCCAATCGAAGCGGGAAATTTTTCGGAAAGATGAAATTCAGAAACCATCAATCAACCGTATTAAACGTGACAAAATATGAACCAGTGTGCAAGTGAATTTCATCACTAATAGCAAGAAGATTAGTAATAACGCTAATAATTAGTAAAAACTTATTGATTGATAATTTCCATTTTGGAAAATACTATTTTCCAATTAATCCATACATTCCATCACTCAACCCAATTAAGATTAGCGGATTAATCCTCACAAAGTAGCGTATCTCATGACCAAATATGTCCTTTTTAGTTTCTGGATCGTCCTTATCTATCCTTTGGGCGTCGACCTCCATTTAACCGGTATTCCTTATATTGCCGCCGATTTAAATGCCAATGAAAGCCAGCTCCATGTGGCATTTTCTATCTATTTAGCGGGTATGGCATCCACCATGTTAATTGCCGGATGGTGCGCCGATCATATTGGTCGAAAACCAGTCGTTTTAGTTGGCACGATGGTATTTGCCATCGCCTCTGTTATCGCCGGAAATGCCACATCCATCGATACCTTCTTAATAGCACGATTCTTCCAAGGGATTGGTGCAGGCTTCTGTTATGTCGTGACCTTCGCTATTTTGCGTGATGTATTGACGCCGCAGCGACGCACCAAAGTGCTCGCCGCAATGAATGGCGTAACCTGTATTGCGCCCGTGTTAGCACCTGTCATTGGATTTGCCATTTTACTGATCTACCACTGGTCTGTGATGTTCTACTTTATGGCCGGTTATGCGGTGATCAGTATGCTATTTTGCTTAATCTCAATTAAAGAGACAAAGCCCTCTTCAGCATCACCAACAGAGCAATCGAATACCCAACCAGCCACAGAAGAAAAGTTATTTAGCACCTTCTTTGTCACACGCTTGATTATTTCCTGCTTCGGCATGGGTGTGATCCTGACTTACGTTAACGTCGCCCCAATTATCTTGATGGAAAACCTCGGTTTCACAACCGGTCAATACTCAACCGCCATGACCTTGTTGGCGATGGTGAGTATGGGAACCTCATTCTTGATGCCAAAACTGATTTCGACATTTAATAGCCGAACCTTACTGAATACCGCGTTAAGTCTATTTTTGGTCAGTGGCGTCCTGCTTTCCATCTATCTATTTGCCTTCCCATATTTGGCGATGCTGTACATCGTTTTCGCCTTCTGCGGTGTTGGTTTCTCAATGCAGTTCGGCATCATCATGAGCCAAGCGCTATCGCCATTTGCCAAAAAAGCGGGTATTGCCAGTTCTGTATTGGCCATCTCACAATTAAGCTGCGCCTCGGCATATATTTGGGTGATGGGTGTGATGGGCGTTCCATCAATCAGTATGTTGTTAATTATCTTGCTTGCGGCGGGAATGATTGGCATGGTGTTGCTAAGGGTGCCCACCACGCAAGTCAACCAACAGGTCGCTACATGTGAATAAGCAACTGCATCGATTAGACTTAAATTTACTGGTTATTCTGCAGTATTTGATGGAAGAACGCAGTGTTAGCCTTGCGGCTAAGCGCTTGGCAATCACCCCATCTTCGGTCAGTAAATCCTTGGCAAAATTACGCCAATGGTTTGATGACCCCCTATTTATCCGCAGCCCGCAAGGGCTGCTTCCGACCCCACTCATGCTACGTATTGAAAAATCACTGCCTGAGTTTTTAAATCTCTCACACTATATTGCTGAAATTCGTGATACCGAAAAACCCAGCGGGATGACTTTCCGCTTAATGATGGAAGCCCCGTTAAACTTAATCATGCTTCACGATTTATCCCTGAATATCCTCAATCAATACCCAGAATCGGAGGTCATTGTACGGGATTGGGATTATAACTCGTTGGCAGCACTGATTGCGGGGGATGCAGATATCGGGTTAGTCGGTCGTGAAAGTTTTCATTTATCCAGAGAGTCGATAAGCCAACTCCCCGATATTCTAAATTTCGAAGTGTTATTCACCGATAAACCGCTGGCATTTATCCGCAGTGACCACCCGATTTTGCAAGAAGAATGGACACTAGCGAATTACTTAAAGTACCCGCATATCAGTACTGAATTTGGCAACCGTATTCCGTGGGCGCTCGATGATTTACTGGAAACCATGGGGTTACATCGCCAAATCCATTTATCCTTTTCGACCTTTGAACAATCCCTCTTAATGGCGTCTCGCCCCGATCATAACCTGATCACAAGCTCCCCCGGCTATTGCCAACACTATGTTAATGATTTCAATCTTGATTTAGTCTGCCTTCCTCTTCCTGTTGATGACATTCTCTACCAGCAGCTCGAAATTCCTTTTTTAATGCTGTGGCACAAGCGCAATTCCTATAACTCAAAAACTCTGTGGCTCAGAGAACAGATCAAAAACAGTACGCTTGAATTTGTGAAACCCTGACTTTGTGAAACTTTAAGCTTGTAAAACCCTAAAAAAACGCCCTAGCAAGGAGTATGAATTGCTAGGGCGAAAGCAAGGATGCGAAGAAACAGAGACTAACGGAATACTAACCTTGTACAGCTTTGAAACGAGGATTGGTTTTACAAATCACGTAGATACGACCACGACGGCGCACAACTTGGCAATCAGGGTGGCGCTGCTTAGCGGTTTTTAATGAACTGAGAACTTTCACGGTAACTCCTAATAACAGTTTAGTGTGAATAAAAAGCAATGTAATGTTATAATATAACAATAAAGGAATTCCAATTATCCCGCAATCATTTTCTGGGAAACTTTTGTATAATTAAGCTATTACTGACTTCCCGTCATTACTTATCAAATAGATACATTTCTATTTAATGAAATAGACCAATTTGAGGAAGATGAAATGTATTACGGCTTTGACATGGGCGGCACCAAAATTGAGCTAGCAGTGTTTGACCAAGCGCTCAATCAAGTGTGGCAAAAACGTGTTCCAACCCCCAAAGATGACTATCTCGCATTGCTCAATGCTTTTCGTGATTTAACAGCTGAAGCGGATGCGCAGTTTAACTGCCAAGGTAAAATTGGTATTGGTGTTCCGGGGATCGTCAATCACTCAGAAGGCGTGGTATTTACGACCAATGTCCCAAGCGCACAATACAAGCCTTTCATTCATGACCTAACCAAGCTGTTAAATCGTCCAGTTAAAGTTGAAAACGATGCCAACTGCTTTGCCCTATCAGAAGCGTGGGATCCTGAATTCAAGCGTTACCCTAGCGTTCTAGGCTTGATTCTGGGCACTGGCGTTGGCGGCGGTTTCGTCATCAACGGTAAGGTTTTATCGGGAAAAAATGGCATTGCAGGGGAAATCGGACACATGAATATGAGTGTTCGTGCTGCAAAATACCTCGGGGAAACCGTCCCTGAAATTGTCTGTGGTTGTGGTCAAACCGCCTGTTTTGAAACCTACCTGTCAGGCCCCGGCTTCGAACGCATCTATGCTGCATTTGCCGGTGAGAAGCGCTCTGCCATCGAGATTATTGAACGTTATCACAACGGTGATATTGCCGCTAAACAGCATGTTGAACGCTATATGATGGTGCTGGCGATGTTTATGGGGCAAGTTATCACCGTCTTTGATCCTGACTTAGTGGTGATTGGTGGCGGTCTGTCGCAATTTGATGAGATTTATCGCCTATTACCGGAAATAGTACCTCAATATCTTTATGGCATTGCGAAAATGCCAGCTATCGAAAAAGCCCGTTACGGAGCCTCTGGCGGCGCCCGTGGCGCTGCATTTTTGAATCTCGTCGACTAATTTTCCGCACATTATTATTTCCGCATATTGTTCCACAATCGCATCTCTACTCTTTCGACTTATCGAGAGTAGAGATGACCAATACCTCAAAATTACCAAAATATAATTGAGAATGGTTATCATCTTTGTTAGATTTAATTAAATTGACTAATAATCAATAAGTTGAACCTATTTTTCTTTTTCAGATTAACTACAGAAAATTAACCATAGAAATCAGCGAGATAATCTAGAAACTAGACTTGTCCTATATTGTTCATTTGAAAAGCGCTTATGATAGATTCAGTTCTGCTCATTTTTTGATAGGTGAGTAGTAAAAACACAATTAAAGGTCATATTCGCAGCCGACAGATACCCGCTAAAGTCACATTCAGCCACTTAACTAAAGAGAAAAATAAATGAATTTGTTTTTAGAAAATTGCTTGGCTTTTCCGACCATTATCTTTAGCGGTTTACTGATTATTGTTCTTTTTTACTGGCTCTGTGCCGCTTTTGGCCTGTTAGATATTGATTTATTTAATATCGATACCGAATTAGATGCTGATGGCCTCGATCTTACTGGCTTTGCTGGCTGGCTAACAAAACTCGGTTTAGCTGGTATCCCCGTCACCATTATCTTGACATTATTTACCCTCTTCGGCTGGTTGATTAGCTACTTTGCTGCGCATTTATTCCTACGTTTCATTGATATGACCTTGCTGCGTTACGCCGTCGGCGTCACATCACTGGTGATCACCGCCTTTATCTCCCTGCACTTAACCGCCATTTGCTTAAAACCAATCCGTAGTCGACTGATTAACTTTAATAAACCCAAAACGGTTCATCAGCTAATGGGAAAATTGGCAACAGTGCGCTCAGGGACAGTCACAGAACAAAATGGGGAAGCCACCTTAGAAGATGGTGGTGCAGGGCTGATTTTGCAGGTTAGAGCACCTAGCGCTGAAAATATTAAACGCGGAGATCGCGTCGTTATCATCAGTTATGACCCACAATCCCACAGCTACCAAGTTGTCACTGAAAACGAATTCAGGCAGTAAACACAAAAAATAAACTACCTACTTTGCTAATTAATAAAGAATGACGATATCGTCAGAACCCATGGAGAAGAAATATGGATTTGGCTGAATACATGCCTTTTTTAACGGTTGTTGGGGGAGTGATCATCATCATTCTTGGGTTCTTTGGTTTATTTAAAGCCTTCTACATCAAAGTCCCTCAAGGTACCGCTCTGATTGTCAACGACATGTCCTCACAACCCAAAGTGCATTTTACGGGTGCATTAGTGTATCCCGTTATCTACAAAAAAGAGTTTATGCGCATTTCGCTACTGACTCTGGAAGTGGACCGCCGTGGTAAAGATGGCTTAATTTGCCAAGATAACTTACGTGCCGATATTACCGTTGCCTTCTATCTACGTGTGAATGAAACCACCGAAGACGTATTAAAAGTAGCTAAAGCTATCGGTGTTGAGCGCGCATCTGACCATCAAGCCGTCAGTGCTCTATTCAGTGCTAAATTCTCAGAAGCCCTAAAAACCGTAGGTAAGCAATTAGAATTAGCCAAACTGTTCGAAGACCGCCAAAGCTTCCGTGATCGTATTGTGGACGTGATTGGTAAAGATCTTAACGGTTATGCGCTAGAAGACGTGGCAATCGACTATTTAGAACAAACGCCGAAATCTGCCCTCGACCCGAATAATATTTTCGACTCCGAAGGTATTCGCAAAATCACCGAAATTACCGCTATCCACAATATCGAAACTAACCAAAAAGAGCGCGACCAAGAGTTAGCTATCAAAAAGAAAAATGTGGAAACTCGTGAAGCGAGTCTGGCATTAGAGCGCCAACAAGCCGATGCGGAAGCCCGTCAAAAACGCGAAATTGATAATATTCGTGCGCGTGAACAAGCCGAAACGCTACGCGTTCAAGAAGAAGAGCGCCTCAAATCCGAACAAGCTCGCATTCAAACTCAGCAAGAAATTGAGATCCGTGAAGAAAACCGCATGCGTGAAGTGGAAGTGGCTCAACAGAACCGCACCCGCGCCGTGGCTATCGAAGAAGAGCGCGTCAACCGTGCTCGCGAGCTCGAAATTGTCGCCCGTGAACGTGAAGTTGAACTCCAACGAATTGAAAAAGAAAAAGCATTAGAAGAAGAACGTAAGAATATTTCTAACGTGATCCGCGAACGCGTCGCCGTTGAAAAAACCGTTGCTCAAGAAGAAGAACGCATCAAGGAAGTCCGCGAAATTTCAGAAGCTGAGCGTATGAAGCAAGTTACCGTGATCAACGCCCAAGCAGAAGCAGAAGAAGCGTTAGTTCGTCAGGTGAAAAAAGCCGAAGCCGATGAAGCCAGTGCCAAACACCGTGCAGAAGAAATCAGCACCATGGCACAAGCCGAATTGGAAGCGTCCGCCAAACAAGCCGAAGCCAAAAAACGCTTAGCGGAAGGGATTGAAGCAGAACATGCCGCACTTGGTTTAGCAGAAGCCCGCGTTCGCCAAGCGACCGCTGAAGCTGAAGAGAAAGAAGGTCTGGTTCAAGCCAATATCACCGCAGAAAAACTGTTAGCCGAAGCTCGTGGTCTGAAAGAAAAAGGCTTAACCGAAGCACAAGTGATGGAAGCCAAAGCCAATGCCGAACGCGAACAAGGTTTCGCCGAAGCGAAAATTCTGGAAGAAAAATTGGCAGCGCAGGCGCGTGGTGAAGAGCAACAAGCCAATGCGAAAGAAAAACTGGGCTTGGCGGATGCCAAAGTCTTGGAAGAAAAACTGGCAGCCCAAGCTCGCGGTGAAGGCCAATTAGGCGCAGCGCAAGCTGAAGTTATCCGCCAGCGTCTGAAAGCGGAAGCTGACGGTCTGACTGATAAATTCCAATCAATGGATCACCTCAGTGACACAGCGCGTTCACACGAAGAGTTCCGTATGCGCCTTGAGAAAGAGTTCGAGCAATCCATGGCATCCATTGAAGCGAACAAAGAAATTGCTCGCGAACAAGCGGATGTACTGGCTGCAGCGCTCAGCAAAACCAACATCGAAATTGTGGGCGGCGATGGCGACTTCTTTAACACCTTCTCCAAAGCACTAAGCTTAGGTAAAGCCGTTGATGGGTTTATGGATAAAAGCAGCTTTGCCAAAGATAACCTTGAAAAGTTAGTCAATCGCGTCACAGAAGAGAAGAAAATTGATATCGCATCCTTACTGCAACACCCTGAAGTCAAAGAGTTAATCAATGGCTTTATGGCAGCAAAAGGCGCGCCACAAACAGCGAAAAACATCGTGAGCAAACCCGTGTCTTACGATGATAACCAAAGCTAATTCATCAATATTCAGGCTTTTCAGGTAAGTTTTATACCTCATCCCGCCAAGTTGCAGCACATAGGCAACTTGGCGTTTATGAGCGTATCTCTTTTTAAGACCAAGGAAATTCGTTAAACATGTCAGAAACCCAAGATGTGAATCGCGAACAGGAAATTCTCGACAGTGCCGTCGCAGAAGGTGGCGCGTACGAAATATTACGCAAGCGCCTAACCGAACAAGGGCAGCAACTTCACCAAAAAGCAGCTCAACTCAACGACAGCCGGTTGACTGAATTTGGTCAAAGCCAGATGGACATCATCGGGCGTATCCGTATTCGTACCGAAAATAATTGCCAAGCAAGGGACATTGTCCGTGTCGGTGATTGGCTGCTATTTGGCTATAACGTTTTTCTGGGTCTGAAAAAAGAAACTCACATTGAAGATGTTTTTTCACTATATCAACTGACTGAAAATGAAGGTGATTTTGATGTAATCTCTGTCCCTTATGAAGAGACATTCCTCAATGACACCCGCTTTGTTCAAGATTTTACTGAGCTGTATACCTATTACAAAAACACGCAATTACTGCAATTGGTCGAGCGTGATGGCAAGCTGTTAGCCAGCTTTCAAATTGGTGATCGGTTAACCGATGTGCGTGTTTTCCGCTGGTCAATTTCCAGCGATAAATCCCGCATCGAATACATCGATAACCGTGGCGAACGCGATATTGCCCTGCCGCCAACCAATGATTTCGAATGGGTGCGCACCACGCGGGAAAACACCGTTAATGGTCGCTATCCTCACATTAATATTCTCGATACCGTCTTTGTGGAAACTATCGGCGGCGACCTCACCATCAAATGTGAAAATAATACCGAAGATGGGTTAGGCATCTACCGCGAAGCGGTGCTCGATAAAAACCAATCCCTCGATGACGCCCAAATTGAATATGCCCAGACTGGCAGCCTAATTTTACTCAAAATCTTGCCATACCGCGAAGAGATCTGGCGCTATCTGGTTTACAACATTCTCAACCAAACCGTTCAACGCATTGATGCCATTGGACAAGCATGCGTGCAGTTGCCGGAAGATCACGGCATTATCTTCCCTGGGGGCTACTACCTGCAAAACGGGGAGTACAAAACCTTCGAGCAACCGATGGATGGCATGCGTTTTCGCCGCCTGCGTCGTTCGCCTAACGGGGAAGATGTGCTGTATGTATTTTATTCCCCAAACCAAGGTCGCATCGCCCTTTTCAATTACAACCTGATTGAACGTAAACTCGCTGTACCATTAATCGGCCACGGCTACGCCATGCTCGAAGATGGCAAAATGGTACTGTTCGAAGGGGAAGGCGATGAAGCTACCCGCGTACACCCAATGCAGGTTTGGCAAACCCCATTCTATTCTGATGAATTTGCTGATAAGCAACCGCCACGGGGTGGGTTTCTTGGGCGTATCGGTAATGCCGATTTAGTCCGTGGGATCTCCGAAATTCTCCATGTCGCCAAAGAGATTGAAGGCAACCAAGTTTCCGTTTCTCGATATGAACAACTTAGCCAGCAACCTAAAAACTTGCTGGATATTTTCTATTGGTTTAATGACGACCAATGCTTAGGCATTGGCAAACTCTTAAAAGAGATCGCCCAAACCAGTGAGCTGGTACTCGACGAATACGAAAAAGTCGAAAGCATCCGCCAACAATCCGTCAAATCCATGAATGAGGCGGTCACTCGCCAACGCTCTTTACTGTCCCTCACATTGCCGGAGGGATGGACGGATATTCAACAATTTGTGGATGGGCTAAACGCCTTAAACGCCCAACAAGGGCACCTGATTTCATTGCGAGAATTTCGCTATATGGATCTCACAAAACTCAGTGAGATGGAAAATGAAATCACCGAAGCACAGCAACGCGTCTCCCAAGGTACTGCTCAGTTTCTTGCCAGCGACAAAGCTCTGCAACCGTTTAAAACTCAGCTCGCTACCTTTGAAGAGTTAATTGAAAAGGCACAAACTAGCGCTCAGTTAGATGTCCCAATGAATGACATGGAAAAAATGTCAGCGGATTTGGATATGCTCTCTAACTTAATGGCTTCCTTGAGTTTTGATGATGTTACTTTGCAGACTCACATCATCGATGCCATTTCGCACATTTATGCTCAATTAAACCAATCTCGCGCCCGTTTACAGCAAAAACGCAAATCCCAAACCAGTGTTGAGAGCGTGGCACAATTTGGGGCGCAATTCCGCCTATTTAGCCAAGGGATCACTAACGCACTATCCCTCGCGACTGACCCGGAACGTTGTGATGATCAGTTATCCCGATTACTGGTTCAATTAGAAGAGCTAGAAAGTCAGTTTAGTCATCATGATGAATTTCTTGATGATATTCTGGCAAAACGTGAAGAACTACTGGAAACGTTTGAGTCCCATAAACAAGTTCTGATTGATGACCGCCAGCGCCGTTCGCAGAATTTATTAACCGCCGCCGACCGCTTGTTAGAAAGCCTTCAGCGCCGCACTGTACGCCTGCAAAACCAAGATGAGCTGAATGCGTTTTTTGCTACCGACCCACTCGCGCAAAAAACCCGTGAAATCATCGAAAAACTTCGGGAAATCAACGATAACGTTAAAGCCGACGATATCGACGCCAGACTCAAAGCCTCTCGCGACCAAGCCATTCGTATTTTGCGAGATAAAACCGACATCTTTGAAGATGGTGGAAACATTATTAAGCTGGGTCGTCACCGTTTCAGTGTGAACACCCAAGAGCTTGACCTGACTATCTTGCCAAAAGATAACCAGCTGTGGGTGTACCTCACCGGAACGGATTTCCAAGAACCGATTGATAATGCTGAACTTGCTGAATTACAGCCTTATTGGACCGCTAATCTTGAGTCCGAATCTGATACCGTTTATCGTGCTGAATACCTTGCGTATTCCATCATTTATGCCGCGGCAAAACGCCAAGATGGCTTGGATTACGACACCTTAAAAAGTGCTCTGTCTGCTCCTGAGAAAATCGATAAACTGGTGCGTGATTTTTCGGCGCCACGCTACAAAGAAGGCTACGAAAAAGGGATCCACGACCACGACGCTATCGCGATATTGAAAAAGCTGATCCCGATTGGCGAAAGCGCGGATTTACTGCGTTTCAACCCAACGGCTCGCGCTATCGCGACGATTTTCTGGCATCACATTCAAAACAACGAATACCCTGCCCAATGGCCAGAACGTGCCAGAACCGCGATGAATATCCGCCAGCTATTCAATAACGATGATGCCCTTTTAGATCTTCAAGCGGAGATCGAAGCCGATATCAGCTTATTCCTGCAAGATAACCCAATTAATTGCCAAGCTCATGAGCAAGCTCAAGCCGCGGAATACCTCAGTTTTGCATTAGCAAGAACGCCGATTGAATTGGTGTACAGCAAATATGCACGGGACTTAGTGGCAGCACTACAAACGCGCTTAGAAGACGCCCATATGTGGCTGGATTTCAATCATTCACAGCAAAACCTTGGCACTCGCTATGCTCAGCGCTGGGCGCTGTTGCAAAATTGGCTGCAAGGGCTGTGTTCTATTGATGAATTTACACACTTACGCCCGTACATTCCGGGCGCCATCGCCATTATTATCTTAGATAAAATAGCATCCGCACGTTATAGCGAAGCCGATTTATACTTTAAGGTTACTGGATTACTGGGGGATCACCCCACAATCCACAACCAAACTCTCTCGTTAAGTTTGGATGACTTTTTCAGTCGAATGCGCGAACAGCGCAAGCAATTTATTCCGGCCTTCCGTCAATACCAAGCGCTACGTCAACGCATTGTGAGTGAAGAGCGCAGCCGCCTAAAACTCCATGAGTTCAAAGCTAAGCCACTGAGTTCATTTGTGCGTAACAAGCTGATTAATGATGTTTATTTACCGATTATCGGTGACAACATGGCGAAGCAAATTGGTGCTCTAGGCGAAAACAAACGTACCGATTTAATGGGCTTGTTACTGATGATCTCCCCGCCAGGTTACGGTAAAACCACCCTGATGGAGTACGCGGCTGACCGTCTTGGTCTAATCTTTATGAAGATTAATGGTCCTGCACTTGGGCATGATGTGTTGTCCCTCGACCCAGAGCAAGCCCCGAATGCTACCGCCAGACAAGAGCTGGAAAAACTCAACCTCGCCCTCGAAATGGGCAATAACGTAATGCTGTATGTGGATGATATTCAACATACTCACCCTGAGTTTTTACAGAAATTTATCTCCCTGTGTGATGGAACCCGTCGCATCGAAGGGGTATGGAAAGACAAAACCAAAACCTACGATATGCGCGGTAAAAAATTCTGCGTGGTAATGGCAGGAAACCCATATACCGAATCTGGCGAAGTGTTCCGTATCCCTGATATGCTCGCCAACCGTGCGGATATTTATAACCTGGGTGAAGTGCTCGGTGGGATGGATGAAGCCTTTGCGTTGAGCTATATAGAAAATAGCCTAACCTCAAACCCAGTATTGGCACCGTTGGCGCTGCGCGATTTAAACGATTTGTACTTGCTAGTGGATAAAGCCATGGGCAAATCAGTCTCCACTAACGCACTCAGCTACCCGTACTCTGATGCAGAAGTCAATGAAATTACTGCGGTTATTTCCCGATTACTCAACCTGCGTGATGTGGTACTGAAGGTAAACCAGCAGTATATTGCCAGTGCCGCGCAGTCAGACAAATACCGAACTGAGCCGGCATTCCGTCTGCAAGGCAGTTACCGAAATATGAACAAACTCAGCGAGAAAGTCTCTTCCGTTATGAATGATGATGAATTGGAGAGATTGCTGGATGACCATTATCTTGGGGAAGCGCAATTATTAACGACCGGTGCTGAAGAGAACTTATTGAAGCTGGCAGAATTACGCGGAAGGCTGAATGAGAAAGATGCCGCTCGCTGGCGGCAAATCAAGAAAGACTTCTTGCGTAACAAAGCATTAGGTGGTGATAATGCCGATGTGGGCGACCGCGTTGTGACTCAGCTCGCCCAACTGGTTGAAAGCGTACAATCTCTCGGACATCGATAATGCAAACTTGGCTAAGCCCGCGAATTAAATTACTGATTACCCTTGCGGGTTTGCTGATCGCGATCCAAATCGCCAATAGTTTAAGTGGCTACGCGCTTGTTGGGTTCGGTATCCAACCCAGAACGCTGCACGGGCTGGTGGGGATTATCTTCGCCCCACTGATCCACGGGGATTGGGCGCATCTTCTGAGTAATCTGCCACCATTACTGGTGTTAAGCGCCCTACTGCTACATGATTCCATTCGAAAGTACGCTTACGCCAGCGCCTTTATTATTGTGGTTGGCGGCTTGATTGTCTGGCTAGTGGGCAGAAATGCACTGCACATTGGCGCTAGCGGCTGGATTTTTGGGCTTTGGGGTTTATTGATTGCCCAAGGTTTTTTCCGCCGAAAACTATTAGATATCATTATCGCCCTGTTGGTACTGTTCTATTTTGGTGCGATGGCAAGCGGGTTATTGCCTGTTCATCAACAAATATCGACAGAATCCCATATTGCTGGTGCCATCGCCGGAATTGCTTATGCGTGGTTTGCCAATAAAAAACTAAGAACAACGCCAACAACTACACGTTCAAAGTAACTCGCTACACACTGTAACCCTATACACACAACGCCCTGCGCCATCAAGCAGGTATTGTTCCCGCTCAACATTCACTTGGCTCCCTAATACTTCGCGAAATAGCGCCAATTCCGAACGACAAAAGTTTTGGCACGCGGTTGCCGCCGCGCAGATAGGGCAATGATTTTCGATAAATAACCAGCTATCGCCTTCCTGCTCAACCTTCGCCATATAGCCCTCTTCGCTACGAACCTCGGCGAGTGCAGCTAAACATTTTTCCAATGGCAACCCTTGGCAACGCTCTAAATATTTACTGCGGCTTTCCGCCTCTCGCTGTTCAATCAGTTTTTCTAGCCCCGCATCACCAAAAATGGTTTTCACTGAATCAATGAGCTGCAAAGCCAGCTGGGCATGAGTATCGGGAAAACGTTGATGTCCCAGTTCCGTTAATACCCAGTTTTGTCGAGGACGCCCAGCACCTGATTGAGCGGTACACTGGACACCTTCCACCAGCCCCAGAGATGTTAATTTATGGATATGCTGGCGGGCTGCTTCCCCCGTTAAACCCAGGTCATGAGCAATCACAGCCGTGGAAACGGGTCCTTTGGTTTTGATGCAAAACAGCACCTTATCCACTGCTTGAGTGAGATTTAGATTATCAAAGTATTTACTTGCTTTATTCATAGTGTGATTTTATTATCCAAGCCAATACTTGGATAATACCCTTTTCTTTACTCTTTCGTCCAGCAGGTCTGCGTATGAGCAACAAAACTGTCTCCGAACCCAATGAAACAGGCACAGAACATCAAGGAAAATGGGCCGATTTACTCAGCGGCACTAATGCATTATTGACGATAGCCCTCACAGGTGGCGTCGCACTTCATGCTATCAATATTTATATTGTCACCACGATTTTACCAAGCGTCGTCAATGATATTGGAGGTCTTGAATATTATGCGTGGAACACCACGCTGTTTGTGGCAACGTCCATTATTGGCTCCGCATTATCCAGTAAAGTACTGGATAGCCTAGGGCCTAAACTTGCCTATCTTAGCGCCCTCACACTATTTTCCTTGGGCGCCATTTGGTGTGCATCCTCACCGTCCATGCTCACCTTATTGGGTGGACGTGCCTTGCAAGGGCTTGGCGGCGGAATGTTATTCGCGCTTAGCTATGCGCTGATCCGTATTGTCTTCACGCCAAACTTGTGGTCTCGCGCCATGGGGGTGATATCCGGTATGTGGGGGATCGCCACTTTGTGTGGTCCTGCCATTGGTGGTATTTTTGCTCAAGGGGGTCATTGGCGCTGGGCTTTTTGGGCTTTATTGCCCGTGGCGGTTGTTCTGGCAATGATTGTTATCAACCAATTGCCAGGGAAAAAATCTCAGCAAGCCCAAACAACAAAAATTCCAGTTCTGGCGATTTCACTGCTGGTTATCTCCGTACTTGCTATCTCAATCGGTAGCTTATCAGAAAGCTTGCTCAGTAATCTTGTCGGGTTACTCATTGGTATTGCCTTGCTCATCACCATTGCGTTTATTGATGGCAAGAACGGGAAGCGTTTACTCCCTACAGGGGCTTACTCCCTGAAAACTCAACTTGGGGTTATTTTCCTGATAATGTGTCTGCTAGTGGGGGGAATGACCACCGAAATTTATGTCCCTTACTTCCTGCAAACCATTCACCAGTTTTCACCGTTGATGGCGGGTTATTTAACTGCCGTGATGGCAGCTGGGTGGACGGTGGGTGCTTTACTCAGCGCCAATAAAACAGGCACCATCGTTTTACGTATTCTCAAGATAGGCCCTGTTATCATATTGGTATCATTGGTTATTCTCGCGATACTGACCCCTAACCTTGCCTTAGTCACCTCCATTTCTTTATTTATTCTCTATTTAATCGCCATGATGGGGGTTGGATTGGGGATTGGCGTTTGCTGGCCTCATTTAGTTCTGCGAGTATTTAATGCGGCGCCTAAAGGAGAGGAAAACTTAGCATCCTCTTCAGTGATTACGATCCAATTGTATGCAACCGCGTTATCTGCGGCATTAGTGGGCGTGGTGGTGAACAATAGTGGGTTGATTAATCCTGGTGGGTTAGTCGGTGCTCAACAAGCCTCTGTCTGGCTATTTGCCTTGTTTGCCATTAGCCCACTCTTGGCTGCGATTTTAATTCGCAAAGTTAAGTAATAAAAAAGGAGCCATTGGCTCCCTTTTTATTTAGTAAGCGGTATTGACATTTTTACGGCGAAAGAAAAAAGGCAACACAACAATACTCACCACCAGCACGATTATCGTCGCCATCATGACAGACATAAATGCGCTATCAAATGCCATACTCGCCTGATTTACTAAAAGATTTGCACTATCTTGCGGTAACCCTTCCGCCACAATTAACGCTTCATCAAGGCTATCATAGGCTTTGTCTGCTACCGTTAAACCTGTCGGTAATACCAACTTGGCAGTATAAACCGCGCTCATCAAGCCACCCATAAATGTCACACCGAGCACGCTACCTAACTCGTAAGCCACTTCTTCAATGGATGCTGCCATTCCTGCTTTTTCATCTGGCGCGTTTAACATGATGGTGGTTGATGCTGTGGTAAAAATGGCACCTAACCCGAACCCAATACAGAATAGACATGACAGTAATACCAAGCCAGTTGAGGTTTTGAATACCCACGCAACCCCAATAACCCCCACTAATGTGCAAGCAAACCCTAAAATCATCATCAGCTTAGCGCCGACTTTATGCAAATACATGCCCGCTAATGGAGCCGCTAACACGGACGCAATCGGGATCGGAATAATGTATAACGCCGCCTCGAATGGGGTATAACCTAATACCAACTGCAAGCGCTGACTTAGCAGAAGTTCGACACCGACGATAATCACGATGGATAAAATCGCCATCATAATGCCCGCAAAAAACCGTGAGTCGCCAAGTAATTTGAAATCAATCATTGGCGATTCTGATGCTAATTGTCGACGGCTAAAAATAACCAAAAAGACAATGCCGATCGCACCAGCAATGAGTAACGTGAACCAATCAATATTGGCTTTTCCAAGCTCTTTCAAGGCGTAAATTGAACCAATCAATCCCACCAAAATAAATAAAGAACCTAAATAATCAATTGGTTGCTGCGAATTTCTCGTACTTTTTGGTATTAAAGAAAGTGCAAAAGGGATCACCAACAGCACCACCGGTACGTTAATTAAAAAGACAGAGCCCCACCAGAAATGATTAAGTAATATGCCGCCAACTAATGGCCCAATTGCAGCACCGCCCGATGCCACCGCAGCCCAAATGCCAATTGCCAGCGCCCGCTCTTTCGGGTCTAAAAAGACTTGGCGAACAATAGCTAATGTCGCCGGCATACTAATCGCGGCACCCACCGCTAAAAATCCGCGAGATAAAATTAAGCTCAATGCGCTTGGTGAAAATGCTGCGCACAAAGAGGCCAATGCGAATAAGGGCAACCCTAGTACAAACATTCGCTTATGACCCACTTTATCACTTAACATTCCCGCTGCAGGCAATAGCCCCGCCACGACTAACGGATAAGCATTCATGATCCATAATTTTTCAGACGCTGTTGCGCCTAGGTCATGAGTGAGCTTAGGCAGTGCGGTATATAGCACGGTAACATCAATGACGATGAGAAATAAAACACTCGATACTAAGAGTAGGATAATCCAACGTTTATAATCTGCTATCATAAAATCTTCTCAACTTGTTTAATTGATCACCTTTATGGATGATCGTGCTATAATATAATTCCATACGTACGTATTGAAAAGAGGTTTTTTTAAATGGGACGTCAACGAACAATCGATCGCGAAAAAGTACTAGAAGCAGCGGAAGAGATTGTCATTAATCAAGGTGCTACCGCGCTAACGATTGATGCAGTCGCCAAATCAATGGGGATTTCGAAAGGGGGAGTCCAATACTGCTTTGGTAATAAAGAGGCCTTAATTGATGCTATGTTTGAGCGCTGGAGCCACTCTTACGATGAGATTTTCAGCCGCATGATTGCTCAAGATAATTCCCCAGAAGGCCATGTAGTTGCCCATATGAAAGCCACAGCGGAGCACGATAAAACCAGTATCGCCAAGGGTGCTGCGTTAATGGCTTCTTTGCTGCAAACACCCGAATATTTAGAAAGTACCCGTAAATGGTATCGAGAACGCATTGCTAATTTAGACTTATCAACCGAAAGCGGCAAGCGAGCTCGACTAATGTTTTTAGCCACTGAAGGTACTTTTATTTTGCGCCATTTTGGTTTGATGGATATTGATGATGCAGAATGGCAGTCAATCTTCAGTGATATCGAAAACACCTTTAAATTTTAGGTGAAAATCCATTTTTGATATCTCTAACACTCTCTTTTTTATATTTTTATCTAAAAAGGAGAGTATTCAATGAATAGAATAAATAATGGGTGCAGAGATAAAGTATCTCAGTCATATATTGAACAAAACCAATCCACTTTAGCGCAACCTAAAAATGGAAAAAACCTGTTTATAGAGAGACTAAACAGATTATTTAATACCGGATTGTTCAATAAATTGCTAAAACATCCCAAGAAAACAAAAAATACCAAAATAATCCCTCTCAATCAGGGTTTCGTAAAGCTGGCAATACCTGAAGTTATCCCTCTAAAGACACTCAAAAATACGAATTTAGCACCGAATAAAGTACATATTGAGCCTATAATCGCGAAAACGGCACCAAGCGAAATAGACCAATTCACAGAAAAATTACATCGCCTCAATATCATCTTTAAAAATGATGCGTTCGGCGCTGATCATCGACCTACCTTTTTAGTCAAAAATAACCCTACATGTCGCACAATCACCCTCAACAGACATAATTATCTTGGTAAGGGGGAATATGGAACCGCCTATCGCATTGGTGACTTTGCGATTAAAATTCCTCATCGCGATTTAATATTTAAATACAATAAATATGCGGAGTACGATCGCTGCGTCAGAGTATTAAATGAAATAAATCAAGATATTAATTTTGCTCGCTCGACTACGTTAGCAAACGGCAATGTTGTTTTAGTCACTAAGTTTATTGATGGGAAATCGATAAAAGGCAAGGCGGCTTTTGATTTTGTTAAATCAAGAGGACGCACTCTTTTTGATCCTGGCTCCGAAGGTAACGTAAAAAAAGACAGGCACAATAATCTGTTTTTAATTGATGCTGATTTTGCTGCGCAGCCTAAACAGCTAAATCGCACCCTGTCTATAGGTACCATTGAAATCTATAAGCGCTATAAAAATCAATAACAATACAATTAATAAGCAAACTGAAAATCCGGTTAACATTAACCGGATTTTATCTGAAAGTATTAGGCATTAATTTTTCGCAAGTGCTTATATATTGTCGCAGAGCTTATTCCTAATTCAGCAGAGACAATTTTATGAGCCGCTGGAAACTCAAACATTCCACTATCATGGAGTTCTTTGATGATTTCGTAATTCTTATTTTTACTTGGGATATTTTTGTTGGAATAGACTGTATTCTTGATAGGCTCAAGGTGATCCATAATTAACTTATTAATATCCTGAGAAAAATTTTCATTCTTTGAGTTATGACTACTGCTCATCAAATCAACCATAGCATTCATCGGCATGTCCAATGCCCAGTTCATGCACACCATTCCAATAGGTTGATTATCTAAGTTAACAATCAGTGTGGAAGAAGAACGAAAAGGGCGGATACTTTTGGTATTAAAGTAAACATCCCACGATGAATGATTCTTTTTAAATCCTGCCAACTTTTCTAGCGCGATATTGGTTACTGGTGCACCCAATGACCTTCCTGTTAAATGCCCATTCGCGATATGGATCACTGAACTGTGCAAATCTTCAAAACTGTGTAGAACAACTTCACAATATGGCCCCAAAAATTCACCAAGGCACTCAATCATCGGAATATAAGATCGCAGTAACTTGCGGTCATCTTCCGTAAATACATGATTAATACTCGTTTCCATATTTGTTAGCCTTCAATCAATTGATTTATTAATTTTAGATAATCAAGTCAACTATTTCAATCCTAAAAAACAAAATCACCTTACTTAGTAAACTATTTTTTTACTTAATCAAATTATAGACACCCATCACGGTGTTGAATTTTCCCATGTGGTTAAATGCTGATCATCAAATAGCGTCATTAAAGGAGTCAAAATGATCATCTCAACCACCAATGCCCCAAAGGCTATCGGCCCTTATTCTCAAGCAAGACAAGTAGGTAATACCGTTTATATTTCTGGCTGCTGCCCTTTTCATCATGAAGATGGATCCGTTGTCGGAACAGACATCACGGAACAAACCCATCAGGTAATGAAAAACCTACAAGCCATCGTTGAAGCTGCGGGTTTGACGATGAATGACGTCGTCAAAACCACCTGCTTTATCAGTGATATGAATAACTTTGCAACATTTAACGGGATCTACCAATCCTATTTCTCTGAAGGCACCTACCCTGCTCGCTCATGTGTGGAAGTTTCTCGTCTACCAAAAGATGTGTTGATTGAAGTTGAGGCTGTCGTTGTAAAACAATAATAACAAGGCGGATGTATGAATAAGTGGATAAGACTTAGTTTTCTCATTCTTGGTGCTGGAACCATTTTCAAGTTATCCAGCATGAAAGATGTTTTCTATGTTCCTATGCAGCAAGATTGGGGACTAACAAATGCTCAAATTGGTTTCGGTTTTACTGTTTACACTATTGTTCAAACCATTGGTCTATTTTCATCGTTATATATTGCGGATAGATTTTCCAAAAAAATTCTTCTACCCGTAGGATTAATTGGTGTTGGACTTTGTGGAGCATACTTATCCACACTTCCGCCATTTACAGGCTATCTCATCTCATTTGCTGTGATGGCCTTGTTCGCCGACGTGATTTACTGGCCTGTCTTGCTTAAAGCCGTTCGTTTGCTCGGTGATAAAAAAGAGCAAGGTCGTTTATTTGGTTTCTTAGAAGCTGGCCGCGGTATTGTTGACGTGATCATTGCTTCCGGTGCACTGTACGTGTTTGTGCTATTTGGTGAAGGCAAAGCAGGTATGCAAGCTGGGTTGATGTTCTATACCATCGTAACGGTATTAATCGGGGTCATCACTTATTTTATTGTCAGTGATGATGATAAAAAAGTGGCCGAGAATTCATCCGAAGCGAATAAACAAGTTATTGAAGGTATTAAAAGCGTCATTAAGTGCCCTAACCTATGGTTAGCATCGATGACCATCTTTTTTATCTATGCATCATATTGTGGATTAACTTACTTTATCCCATTCTTGAAAGATATTTATGCACTACCAATCGCACTAGTCGGTGCTTACGGGATTATTAACCAATACGCTCTTAAAATGGTCGGCGGCCCAATTGGTGGTTTCTTATCTGATAAAGTATTCAAATCACCAACTAAATTTTTACAGTTCACATGTTTATTATCCGCAGCCGCAATGGGTCTGTTCATGTTGCTACCTCATGAAACCATGAACGTCTATTTAGGTATGGCAGCGACATTAGGATTTGGCGCAATTATTTTCTGCCAACGCGCTATCTTCTTCGCGCCAATGGAAGAAATTGGTACCAAGCGTGAATATGCAGGTTCTGCGATGGCATTTGCTTGTATTCTTGGTTATATGCCAGCGATGTTTGCTTACGCTATTTATGGTTCATTCTTAGATAACTACCCGGGCATTACTGGCTATAACTTTGTTTTTGGCATGATGATCATGTTCAGTTTACTCGGTTTTGTGACAGCTAAAATCTTAACTAAACGCATCAAACAACGCGAAGCTGACACTGCCACAGCGAATGAATAGACTTGAAATCACAGGTGAAAAAAATGACTAATATCGAAGCCCAAAAAATTATTGAACGAATTGATTCAATGCCGCTGTATCTTCATGCTTATGCATTCCATTTAAACATGAGAAAAGAGCGAATTTTACCCGATGATTTATTAGAGATAGCGAAAAAGCTTTATTTAACTGGCGCTAAAATCCATGTTGAAGATGGCGAAACTCAAGCACTGAAAACTATGAGTGACGAGCAATTAGAGGCATTTGGACAAAAAGCCAAAGAGTATAATCTCGACCTTAAAATTGAAACTAGCTCATCCGCAGCTAGCGCTATTGATGAAGCGGTACATATTGCGTTGAAAACCGGGGCAAGTTCTATTCGCTTTTACCCTCGCTATGAAGGCAACCTGCAAGACGTACTTCAAAAGGTCAAAGGGGATATTCAATACATCAAAGAGACCTATGAGCACACAGGGCTGAAATTTGTTATTGAACAACATGAAGATTTAAAAAGTCATGAATTAAATCAATTGGTTGAAGACGCCAATTTCCCTAATTTTTCATTACTGTTTGATTTTGGCAATATGTTTAATGCCAACGAGCTTCCACTAGAAGCATTCGAAAACATGAAAAACAACATTACCCAAGTGCATATGAAAGATGCAATACGTGTTCCTGAAGGCAAGGGTTTTGGTCATAAAGCCAGTCTTTCTGGTGAAGGGGAAGTTCCCGTCAAAACATTATTAAAGCAATTGATTTGCTTAGGCGATGAACAACCTCAAGTGGTTTCATTCGGTTTAGAAGAGGAAGTGGATTACTATGCGCCAGCATTTCGTTTTGATGATGAAGGCGATAATCCATGGATCCCTTACCGCGGAGCTAGTGAAACTCCGATGCCAGTCGAGGGGCTCGATGCCCGGTTAGAAAAAGAGCTCAATGATGCGATGAATCAGCTTACGTTCATCAAAAATATCGCTGAAGAGTTAAAGCAAGAAGCACTCGCAGTTCTTAATAAATAGCCCTTCTTTCCATAATAAAAAATCCGATTTCGTGAATAACGTCATCGGATTTTTTATCGATTAAGATTCTATTTTTTATCATACACACTCGGCACAAACACATTTCGCTCGATCATTTTCTCGATTTGCTTATTTAAAATAGTCTCTCGATAGTGTTTATGATTGCCTTGTGGCTCATGTAAGTAGGTATTTTTCGGGTAAATTGGTGTTTCATAAATGAGCTGAGCGCATTCAGTTCGAATATCTTTCAGCCAGTTACTCACCGAGGCATTTGCGCGGTGATGACGCATCGCTTCAATATCAATCACCCCATAAACATAGGTTGAACCGTTAGTATCCTCTTGTTTACCCACAATTTTACCCTTGTAGTCCACAATCAGTGAGCGACCACCGCCACAGTCAATTGGTGCTTGTGTAGTCGGGAACATATACATTGAGCCAATATTCGGTGCCACAACATAGAAGTTATTTTCCAACGCACGGGCGCGGTTAGAAATTTCAAACAGGTCATTTTCAGTAAATGGTGTCGGTAATGAGGCGCGATACACCACCTCTGCCCCATTTAATGCCAGACCACGACCGTTTTCAGGGAAGTTGCCTTCCATGGCCATCATTACCCCTAATCGACCAATTTCAGTATCAACAACTGGCCAAAAAGATTGTAATGAGCGCCCATATTTTTTTATCCACTCATCGTACAGATCATGAGGCGATGCCGAACGCTCACACGGCAGCAAAGAGGACATTTTATGGTGTTTCAGGATAATGTTGCCTTTGGGATCAATAACAAACCCAACGTTAAACATAATTCCCGGCCAATCAGGATCACGGGTTTTCGCTTGCGCCATGATGTACACATTTTGAGATTTCGCTAACTCTCCCAGCCTGTCAGTCTCTGGGCCAGGGATATCAATGGCGCCATCTTTTAAAAATTCAGCAATCGGTAAATCTAGGGCTTCATCGTTGAAACCTTGTAAAGCCCCTTCAGGAAGAACGAGTAAACGAACAGGGAGATCCAATGAAGATAGCCACAGCGCACCATGAGATAGCTCTTCAAGATGGTCGATATTTTTCATAATATCGCTACGCGTTTTTATTCCCCACGTTGTTGGCACTAAACCCACTACACCATATGGCTTTATCATAATAATTCTCCGATTCTATTTTCGATTTACCTGCATTTGGTATTGTTCAAAAATCAAACTTATCGAATATTATTCACATGTTAAATTTATGTCAAATAAATATTAAATTTCATTTTTTGGATATTCACTCTTAATCTGTTCAATATTTAAGACTAATATTTAAAATAAAAAATCAGGCTATAAACATATTAACAATCTAGCAATTATCTTATTAATTATAAATATAACCTTGCGTTATTTTATTTTAAAATCATTTAATATCAATATCATGAAATTTTGTTATTATTTTTAATTTCCGCTTAAAACTAATATAGGAAAGCATTTTCATTCTTAAAAATAGAAACAAAAATAGTGAGTAAATATAAGATTTATTAATATTTAATCCAAAAACAAAAACTGCAATAAATATCCTATTCCTGCATTTATTGTACATTTCATTAACATTTCTATTGTGATTTAACTTAAAAAAGTAAAGTGTAATGTCGGCTTTTCAGATTTAAAAAATATACGTACTTGCCATTAAAAAAATATCGGTCGAATAACGATTAGAGAGTGATTTATGACAATACAAACATCTGAAATTACATCTGTCTCCTCAAAGCGCACGACCTTCAAAGTCATGCTGGTTTGCTGGCTAAGCATTTTATTTGAAGGTTATGACGTGGGGGTGATGGGTGCTGTTTTACCGACACTCTCTGAATATAAAGAGTGGAATTTAACCCCTATTGAATTAGGCGCCTTGAGCAGTTACACCCTCGTGGGAATGTTCTTTGGTGCTTTTATTATTGGAACATTAAGCGAGTTATATGGTCGACGACGCATGCTATTAATCTGCGTTACGCTATTTTCGTCCACCATGTTAGCCACTGCTTTAGCGCCAACACCTTGGTTTTTTGGATTAATGCGTTTTATCGGCGGAATCGGACTTGGGGGTGTGATCCCTGTCGCAGCCGCGCTCACCATTGAATATTCACCAACCGAAAAACGGTCGTTTAACTATGCCATTATGTACTCAGGCTACTCTCTGGGTATCTTATGTGCCGCCTTAGTCGCGATTGCTATTCTTAGTCAATTTGGTTGGCGTGGTGTGATGATAGTTGGGTCGTTGCCCTTATTATTAATTTGGCCAATGTCCCGCCTGTTACCAGAGTCAATTGAATACCTCAATAACCGAGGGCAACACGAAAAAGCGAGAAAACTGGCGGAGAAACTTGAAGTCACCTATCACGAACCCGTGAAGCTAGAAAAGCAGGCTTCTCGTAGCCTAAAAGAAGTCGTCGCGATTATCTTTTCCAAAGATTACCTGCGAGCAACTTGCTGTTTTTGGGTCGCGCTGTTCTGTGGAGGCTTCATCGTTTACGGCTTAAATACGTGGCTGCCATCCATCATGCGTAAAGAAGGTTATGATCTTGGCTCCAGCTTAACGTTCTTAGTGGTGTTCAGTTTATCTTCTGCGCTAGGCGGGTTATTCCTTGGGAAAGTCGCCGATAAATGCGGCGCTCGCGGCACAGTTGCATTCTTCTTTATGCTCGGTGCTATGGGGATTGGATTGATGGTCTTCAAGCAAAATATCTATATGAATTATTTGCTTGTTGGTCTCGCGGGGATTGGCTGTATTTCTGCACCATTAATTTTGACCGGCTATGTCGCCCATTTCTATCCATCCAGTGTGCGAGCTTCTGCAACAGGTTGGACAATGAGTATCTCCCGTGTCGGAGCCATGTCAGGCCCTATGTTTGGTGCCTATATTGCCAGCCTTGGGGTCACCAGTAGTTGGAACTTTGCCGCGTTCTCTGCGGTAACGGTAATAGGCGGTATTGCCGTAATGCTACTGCCAAGTAAACGCTTATAAACCCAAAAACAAAATCCCCTCGGTAATTTCGAGGGGATTTTTATCAATACCAATTACCAGAAACGAGCAATTTGTTCACGCAGTGCTTCTGCGGTGGCTTTTCCTTTTTCCCCAACCAATGCACGCCCAGCAATAAAGGCTTTAGCTTTGATATCTTCGAAAAGGTGAATATCTTCTGGCACAATCCCGCCAGTTATCGACAGTTCGAGTCCTAAATCAGAAAGTTGGCGCATTTTAGTGAGATCTTCAGGTCCCCAGCCCACGCCAGCGAGCTCAGCATCACGAGAACGGTGGTAAATCGCCTGTTTGATCCCTAAGTCTACCCAGCGCTTCGCATCGTCTAATGTCCAGTTACCATACAGTTCAATTTGGATTTCACGACCAAATTCATCCGCTACTTTTTTACATGCCGTGATAGTGGCAATATGCGCCGCTGCCGAAACCGTGATCCAATCCGCGCCTGCTTCGAACGCCATTTTCGATAAAATCGCACCGCCGTCCGTGGTTTTCATATCGCAAACAATAATGTGTGATGGATGATTTTTACGTAGGGTTGAAACCGCATTCATGCCTTCCGCAAAAGCCAAAATAGTACCAATTTCAATCACATCAACAAAAGACTCCACATTGTCAGCAACCGCCAGCGCATCTTTCAGATTGGTTTGGTCTAATGCAATTTGAATTAAAGGTTTAGTCATTTGATTATCCTAGTGTTTTAGATTAAATCGGGTATCTGGTGAATAATGGCCTAAGCCAATGCCGCATCAATCACCTGATAGACCTCATCTGCACTGGTGCAGCGGCGAATTTTATCGAGGTCAATCCCCGTTTCGCTCTCTTCATCATCCAATACTTGAGTCACTTCCATTAAGCCTTCCATATGTTCATCAGAAGAACTTCCCGCGAGTGTAATGAGGACATCCACAGGCTCACTTTCCCCATCAAATAAAATCGGTTCTTTTAATGTCACCAAGGCAAATGCGGTTTTTAAAACACCATTTTCTGGGCGGGCATGAGGTAAGGCTAAATTAGGTGCAATACAGATATAAGGGCCTAACTCTTTGACGCTGCTAATAATGGCTTCATGGTAATCCGGCAAAATCGCCCCAGATGCGATGAGCATATCGGTGCCAATCTTAATTGCATCCTGCCAATTATCCGCTGAGGCATGTAATTTAATGGAATTGTTATCCATTAGAGATTGTTTGAAACCCATGGCATTGCTCTCCTATCGTCATGGGCATACATCACTGAATCCCCATGACAAATTTAGTTATTGGATTTATTTCGATTCACTAAAGTTATTATGAATAATCGCCAGTAATTCATCGCCAAATGAATTAGGATTTAACATATTCTGCACACCCAGTACGAATTTACCTTCCCCCGCATCCATTTCAGAAGAGAGATGCTTGGAAGAGACAATAATGTCTGTATTCGCCAATTTTGATTTGTAATCAGAGACGGCGCAGGAATCCATCACATGAGGAATGCCTTTACCTTCAAGGTACTTAGCAATTTTCATTTTCATCATCATCGATGAACCTTGCCCATTACCACATACCGCGAGAATACTGACGGGTCTAGCTCCCGTTGAAATAGGCTGTTCTGTCGCTTCAACTGACGTATTTTCAACACTCAGCTCCACTTGTGGCTCTGCTGCCGCAGCGGCTTGTGCATCTTCTTCCGCACGCAATCTTTTCGACGCAAAGTACATGTAAACAAACGACAGTCCAATCAAGACAAAGAAGAAATATTTGGAGAAGGAAAGCCCCTGCATCACTGGTGGGAAAACTAACGCCCAGTCGGCCATGCCCATCCAACCGCTAAAATCCGTTCCTTGCTGGCTAAATAATGAAATTGCCCATGCAGACCCAACAACTTCAATAATTCCCATCACGAAACAGATTTTCATGACCGCTTTCCAGCCACCGAAATGGTTGGCAAATACCCCAATTGTCGCATTGGAGAAGAACATCGGGATAAAACCGGGAATAATCATGATCGGGGAACTTAATCCCAACATAATCAATACCGCAGTAAACTGTCCCAACGCCCCCCACATAAAGCCGAATACCATGGCATTAGGAGAGAAAGCGTAAATTGCGGCACAGTCAATGGCGAGTACCGCGTTAGGAATAACGCGCTCGGAAATCCCTTTAAACGCTTCAGAAAGCTCAGCAACAAACATCCGCACGCCAGTAACAATAATCTGAATGGCAACCGCGAATTTCAAACCCGTTTCGAGAATATAGATAGTCCAATGGGTTTTCCCTGCCATTTCTTGTAAGTTAGTTAACCCAAAGGAAAGAAGAATAATGCCGAAGAAAACGGTCATCACAATCGCGGTGGCAGCGATGCTATCATGGAAAATATGCAGCCATTTCGGTAGTTTAAGATTATCAACGCTATCGTTTTTATCACCGAGTTTATGGGCAATTTTAGTGGCAACCCATGATGCGACTTGCTGCTGGTGACCGATTGAAAACCCTGCTCCACCTGTAACAGATTCCGTTGGCTTAAACATAATATTGGATGAAATGCCCCAATACAGCGCCATGAGAACGGCTGAGTAGATAATGGTTTCCCACATGCTGGTGCCCAGCACAAAATAGAATACGGCGATCAATCCCGCTTGCTGGAACATGATATGCCCCGTCAGCATTATGGTGCGGATCCCCGTAATACGGCGGAAAAGTACCAAAAGAATATTAATCGCCAATGCAATCAGAACCGTATATCCAACCCATGAATAGTTATCCCCCATGGTTTCCATGGTGGCCATCATTGAGGTGTATGGGTCGATAACTGAACCGGTAAGGTGATGATACTCTGACATTTTTGCAATGACAGGTTTGAAGCTGGAGACTAATGTATCGGCTCCCACTTGCACTAACATAAAGCCGACAATCGTTTTTATGGTTCCCTTCAGGATGGTTGTGCCATCTCTCTTTAGAAGCCAGTAGCCAATCAATGTCACTAATCCCAGTAATAACGGGGCTTTGGTCATCACTTGGCTGTAAAAAATATAGAATGAGTCATACAGAAAATCCATATTTTTACCCCTAAATCAAATTTAGTGTGAATTATTATCTTATTTAAAATTACATTACCCTGATCACAGACAAGCATTCTCACGCTATAATCAAACAGTTCATCAATTTAATCACTCAAACACATTTTGTAATCATAAGTAATCACCATTTGCTCATTTATGATTATTTGAAGTGACACTTTTTGACCAGTAAAAAACCCTACATTTGTTGAGCCGATCACAACAAATATAGTAAAAATCAATATTTACATATAGTTAAAGAATTAATTTGGCATGGGTAATTTTTGAATTTAGTGAGTTGACAATTTTCACCATGATCATATAGAATCAAATTCAATCATTTTGAATCAAAAGTTGTCATGATACTGTGATTATAATAATCATCACTAAAGACGAAAAATGATTATACAGAAATAAGGCGCTACACATGAATGAGACACAAAGACATCATGAAATTTTGTCTTTATTGAAAGAAAATCAAATCATTAACGTATCTTTTATCACAAAACATTTTGATATCTCGCCTGCAACTGCTCGCCGAGATATCGCCAAGCTGGACGAGCAAGGCAAACTCAAAAAAATACGTAATGGTGCAGAGCGCATTGAAGAAAAAAGACTCAGATGGTCACCGCTGAATATCAACAGCACCGACCATTATGAGGAAAAATCACAAATCGCCATGAAAGCGGCAGAACTTTGCCAACCGGGAGATAGCGCCGTTATCAACTGTGGATCCACCGCATTTTTGCTAGGACAGCAACTGTGTGGAAAAGGCGTCCAGATAGTGACGAACTATTTCCCTCTCGCCAGCTATTTGATTGAAGAAGAACATGAAGATGTGGTTCTGATTGGCGGGCAATATAACCGAACACAAGGTATTTTCCTCAATCCAGCATTAAGCACATTGATGGGATATGCCGGAAACTGGATGTTTACTTCAGGGAAAGGTTTAACCGAAACAGGGCTGTACAAAACAGATATGCTGACTGCGGTCGCGGAGCAACAGATGCTCGATCGTATTGATAAATTGGTTGTTGTTGTGGATAGCTCAAAAGTTGGAAGTCGAACAGGCATGTTATTTTGCCCTGCCGAAAAAATTGACTATCTCATCACTGGTAAGAACGCCGACCCGAAAATTATCAAAGCCATCGAAGCCCAAGGCACGCAAGTCATCCTTGTATAATTAGATTAACTATCTAATTCAACGAATTAACAAATTTATTCTGTATTTCGCCTTATTTTCATGAATAAGGCGCTAATCCCTTACATTTGAAATTCTGGATAGGAAAGGTGTTGCTATGAGTAAAGTAAATGAAATTACCCGTGAATCTTGGATTTTAAGCACATTCCCTGAGTGGGGAACCTGGCTCAATGAAGAGATCGAAAAAACCGTCGTAGAACCCAACACATTTTCTATGTGGTGGCTGGGCTGTACAGGTATTTGGTTGAAAAGCGAAGGTAACACCAACATTTCCATCGATTTTTGGTGTGGAACTGGCAAAAAAACCCAGAAAAACCCACTGATGAATCAGCAGCATCAAATGATGCGTATGGGTGGTGTTGAAGCCCTGCAACCCAACTTACGTACCTCAATTTTTCCGCTCGACCCATTTGCGATTAAAGATGTCGATGCCATTTTGGCATCCCATGACCACGCTGACCATATTGATGTCAACGTTGCGGCAGCAGTACTACAAAACTGCGGAGACCACGTTAAATTTATTGGTCCACAAGCCTGCGTCAACCTATGGACAGGTTGGGGTGTACCGGAAGATCGCTGCATTGTGGCCAAAGTGGGCGATGTGATTGAAGTCGGCGATATGAAAATCCGTGTTTTAGACTCGTTCGACCGTACAGCGCTAGTGACCTTACCAAAAGGCGTTTCTTCCTATGACAAAGCCATTTTGGACGGTATGGATGAGCGTGCAGTAAACTATTTGATTGAAACCACTGGTGGCTCGCTGTATCACTCTGGGGATTCTCACTATTCCAACTACTATGCGGCGCACGGCAACCGCTACAATATCGATGTTGCCCTGCTTTCTTACGGCGAAAACCCGCGCGGTGTCACCGACAAAATGACCTCTTCCGATATTTTGCGTGCCGCAGAATCACTAGATTGCACGACGGTTATTCCATTCCACCACGATATTTGGGCTAACTTCCAAAATGACCCTCGTGAAATTGAAGTGCTATGGAATATGAAAAAAGAGCGTCTGCAATATAAATTTTCCCCATTCTTCTGGCAAGTTGGCGGGAAATATACCTACCCAACCGATAAAGGGCGCATGCATTATCAGCATTTCAGAGGCTTCCAAGATATCTTTAAAAACGAACCTGAATTGCCGTACAAAGCCTTTTTGTAAGATTGTTCACATCGTTTTATTGCGCTTTTTAGACCTGATAATCAACATTATCAGGTCTTTTTTAATCAAAAAACGCCCTGAAAATTATTTTCAATTCCCTGCATCCAAATTCATTTCCTTGTCGTCTCTCTTATTGATACCCATACAACAAGGAAATAATAATGAACATTCGCATCGCAGCCACGCTGTTAAGCCTGTTTGCCTTTTCGGCAGCAGCCTCCGATATTTCAACCCAACAAACCGCGTTGGGTCAGGTTTATACCAATAACCAAGGTATGACGCTCTATTACTTTGACAATGATAAACCCGACCAATCCGTTTGCTATGATGATTGCGCCAAACTCTGGCCACCATTATTAGTGAACGATGAAACATCATCCCTACCCGGTTTAAATAAAATCCAACGTAAAGATGGAAAAATGCAGTGGACAATGAACCACCAGCCTCTCTATTTGTGGAGCAAAGATCAAAAGCCCGGTGATGTCACAGGTGCAGGGGTTAAAAATATTTGGTCAATTGCTCGAGCAGACAGTGTCCCCGTTAATGTATATAGCACCGATAACGGTAAAATTTTAACCAATAAAGCGAAGATGTCGCTCTACACCTTCACTAAAGACAGTGATGGACTATCATCATGTAATGGTGATTGCGCAATTAAGTGGCCACCATTAGCGGCACAACAAGGTGATGTAGCCAGTGCTCCATTTAGCGTTATCACTCGCCAAGATGGTTCCTATCAGTGGGCTTACCAAGGCAAGCCATTGTATACATGGATAAACGATCAGAAACCAGGTGATATCACAGGCGATAAAGTGGCAAATGCTTGGAATTTGGTTATTTTGCCATAACGTTATGAGGTGAACGTGAGCGCAGAAAACAATGAGCTAGAAACGTTATTTTCGCAGATAAAAATGGGAGATCAGCACGCTTTTGAGCGCTTTTATGGCCTAACAAATCGTAAGTTATATGGGCTGCTGGTCAATATCGTTGCTGACAGAGATATCGCGGCGGATCTCCTGCATGAGGGATATCTCAAGATCTGGTTCTCAGCATCGAGCCATTATGTAATATCGCCTTGGGCATGGTGCTGCCAGTTAATGCGTAATTTAGCGATAGATCATGTCAGAAAACAGAGGCGCATGCCGAAGTTTGAAGATATCGAGCTCTCCCCAGAGATTGCTATTGATGACCCTGTTTCTGAGGATTCACAGAAGCTCGACCGCTGTTTTCTCGCGCTCACCACTGAAAAACAGCAAGCCATAAAGCTTGCTTATATTCATGGTTATTCTCATGAAGAAATCGTGAAGCGCCTTGCTCACCCTCTAGGCACTATCAAATCATGGATACGACGAGGCTTAAAGGAGCTAAAACAATGCATAAGCGCCTAACACCGCTTCGTTATAGCAACCCAGCCATACGCGAACATTTGGTGAGCCAGTATGTGCTCGGCACATTATCAACCAACGCCAGAAAGCGCTTAGAATCCTTGATGGCTAGCGATACCTCTTGGGCTGAATTAGTCGCTCAGTGGCATGCATATCTTTATAGGCTAGAACCAATGGCAGTTGATAAGCCACCATCATGGGTATGGAAAGATATTGAATCGGTGATCAGTAAAAAAGAAAAAATACCGTTTTATCACCGTGTTTGGCAATACAAATGGTCACTCATCCCATGGGGGTGTTCTCTCTTTTTGTTCGTTTTTTCCAGCGTGATGTTACTGCAACCAACCCCTCAAGTTGCTACGCCGAGCTATATCGCGACCATGTCATCTCAAGAGAGAAATGACCATTTTGTACTAATGGCATACAAAGGGGATAAACCCGGAAAATCTCGCCTTCAATTGGAATGGAACAGCCAATATCCATTACCAGAAGGTAATCTGGGAAATGCAATGATTTGGGCTAAGGACAAGGTAACTGGGGAAATTTCATTGCTGGGGCGTTTTAATGAATTGCAATCCACTCGCTTACTCACCCCTACCGAGTGGAAAATGATCAAAAACAGTAGTGAGCTGTTGATCACCGAAAATAGTGAGCCAAATAGCACTGTCTTATTTAAAGGGGCCTGTATTGAGTTACTCAGTTCCACTTAATACCGCCACACTTCATTGAAAAAAGTCAGCATTTTTTACGATGCTGACCTTACTCCATTAAGGGATCACACCCAGCAATTTAAACCAGAAATAATCCAGCGGCACCAAGAGGAAAAAGGTCAAAATAAACAAGATTAGACATAACCTTACCCCATCCATTAACGGCACTTTCCCCATTCCCATCGCAACAACAATCGGAGACGCTTGATAAGGTAATAAAGGTGTCGAATAACCGATAACTTGTACCATGAGAACCGCAATCAGCGGTAAGCCCGTGGCATTAGAGAGCGATTCCGCTAACGGGGTATATAGCGCAGGAACACCGTTTGCCGTCACCACAAAGTTTAAGCCGCTGGTCAGTCCCACTAAGCTACCAAAATCCATAAATGGGCTATTTGGGTCAAGTGGCAGCATCTTTTGTAAGTAAGTACCAACCACCATCCCAACATTGGAATAACTCACCAATGTTGCTAGGCTCAAAATCCCTGCGACATAAATACAAGTGCGGATATTCACAGCTTTAACAAACTCGTCATTAGTGACAAAACCGACTTTAGGTAGCAAGCAGAAACATGCCGCGACTAACCCCACCCATGCCGGTGAAATACCGTGTGTGGTATCCGTTATCCAGAAAAGCAAGGTGACTGCCAACACAACACCGAGCTTTTTCTCATCGCGGCTCATAGGTGGTAAGGTTTTTTGCTCAACCACCTGCTGCAATTTGGCGGGAAACAGGAAATAGATACACAACACCACCAGCGCACCTTTAATCAGTCCCAAGATTGGCATGTGCAAGAACAGGTAATTTAAATAGGAAAGTTTAAGGTGATAAGTGGTTTCTATCGCCCCCGCCATAACAAGGTTGGGAACGTTTGCAGGCAGCACGGTTGCAGAAAGTTGGAAGGTACCAAAACCGACCGCCAACGCTAACCCGATGCGCCCTCGGCTGCCACTTTCTAGCCCGACTTTATCCGCGATTGCCATTACAATCGGCATCAGTAACGCAATTCGTCCCATATTCGACGGCATAATAAATGCCAACCCATACGCGAGGATCACCACGCCAATGATCAATGAGAGCCAAGATTTGGTAAAACGTCCTGAGATATGCTGCGCAATACGTTCCGCCAGCCCCACTTTATTGATGGCAAACCCAAGAATAAAGCCGCTTAAAACGAGCCAAAATGCTTCTGAGGTGAACCCCGAGAAAATCACATTGGTTGGCGCTAAATGTAAACATGCCGCTGCTGCTAAAAACAGTAGTGCTACTAAATATTCTGGTAGTTTTCCTGTCGCCCAAAACCCTATTGTGATTGCGATGACAACCGCACTTAACCATTCAATCTCTGCCATCCACGTAACCTTCTGCTGATTTTTATTGTTGTTTATTATTGCTCAATACTGCATCAAGAAAATTAAGTATACGTGAAATTGATAGCGAATAGATGCATACCCAATCAACTAATTAACATCGGATTGTTATAGTTCAGCGGGGAAATTTAAATGGTGTGTAAGAATAGATAAGTAATAAAAAGCCGGTGTACTTTTACAGGACACCGGCTGGATTTTTAAATCAGGGCGAGATTACTCAACAGTCACTGATTTTGCCAAGTTACGCGGCTGATCCACGTCAGTTCCTTTGATTAACGCAACATGGTAAGAAAGCAGCTGCAGAGGAACAGTGTAGAAAATTGGGGCGATCAACTCTTCCACATGTGGCAGGGAAACAATTTTCATGTTTTCACTTGCCACAAAGCCAGCATCTTGATCAGCGAACACATACAGCAGGCCACCACGTGCGCGAACTTCTTCAATGTTAGATTTCAGTTTTTCTAACAGTTCGTTGTTCGGTGCAACGATGATAACCGGCATATCCGCATCAATTAATGCTAATGGGCCATGTTTTAATTCGCCCGCGGCATATGCTTCAGCGTGGATATACGAAATCTCTTTCAGTTTCAGTGCGCCTTCAACAGCGATAGGGAACTGATCGCCACGACCTAAGAACAGCGCATGGTTTTTGTCTGAGAAATCTTCCGCTAACGCTTCAATCACTTTGTCTTGAGACAGCATGCTTTCAATACGCGCTGGCAGTGCGTGAAGTGCATGAGCAATACGCTCTTCCAGTTCTGGGTTAGCCCCTTTCAAGCGTCCCATATACGCCACCAGCATCAACAATACCGTTAATTGGGTTGTGAATGCTTTGGTGGAAGCGACGCCAATTTCCGCGCCCGCTTTGGTCATCAGCGAAAACTCAGATTCACGGACTAATGAAGATGCGCCAACATTACAAATCGCCAGAGACGTTAAGTAACCCAGTTCTTTAGACAAACGCAGAGCGGCTAGTGTGTCCGCCGTTTCCCCTGATTGGGAAATGGTGATCATCAAGCTGCCTTTACGGTGTGCCGGTTTGCGGTAACGGTATTCAGACGCAATTTCCACGTCACAAGGAATACCCGCCAGTGATTCAAACCAGTAACGCGCAACCATACCTGCGTTGTAGGAAGTTCCGCAGGCGACGATTTGGATATGGTCGACTTTAGACAGTATTTCGCTGGCTTTCGGACCTAATTCGCTCAGGTCGATACCATTGTCTTGGTTAAAACGCCCTTCAAGAGTGTTTTTAATCGCCATCGGCTGTTCATAAATCTCTTTTTGCATGTAATGGCGGTATGCACCTTTATCACCTGCATCGTATTGAACATTCGATTCGATTTGCTCACGTTCAACTGGTGCGCCTTGCTTATCAAAAATACGCACAGTGCGACGAGTGACTTCCGCAATATCCCCTTCTTCTAGGTAGATAAAACGGCGAGTCACAGGCAATAATGCCAGTTGGTCAGAAGCTAAGAAGTTTTCGCCAACACCCAAACCGATAACCAACGGGCTACCAGAGCGTGCTGCGACTAATAATTCTGGGTTGCGGCTATCCATAATCACGGTGCCATAAGCGCCACGTAATTGCGGGATCACGCGCTGAACCACTTCCAGTAATGTGCCGCCTTGCTGCTGTTCATGATGAACAAGGTGCGCAATTACTTCCGTGTCAGTGTCTGAACTAAAGATATAGCCAAGTTTTTTCAGCTCTTCTTTCAGTTCTAAATAGTTCTCGATAATTCCGTTATGAACAACGGCAATATAACCCGAGGTATGAGGGTGAGCGTTACGCTCGCTTGGAATACCATGAGTCGCCCAGCGAGTATGCGCGATACCCGTTCCACCAGAAACTGGGTTCTTTTCTGCTTCTTCCGCCAGCATTTGTACTTTACCGACTTCACGTAAGCGTTGCAGATGACCTTCATGATCAACCACCGCCATACCCGCAGAGTCATAACCACGGTATTCTAAACGGCGAAGACCTTCTAACAGAATTTCCGCGATATCACGTTGTGCGACAGCACCAACAATTCCACACATATTAAGTTATTCCTAAATAAAGGGGTTATTCCCCTCTTATTGTCGCAACCTGATTATTGTTCAGCTTTCGCTGTTCCCCAGCCTTGTAGAAACGGGGAATTTATTGTTTTGTTTGCTACTTTGTAGCGATTTTTATATTAAAAAATACTGACCGACATTGCTTAGACTGCTAATTCTTAGATAGCTAATTTGTTCATAGCTAATCATAGGAGAGACTTGAATATCTCTCCTCTATATTTACTTATGTTTTATTTACTTATTTTTTCTTTACTGGGCGCTGCCAGTTTTTAATGTGTGTCTGTTTCACGCGGCTCACCACCAGCTCACCTTCGTTAATATCACGAGTGACCGTGGTACCAGCACCAATGGTTGCGCCATTAGCCACACTCACTGGAGCAACTAACTGAGTGTCAGAGCCAACAAACACATCATCACCAATAACTGTTTTAAATTTATTCACACCATCATAATTACAGGTGATCGTGCCCGCACCAATATTCACATTACTACCAATCTGAGCATCACCCAGATAGCTTAAGTGTCCTGCTTTAGAGCCTAAGCCCAGCGTGGCATTTTTCATTTCAACAAAGTTACCCACATGGGATTTCGCTGCTAATTTAGCACCAGGGCGTAAACGAGCGAAAGGTCCAACAGTACATTCCGTGGATAATTCAGAATTTTCAATCACTGAGTATGGGCTGATAACTGAGTTATCGCCAATCACACAGTTTTTCAGTACGCAGCCAGTTTGGATCTGAACGTTATTACCCAGCGTCACGTTACCTTCGATGATCACGTTAGTGTCGATCACCACATCGCGACCGTGAGTTAAGGTTCCGCGAATATCAAAACGCGCAGGATCGATCAGCATCACACCCGCTAACAGTAATTTTTCAGCTTGTTCTTTTTGGTAGATGCGCTCTAACGCCGCTAATTGCAGACGGTTATTAACCCCTTCCATTTCACTGAGGTGGCTTGGGTGAACGGTCGCAATTTTGTTGCCTTCTTTATGAGCAAGGGCAATGATGTCGGTGATGTAGTATTCACCTTGGGCATTGTTATTGTTCAGTTGGCTCAGCCAGCGATTAAAGTCTTTGCCGCTTGCGACCATAATACCGGTGTTGATTTCTTGGATTTTACGCTGCTCTTCGCTGGCATCTTTCTGTTCGATGATACCAACGACTTCGCCGTTTTCACGGATAATGCGACCATAACCGGCTGGTTTATCGAGGATAACTGTCAGTAAGCCAATGCCGCCTTCTGGCTTAGCTTCTACCAGTCGTTGTAATGTGTCTTTCGCAATCAGAGGTACATCGCCATACAGCATGACAATGTCTTCGTCATCTTGGAAGTGGGGAGCGGCTTGCTGCATTGCGTGACCGGTACCCAGTTGCTCCGCTTGCAGAACCCAATTGAGGTTTTGTTCACCCAGTTTTTCTTTCAGTAAATCACCGCCATGTCCGTATACCAGATGAATATCCGACGCACCGATTGATTTCGCAGTATCAATCACATGCTGAACCATTGGTTTACCTGCGAGTAAATGCAGAACTTTAGGTAAGTCTGAATACATCCGTGTGCCTTTACCGGCAGCTAAAATCACGACACTTTTTCTTTGCACAGTCATATTTTCCTGAAACTCCAACTTTGGGGTGAAAGTAAACCTATTTCCTGCATAAATTACTACATATTTCGCACAAATAAAAAAGCCAGTTAGTCAAACTAACTGGCTTTTTCTATATTGCTATCATTACATAAGCTTTTTAGTTAACTCGATAACTCGAAGTTTCGCTATTGCTTTTGCAAGTTCTGCTGATGCCTGAGCATAATCAACATCGCCGTGTGCTTTGCGGACATGTTCTTCCGCTTTGCGTTTAGCTTCCACTGCACGAGCTTCGTCTAAATCTTTACCACGGATCGCTGTATCAGCGAGTACGATAACACCAGTTGGTTGAACTTCTAAGATACCGCCGGAGAGGTAAATTAGTTCTTCTTCGCCAAACTGCTTCGTAATGCGTACCATGCCCGGTTTTATGGCAGTCAGCAGCGGGGTATGCTGCGGATAAATCCCCAACTCACCTTCACTACCTGTCACCTGAATTTTTTGTACTAAGCCTTCAAACATCTGTTTTTCCGCGCTTACTACTTTCAGGTAGTATGTCATTGCAGCTACCATATCAACCTCTCGTCAGATGGATTAAAGCTTTTTCGCTTTTTCCACAGCTTCTTCAATGGTACCAACCATGTAGAACGCTTGTTCTGGCAGGTGGTCGTAATCACCGTTCAGGATGCCGCTGAAGCCACGGATAGTGTCTTTCAGAGAAACGAACTTACCTGGTGAACCGGTAAAGACTTCTGCAACGAAGAATGGTTGAGACAGGAAGCGCTGGATCTTACGAGCACGAGCAACAACCAGTTTGTCTTCTTCAGACAGTTCATCCATACCCAGGATTGCAATAATATCTTTCAGTTCTTGGTAACGTTGCAGAATAGACTGAACGCCACGAGCAACATCATAGTGCTCTTGACCAACTACCAGTGGGTCTAATTGACGGCTGGTAGAATCCAGAGGGTCAACCGCAGGGTAGATACCCAGAGATGCGATTTGACGGCTCAGAACTACAGTTGCGTCTAAGTGAGCAAAGGTGGTTGCTGGTGATGGGTCAGTCAAGTCATCCGCTGGTACGTATACCGCTTGAACGGAAGTGATAGAACCAGTTTGAGTTGAGGTAATACGTTCTTGCAGAACACCCATCTCTTCCGCCAGCGTTGGTTGGTAACCTACCGCTGATGGCATACGACCTAACAGTGCTGATACTTCAGTACCTGCCAGTGTATAACGATAAATGTTGTCAACGAACAGCAGTACGTCACGACCTTCGTCACGGAATTTTTCAGCCATAGTCAGACCAGTCAGCGCAACACGCAGACGGTTTCCTGGTGGCTCGTTCATCTGGCCATAAACCAGTGATACTTTATCCAGAACGTTTGAGTCGGTCATTTCATGATAGAAGTCGTTACCTTCACGGGTACGCTCACCAACACCGGCAAACACTGAGTAACCTGAGTGCTCAATCGCGATGTTACGGATCAGTTCCATCATGTTTACTGTTTTACCAACACCCGCACCACCGAACAGACCTACTTTACCACCTTTCGCGAATGGACAGATTAAGTCCATTACTTTGATACCGGTTTCCAGCAGTTCAGTTGAGTTAGCTAACTCTTCGTAGCTTGGTGCAGCACGGTGAATAGACCAGCGCTCTTCTTCGCCGATATCACCTTTCATGTCGATTGGTTCACCCAGAACGTTCATGATACGTCCCAGAGTTGCTTTACCGACTGGTACTTCGATTGGGTGCTCTAGGTTTACAACTTCTAAACCACGGCTCAGACCGTCTGATGTACCCATTGCGATACAACGGACAACACCACCACCTAACTGTTGTTGAACTTCCAACACCAGTTTTTCTTTACCGTTAATAACCTCAAGAGCATCGTACACTTTTGGTACGTTATCTTGAGGGAACTCGACGTCCACAACGGCGCCGATTACCTGGATAATCTTTCCAGTAGCCATCTTGAATCCTCTACGTAATTCGTAAACCTAGCTGTTAAACCGCGGCAGCACCAGAAACGATCTCGGTCAGTTCCTGAGTAATGCTGGCCTGACGAGCTTTGTTGTAAACCAACTGCAACTCTTTGATCAGGTTTCCACCGTTATCTGTAGCGGCTTTCATCGCTACCATTCGAGCGGCCTGCTCACTAGCTAGGTTTTCAACGACGCCCTGATAAACCTGCGACTCGATATAACGACGCAGCAGGGTATCCAGCAACGCCTTAGGATCGGGTTCATATAAATAATCCCAAGATTTCTTCTTCAGTGTTTCGTCATCGCTTGCAGGCAATGGCAGTAATTGAAGAATTGTTGGCTCTTGAGACATTGTATTGACGAACTTGTTGTTCACCACATACAGTTTATCTAAACGCCCTTCATCATAGGCTTGTAGCATAGAGTTAACTGGGCCAATCAGGTCAGAAAGGGTCGGGTTATCCCCCATTCCGGTTACTTGTGAAACGACATTGCCGCCTACAGAACCGAAGAATGCTACCGCTTTAGAACCGATTAAAGCCAAATCAACCTGAACGTTTTTCTCAGACCACGTTTTCATGTCTGCCAGCAGTTTTTTGAACAGGTTAACGTTCAAACCACCACACAGACCACGGTCTGTTGAAACAACCAAATACCCGACGCGCTTAACTTCACGCTCTTCGAGATATGGGTGTTTATATTCCAGATTACCTAATGCAAGGTGACCAATCACACTGCGCATGGTTTCTGCATAAGGACGGCTGGCCGCCATGCGTTCCTGCGTTTTACGCATTTTGGACGCCGCGACCATTTCCATCGCTTTAGTGATCTTCTGCGTGTTTTGCACGCTTCCAATCTTGGAACGTATCTCTTTTGCGCCGGCCATTTCTGCTTCTCCTTATTAACCAGACGGCCCATAAAAATTCACGGGCCGAATAGTATTACCAGGACTGGGTGGCTTTGAATGATTCGAGCAGTTTATTCAACTTAGCTTCGATATCATCGTTATATTTGCCCGCCAGACCAATTTCGTTCATAAGGTCAGCATGCTCGCGCTGTGCAAATGAAACTAATGCAGCTTCGAATGCACCAATTTTTGCTAACTCAACATCGTCCAGATACCCACGTTCTGCAGCGAACAGAGACAGTGCCTGCTCTGCTACTGACATTGGTGCATACTGTTTCTGTTTCAGCAGTTCAGTTACTTTCTGACCGTGGCTCAACTGTTTACGAGTTGCGTCATCGAGGTCGGAAGCAAACTGAGCAAACGCTGCCAGTTCACGGTATTGAGCTAGTGCTGTACGGATACCACCAGACAGTTTCTTAATGATTTTAGTCTGAGCAGCACCACCAACACGAGATACTGAAATACCTGGGTTAACTGCTGGACGAATACCAGAGTTAAACAGGTTAGATTCCAGGAAGATCTGACCATCAGTAATCGAAATTACGTTTGTTGGTACGAATGCAGAAACGTCACCCGCTTGAGTTTCAATGATTGGCAGAGCAGTCAATGAACCAGTTTGGCCTTTCACTTCACCTTTAGTGAATGCTTCTACGTAATCAGCGTTAACACGAGCAGCACGCTCAAGTAAACGGGAGTGCAGATAGAAAACATCACCTGGGTATGCTTCACGTCCTGGTGGACGACGCAGCAACAGTGAAATTTGACGGTATGCGACAGCCTGTTTAGACAGGTCATCATAAACGATCAGAGCATCTTCACCGCGGTCACGGAAATATTCACCCATCGCGCAACCAGAGTATGGTGCTAAGTATTGCAGTGCAGCTGATTCAGATGCAGTTGCAACAACAACGATAGTGTTTTCCAGAGCGCCGTGTTCTTCCAGTTTACGTACTACGTTAGAGATAGTTGATGCTTTCTGTCCGATAGCAACGTAAACACATTTGATGCCAGAATCACGCTGGTTGATGATCGCATCGATCGCCAGAGCTGTTTTACCAGTTTGACGGTCACCGATGACAAGCTCACGCTGGCCACGGCCGATTGGAATCATCGCATCGACTGATTTATAACCAGTCTGTACAGGTTGATCAACGGATTGACGGTCGATAACACCCGGAGCAATAACTTCTACAGGAGAGAAGCCATCGTGCTCAACAGGACCTTTACCATCAATTGGTTGACCCAGTGTATTCACTACACGTCCTAACAGGCCACGGCCTACTGGAACTTCAAGAATACGACCAGTACATTTAACTTTCATGCCTTCTGCTAAGTCAGCATAAGGACCCATAACAACCGCACCAACAGAGTCACGCTCTAAGTTCAGTGCAATTGCGTAACGGTTGCCAGGCAGAGCGATCATTTCACCCTGCATGACTTCGGCTAAACCGTGAATACGAATGATACCGTCGTTAACGGAAACAATCGTACCTTCATTGTGAGCTTCACTCACAACATCGAACTGAGCAATACGCTGTTTGATCAGTTCGCTGATTTCGGTGGAATTCAGTTGCATATGCTCCAGTCCCCTTAAGACTGCAAGACGTCAGTTAAACGCTCTAAGCGACCGCGGACACTACCGTCAATGACGAGGTCTCCCGCACGAATGATCACTCCAGCAATAACAGACTTGTCAATTTTGCAATTCAGCTTAACTTTGCGTGACAGACGTTTTTCCATCGCGGCAGAAATTTTAGCTGACTGCTGTTCACTCAGTTCGTTCGCAGAAAGAACATCAACTTCAACAGTTGATTCCAGCGTATCGCGCAATTGGATAAATTGAGCTAATACTTCTGGCATCGTTGTTAAACGACCGTTTTCCGCCATAACACGAATCAGATTTTGAACATGCTCGTCAATTTCATCTCCACAAACAGAGATAAACGTTTTAGCTAATGTTTCTGGTGCAATAGAACCAGAAAGCAGCTCACCAACCTGTTCATTGCGCGTCACCTCAGAGGTGAAGGCCAGCATTTCCTGCCATTTAGCAACAGCTTGGTTTTCCACAGCAAAGTCAAAAGCTGCTTTGGCGTAGGGGCGAGCTACAGTAGCGATTTCAGACATGCCCCTCCCTCCTTACAGTTCAGCGACTAGTTTATCAACGATGTCGCTGTTAGCAGCTTCATCCACGGAACGTTCGATGATCTTCTCGGCACCTGCGATAGCAAGCATCGCAACCTGTTTACGTAACTCTTCACGTGCACGTTTACGCTCAGCATCAATTTCAGCTTGCGCTTGTGCTACGATTTTTGCACGTTCTGTTTCTGCTTCAGCTTTAGCTTCATCAATCATTTGAGTGCGTTGTTTATTCGCTTGTTCAATGATGATTTGAGCTTCAGCTTTCGCTTTTTTCAGTCGGTCGGTTGCGTCGGTTTGCGCCAGTTCCAGGTTCTTTTTAGCACGTTCTGCGGAAGATAAACCGTCAGCAATTTCTTTTTGACGTTTTTCTATGGCCGCCATAATCGGTGGCCATACATACTTCATACAGAACAAAACAAACAGGACAAACGCGATAGCCTGGCCGAGGATTGTTGCATTTAGATTCACAGACAATACCTCTTATTTATTAGTTAGTTAATGTTCTTAATGTGTGCCGAACGTTAATTAGGCAACAGCGAACATTACATATAAGCCCAGACCAACAGCAATCATCGGAATAGCATCGACCAGACCCATTACGATAAAGAACTGTGTACGCAGCAGAGGAATTAAATCTGGCTGACGAGCAGCGCCTTCTAAAAATTTACCACCTAGGATGCCGATACCGATCGCAGCACCGATCGCCGCTAAACCCATCATAATAGCGGCAGCCATGTACAGCAGATCCATACTCAGGTTTTCCATGACAGTCTCCAGTTTGTTTCAGTTAATACAATTATTGATTAATAAAATTAGTGCTCTTCAGAAGCCATCGACAGATAGACAACAGTCAGAACCATAAAAATAAAGGCTTGTAGCGTAATAATCAGTATGTGGAAGATAGCCCAAGGCAGGCTTAACAACCACTGTGACCACCACGGAAGCAGAGCCGCGATAAGAATAAAGATCAATTCACCTGCATACATGTTACCAAACAGTCGCAGACCGAGTGATACAGGTTTTGACAGCAGGCTAACCCCTTCAAGAATCAAGTTTACAGGGATAAATACCGGATGGTTGAAAGGCTGCATAGTGAGCTCTTTCGTGAATCCGCCAATTCCTTTCATCTTGATGCTGTAAAAGATTATTAGGATAAACACACCAATTGCCATCGACATCGTGATACTCACATCTGCGGTTGGAACAATACGCAGAGCAGGTAAACCTAAGTAGTGCTCACCGATGTATGGGATAAAATCAATTGGAAGTAGATCCAGAAGGTTCATTAAAAATACCCAGACGAACACCGTTAATGCCAGAGGGGCAATAACTTTGCTCTTCCCGTGATACATATCACGGACTGAGTTATCAACGAAACCAATGATCAGTTCTATTGCAGTCTGTAACTTACCGGGTACGCCACTAGTCGCATTGGCAGCAACTTTTCTAAATAGCCACAGGAATAAAGCCCCGAGAACTACTGAGAAAAAAAGCGAGTCAATGTTTAACGCCCAAAACGTTGGACTAGCGTGGGGATCGACCAACTCAAAGGTACGTAGATCCAACTGAAGGTTTCTCAGATGGTGACCTATGTACTCATTTGTAGTCATCACTTCTCCTGATGCAGACATGATGCCTCTTACCCTTTTGTAGTTTAAAAATACTTACCGTTTTACAACGGCTGGTGCAACAATCTGAACAATCAGCACCGCTAAATAGGTCAAACCCAGTGGTGTTATTGACGCTTTAAACACACCAAAAGCAACAACTAAGACAGTAATAGTTGTCACAACCTTTAACCCTGCTCCTAATGCAAAGAACCAGGCAATGCGGACAGGTTCATCCTCTTCTTTTGCTTTTTCAAAGCGTGATAGCAGCATAAATACGATATTAGGTAACCAGCATGCTAACCCACCAGCAAGAGCAGAGGCCCCCCATTCTATACTATTTGCACAGAAAGCCCCACTGAGGATTACAAAAGTTATTAACTGAATAGACAGTTGCTTAGAAGCATTACTGCCATAAAGGGAAACAGACATAACTTTGTGTACTCCCAGCTCTCTCAGCCTAAGAAACGCTAAGGGTTGTAATAAAACTGCCTTTGCTTAAATGTGTCAAGAGACAAAAACGTGCAAATTATACGGGCAGGCGAAATGAATTCAATCAGTAAGTAGCGAAAAGGTGAATAAATATTTAATTTTTTCGAGATAGCGCAGAATTAAGACAGGTGGGATTAATAATTTATTAACGATTCGTCGCCTAAAAATAACTTTATGTGATTAAGATCACAACAAATCTTAATCTCTTGATTAATAACCACACTCTTTATCTGGTTAGAACCCTGTTTTTAAGCCATAAATCAAATAATTAAATTTGTTATTTTTTAGACAAAAAAATGAAAAGATAATTTGGATATTTCATTATTAATGCTAAAACGATTTAGTAAGAATATTAGATTAGGAATATTATTACCATTAATGTGATTATTTTTGATATATATTCGTTAATATTCTGTAAATAATAAGTGAATTTAAATTATCTTTATTTTAATTATATATAAAAATAGCCGTAACATTGTAAATGTACGGCTACCGCTCTAAAAGATAAAATAATTTTACTAAAAACTACGTTATTTTTTGAATAATTTAACCAAGTGACGCTGTTCGTCTAATTCGGGAATTTTTAGCTCTGTAATGGACTCAACTTCAAAGCCTTCTGGCAACTGTGTGAGTTCATCATCACGAACTACACCTTTTAACGCATAAAAGCGCCCTTCCCTCGCGGGAAGATGGTGGCACCAACTCAGCATATCGTTGAGTGATGCAAAAGCTCGGCTAATTACGCCATCAAATCCATCTTCAACCGGATACTCTTCCACTCGAGATTGAACAGGCTCTATGTTAGTTAGCCCTAACTCATGCTGAACCTGTTTCAGAAAGCGTATACGCTTCCCTAAGCTATCCAATAAAACAAAGTGAGCATCAGGTCGAATGATCGCTAAAGGAACGCCAGGAAGCCCTGGGCCCGTTCCTACGTCGATAAACTTGTCGCCCTTGAGGTGACCGTTCACCACGATGCTGTCCATGATGTGGCGAACTAACATTTGTTCCGGCTCACGTACCGACGTTAAATTGTACGCTTTGTTCCACTTGTGCAATAAACCGACATAATCGACTAACTGCTGTTTTTGCTTGTCAGTCAGTTGGATGTCAGCTTTTGCCAATAGCTTTGTCAGTTTGCTGAGTAAATCCATATTATGCACTCCGACGCAACATGCCTTGTTTTTTGAGCCACACTAACAGAATTGAAATTGCTGCTGGTGTGATCCCTGAAATACGAGATGCTTGACCAATTGACGTTGGTTTGTGGTCATTCAGTTTCGCCATGACTTCGTTGGATAAGCCTTTCACTTGCTTATAGTCTAGATCAACAGGGAGTAATGTATTTTCATTACGCAGTTGACGTTCGATCTCTTCTTGCTGGCGAGCAATGTAACCTTCGTATTTCACTTGAATTTCAACTTGATCTGCCGCTTGAGGATCTTCAACACCCGGAGCAAACAGATTTAACGAGGTCAGCATTTGATACGTCATTTCAGGACGACGTAGTAAATCTTCACCATTCGCTTCTTTCGATAATGGAACGGTTAAAATTTGGTCGATTTCTTCATGGTTATCAGATTTAGGGTGAACCCAGATATCTTTTAAGCGTTGGCGTTCTTTTTCAATCATTTCGACTTTGCGGTTGAAGTGCTCCCAACGAACATCATCCACTAAACCTAATTCACGCCCTTTCTCGGTTAAACGTAAATCGGCGTTATCTTCGCGTAGCATTAAACGGTATTCCGCACGGGAAGTGAACATACGGTACGGTTCTTTGGTACCTAATGTGCACAGGTCGTCAACTAAAACGCCTACATAGGCTTGGTCACGACGTGGGAACCAACCTTCAAGGTCAAATGCATGTTGTGCAGCGTTAAGACCCGCTAATAAACCTTGAGCAGCAGCTTCTTCATAACCTGTTGTACCGTTGATTTGACCCGCAAAGAACAAGCCTTCGATAAATTTGCTTTCGAGAGTTTGTTTTAGATCACGCGGGTCAAAGAAATCGTACTCAATGGCATAACCAGGACGGACGATCCTTGCATTTTCCATTCCCTTCATGGAATGAACAATTTTCATTTGAACATCAAATGGCAAGCTGGTGGAGATCCCGTTTGGATAAATTTCGTTGCTAGTTAAGCCTTCAGGCTCTAAGAAGATCTGGTGAGCGTTTTTATCAGTAAAACGCATTACCTTATCTTCAATGGAAGGACAGTAACGAGGGCCGATCCCTTCGATGATCCCTGCATACATTGGGCTGCGATCTAAGTTATTACGGATCACATCATGGGTTTGCTCATTGGTATAGGTGATGTAGCAAGGCACTTGTTGTGGATGCTGCTCTTGCGAACCTAAAAATGAGAATACTGGCATTGGATCATCACCTAGCTGTTGAGCTAACTGACTGAAATCAATAGTTCTTGCATCAATACGTGGTGGTGTACCCGTTTTTAAGCGGTTTACACGTAATGGCAATTCTCTTAAACGTTGAGATAACGTAATTGCGGGTGGATCACCAGCACGACCGCCACTGTAGTTTTCTAAACCGATATGAATTTTTCCATCAAGGAAAGTACCTACGGTTAATACCACCGCTTTGGCTTTAAATTTTAAGCCCATGCGGGTAACAGCACCGGTAACTCGGTTATTTTCAACAATCAGATCTTCAACAGGTTGTTGGAAGATCATTAAGTTTGGCTGATTCTCTAATGCAGTTCTAACAGCTTGGCGATAGAGCACGCGGTCTGCTTGTGCGCGAGTTGCACGAACCGCTGGGCCTTTACTTGCATTAAGTGTTCTAAATTGAATACCCGCTTTGTCAGTTGCGGTAGCCATTAAACCACCGAGGGCATCAATTTCTCTTACCAGATGTCCCTTACCGATCCCACCGATGGCTGGGTTGCAAGACATCTGGCCCAATGTATCAATATTGTGAGTCAGTAATAGGGTTTGACGCCCCATACGTGCAGCTGCCATTGCTGCCTCAGTACCGGCATGACCACCACCAATTACGATGACGTCAAATTGCTCTGGATAAAACATGTGTGAACCTTAACGTTAGAAAATGCGGATTCTGCATTCGAGGAGTGAATTCTACTCAAGTTTGATGGAGAGACCAAGCCCTGGCCTCTTGCCTATATAATATAAAGATCTTTTTTATTTAAAGATCTCTTTATTAGATCTTTTATTAGGATCGCCTGTTTCTGTGGATAAGTGATTTTTCACTTTAAAGATCATCAAAGTGTAAAGGATCATATACTGTGAATGATCCGTGATCCTTTTGCGTATAAGCTGGGATCAAAACAGGGACTTATGCACAGGCCTTAGACGACCTAAAACTTATAATCTGGATAACTACCGGTTAATACCATGATCTTACCGGAGTTATCCACAGTTGTTTGCGGTTAATTTGAACAGATCAGAGTTCGTTTGCCCAAATTTTAACCCATTCTCCTGCAGGATCTTCAGGAATTTCGTGTTGCTGAACATCAATTTCAAAGCAATCACCGATCCTTTTTGCCCCATGATCCTGTAATAAGGTATCTAGGGTATGGATCGCACCACAAAAAGTGTCATATTCCGAACTGCCAATCCCTACTGCGCCATACTTGATCTTGCTCAGGTCTGGTGACTGAGTTTGAATTGCTTCCGCTAAAGCTTGGATATTTTCGGGAAGATCCCCTGCTCCATGTGTTGAGCTCACCACCAGCCATAACCCTTCAAGTGGTAAGTCATCCAGTTCAGGACCGTGCTGTATATCCGTTTCATAGCCGAGTTCTTCTAAAATCTCTGCCATATGCTCCGCAACATATTCGGCGCTGCCCATGGTACTGCCACTAATTAAGGTTACTTTTGTTACGCTCATGGTTACTCTCTTTCACATTAACAGGGCGCTATTGTACGCTGTGAATGAGCTGGGATCTACCTGTGGATAATGTGGTTATATCATTTTTTTTCTACGGGGTGATCGTTCGCATGATCGGGTTCTGTAAGGAGATCAGCGTTTCGGTTGATTGTATTTCATCGATAGTCTGAATTTTGTTGATAAGTACGTCTTGAAGGGAATCTATCGAGCGGCACATTACCTTAATAAAGATACTGTATTGACCCGTCGTATAGTAAACCTCTACGACTTCCTCTAAAGCATCCAGCTTTTTGAGGGCAGTATGATAATCCTTGGCACTTTTTAAAATGATCCCTATAAAGCAGCAGACATCAAAACCCAACTGTTTTGCGCTGATATCGATACGAGTTCCTTTTATGATCCCAGCCTGCTTCATTTTTTCCACGCGTACATGAATGGTTCCAGGACTTACCGAGAATTTTTTGGCGAGTTCAGCATAAGGTGTACGTGCATTGACCATTAATTCGTGAAGTATGTCACGATCGAGATTATCGATTTGATAATTTTCCGGCATTATTTAGCCCTCATTTTGATGATTATTCATTTTTATACCCATTTTTTTAATCAAAATAAACAGTAAAGGCTTTTTTTAATGATGGATATTGAATTTATACCTCGTTTTGTTGCTTAATCTACACATCGGCTAATTACAGCTAACAAATTATGGGTAAAATTATGGACAAGTCATTCATCGAACATCAGCAACAAATCAGCTTTGTGAAATCCTATTTCTCACGTTTACTTGAAAAAGAGCTTGGCTTAATTGAAGTTCAAGGTCCTATCCTGAGCCGTTTAGGTGATGGTACACAAGACAACTTATCAGGCTGCGAAAAAGCCGTTCAGGTAAAAGTGAAATCAATTCCTGGTGCAACGTTTGAAGTGGTTCACTCCTTGGCTAAATGGAAACGCAAAACCTTAGGTCGTTTTGGTTTCAGCGAAGGTCAAGGCTTGTACACACACATGAAAGCGTTGCGTCCGGACGAGGATCGCTTAACCCCAATCCACTCCGTCTATGTTGACCAGTGGGATTGGGAAAAAGTGATGGCAGATGAGGATCGTACGCTTCCTTATCTGAAGCAGACAGTGGGTAAAATCTATAAGGCAATAAAAGAAACAGAAGCTGCCGTAAGTAAAGAATTTGGACTGGCACCGTTCCTGCCAGACCAAATTCACTTTATCCACAGCGAAGAGCTGCTAAAACGTTACCCTGACTTAGACGCAAAAGGTCGTGAACGTGCGATTGCGAAAGAACTGGGTGCGGTATTCTTAATCGGTATCGGTGGAAAACTGTCAAGCGGCGAATCCCACGATGTGCGTGCACCAGACTACGATGACTGGACAACCGAAAACGAAGATGGCTTCAAAGGCTTAAACGGTGACATCATTGTTTGGAACCCAGTATTGCAAGACGCATTTGAGATCTCTTCAATGGGGATCCGTGTAAGCCCTGAGTGCTTAACTCGCCAACTCGGATTAACGGGTGATGAAAAACGTATGGAGCTGGAATGGCACCAAGCGTTAGTTAAAGGTGAAATGCCACAATCTATCGGTGGCGGTATTGGCCAATCTCGCTTAGTGATGTTACTGCTGCAACGTCAACATATCGGTCAGGTTCAGTGTGGTGTTTGGTCACCTGAAATGGCTGAAACTGTTGAAGATATGCTGTAATTAGCGATTAAAACGGCGCAGTAGTCGGCTTTTTAGCCCTGTATCAAAGCGCCAGATATGATCAAATATCTTCATGATACCGGGCTTCCCATAATTTGAGACTGATACCGCATGGAAGCGGTATTTACCAACCTTCTGAAGGGATTTAATCTTCTGAATTAACTCATCCGGTAAGCGTTGAGCCACAAAGTCTGAAATGACAACCGCATCGGCATCACTCCACTGCTTTGACTCTAATTTTACCGTTGTTTCTCGTAAACATGCCGCCAAGTCTGTTCCACCACGGAATGTTTGATGCAAGAAGCGCATACATTGTTCTAAGCCATCCGCAGAGAGAAGATCGTAATGAACAATTTCAGTGGAAAACAGCATCACGTGGCAAGCTCGGTTATCCGCCAGCGCGATTTTCATTAAGGCCAGACAGAACGCTTTTGCACAGCGTTCATTGATTCCACCCATAGAACCTGAAGTATCGATACATACTACAAATGGCCCTCTGGGCTGGTCTTCATGTTGATGATGGGTGACTGGGCGTAAAACTTTGCGTTCTTGCCAGCTTTCTCCTTGTAAGCGATAAGTAATAAGCTGCTTTTCTAATAACTTGCGGTAGAACTCAAATTCAATATCTTCGAGCCCTAACATCGCAAGCTCAGCCGGTAATAACCGCAGAATATCGTCACTCTGGTTTAAGCCATTCACTTGTTCTGGGACGGTTTCGGGAACTTTTTCCATCACCGTCATTGGCTCAAGGATCACATTATCATCAAGAATAGACTTAGCAGATTGGCTACGTCCGAGTAACTGAGCAATTTTTTCCAGCTCGGGTTGCTGGCGCAAAAAATCACTGTAGCGAGCGATTAATTGATCATTATAAGACGCTGGGTTACTAAACCCTTTACTCAGATCCCATAATCGCCCTGATGAACGTTCATTTTCCCCTAGAATATCCTCAAGATTGCCGCTCAGTGCTAAACGGCGTTGTAATTCCGCCAGCAGTTGCTCTTTTTCTTGCTCTAAGAGTTCTTTATGTAAAGTGGTCACCTGTAAAATCAAGCTAATACGCCAGCGCTGAACAATCAGAGATTGCCGCGCACTGCGATTTTCAATTTTTCCCTTTTGCAGCTGTAGGGCTTCACGGTAAAACGGGGAATCTAACTGCTCGAGCCGTGCTATCACATTGGGTAATTGCGTGAAAAACGTATCAGTGGGGATGCCCAATGACTTCTGATATAGCCCAAACTCTTCAGAAAGTTGCTGAGGAACTAACGCATCTTGCAGCTTTTGTTTAAGGTCTTTTTTCCAGCTGGAGAGATCTTTTAATAGCGCCTTTTTCAATCGAGGATGCTTCTCAAAGAAAACCGCCAGCTGTGGGGTGGCGAGAAGGGAAATAATAATCTCTTCAATCAGCTGGCTTTCATTCACTGAAAGCAATAATTCGAGGGACGCTAGGCTCATCATAATGAGTTAGCCACCTTTCCCATAATTTGCTGGCGGAGCTGGGTCAGTTTATCGCTCAGTTTAATAAAGCTCTCTTCAACATCAGCGAGCCAATGCGCCTCGATAAACAGGTTAGGTTGCTGCTTCTCAAATTGGTATTTCGCCCCTTGGATCTCGTTTTGGATGGCATCAAGCTTATCTAGCCATTCTTTATTATTGGTTGTCGGCGCCGCTGTAGGGTTTTTATCTTGTAAATATAAGGTCGATGCTTGATGGCTAACATCTAACAGCTGAATTTGGTTTAAATTATTCACTTCAGCCGCCAGCTCTTGTGCGAAACCAATCCCATTAAGATGGGCTGATAAGGTGGTGCCTTTATTGAGGAAATTCACCAGTGATTTTTTCTCGGTGGTAATAAAGGTCACTTTCATATTATGTAGCTGCAATGGGCGATGCAAAAATAGGGTTACGCGCCCTTCGCTAATATTATCAGGCAAGACATAAGAGGCTTTTCGCGCAAACATTGCGTTATTTTTTAAAACTTTAAACGCATCTTGGTTATTTTGATCTTGGGTGGATGACATCCACTGTTGGTAAACTTGTTCTATTTCTCGCGTAAATTTACGCTGTTGCCAACCATCTTCCTGCACTAATGACTTGAGCAATTGCGGCAGTAAGTTCATTGACTGCATATCATGCCATAGGCAATCTTTGAGCAGCACAATATCCAACGGCGAAACGGAGTTTCGACCATTAAAGAAGGCGCTAGCCTGTAATAAATAAACGGCTTTTTTCCAGCGTCTATCAGAGACATACAGATTCTTCTCTGTGGCGTCAATCTGTTGGCGTAATTGGTAAATCAATTCAAAACAGTGATCGGGCAGCGAAACCTTGGGAATTTCTTTTTGCCATTCTCGATACTCTTCTTCACTGATTTTTAGGTGATCAGGAACCAAATTCTCTTCTTGTTGAGATTTGCCTGTCAGCAGCGCGCGGAAATTTTGCTTCTCTTGCACTTTATCCAGCCAAATTCGTAGCAGCATCCTATCAAATAGCGCTTCAAGGCTATTATCCGCATCGGGTAGCTCGTTGGATGCAGTGACTAGCAAACGCATGGGGATGTTTTTTTCTTCATCCCCATTACGGAATTTGCGCTCATTAATGGCGGTCAGTAAGGTATTTAAAATGGCAGGGCCTGCTTTCCAAATCTCATCCAAAAACACCACTTCCGCATCGGGCAGGTATCCTTTGGTTAAACGCTCATAACGCCCTTCATCTTTTAAGGCTTGAATGGAAAGTGGACCAAAAATCTCTTCAGGGGTAGAAAAACGCGTCATTAAATATTCAAACGCATTTGCTTGGCGGAAGGCATATTTCATGCGGCGGGCAATTAAGCTTTTAGCTATCCCCGGCGGTCCCAGCAAAAACACACTTTCCCCACTGAGCGTGGCGAGCAAACACAAACGAATAGCTTGCTGACGTTCATACAAACCACCTTCAAGGTAGTTGCTTAATTGGGCTATCCGTTCTGCTAATTGCATAAGGTGTTCCTTTTCTCTAAATAACTCGTCTAAGGGTTAGAGGGAGATGGTTATTGACCACGCTATTGCTAGGTTATCCGTCCTTTTATTCATTGTGCAATCAGTTTTATGATTTTTCTTTGATGTTATTTAGGATAAATAGCAACAAATCTAACTTGTAACGAACAACTGAGTATTAATTAAGCAGGAACGATTCAGCGACAACTTATTCAATAAGTTAGCTTTTTATGCGTAAAAATAGGCTAACGAAACGTTTCGATGGTGATCACAAAACCAAGATAAGAACATTGAGTTGTGACTATTCTTTACTATCATTGTATGAGCGAAACGTTTCGCTCATACAGAGCCGAAACTCAAAAGTAGAAAAAATAGACTAAAAACGGTGGTAAAGAATGAAGAAAGGTATGTTGCTTAACTCAAATGTTGCTTCCGTGATTGCCAAACTGGGTCATACCGACCATATCACGCTGGGTGATGCAGGCTTACCCATTCCTGCCAGCGCTGAACGTATTGACCTCGCTGTGACGCAAGGACTACCGGATTTTATGTCTGTTTTGCGGGTGATCACCCAAGAAATGCAGGTAGAAAAAGCGATACTTGCTCAAGAAATCAGCAAAATAAATCCGCAAATGGAAAAAGCCATTTTAGCCCATCTTCATGAATTGGAAGCGGCACAGGGAAACTACATTGAAGTCATCTATTGCAGTCATGAACATTTCAAGCAACGCACTCATGAAAGCAAAGCGGTGATCCGAACAGGGGAATGTTCACCATACGCTAATATCATTCTTTGTTCTGGTGTGACTTTCTGAGGTGACTATGCAACCTTTATTAGAACTTATCGGCATTGATAAAGCCTTCCCCGGTGTAAAAGCCCTCTCGGGAGCCGCCTTAAAAGTCTACCCTGGTCGAGTCATGGCGCTGGTAGGAGAAAATGGTGCCGGTAAATCCACCATGATGAAAGTGCTCACGGGGATCTACAACAAAGACGCGGGCGCGATCCGTTACCTTGGTAAAGAAGTGGCGTTTAATGGCCCGAAAAGCTCCCAAGAAGCCGGGATCGGGATCATTCACCAAGAACTGAATTTAATTCCCGAACTGACTATCGCTGAAAACATCTTTCTAGGTCGTGAATTTGTAAATAGATTCGGCAAAATCGACTGGAAAAAAATGTTCAGCGAGTCAGACAAACTGCTCCAACGATTAAACCTTGATTACGATAGCCACCAAACCATCGCGGAATTATCCATCGGTGAACAACAAATGGTGGAAATTGCCAAAGTTCTCAGCTTTCAGTCTCAAGTCATCATTATGGATGAACCGACAGACGCACTTACCGATACCGAAACTACCTCACTCTTTCGCGTGATTGAAGATTTAAAATCTCAAGGCTGCGGCATTGTGTATATCTCTCATCGTTTAAAAGAAATTTTCGAAATTTGCGACGATGTGACCGTTTTTCGCGACGGTCAGTTTATTGGCGAAAAGCCTGTCAGTGAATTAGAAGAAGAAAAACTGATTGAGATGATGGTAGGCCGCAAACTGGAAGACCAATATCCGCGAGTTGATGTGCCTGTTGGTGATATTCGTCTCCAAGTTGAAAATGTTTCTGGCCCCGGTGTCACCAATGCCAGTTTCACGCTAAAAAGCGGTGAAATTTTAGGTGTTTCAGGTTTGATGGGCGCAGGACGTACGGAGCTGATGAAAATCATCTACGGTGCAGCCCCGAAAAAATCCGGCAATATCCATTTAGAAGGTAAAAACGTTACCTTAAAAACCCCGCAAGATGGTTTGAATAACGGCATCGTTTATATTTCGGAAGACCGTAAGCGCGATGGTTTAGTTCTGGGGATGTCAGTAAAAGAAAATATGTCCTTAACGGCATTAGGTTACTTCAGCCACTTTGGCGGCACATTAAAACATGGCGAAGAGCAAATGACCGTGGGGGATTTTATCCGCTTATTTAATATTAAAACCCCATCCATGGACCAAATCATTGGAAATTTATCTGGTGGTAACCAGCAAAAAGTGGCTATTGCCCGTGGATTAATGACACGACCGAAAGTGCTTATCCTTGATGAGCCAACCCGTGGTGTCGACGTTGGGGCAAAAAAAGAGATCTACCAACTAATCAACCAATTTAAAAAAGAAGGGCTGAGTATCATCCTTGTATCTTCAGAAATGCCTGAAGTGATTGGGATGAGCGATCGCATTTTGGTTATGCATGAAGGGCATATCAGTGGCGAATTCTCTGCCAAAGAAGCAACGCAGGAAGCCTTAATGGCGGCCGCAGTCGGTAAAAATTACGGCTCAGTTCAGGAGTTAACAGCATGAGTTCAACAACCGCACCATCAAAACGCTACTTCAGCAAAGCATGGCTAATGGAGCAAAAATCATTAATCGCCCTATTAGTCTTAATTGCGATTGTTTCAACCCTAAGTCCTAACTTTTTTACGGTCAACAACCTGTTTAACATCCTACAACAGACTTCTGTAAACGCGATTATGGCAGTGGGCATGACGTTAGTGATTCTGACTTCAGGCATTGATTTGTCTGTGGGATCTCTATTGGCATTAACTGGTGCGGTAGCCGCATCGATGGTCGGCGCTGATGTGAATGCCTTTGTTGCTGTCGCGGGAGCATTAGCGCTCGGTGCTGCCATTGGTGCATGCACAGGGGTGATTGTCGCAAAAGGTAAAGTCCAAGCTTTTATCGCCACATTGGTCATGATGCTATTACTACGTGGTGTAACCCGTGTTTATACCGATGGCAGCCCAATCAATACGGGTTTTAGCGATAACGCCGATTTATTTGGTTGGTTTGGTATCGGTCGCCCATTAGGTATTCCTACCCCAGTATGGTTAATGGTTATCGTCTTTGCTGCAGCATGGTACATGCTGCACCACACTCGCTTAGGTCGTTATATCTATGCGTTAGGTGGAAATGAATCAGCGACCCGCTTATCCGGTATTAATGTCGATAAAATTAAAATTATCGTTTACTCCCTGTGTGGTTTATTAGCAGCGCTGGCGAGTGTGATTGAAGTTGCACGTTTATCTTCTGCTCAGCCAATGGCGGGTAACGGTTATGAACTGGATGCGATTGCTGCGGTGGTACTGGGTGGCACAAGCCTCGCTGGTGGTAAAGGGCGCATTGTTGGTACGCTGATTGGTGCGCTGATCCTTGGTTTCTTAAACAATGGTTTGAACTTATTAGGTATTTCCTCGAACTACCAAATGATCGTAAAAGCCGTTGTGATTTTATTAGCTGTACTTGTTGATAACAAAAAATAGTGATTCTGACCCCTACCCGATAACGACAGGAATTTTCTTATGAAACTGAATAAATTAGCGACTTTATTTACCGCTTTTGCACTAACAGCAACCGTCAGTGTGAACGCGATGGCCAAAGAGAGTATCGCGCTGGTTATTTCAACCCTGAATAACCCATTCTTTGTGACCATGAAAGATGCGGCACAAAAAGAAGCGGACAAACTGGGTTATGAACTGATTGTTTTGGATTCTCAAGATAACCCAGCGAAAGAGTTAGCGAACGTCCAAGATTTAACAGTTCGTGGTACTAAGTTAATGCTGATCAACCCAACTGACTCTGACGCCGTGGGTAATTCTATCCTGATGGCTAACAAAGCGAAAATCCCCGTAATCACTTTAGACCGTGCTGCGAACAAAGGTGAAGTGGTGAGCCATGTTGCCTCTGATAACCGCATGGGCGGAAAAATGGCAGCAGATTTTATCGCTAAGAAAACGGGCAATGATGCCAAAGTTATTCAATTAGAAGGAATTTCAGGAACGTCGGCTGCTCGTGAACGTGGTGAAGGTTTCAATACGGGTGCTAAAGAACATAAATTCAACGTATTAGCGAGCCAGCCTGCAGATTTCGATAGAACTAAAGGTTTGAACGTTATGCAAAACTTACTGACCGCACACCCTGCTGTTCAGGCTGTTTTTGCACAAAACGATGAAATGGCATTAGGTGCGTTAAGAGCATTACAAACTGCTGGTCGAGATGACGTTTTAGTGGTTGGTTTTGATGGTACAAATGACGGTATCAAAGCAGTTCAAGGTGGAAAGTTAGGTGCGACGATTGCTCAACGTCCAGATCAAATTGGTATTGTTGGAGTGCAGATCGCAGATAAAGTATTAAAAGGCGAGAAAGTCGAAGCAACAGTTCCTGTTGAATTAGAACTCGTGGTAAAACAATAGTTTTATATAAAATAATTATCCTTGATAAAACAAGAAGATTGATAAATCGCCGTGAGTTTAGCGGCGGTTTATTTAATTGCGCAGCAAAAGGACATAAATGTGATGGCAGCAGCTAAACTGGTTGTTTTAGGTAGTATCAACGTTGACCACATTCTCAATGTGCAGCAGTTTCCCCAGCCTGGCGAAACAGTAAGAGGTGATAGTTACCAAGTTGCTTTCGGTGGCAAAGGTGCCAACCAAGCGGTAGCCGCAGGTCGTAGTGGCGCTGATATCACATTTATTGCTTGTGTCGGTGATGACGATGTCGGTGTTAGCATCAAAAAACAGCTGCAAAAAGATACGATTAAGATTGATTGTATTGATTCAGTTGCTGGTGAAACAACGGGTGTTGCACTCATTTATGTAAACGGGCAAGGCGAAAATATTATTGGGATCAATGCGGGAGCCAATGGTCATCTTTCTACAGAACGACTGGCCGCATATCAGCAAAAAATTATCGATGCTGATGCCTTATTGATGCAGCTTGAATCCCCGATTGAAACTGTTCAAATGGCCGCTGAGATCGCGCGTAAACACCAAACTCAAGTGATTTTAAACCCAGCGCCTGCACAAGCGTTGCCAGATTCGCTACTGTCGCTGGTGGATGTGATCACGCCGAATGAAACGGAAGCGGAGCATTTAACGGGCATCGCTGTTAATGATGAAGAAGGCGCACAAAAAGCAGCGCAAGCACTGCATCAAAAAGGCATTAATAAAGTGATGATTACATTGGGCGCCAGAGGGGTTTGGTACAGTGAATCAGGCAAGCAAGGGAAAATAATTCCAGGCTTTAAAGTGAAAGCGGTGGACACCATTGCAGCAGGTGATACATTCAATGGGGCGTATGTAACTGCGCTACTTGAAGGTCAATCCGATGAAGATGCGATTGTCTTTGCCCATGCGGCTGCCGCAATTGCAGTGACGCGTCCCGGTGCACAACCTTCTGTTCCATGGCGTAATGAAATAGACCAGTTTCTTCTTCAATAGGATTAATTTGTGGCAACAATGAAAGATGTTGCTCGCCTTGCTGGCGTGTCAACATCCACCGTCTCCCATGTTATCAACCAAAATCGCTATGTTAGCGAAAGCGTCACTTCACGGGTAAAAAGTGCCATCGAACAACTCAACTATGCGCCATCGGCCTTAGCGAGAAGTTTGAAGATGAACCGCACCAATACCATCGGAATGTTACTGACCGCCAGTAACAACCCGTTTTATGCGGAAGTCGTGCGTGGTGTAGAACGTAGTTGCTACGAATTGGGTTACAGTTTGATCCTGTGTAACACCGAAGGGGATTTCAAGCGAATGGATCATAGCTTAGAAACCCTTTTGCAAAAACGCGTCGATGGGCTTCTTATTATGTGCACTGAAGCGCAAGGCCCATCCAAAGCCGTATTTTCCCGTTATCCATCTGTTCCGACGGTGATGATGGACTGGTCTCCGTTTGAATCAGCCGGAGATATTATTCAGGATAACTCGTTCCTCGGCGGTGAAATTGCCACGCGTCATTTAATTGATGCGGGTTTTACTCGAATTGCCTGCATTGCTGGCCCTCAAGATAAATCCCCAGCACAAGCGCGTTATCAAGGTTTCCTTCAAGCCATGAAGGCCGCATCCCTCAATATCCACGAAGAATATATTATCTTTAGTGATTTTGAGTTTTCAGGTGGATTTGATTCGATGAATAAACTTTTGGCGCTACCAATCCCCCCTGATGCCATTTTTGCGGGGAATGATGCAATGGCGGTCGGTGCTTACCAAGCGATTTACCAAAAAGGCATGAAAGTGCCTGACGACATTTCCATTATTGGTTATGACGATATTGCACTTTCTTCTTATATGATCCCACCACTCACCACTGTTCATCAGCCAAAGGACGAACTTGGTCAGCAAGCGGTTAACCAACTTATTTATCGAATGGATAACCCAGATGCAGAACCATCCGTTTTAGTCTTAACGCCAAAACTCGTGGAACGCCAATCAGTGAGGAAACGCTAATTCTGCGTTTTCTCAGATTTTTTGCCTTTAATTAAATTATCGCCATCGGTTTTACTGAGTAATAGAAACACAAAGGCAGAAAGTAACGTGATAGCTCCGATAGTAATAAAGGTGTAATGGAAGTTATCCACGACATTACTGTTTGGTTGGTTATCAAAAAAGCTCAAAATGGTGGCGCTCACCGCGATCCCAAAGCTAATCGAAAGTTGCTGAGTTACTGCTAGCATACTGTTGCCGGCGCTAGCATTATTATCCGTTAAATCCGCTAGGCAAATGGTATTCATAGCCGTGAATTGCGTAGACATCACCATTCCTAAAACAAACAACGGAACGATAAGCAGGTAAATCGACATATCTGGAGATTGCAGCGAAAACTGCGAGACCATCAACCCAATAATCACCGTGACAGTAAATAGCGTATTACGGTATCCAAATCGGGTTAGAATTCTTGTGACTGCGGATTTTGCCGTAATCGAGCCAATGGCCAGTGGAGCCATCATCATCCCCGCGACAACGGCTTCATAACCAAATCCCACTTGCAGCATCAATGGCATTAGGAATGGAATGCTTCCAGTACCTAATCGAGTGGCGATGTTACCGCTAATACCGATGGAGAAGGTTCTCGTCTTAAATAAGTTAAGCGGAATAATGGCGTGCTTAATGCGCCTTGCGTGGAGTATATAAAGAAGAAGACAAAGAAAACCGCCCAGAACAATAGCCAAAGGAACATAGCTCGACAGTGATTTATCGCCAAACAGATCCAAACTGACGGAAAGCATGACCAAGCCAAATCCAAATAAAAGAAAGCCAAGGGTATCAAATTTACGTTTTGGCATTTTAAAATCAGGCATATGCTTTAATGCATACACAATCCCAAGTACACCAATAGGGATATTAATAATGAATATCCAATGCCATGTGGCATAGGTGACGAGAATACCACCCAACAGAGGCCCTAAGATGGGGCCGACTAATCCAGGGATAGTGACAAAATTCAATATAGGTAGAAGTTCACTTCGCGGATACGCCCGAATTAATGCAAGTCGTGCCACTGGCATCATCATCGCCCCGCCAATTCCTTGGATAACGCGAGAAATAACTAGCACTGTTAATGAAGGGGAAAGGGCGCAGAGCAATGATCCTAAAGAAAACAGAGAAACCGCAATAATAAAGATACGTCGAGTACCAAACCTATCGGCAAACCAACCACTCACCGGAATTAACAGTGCAACTGTTAGGGTATAGCTCACCACGGCAGATTGCATCGCTAATGGAGAGTGATGCAAACTTTTGGCGATATCGGGCAGTGCCGTATTCAATATCGTGGCATCTAACGCTTGCATAAAGAAAGCCATTGCGGCAATCCATGGCAAACCCGACATATTTTTAGCAGTTTTAAACATCCGTTACCTATCGATAAATTTGGTGAGCGAATTCGTTCTGTTAGCTTATTTGTTCATTGTCGTTAATAAGGTATAGCAGAGATCGTAAGCTTCACGGCTATTGCCATTAATAATAGCATCGGCAAGTTGTTGATGAAGTTCCACTTCAATCGCATCATTTTCTGTTATTGCATCAAAATAAAGCTGATACACCGACCTAAACAGATTCGCGAACGAAATTAAAAAAGGATTACAGCACGCCCGATAGATAGTGAGATGAAAACGAAAATCAATTTTTATCCAGTGAGGCCTATCGAACTCTTTTTCTAAGGTTACCATTTCATTTGATAGTAATTGTAGAGACTGTTTTTGTTCTTCTGTGGCATTCAGTGCAGCGAGATAGCAAGCTTGAGGCTCAATGGCGAGACGAACAACTTGAAAGTGTTTAATCACCACCGACTTTTCTTCGCTGTTAATCCACCAATTTAATAAGTCTTGGTCGAGAAAGTTCCAATTCGATGCGGGCATGACTCGTGTGCCAATTCGAGGACGAGCTAAAACCATGCCTTTTGCTGCTAATGTTTTAATCGCTTCTCTTATGGCGGTTCGGCTGGCATTAAATTGCTTTGATAATTCTAATTCGCTGGGAAGAATAGAGTCAGATAAGTAGGTGCCTTTTAATATGAGCTGTCCAAGACTTCGCGCAATAATAAAAGAGAGGTTTTTTTGTGAGGCATTTTGTTGCTTGCTCAATTCCATAATTCATCTCATACAGATACTAATCAATGATATGTTACGTGAGTAAATCAATTATTGCTGCTGAAATAGTCAAAAAACAGTAGTAATTTACGCTATTAAGCCATATTTGGCTAAAAAAAGCGCGAACGAAATAAATATGTAAAAAAATACTTGCGAGATTTTGGGAGCTCCCTATAATGCGCATCCGTTGTCACGACAAACCGGCTCGAAGAAAACCTCGAAGCCCCGTGATAACAGATGTGAAGAAAGAAAATAGTTGAAAATAATCGCTTGACTTTCTAAATAAAAAACGTAGTATACGACACCTCGCGACAACGACCTAAAGTCGATAATCAAAAGATTAAGTCGCACCGCTCTTTAACAATTTATCAGACAATCTGTGTGGGCACTCACAGGACACTATCAAAAAAAATATTTGATTTTAAGTCTTGAAGAGTGACTAACACGTTAATTCATATATATGAACTAATAGGTAATTTGGTTTCTTCGGAAATCAAACGACAGTAACATTCTTTGAGCATCAAGCTTTTTAATTGAAGAGTTTGATCATGGCTCAGATTGAACGCTGGCGGCAGGCCTAACACATGCAAGTCGAGCGGTAACAGGGGAAGCTTGCTTCTCGCTGACGAGCGGCGGACGGGTGAGTAATGTATGGGGATCTGCCCGATAGAGGGGGATAACTACTGGAAACGGTAGCTAATACCGCATAATCTCTAAGGAGCAAAGCAGGGGAACTTCGGTCCTTGCGCTATCGGATGAACCCATATGGGATTAGCTAGTTGGTGAGGTAATGGCTCACCAAGGCGACGATCCCTAGCTGGTCTGAGAGGATGATCAGCCACACTGGGACTGAGACACGGCCCAGACTCCTACGGGAGGCAGCAGTGGGGAATATTGCACAATGGGCGCAAGCCTGATGCAGCCATGCCGCGTGTATGAAGAAGGCCTTAGGGTTGTAAAGTACTTTCAGTTGGGAGGAAGGCGTTGATGCTAATATCATCAACGATTGACGTTACCAACAGAAGAAGCACCGGCTAACT
>NZ_WLUN01000013.1:0-73091 GCF_009706645.1 Providencia sp. wls1914
CGGGTATAGACTTTGTCCGCCACATCATCCAGTTCAGGCACCATACGGTTTGCCAGAATAATGTCGCTTTCTGCTTTGAACGTTTCTAAATCACGGATAACTTTCGAACGGAAGAATTCATCTTCTTTGAGTACTGGCTCGTAAACCACCACTTCAATTCCTTTGGCTTTGATACGCTTCATCACACCCTGCACCGCAGAGGCACGGAAGTTATCGGAGCCCGCTTTCATCACTAAGCGATACACACCCACTTTACGCGGTGCTTTAGCAATAATCGCATCCGAGATAAAGTCTTTACGCGTGCGGTTAGATTCGACAATCGCGTTAATTAGGTTGTTCGGTACATCGTCGTAGTTCGCCAGTAACTGCTTAGTGTCTTTTGGTAAGCAGTAACCGCCGTAACCGAAGGATGGGTTATTGTAGTGGCTGCCGATACGTGGGTCTAAAGAAACCCCTTCAATGATTTGACGCGCATTTAAGCCACGGCTTTCTGCGTAAGTGTCTAATTCATTGAAGTATGCCACACGCATGGCTAAGAAAGTGTTGGCGAATAATTTGACCGCTTCGGCTTCAGTGCCATCAGTAAACAGCACCGGCACATCTTTCTTAATCGCGCCTTCTAACAGCAAGTCAGCGAAAATCTGTGCGCGTTCAGAGCGCTCGCCCACCACGATACGGGACGGGTACAAGTTATCCCACAGCGCGCGACCTTCACGTAAGAATTCTGGGGAGAAAATCACGTTGGTGTAACCGAACTCTTCACGCAGACGCTCCGTAAAGCCCACTGGAATAGTAGATTTGACGATAATGGTCGCGTCTGGATTCAGTTTGTTCACATCGTGAATAACGGATTCCACTGAATTGGTGTTGAAGTAGTTAGTTTTTGGGTCGTAGTCTGTCGGGGTCGCCACAATCACGTATTGCGCGCCAGTATAGGCTTCGACTTTATCTTCGGTTGCACGGAAATTAAGCTGTTTTTCCGTTAAAAACTGTTCGATTTCGGTATCGATAATTGGGGATTGCTTATTATTAAGCATCGCCACTTTTTCAGGAATGATATCCACCGCCACCACTTCGTGGTGTTGGGACAGTAACATGGCGTTAGACAGACCGACGTAGCCGGTACCTGCAATTGCTATTTTCATAAATAGAACCTAATTAATATTGTTTGCATTGATTTTTATGGAATATAATAAATAAAGCTATGGAGTAATATGGAACAGAAAAATAAGTCTCAGTAAGTGTTTCTAGTACCATCAAAAAAATAACCATGAGCATAAAGAATGAAAGTAACGATTTGAGTAGTCGTTTTATAGCTAATAGATATAAAAACAAAAAAGGGAGAAATCCCAATCCATATATAGTTTGAATATAGTAAAAGTCTAATGGTAAATACTTAATTACAGATGTCCCAATTAATAAATTAGGAAGGCCTACAGCAGAATATATATTGTAAGAATGCCAAATTCTACCACTAAGAGTTTCATTGAGAACTAAAGTTATTTCATGCTGGTTATATGAAATAGTTAAAATGAATTGGATGATGATGAGAGTAATAGAGAAGGCTATTATGAATAATTTTGTTTTTTTATATTCGTTCTCTTTCTTAGTAATGAAAAGTGAAAGTAAAAAAAATGGTAATATTATAAAGGTCAGTGTCAACGCGGTTCTTGACTGTGTCATGTATATTAATGACGAAATGACAGTGAAAGTAAATAGTGAAAATATTATCTTAGTGGTTTTTTTAGTTGTACTACTATCTAATTTTAATAATATTATACATAATATAGAAAGTAAATATTGTGCGATAGAGTTTGGATTATCAAAGCCCATAGTAAATCTATCTCCAAATCGCTCATCATGATAAAAAAATCTGTCACTAAAAAAAATTAGAGGAGTTAATATTACTATGGATATAAATTGAGCAGCCATGATTAGTTTGATCAAGCTAATCCAAGGTATATTAGTAGATAATAATAATAAAGATATTATAAAAACGAAGCCGAAGTAGTAATCATTGTTGTAAATGACTAGATTTAGTATAAATAAAACCATAATCATAATGTAAAATGTTTTTATTTTTGTTTTTTTTATTGTTATAAATGTTAGCAATGAAAAAAATAGAAGTAAAATATTTAATGCTAACTTGAGGGCATCTAGACCATCAGCTTCAATTTTTAACGAAAAAATTCCAGTTTTAATACAATATATAGAGTAAAAAAGAAAGAATAAATTTTGGCTTTGAATGTCGATTCTATATTGGTTCATATGTTTCTTTTTGGAAGGAAGATAATTATAAATAAAGTTTTAATGACTAGTTTAATATTTTTAAGGTTTCTAGTTTTTAAAGATAATTTCAGTAGTCGATATAGTGATTTCATTAATCCATTCTTTCGTTCTATTTTTATTTCTATTAATTCAGTTTTAAAAAAGTATTTTTTTTTGTCTTGCTCTGAAAGTTTATTTAATAGTTCAAGTTCTTGATTTTTTCTAATAAAATACCCTTGTTCTGACTTTTCTGATAATGTTATTCTCTGTCCATCATGATTATTATGAATGAATAATTTTTTTGGTAACCGTTTGATTTTCGAGGTTATTTTGAGAAACTTAAGAGTAAGTATATGATCTTGATACCTTGGTGAGTCAGTAAAATAATTAACTTGCTCTATGATTTTTTTTGTGCACATAATCATTGGGGTGTATGAATTGCCATCTAATAGAAAATCTGTGATACTATTAACATTTGCATAGCAATTTTTTTTATCTACTAGTTTACCATTTTCTGAAAAATACATATCACAAACGGATACATCTAAATCAAATTTTAAAATATGATTCAATTGTTCTTCTATTTTATTTTCTAAATAAAGATCATCATCATCCAAAAAAGTTATATAATTTCCACTAGCTATTTTAATTCCTTTGTTTCGTGCTAGTGCTCCTCCTTGATTCTGATTTTCAAAAATATACTTAATTCTGTTGTCATTATAACTTTCAATTAAAGATAGTGTTTCAAAGTGATGATTTGATTCTGTATTGTCATCTATAACAATTATTTCAATATTTTTATATGTTTGCTTTAGTACACTGTTAATGGCGTTAGATAAGTATTTGGCACGACCATAGGTAGGGATTATTACTGAAACTAAATTATTTTTTTGCATTTTATTTTTTTTGTCATCTTAAATGGTATTAATATGGTATTAAAGTGCATTCTCAATACGCTCTGTTTTTTATAAAAATAATTTAAAATAGTTAGAGAGAATATTTCTATTACGAATATAGCTATAATAGCACCAGGGATTTTTAAGTGTAATATTAAAAAATAACTTATAATGATTCCAATGATAGACGTTAATATCATTTTTTTTGATAAGTAATTATAACCGGAAGATGCAACAATATAGCGATATGAAATAATGCCTAGGCATGAAAACGTGGATGCGATAGATAAGTAAATAAGTAAGTGTGATGCCTCACTATATTCTTTTCCATATAGGTTTAATATTATGTGTTCACCAAAATAATATATGAAAATAACGTATGAAACGCAAAGTACAAGTGTAAATAGATTTAATTTCGATGTCTCAATTAATATTTCTCTTTCTCTTTTCAGGCTATATATTTTAGAGAAGTATGAGGTGATAATTGCTTGAGGGAGAAATAACCATGCATACGCAAGTGTGAATGCAACTGTAAATATTCCCAAGGCATGGTTTGAAACGAGTATGGCAATGAATATTTGAGAAATCTTAGAGTAAATGGCAATGGACACATTGGATAGGGCAATTGCTCCACCAGATTTAATTAAATAAGCAGGGTAAACATTTGTTTTTTTATTTAACTTCGGTTTCTTTATTCTTTTGTTAAAGAGTATAAATCTTAGCGTGTATGGTATTAGTGTTGTGGTAATTATAGGTATGGATAGATAAACTATATCAAATTGATATAGCACAATGAAATATCTGGCTAGTAGTGATATAGATAAACCTATCACATTGAATAATACGTTTACTTTCGAATTTAAAGTGGCATTAAAGTATATGGAATAGTGATCTATAGTTAAGAACAAATATGATATAGAAACAGCGATAGTAAATGTTATTGTTATTGGATCCTTGGTGAAATATATACAATAGGTTAGATAGCAAGCTGATATTAAAGAATAGATAGTCCATCTAATCTTTGTTGTTGACAGCATTAACTTTATACCTGAGTTTGAGTTTTTACTTATTCTTTTAAATAAAATAGTGTCAGTACCAAGCATCGATATAGTTTGTACTATTATAAATATAGATATCGCAAATGAAAGTTTCCCAAAATTATCCGGTCCAATATATACAGCAACATATGAAGTTATAAATATTAATCCAAAGATGGAGATAACTTTCTCTGAGATTAGCCAGAATGCATTCTTTATGATAGCAAGGTTTTTATTTATTTCAGAGATTATGGTTTTCATCTTTCTAGTCGATTTTCAAAAAATCTCCCATTATTAAATCGCCGTTTGGATTTAAGGTGTTGCTAATTCTTGTATCTAAACCGGCTGCGGGAGTGAATGTAAGTTCACCAAAATATATCGTTCCATCTATTATATAAAAGTCAACACGAACAAAGGGGAAATCATTGGACAACATCTTTGAATAGTGAAATAAACTTTCAAAACCAAGTGGTTTATGAATGATAGGATTAGGGTTAAACTGGTAAGCATATCCAAAAGGTAAAATATTAAACTCTTTATCGACGAAATAATATTTTGGACTGCCACTTTCTCTTTCTGAGCAAATCATTACAAATTTAGGTTCGCCATTGAAGCAATAAACTTTATAGTCTTCTGGTAGTTCATTATTTTGGTTTATTAGAAGCTTTTCACAGATTATTTTTTTTTCTATGTGTTTATAGTGAATTTCAGCCATTGTTTCCCAGTACTCATCATTAAGCCAATTTCGAATTTTTTTGAGAGATTGGGGGGCATCGAAATCGCTCTTTTTTAATACTATCAGATTGTAGCCTGCCCCATGATTACATTTTATGACAAAACCGCTGCTTGGTAATTTTTCGATAGGGATTTCTTCTGGTTTATTACAGACAAATATAAGTTCGTTTAATATATCTGCACATCCTTTCTCTCTTACATACTCTCTAACTCTATATTTATCAGCACATTTGGATACTAATTGGTTGTTTTTATAGTGATTAAATTTTAAATGCAATATTTTTTCATTGAATGTTTTTGGTTTTTTTAAATTTAATTTTTTTTTGAACTTAATTAGATATAATATGTGCGTTGTAAATAAAGGAGATATTCTTGATAATGTTTTTTTGAATTTTATGGCTATTTTTTTCATTTTTTATCTACAGTGAGTTATTGGATTATTTTATTTAAGGTCTGCATGTTTAATACTGATTTTTGAATTTCATGCTCATTGATATTCCTAAAATCTAATAATAATAATGATGATGCTATTTCAATGAGAGATGTTGTTATAGGAGTCTGTATGCCTGCAATTTTCGCTAAATTTTCGAGTAGTACTAACCCCTTGGGGACATCCTCATAAATATATCTAGAATTTATATCTTCAGGACCTTTTGGTCCTCCAGTCGAAGCGTACATCTCGAAAACTTGCCTAGCATCTTGATTTAAATCAAGCTCATTTCTGTATTTACACTCTTCTATATAGGCAGATGGAACCCCTTGATAATGTGAAATAACTTTATTTTTTTCACTATCTAGTTTTTCAATTAGATTCCAAATGGCTGGGGTAAAGGCTTCTTTATACATCCAGAATTCACCCTTGCTATATTCAATTCTAGATGCTGACATAATTGCGCCAATTGTGTGAACAACAAGGTTAGGGTTGTGAAGAGCAGACTCGATAATATTACTTCTTGTTTTATGATATGCGGGAGTTAGTTTTTTACAAAGAGTTAAGGCCTCTTCTTTATATTTTTTGGGGTATACACCAATAGCATTTCGGATATTCTCAAATAGTATTTTAATGTGACCAGGAGAAGTAATTCTTGCATCATAAGGAGTTGATTCTCCCTCTATTAATATTACATCTTCTAAGTCTATATAATATAAGCTTCCTAGATACCCGGGGATGGACATAATGTATTTGGTTTTTTCGCTAATGTTGCTTTTTATTTTTTTTGAAATTTCTTGATGATACAATGTTTGGGTCATTATTATTATTAGATCAGCATCTTGTATACCATATTTTATATCTCTTGTGATATTTTTTAATGGAATAAACTGATTGGTTATTTCTTTTTGGGAAAGAAAAATTCCGTTATTTTTTTTTATTACATTATAATTTTCATCGTGTAAAGAGTTTGACGTTTTTACTAATGTAACATCATGACCTTGTATAGAAAACATTGCTGCATGTGCACACCCTGCATTGCCTGCACCAATAATACTTATATTCATTTATTATCCTATATAACTCATATTTAGCTCGATTAAGAGATCTTCACATAGCTACCGCACTGGGTTATCGGGTCCCAGAGCGCCATTGAATTTCAGAATTTAGTGTTTATTAATTGAAAATATTGAATTTTTTTCAAAAACGCTCAATTGATAAACACTGCTTATGATAGCCTTTCCTTATCGGTTATCTCGTACCGTAAGCACAATCAATCAAAAGCCCTTAATAATAGCACTAAAGTTTCGGGGTGACTATCGATGTAAGACGCTTAAAAATCACTACGTTGCATGTAATATCTAGATCGCTTCTTTGAAATCATTAAGTGACTTCTTAGCCTATGGATCTATTAAAAATTATTAATTTCACATTGAGTGGCATATTGGTTTGAGAGGTGTTCATGCTTAGGGGCTAACCCTCTAGTCAATGAAAAGCATATATACAGCTGGATAGCATAAAAAATAATGATAATCACAGCCGTAACTTGATGCATCTTATTAATATATAAATAGAACATGCTCATGTGGTGTAGGAATAGGTAATTACACGAATAACGATGTAATCACTGAAATATAATATTTATAAGAATTATCTTAGCTATTTATTACTTATAAGTGTATGTAGTAAACATGTATAGGTAAATGTTGCCTAATGTTTGAGGCGCTAATTTCATCACTGTGTGTGAATATGAGTAAGTTAATTATCAGTCAGCTTGAATTTGATAGGGGATATGATGGGAATTGTCCTGTAATCACTTTTAGATAGAAGAGGAAGGACAGCGCAGTAGTACTCTACCACTTCTACTGCGCTTACTAAACTCTGTAGTTTATTTTTCCCTAATATCAATAGCAGGGTCAGGTGCCCGTTCACCTTTTATGGCATCTATCTTTTGTGTTAACCCAAAGTCATTAGGATCACTTTTGCAGTCAAACAAGCTATAGTCTGCTTTTAGTTTATCATTATGTATGCCTACCCATGATGCGATTCCATTGGCAAAGTTTAAGCCTGACTTGAATGATGTGCATTTAGACTGTTTTGTAGTATCTGAGGATATTTTAAATAACGGAATATTATAGTGGAATGCACTTTTTTGACTGTTATTCAAATTATAGGCTCCATTATTAATGGTATGGAATAGACCATGATCAGAAAAATAAACTAAGGAGTATGTTTCATTTTCTTGATTATATTTCTCTTTTAATAATGAGTTTATTTGGCTAAGTACATCATCTGTTTTTTTGATTGATGTTATATAACAGTTTATATAATCATAGTTTTTATCTTTGACATTTACTACTTTTTTGTAGTCATTCACTCGGTCACAGGCATTCGGATGAGATCCATATAAATGAACAACAATGAATTTTTTCTCTTTCTTATTTTCGTTGAGCACATTTTTTAGCTGGTCAACGAGGCGGTAATCACTGGTGTTTTGAGAATTATATTCACCTGATTTGACGAAGTATTTACTATCACTTCGACGTGCAATAGCTGACACTGGAGTATCATATTTACCAAAATACCCCTGATTAGATATCCAATATGTTTTAATATTCGCCGATTTAATTAGGTCAATTAATGTTAGATTGTAGTTAACTTCCCAGTTTTTTCGGTCAGGTTCTGTGAGCATTAATCTTAATGAAGCAACGGTATTCGTGCCACCAGAGGTTAATCCATCAACTAGCATGCCGTTATTGCTCATAAATGGTGTATTTTCAATAGGATAACCAAATGCATGGTGATAATCTTTTCTTGCACTTTCTCCTATTACTAATACATAAGTATCATACTTCGAATCTACTAGTTCAGATTTTCCCCAATCACTTTTGATTTCATATGAATTGAGTTTTGCGAGTTCTTCTTTGACCTTTATAGATGAATCAATAATTGATTTAAAAAATTCTGAAGGTGACTGATTTATCATTGAAACAATAACAAAGATACATATAACAGTTTTATTTCGATAGAGTTCAACATGCATTTTTACTGTTATGTATCTATAGAAAAAGATACCAGCCAAGATAAGACATGGGTAAAAGAAATTTGTGACAGGTATTTGAGATAGGAATTCTTTGCTTTCTAAAAGGTCAGTTGCAAATACAGAAGCGACATATTGATAGTTAGGCTTACCAACCATTAATCCTATTGGTGAATAAAGTGCATAAAGTAACGCCATTGGAAATAACAATAGCCAAAAAGCTTTTTTTGACGAAGATAATATAATTATCAGAATAGTTAAAAGCAAAATATCTTTGATTGAACTAACGGAACCTGCACTGACTAACATCGCTTTGGATGTATAAAATAGCGCAATAATGGCTAAAAAAGTCCAAAAGACTTTAATTAGTAAAGATTTTTCCAGTTTCACAGGGGTATTACCTTTATAATATTATACCAACAAGATGGGGATGTAATAAAAGTGAAATATAAGCGGGCTAATTATAATCGCGTTATTCATGTTGTCACTGATTAGTTTTTGAAGTGAAGTTCAGATGCTTGAGCTTGGATGGGAATATTAGGCGAAATAGAATAGGAATATATGGCTGATATATAAAAAGGTCTTTGGCACATGGGTACCAAAGACCTTCATCATGCAAGATTAGCGCCCGTGTTCTGGCAGCCAAATTTGTAGGCGTAATCCACCTAGTGGGCTATCGTCAGCTTTTACCCAACCTTTATGTTGGGAAATTGCCGTTTCAACAATCGCTAAGCCAAGCCCTGTACCACCGGTTTCTCTGTCGCGAGCTTCATCGGTGCGATAGAACGGTCGGAAGATATGCTCACGGTCAGCAGGGCTAACACCCGGGCCATCATCGTCGACAGTAATCAAAATACCGTTATTTTCTTCTTTGAAATCAACCGCAATATGGGTGTTTGAGTAACGTAGCGCGTTACGCACTATGTTTTCAAACGCGCTGCCAATGGCGGATGGATTGCAATACAACGGCCATGAACCTGGGTGTGACGTGACATCCAGTGTTTTGTTCATCTGCTCCGCTTCGAAGCTGGCATCATCCAGAATATCTCCCCATAACTCATCGGCTTTGATGTGTTCGCGAAGAATTTCATTTTTATGTTGACTGCGAGAGAGAACCAGCAAGTCATTGATCATGCTATCTAAACGGTGAGTTTCTGTTTCGATACGCTCCAACTCTTTACTCTCACCATGACGGCGGCGTAATAATGCCGTTGCTAGCTGTAATCGCGTGAGCGGGGTGCGCAGCTCATGGGAAATATCAGAAATCAATCGCTGCTGGGCGGTGACCATACCATCTAATGCACTGATCATCTGGTTAAAACTGTTACCCGTTGATAAAAATTCTTGGGGACCCGACTCAAGCTCAGGATGTGGGCGTAAGTTACCTTTTGCCACATCATCCGCCGCCATTTTTAATTTACGGGCAGGGCGAGCCAAGCTCCACGATAGCCATAATAACAGGGGTGCGCTGATTAACATGGTGGCAATCAAGAGTAAAAACGGTCGGTCAAACAACAGGTTAATAAAGTCTGACTGTGGGCTGCTTGCCGGGCGAACTAAATACAGTTGGTAGTGATCTTCACCGTCACGAATAGAAAATGGACCCAAAATTTCTGCGCGTCCGTACTTTTTCTTTTTCGGATGGTCGGCATTATCGGATTGACCAATAAAGTTGCGGATCACCTGCATTTCACTTGGCATCGCACCAATCACGCGGCCTTCACTGGTCACGATAATTAGCCGTTGCCCTGGGGGCGCCCATTTTTTGATGGCGTTGGAAATCCGTCGCCACCAAAGTAGGTCGTTCATTGGAGCTTGCGCGAGTTCGGCTTCGATGTGTTGTTCAAGCATTTCCCCTTGGCGTTGCTCACTTTCCATCAGGACGGTGAGCTGCCGAGAGTCGAGTTTGGGCACCATCAGCACTAGCATTAAAACTAGTGCGAGGGTAAACCAGAAAATCGCAAATATTCGAGCTGTTAAGCTGTTGATCATGTGGCAGAAACCATCAAGTAACCGCGTCCACGCAAGGTTTTAAACCAAGGTTGGCCATCGGTGCGTTCTGGAAGTTTGCGGCGCAAGTTTGAAATATGCATATCAATCGCACGGTCAAATGGCGTGAGGCGCTTACCCAAAACTTCTTGGCTTAAATGCTCTCTTGAAACCACTTGCCCTAAATGCTGGGCTAATAGATAGAGCAAAGTAAACTCGGTGCCAGTTAAATCAAGGATTTCGTTATCGAAGCTGGCTTCTTGACGACCCGGATTGAGCTGTAATTTATCCACTTGTAAGGTTGGGGTGTTGCTGTTGTCCCCTTGAGTTTGCTCGCTCCAGTTTGAGCGGCGCAGTAACGCACGAATTCGCGCTACTAACTCCCTATCGTTAAATGGTTTTGGTAAATAGTCATCTGCGCCGAGCTCTAAGCCCAGCACTTTATCTAATTCACTGCCGCGCGCCGTTAACATAATGACTGGCGTTTGGTGAATTTGGCGTAGCTCTTTTAATGTCTCAATACCGTTTTTCTTCGGCATCATGACATCGAGTAATAATAGGTCAATGGATGAATCGATTTGCTGTAATGCTTGCTCACCGTCATAAGCGATGACAACATTGAAACCTTCCATTTCCAGCAGTTCTTTTAAAAGCGACGTGAGTTCACGGTCGTCATCAACTAATAGGATTTTATGCATTAATTAAGTCCTCCAACTGCCAAAATACGATAACAATCTTCACGTTTCCATGACTTTACGTTCTTTTACATGCTCTGACGCTAGTTTGCAGCCGACCGCGTATATTTAACTCCATTGAATCACGAGCATCGTTCGGAGACAAGGTATCTAAATGCAAAGAATAGTACACAGAACAAAACACAGTTCAGTACATAAAACAGCCGCATACGTTTTAGCTTCTGCATTTGTTTTCGGGCCAGTCGCTGCGTTTGGTGAAGCATCTGAAAGTAGTGTTAATGATGAACCATCGTTAGTGCTTCAAATGCAACCGGACCAGCCACTACAAACCACACATATTGCTATTCAGTTTCAGATCCCTGAATCATTAAATAGCGACGAACGTGCCAGTGAATTTATGTTTAATGGTATCACGTTGAGTGAGAAACAGCGCCAACAGCTTCGTGATTTGATGGCTACCCAGCGCCACCGTCATGGTGAAAATGTTGCCTCAATACAAGAACGTGAGTCATTACACAAACTTATTATAGCGGATCGCTTTGATGATAAAGCTGTCCGAGCGCAACTTGAGAAACAATTGCAAAAAGAACTGGATGAACGCGTTGAGATGGCTCGTATCCATCACGAACTTTACCAGTTACTGACGCCAGAACAGAAGGCGCAGCTTGAGCAAATTAATCAGCATAAATTCGTTGAATATCAAGTTATGCAGTAGAGATTCCTAGTAGTGAGTGTAGTTGAGTTTTTAAAGCCTGTAGTTGAGTTTCTAAGCTGTATCGTTGAGTTTCGAAGTAAGTAGTGAAGTAGCAATAACTGAAGTTTTTCCTTGCCATAGACACCATCCCTGTCTTTATAGCCCCTTTTTAAGGGGCTTTTTTTTATGCCAAACGTATTTTTGTTAACTGTAGTTGACAGTTTGAGTGTGATAACTATAGTTAACAGATAGTGAGAAGGGAGGCTCTATGTTGACCGTACTAACGACAGATATTTTTAATAGATGGATGCATGACCTGAAAGATATTCGAGCAAAAATAAAAATACAGGTAAGAATTCGGCGTTTGAAGCAAGGCAATTTTGGTGATGTTGAATCAATAGGTGATGGTTTTTCTGAATTAAAAATACATGAAGGGAAAGGATACCGCGTTTATTTAAGAAAGATTGATAATACAATCGTATTGTTAATCAGTTGTGGTGATAAATCGACGCAGCAAAAAGATATCGACAAAGCCAAACAAATTTTTCGTGAAATTGAAGGTGATCTATGAATATTAAAATAAAAGAGTATGACATTGCAGAGCATTTAACGAACGAAGAAGAAATTCAGCTGTATCTTAATGAAATACTAGAAGAAGGCGATACGGCACTCATTCTTGCTGCGTTAGGCGATATTGCTAGAGCGAGAAATATGACCCAATTGGCAAAGGAAGTAGGAATGAGTCGAGAAGGGCTATATAAGGCACTATCTGGTGAAGGTAACCCTGCATTTACCACTATCTTGAAGATAGTTCATTCACTAGGACTAAAGCTGCAATTTAAGAGCGCAAGATAACCCTCTTTGTACTCTTCTATTACTATCAGTAATATTTTTATTACTGATATGTTGTCTATACATTCACTTTCCACGTACTATCTTTATTTCCACCGATTATTCTGAACACTTGCAAAATAGATTTTCACACATCCAAAGAGGTCATACTGCGCCATGATCCAGAAACTGACTGCTCAAGATTATAAAAAAATGCCTTGGAAAAATGGGCAAGGATTTACGTTAGAACTGGCGAGAAGCCACGGGGAAGGACTCGAAAATTTTGACTGGCGAGTGTCTATTGCAGACGTAAAATCCGCGGGCTCATTCTCTTTTTTCCCAAATAAACAACGCATCATTGGCGTGCTGGAAGGCACCGGGATTGTGCTGCAGATAGATAAAAACCCGCCTGTTTCTTTATTACAAAAGCAATTTCACGCCTTTAATGGTGAAAGTGATGTGTATGCCGAATTAATCAATGAAGCCATCCGCGATTTTAATTTGATTTACAACCCTGAAAAGTATTCAGCTCGGTTGCAGTGGGTATCTTGTGAGTCGGCAAACTCGTGGATCAGTAATGGAAACTGTGTGCTGATTTTTAACTTACAGGGCAAGCTAGAGTTGCAAGTAGATGGGCAGCTCTCAGTCTTAAATGATTTTGAAACCCTATTGGTCGAAAAAACAGGTTCCCCTACGCAATATATTGCTTCTCCTGAGCATCATGGAGACTTTTGTGTGATTGAGTTATTTGAAAGATAACGCTACAAAGCCATTTAAGTCATTTTGGAGTGATTTAACTCAGTCAAATCGCGACTATTTAGTTAGCGGATAATTCTGATAATTTCACTCTTTGGATAAAATTGTTATCAAATTCATAGATTGCTTATTTAATGGCTTTATTCTTATTGTGATTTTAAACAGAATCTTTAGGCTGTATCTCCGAATCGTTATTAGAACGAGAATGGTTTATTAAAAACAGTAATATAATTTTTGTAGCAAGGAAAAAAGAAGATGAAAATGAAGGCGCTTGTTGCGGTCGCAGTTTCTGCGGTCATTATGACTGGCTGTAAGAGTATGGACACTGGGCTGATGACCAACTCTGGAATGCAATTATTCCAAGCTGCGACATTATCTGATGCAGATGTTAAAAAATTCAGCGATGACGCTTGTAAAGAGATGGACGCAGAAAACAAAATTGCCCCAGCTTCAAGCAAATACACTCAACGCTTAAACAAAATTGCTAAAGCTCTGGGTAGTGAAGTTGACGGTACTCCGGTTAACTATAAAGTTTACATGACCAAAGATGTGAACGCATGGGCAATGGCAAATGGCTGTGTACGTGTATACAGCGGTCTGATGGACATCATGAACGACAACGAAGTTGAAGGCGTTCTGGGTCACGAAATGGGTCACGTTGCTTTAGGTCATACCCGTAAAGCAATGCAAGTTGCTTATGCGGCAGTTGCAGCACGTACTGCGGCAGCAGCATCAGGTAACGATGTTGCGACTCAATTAAGCTCTTCACAGTTAGGTGAGCTGGGTCAAAAACTGGTTAACTCTCAGTTCTCTCAACACCAAGAAAGCCAAGCGGATGATTTCTCTTATGATCTGCTGAAAAAACGTGGTGTGGATACTAAAGGTTTAGTGACTGGTTTTGACAAATTAGCAAAACTGGGTAGCAAAGAAACCAGCATGTTTGATTCTCACCCACCGTCAGATGAGCGTGCACAACATATCCGTGACCGTATCGCGGCAGATAAAAAATAATTTTTATCTTGAATGATATTAATGGGGAAGCTAAGGCTTCCCTATTTTTTATCTAACATCTGAGTTTTTCATATAGTTTGCATTTTATCTTAATTCTGGTGGTGAAAATAAAGTCACAAATCAGAACTTATCCTGTTGTGCTCTTGTTCGACGCTGCATATCTTATTAAGCAAATACGATTAAGAATTTTTTTTATCATTGTTTTATTTGTGCTCGATAAGAGAGCAAGGAAAAAAGATGGAAAAAACACAGCGAGTTTCTCTACTGGCGAAAGGAATGGGAATGCTGTTGTCCGGTACTTGCCGCTTATTAACGGGAGTCCGTACACGTTGGGTTGGATGCCAACCGGCCATTACCCCCCGCATCTACTATGCCAACCACTCAAGCCACCTCGACGGGTTAGTTATTTGGTCAGGGTTGCCACCTTTAATGCGCCATTTTGTTCACCCTGTTGCCGCGAAAGATTATTGGGATGGCACGCCATTTCGTCGCTATCTCGTCAATAACGTGTTTCGAGCTGTATTGGTGGATAGAAAAGGGGACAAACCTGCAAAAGAGTCTGTCCTTGAGCCGCTAGAAGCGGTACTTGCTGCTAACCATTCATTAATTTTATTTCCCGAGGGAACTCGAGGAGATGGCGAGGAACTGGGTAGCTTCAAAAGCGGAATTTATCATTTAGCGAAAAAATACCCCAATGTTGAAGTCGTCCCGGTGTATTTGGAAAACTTAAATCGCGTGTTGCCGAAAGGAACAAAGCTCGTGGTTCCGGTTATCTGTTCAGCAACGGTTGGAAAGCCACTATCTCCACTTACTGAAGATGAAAATAAGGCGGATTTTTTGCAAAGAGCGAAAGTTGCACTTGAGGAGATGATGCCATGAGTCTTTGGGATCGTGAATTAGCACTGCTGTTATCCGGTGTCTTCGGTATTTTGATGGTCGCCAGCGTAATAGGCGGCATTCTGGCATACCGTTATTCAGGGGAAAAAAGTAACCCAACCATCGATAACCTAAATGCGCGTATTCGTGCTTGGTGGGTGATGTGTATCGTCTGCGTTTTGGCGGTGGTGCTTGGGAATATCGGGGTCGTGATCCTGTTTGCGTTGATTTCTTTCTTTGCATTAAGGGAATTTATTACGCTAGCGCCGACGCGCCGTAGCGACCATGAAGCGTTATTTTGGTGTTTTTTCGTCTTCCTTCCCCTGCAATATGTGCTGGTTGGGGTTGAGTGGTATGGGATGTTCTCGATTTTTGTACCCGTGTTTGTCTTCTTGTTTTTACCGACACGAATCGCGTTGGCGGGGGATACTTACCACTTCCTTGAACGTACTGCGAAAATACAGTGGGGCATGTTGGTCACTGTATTCTGCTTGAGCCACGTACCAGCATTGTTGATGCTGAATATTGAAGGCTATCAAGGGGAAAACGTTAAGTTGCTGCTGTTCTTAATTGTGGTCACACAAATCTCAGATGTGCTCCAATATGTCTTTGGTAAGTTACTGGGCAAACATCCTATTGTGCCTAAGCTTAGCCCAAATAAAACCGTCGAAGGATTTATTGGCGGAATATTAACGTCAGTGCTGATTGGTATCTGTTTGTATTGGGTGACGCCATTTAGTTGGTGGGCGGCAGGGTTAATGTCATTGGCGATTACGTTAATGGGCTTTGTCGGTGGTCTGTGTATGTCTGCAATTAAACGCGACAGTGGGATCAAAGACTTTGGGGCCATTATCGAAGGACATGGCGGAATGTTAGATAGAATTGATTCCCTATGTTTTGCCGCGCCAATTTTCTTCCACCTAACGCGTTATTTTTATACCTAATTAGCTGTTGTAAATAGATTTTCCTATTTTTTCAACCGCAGAAGCACCTTAGGGTGCTTTTTTTATAGGAAAATGCTCCGTATCTTGCAATGATGGGGTCGCACTGAGATTAACATGCTATCATCGAGACTTAATTTGTACTTCGAAGTAAGATGATTACATTGAGTGGGTTGGTTTTGGTCATTTGAGCTAAAATTATGTAATCGAGATCACAAGAAAACATAAAAGTTGGCGAGAAAACCCATGCATAATCCTTGCTTTGTCGTATTATTTCGCCTGTTGAATCAATTCAGCAAAATTATTGGCTGAATTTTAGCGGTTAATCCGTTAGCGAGTTGCAGTGAATATCAGTGCAGTGCGGTGGTTTTTTCATAGATTTGCAATTTATGTTCATTAATCAGAGGTCATCATGGTCAAGCAGATTAAAAGAATTGGAGTGTTAACGAGCGGTGGAGATGCACCGGGTATGAACGCAGCGATCCGCGGCGTAGTACGTGCAGCTCTTGCTGAAGGTTTAGAAGTGATGGGTATTTTTGATGGATACCTCGGCCTTTATGAAAACCGCATGAAGCAGTTAGACCGTTATAGCGTTTCGGACATGATCAACCGTGGCGGTACATTCTTAGGCTCTGCTCGCTTCCCTCAATTCCGTGATGAAAAAGTCCGCGCGGTAGCGGTTAAAAACCTGAAGAAAAACCACATCGATGCACTGGTTGTCATTGGTGGTGACGGTTCTTATCTTGGTGCTAAATGCCTAACTGAATTAGGTTTCCCATGCATTGGTTTACCGGGCACGATTGATAACGACGTTGCTGGAACAGACTACACCATCGGTTATTTCACTGCGTTAGAAACTGTGGTTGAAGCAATTGACCGCTTACGTGATACATCGACTTCTCACAAACGTATCTCTATCGTTGAAGTGATGGGGCGTTATTGTGGCGATCTCACTCTCTCTGCGGCAATTGCAGGTGGCTGTGAGTTTTTAGTTCTGCCAGAACAAGAAATGCCATTTAACCGTGAAGAGTTACTGTCGGAAATCAAACGTGGGATTGAAAAAGGCAAGCGCCATGCGATTGTCGCGATCACCGAGCACGTTTGCGATGTGGATGAGCTAGCAAAATATATTGAAGCAGAAACTCACCATGAAACTCGCGCAACGGTATTAGGACATATTCAGCGCGGCGGTTCTCCGGTTGCTTATGACCGTATTTTGGCTTCTCGCATGGGTGCATACTCTATCCAGCTGCTGCTTGAAGGCTACGGCGGGCGTTGTGTGGGGATCCAAAATGAAAAATTAGTTCACCATGATATTGTTGATGCGGTTATGAACATGAAGCGTGTCTTCAAGAAAGATTGGCTGGAAACCGCGAAAAAACTGTACTAATTTTTTACCTCTATTATTGCAAATCTCACCGGTATGGTTGGCCTTAGGCTGGCCATATCGGCGAAGATTGCCCTTGTTTTCCTCGATATTCCTCTTATTTATAAGATTTACCTTTTCGGTATTTCCCGTTGTCGTGGGTATCTGTCAGCCTGATTCCGTATTCAATTAATGGAGAAAAGGATGATGGTACGTTTCTGGCAAAGTTCACGCTATCCCATAGCGGCATTTTCTTTATTGTTATTAACAGCGGGAGCATGGGCGAAAGATATCCAAATTTTAAATGTCTCTTATGACCCGACTCGCGAATTTTACCGCCAATATAATCAAGAATTTGGTGATTACTGGAAAGCAAAAACTGGGGATACGGTGACTGTTCGCCAGTCTCATGGCGGTTCCGGTAAACAAGCCACTTCGGTGATTAACGGGTTAGAGGCAGATGTAGTGACACTAGCCTTGGCATACGATGTGGATGCGATTGCACAAAGTGGCAAAATTAATCCGGGCTGGCTGAAAAAACTCCCTGATAATTCTGCACCCTATACTTCAACCATTGTCTTTTTAGTGCGTAAAGATAACCCGAAAAATATCCATGACTGGGGTGATTTGATCCGTAAAGATGTCTCTGTGGTGACGCCGAACCCAAAAACATCGGGCGGCGCCCGCTGGAATTATTTGGCGGCATGGGGATATGGATTAGAAAAAAATCAGAATGACCCAGAAAAGGCCAAACAGTTTGTGAAGCAGCTTTATCAAAATGTTGAAGTGCTAGATTCTGGCGCGAGAGGGGCAACTAACAGCTTTGTAGAGCGTGGAATTGGCGATGTGTTGATCGCGTGGGAAAATGAAGCGTTGTTAGCCATTAATGAGTTAGGCGCGAAGGGGGATTTTGAAATTGTTACCCCGAGCATTTCTATTTTAGCAGAGCCGACCGTTGCTGTTGTCGACAAAACGGTGGATAAGCGAGATCACCGTGAAGTGGCACAAGCCTATCTGGAATTTTTGTATTCACCGAAAGGGCAAGAAATTGCCGCGAAAAACTATTATCGTCCCCGAGATGCTCAAGTCGCCAAAGCGTATCAAAGCCAGTTTCCACAATTGAAATTACTCACCGTGGATGAAAATTTTGGTGGTTGGCAACAAGCGCAGAAAACGCATTTTGCGAATGGTGGGATCTTTGATGAAATCATTCGCCGCTAATCGCTAACGATTTGAAGACAAAATTAAACGCCTAACCGTCCGCTATAATGGCGGAACGGCTAGGAATTTATGACTGCTAGCTGGTTATCGCTACCAGCTATATTTCACGCCTAACTGACCGAGATACATCGTCTGTTTATTACTGTTCCCTGATGTTTTTTCACTGCCTTTCGGGTATTTCCATTTGGTGGGTTCATAAGCCACACCGCCCCACAATGCTAACTTCGGTGTCACTTTGTATTCCACTTGAGTGCCGAGACGGTAGCCACTGCATAACTGCTGAGTGAGATGACCTCGATTGTTGTACTCGTTGTCATTAATGAGATAGCGGAAATAAGGAGAAATGCTCCAATCTTGGTTAATAGTTACTGGTAAGCCAAGACGAATTTGGCGTTGTAAGGATTGGGTGGTGAACTCATTATCCCATGCTTTGTCACTGTAATAGCTGACCTTGGCTTTAATGCTATCGGTGAGTTTATAGCTCACGCCAACTTCAGATTCAAATTCGTAGCTATTGGCCTCATAGAAATTACTGTAGTAGTAAAGCGCACCCCAATAATTAAATGTCCATCGTTCATCAAGGTTGATTGAACCTGAAGGCATGATCCAATAAAGGCTATTGGAGGCGCGGGCTTTAGAGCCTGGTGTTCCATCATTGGATTCTTTGCGGTAAGTGAAATTGACATCGAGGTTGGAAATTTTATCTTTAATAAACTGCTTGGTCACACCGATTTGGGTTCGATTGCGAATGTAAGAATCTCGGGAATTGGAGAAGTTTTTTCCGTGATTTCTTAAGGTTTCTCGGTGTTCGAGATCAAACGACCAAGTAGATGCCAGATTACTCAGCGATAACTTACCTACCATGCTGGCTTTATCATACACTTTATTATTCTGTGAATCCCGCTGGCCTTGGTACTCTTCCAGTTCGACATACACATTGGTTTTAACACGCCAATGGTCATCGCTAGACGGAGATTGACTGGATTGAGAATAACTGGCGATAGGGAAAATAATTGCTGTGCTAAGAATTGCAGTATTAAGAATTAAACCCATTATAGACTTCATATTCATCCTTTATAGAATGCTTTAATTATTTAATGATTGAAAATCAATGGGCTCATAGAGTAATTACAATAAGCAAGAAGCTGTCGAACTCATTGAAGAGGGACGTCACCATAATTAATAAGGAGCCATTGATTTTTATTACGTTACTAATTTAAAGAGAACAGAATAAAAAATATCAATAATGAAAAGTCGGCGAGCCGACGCAAGCAATCTAAATGAATTATCTCACTGTTGTCTATTGTTATTTTTTGATGCTATGGATAGTTAAATTAGTGGGCTAGCTAATTTAAAGTGATCTAATTGGCTGTGTTTATTCGATTTTTATTTCTGTTTTTAATAGGATTGAAGTTTGTCTTATATTTATATAATCATTTATTTTCAATGTGAGAATAAATAAATTTAGATGGGTTATGTTTTTAATTAATGGTTTTTTAAATTCTTTTATTATTATTTTATTTTTAGGTTTTTCTGTAACGAAGATAAAATAAACCGCCTATTTAAAAATAAGTTAAATAGACGGTTAAATTGAATAATCAAATAGAGTATTTAATTATTTTGCTTTTTTTGCTTCTGCTGCTGCTTTAACAATCACAGCGAAAGCATCAGCTTTTAAGGACGCGCCGCCCACTAAAGCACCATCGATATCTGGTTGAGTGAATAACTCAGCCGCGTTGCCTGCGTTAACAGAACCGCCGTATTGAATGATCACTTGCTCAGCGACAGCTGCATCTTTTTTCGCAATGTGGCTACGAATAAATTTATGCACTGCTTGTGCTTGTGCTGGAGTTGCTGATTTACCGGTTCCGATTGCCCAGATTGGCTCATAAGCGATAACTGCACCTTGGAATGCTTCAGCACCTAATGTGTTCAGAACTGCATCGATTTGACGAGCACAAACTTCTTCAGTCTTGCCAGCTTCGTTTTCAGCTTCGCTTTCACCGATACACAGAACTGGGATTAAACCTTGTTCTTTCAGCACTGCGAATTGTTTTGCAACGAACTCATCACTTTCTTTGTGATAAGTACGGCGCTCTGAGTGACCGATGATGATGTATTTTGCACCGACATCTTTCAGCATTTCAGCAGAAATTTCGCCAGTGAATGCGCCAGACAGGTTGACGTCAACGTTTTGTGCGCCTAATGCAATGCGGCTGCCTGCGATAGCGTGTTTAGCTTGAGTTAAGTACATCGCTGGTGGCGCAATTGCTACGTCACAGCCATCAACGCTGCTCAGTTCGTTACGCAGGCCAGCAATCAGTTCATTGACCATCTGGGTACTGCCGTTCAGTTTCCAGTTACCCATTACCAATGGATGTCGCATGTTATTTCCTCCAACCAAAAAGTTTGAATGATTTATCGATTAGTTTTTCATCACGCGATCAAGGTATTACGCGCAACGAGACGTTTCTGTCGCTGTTCCTGCATTATAGGAACAATGGATAATAATAGCTTTGCTTTTCATCATGCTTATTGCCAGAGCGTGATCATCATCCATTTAGCGTATTTGTTGCTCTCAATTATTGACGGTTTTCACTTGCTTGTTGTTCTAGCTTAATCGGTTCAACAGCAAAAGTAAGCACATTATTGTCACTTTTTACCAAAATATATCGCAATGCACCTAATCTTGCTTCTTCCGCGCGGGTTGGGTTTTTATTGGCCATAAACTTGTTCAGCGCAGCGGTCAGCTCTGGGGCTTTATCCAGAGAAACATTAGGGTCAAACTGATGAATAATAGCAATAATATAGCGCTCGATTAATTGGCGATTTTCTTGAGCGTCAGTTTCGTTGTCCGTGGGTAATAATGTGATTTGTAAGCTTTTAATTTTCTCACTACCTCGTTCGAGGACGGCAGATGAGTATATTTGTTGATTAATACGTGATGCGGCACGAATGTAGGGCGCGGATATATCTTGGCTAGCAATCACTTTGTATTCGTGAAGATACAAATCTTTATAGGTTTGATTAAATTGACTACGTAGCTCTGGGATCGTGAGATTAAAGGTTGGCGCATCAGGTGCTAAATACGCGACGCTTAAGTCGGTATCAGGTAACGTCGGTACCTTTTGGGAAAGTGCCATTTGTGGAAAATAGCACACAAAAGCGGTTATGATGATGGACATGGAACGGAATATTGGTTGAGCCATTTTTTCTGCCACTTATTCTTCAGAGATTAATATTGTATCAGGATTACACACAATGACATTACTACAATGGGCTTTTTCCTTTAAAGGCAGAATTGGACGGCGACCATTTTGGGCGGGTGTAGCAGGCTGTTTTATTTTAATGACTCTGATTTCTCTCTTCCAAAACGCATTTTCATTACCGGATGTCGTTGTGGTGGTGTTGTTTATTTTGTTGCTGTATCCCCTTGCGGCGATTTTCACCAAGCGTCTTCATGATAGAGGTAAACCGGGGGGATGGTTTGCTTTAGTCGTGTTAGCTTTTGCCCTTTTTTCCTTCGATGTCAGTCAATTGGCAGAAATTTGGCAATGGGGAATTGGACGCTTTCTTCCACTACTGATCACGATGATGATGCTGATTGATTGCGGCGTTTTTGTGGGAATGGAAGGTGAGAATCCGTATGGGAAAAAGACAGATAAAGTGGATTATCTGTCTTAATCGTTAGGTTATTACCAGTACTGTTCGCTGGTGATATGTCCCGGTTTACGGCGTAAATGTTTAACTAACCCGTGGGTTTCTTTGAGTTTATCCCGTGTATCTCGCACCATTTCTGGGTTGCCGCACAACATAATGTGGCAATTTTCTGCATCAATCGGCAACCCAACAAATTCTTCCAATTGATGATCTTCAATTAATGCGGGAACCCGCCCATATAGCGAGCCGGGTGCGTGTTCACGACTCACGACGGTGACAATGCGTAATTTCCCTTGGAATTGCTGCTCTAATTGCTGCATGAGCGGCAGGTAGCTCAGATCTTTTTGGTAACGCACGGCATGCAGTAAGACGATTTTTTCGAAGCGCTCTAGCCCTTTATTCTCTTGTAAAATAGAGAGAAATGGACCAATAGCCGTACCTGTCGAAAGCATCCAAAGATGTTTGCATTCAGGAATTTCATCCAGCACAAAGAAGCCAGAAGCCTCATCGGTGATTTGCAGTGTATCGCCGACTTGTAGCTCAGCGAGCTTCGGGCTCAGTTTTCCATTGGGAACAATGACGAAATAGAATTCAAGGCGGTTGTCACTGGGGGCATTCACATACGAGTAGGCGCGGGCAACGCGTTCCCCATTAACTTCAAGGGCGAGTTTAGCAAATTGTCCTGCAATAAACGGTTGAATAGGCGCATCCACCACTAAACTAAACAAGGTTTCTGTCCAATATTTGGCTTCAACCACCCGACCTGTTACCCAATTCGCCATAAATTTGTCCCTCTTATCGAAAAAACCTCAGAGAAAGTATTCAACAGTGTGAATTATTTAAGATATACATTGCTGAACTTAATAGGATTTCATACTAGATCAGTTCATTGTTTATGCTTATCGATAAAGTGTTTTAGTGGATTGTTCTGCAAATGGGGAGTTTGGTAATTTTAATGTACAGTTAAGTTGACAGAGGTGGCGAATATTACTGCCAACGCGAAGTAAATTAAAATGGTGTTCTACCTCGAAAAATTCATAAATTTTGTTATCTTTATCACACAAGAACAACATCAATTGTTTGCTAGTTATATAATTCCAATGTAATGGGCAAAACAACGAACAAAAATCTATTATTTAATCCTAAGTGCAAGCGTTCGTGTTATTAAACTTTAATAATGCGGCGCTATTGTGTGCTCAGGAATTGTGAGTGTCTGAGAGCAAAATGAGAAAGCTTGAAAATTTTAATCTGTTATTAATGTTGATTGCCCTCGCTGCGGTTGGGCAAATGACTCAAACTGTTTATGTCCCTGTTATTGCTGAAATTGCGGTGTATTTCGGCGAGCCTTCGGGTGCCGTACAGCGCGTTATGGCGGCGTATCTGTTTTCTTATGGTTTCTCCCAGCTACTATATGGTCCGTTATCTGACCAAATTGGTCGCCGTCCGGTGATTTTAGCTGGGTTATCTATCTTCTTAGTTTCAACGATTGTCGCCATTTTTGCCCCAACATTGACTGTATTGACAGTCGCGAGTGGTTTACAAGGTTTAGGTACAGGGGTTGCGGGAGTGATGGTGAGAACCATGCCGCGCGACCTGTATAAAGGCACCGCGCTACGTTACGCCAATAGTCTGCTCAATATGGGGGTGTTAGTGAGCCCACTGTTAGCGCCTATGTTTGGTGGGATACTGGCGCACTTCTTTGGCTGGCACGCTTGTTATATTTTCTTATTCCTATTGGGTGGCGGGGTGTTGTTCAGTATGTATCGCTGGATGCCAGAAACTCGTCCTATTTCACCTGAAAAGCATAATTTAGTGGCGTCATACCGTGAATTATTATCTAACGGTTCGTTTCTGTCGTATTTGACGATGCTGATTGGTGCACTTGCTGGGATCGCAGTTTTCGAAGCCTGTAGTGGTGTATTGATGGGCGGCGTCTTAGGGCTAAGTAGCATTACTGTCAGTATTCTGTTTATTCTGCCTATTCCTGCGGCATTCTTTGGTGCTTGGTATGCGGGGCGTGAAGGTAAGAATTTCTCCACCTTGATGTGGCAGTCGGTACTGATTTGTCTGGCTGCGGGCATCATGATGTGGGTGCCGGGTTGGTTTGGCATCATGAACACATGGACATTATTGGTGCCTGCTGCGCTTTTCTTCTTTGGTGCAGGGATGTTATTCCCGTTGGCGACTACTGGTGCGATGGAACCTTTCCCCTATTTAGCGGGGGCTGCGGGGGCATTAGTCGGTGGTTTACAGAACGTGGGTTCTGGTGTGGCAACGTGGGTTTCCGCATTGATGCCACAAAATGGCCAGTTTAGCCTTGGCTTGCTGATGTTCTTGATGTCGATGTTGGTGGTGCTGTGTTGGTTACCGCTGGCACGCCGAATGAGCCATACCGAGCGTATGGTTTAATATTCATGTTCAGGGGGCAAGTAAGCCCCCTGATTTATTATGCGACTAATGGAATAAATTGCGTAGCTTCAACCCATTGGGCTGCATTCTGTTGTGCATGGATAGCGTCTTCTTTCATTCCCACCATCTGTGAAATCAGTGCATTAAATTCCACGGGACGGTCATAATTGAGAAATTCTCGGTTTTCTGCAAGAGTGCCTTGGTCATTTTGCTGTATCCATACAGAGCTAGCTTCAACATCGTCCTGCAAATGTCGGTCGATATACACTTTGATCCCTGCAACGTGTAAATCTGGAGTACTGTCTAGCGTGCCTTTTACCGTCAAAATGCCATCTTGATCTGAAAGATACCAAGGCTCTATAGGTGCATATTCTTGAATTTTACCTTGCTCATCGTAAAGACAGATGGTTGCCCAGTAGGTATTGCTCGATGATGCTAATTTGCCAATATCAATTTGTTGATTCAGTTGCACATCAGACAGTAACTGAACATCGGATAGGACTGCCAGTTGAGGGAGTGATGTGGATGAGTTTTCCTCATATAAATCAAAATGATTGAGGGGAATAAATGTTGCTTTAGTATCCACAAGGGGCTGCGATGGGTCTAATGAAAAGTATTGCAGGTTTAATCGCCCATTTTCGACCCATTTTGCACACAAAGCTTGGTTATCTTCACTCACCGACCAAAACAGTTTGCTGCCGCGCCAATAATTATCCATCTGTAAGTTTTCTGGTATTGTTTTTCCATCCCCATAAATAAATAAGCGATTTGCCAGCGATTCTGGATTTTTATACTGATAAACCGTGGTTTCTGTGCCATTTTCAGTTTTGAGGATATCTAGGCTAACTAACTCCCCTTTATTGGCGATACTGAGGTTGATTTCATTACCTTTTAGTGAAACCTTGAGGGTTTCAGTGAGTAATCCGGATGGCGTGACATAAGTGATCGTCAAACTATGCGGGGAATCGAAATGATCTTTTTGGATCACATGTCCGATGGTTTGAGTGATGGTTAGGTAGCTATAGGGGTGTAATTTTCCGTCCGATAGTGGCAAAAAAATCCCCGTTAGTTGATAGACGGGTTGGTATTTACGCTCTACCGCGTTTTCATCAATATTGGCCAGAAAGTCCTGCGCCTGCTGGGTCAAATAATCTGAATGGGCGAGAAAAGCATCATACTGATCGGTGTAATGTGGGTAATCGGCGGGGTACATCGCAGGGATGATTTCATCAGTTTGATTTTGTTGGCGATACGTCGTGTATTGCTGACGATATTGGTCAAATGCCATATTTTCACCATGATTTTCAGGGTGATAGGGATAACCTTCTTTTGTGGTATGCCCTAAACTTAGCCCATGTCCAAAAACTTCATGCCACAGAATGCTGGGTTTGGTGATCCCCCCTCCAAAGTTGTGAGTTGCGAGCCCAATGGTTCGCGCGGTTCCCCCTGACATGGCTAAATGTTCAATGGAAGAGTAGAAAAATTCGGAATAGAGCCGAGTGCGTCGTGCGGCTCTTTGGCTATCCGAATAGGCCCAATCAATTTGGGACATCGATGCTTCTGGAATGTTTTTAGGGGCATCATACTGAGGGTGCACTAACGTTGAGGTGTCTATATAGCCTTTTTTATCCTTAACAATATAAGGATAAAGTCCCATATTCTGGCTCAGTGATGGGTAGCTAAATAGTGTGAATTCGTGGGTTGGCAGCTTGGCGGTGGCCTCTAATCCCCAACTCAGTGGCGAATAATTATAAATCCCATGCCCGTCACGATATAAGCTTGCATGCGTGACGTGAGCCGTCATCGGGGTAACAGACTTTATTGTCGGTGAAAAAAGCCCTTCAGCATTGGTGTATGGTTGAATGATGGGTTGATCTCCAGCCATTATCTGGATTTGCATGCCTGGTTGTACCCATTTGCCTTTTATGGGGGCGGTGTAACTTTGGTGATGAAAATGTTGAGCATCAATACTCGGTGTCGTCGGTTTCTCGTTTAGTTGCGAGGGAAGCATTATTGGGCCTGTCAAAACAATACGCTCCAGTTCGTCACCTTGTTTATTGCGAATTATCGCGACAATATCAGGGGCATTTCTGGCGGTTTGGCTGGTGATGTCGACTTTGAGTAATGCCCAGCGATTGGCGGTTAAACCAAAATAAGGGGAATTTGGCGATAATAAATGCGTCTGCGCTAACTGGATACCATGAACCTGCATATCATTCGGAACTGGCTGGTGGTAAATGGGGTCGGGTAGTGAAAATGTACGTTGCCCAGGAATAGAAAGTTGGGGGGCATCTTCGGCTTGCAATTGAATTGACATGGGGGCAGAAATAGCGCCATTTTTCATCACTGCCACAACATCAAACTGGTCATGTCCTTTAAACGCTTGGTAGCTATTTGGTTGATATTGCCACTCGCCTGTATCTTTATTAAGTTCAACTTCCCCAAATAACGGTGCTTCAATCAATTGGAAATAGTCGATTTCTTCGTGATGTGGAAGGTTGCCAATTATTGCTCCAATGACGAATTGGTTGGTGACGCCATTTGGGTTTTTAGCAATGAGAATGGGGTGAGTAGATTGATTTTTCAGCTGAAACTGTGAAACCTGCATACCATTACAATCAATGACTATCTGGTGGTTTGCATAACGCATGGAAATAGATGGCAATTCAAGACTGGCCAGCTGTTGATTAACATGGAACTCGATTTCTGAGGCGAGCGCATCCCAAGAATCTTGGCGGGAAAATTCGATATCATCCAGACGTAGGGCGATAGTTTCTCGTGAGCTGTTGAGTATCATCGAAAAATAGTGGCTATTTTGCAACGTCTCTTCGGTTAATGTCAGCGTATTTATTGATAAAGCGGGTAGTGAAACACGCTGTTGAAAACCGTGGGCGTTAAATGTCGTTTGCAGCTTAGGTAATGGTGCTAATGAGGGCAAACTCGACGTTGTTTGCGAAGCGTGATGAATAGCATGGTCAGGGATAAATTGGATTTCATCATCATCTGGGAAACCCCAACCTAAACGTATTTCTGGCGGCAGTCCCCCGGTTGTCGTGGAGATTTTAAACGGTATTTGCTGATCAGCTTTCGACTTCGGGATAATAATTTCAGCAAATTCATCATCTTGAGTCATTTTTTGAGTCTGTTGGTTGACCTCGAAGGTAAAATCTTCACTGTGGTACAACGTGTCCAGATAAATGCGAATATTTTCAGATTTCGGTACAGTGAGAGTTCCTTCATAGACCCAAACGGTGAATGATGAGCTTTCAGGTAAGCCGCTAGCATAGTGAGTCAAGTTAGAGATGGTGAAGGTATTTTTTTCTATTCCATGGGATGTGGATTGGTAGGCTGTTACCTGCATACCTGGCTTTTGGAGCGAGGAGTAGGTTGGCTGAGAAACGTTATTAATATCGATATTTTCTACTTCGTTAAGTAGCTGCTGAATGGGCAGTGAAACCGTTTTCTCGTCATCCTCAATAATAATGACACTGCCGCCGGTTAGCTCCAGCCAGTGGCGAATAATGTCAACTTGTTGGTCATTGGCATCGCTGGCAAGAATGACGGTATCGTAGTGGCGATGCCACTGCCCACTAGGTAGAAGTGCATCGGCAAGTTGCGCTTGGGAACGAGGTTCACCATCACGCCATTGATGAGAGGAATGGAAGCTATCCACCCATAACCCATGCTGTGGGTGGAAGGCGAAACCGGAAAAATCATTTTTATCCAAGGTACTTAGTAAGTAATTTTGGCGCTGCTCACCAAATAATCGAGGCTTATCCATTAACCAATTTGTCAGTTCAAATGCGGCTCGCCCTGAGTGGGTTTGTTGAGGATTGGCACTTAATCCATCAAGAAAAAAGCTGTCTGTATGAATTCTGACGACACGCCCTCGTGCGTTGTAGTTACCAAATTGGAGATGTCCTTGTTGTTGGGCATGAGAGATAAGTTGTACAGTGCGCGAATTGGTGGTGTTAAAAGGGTATTTTTTGCGGTTATCCATAACCAAAGCTCCAAAAAATGAAAATGGTTGTTTATGAACGAATTTATTCATAAAAAGTTATTGCGGGAGTGAATTCTAGATAAGCGGGTGACTTCTTTCTAATTTATTATTCGTCTGATAATTGCCTTTTTATTTATTAGCTAATTACCGGTGTGGTTTGATGGGAAAACCTCATAAAAAAAGCAGTGCCGGAGCACTGCTTTGACTGCTTGTTTAGCAATATATGTCGTGATACCGAAAAATTAAGCGCGATCTTCCCACTCTTGAGCACGAGCGACCGCTTTTTTCCAACCCTCGTATTTATAGTTACGCTCGGTGGTTTCAATACCTGGCTTAAATACGCGTTCAATGTTGGCTTTACTTTGCAGCTCATCCAAGCTTTCCCAGAATCCAACGGCGATACCCGCTAAGTAAGCCGCACCCAGCGCTGTGCTTTCGCGTACTTCAGGACGCTCGACAGAGGTGCCGAGAATGTCAGATTGGAACTGCATCAGGAAGTTATTCGCAACGGCGCCACCGTCCACACGCAATGCTTTTAGGCGTTCACCAGAATCGGCTTGCATCGCATCGAGGACATCGCGAGTCTGATACGCGATAGATTCCAATGTTGCACGAATAATGTGGTTGCGGTTTGCCCCACGCGTTAAACCAAAGATAGCGCCGCGCGCATACGGATCCCAATAAGGTGCACCAAGACCTGTAAAGGCAGGCACAACATATACGCCATTGCTGTCTTTAACTTTAGTCGCAAAATATTCGGAGTCGGTGGATTCATCAATCAGTTTCAGTTCATCACGTAGCCACTGAATAGAAGCTCCGCCCACAAATACCGCACCTTCAAGGGCATAGTTCACTTCGCCTTTAGGGCCGCAAGCGATGGTGGTTAATAGGCCATGATTGGAACGAACGGCAGTATCCCCAGTATTCATTAATAAGAAGCAGCCAGTTCCGTAGGTATTTTTTGCCATGCCGGATTTTACACACAATTGACCATACAGTGCCGCTTGTTGGTCACCCGCAATACCCGAAATTGGGATACGCGTACCGCCTTTACCCCCAATGTTGGTTTGTCCGTAAACTTCAGAAGAAGGGCGGACTTCTGGCAGCATGTTACGAGGAATATTTAACGCTTTAAGGATTTTGTCATCCCACTCTAAATTACGAATGTTGAATAACATGGTTCGAGAAGCGTTGGTATAGTCAGTGACGTGGACGCGACCTTGAGTCATTTTCCAAACTAACCAAGTATCGACAGTACCGAACAGTAATTCACCTTTTTCTGCGCGTTCACGAGCACCTTCGACGTTATCGAGGATCCATTTCACTTTGGTACCGGAGAAGTAAGGGTCGACCACTAAACCTGTGTTTTGGCGAATATACTCTTCAAGTTCTTTATCGTTCGTTTTTAAATGAGTACAAAAGTCAGCGGTACGGCGGCATTGCCAAACAATCGCATTATAGACGGGTTTACCTGTCGCTTTTTCCCAAACAATTGTGGTTTCACGTTGGTTGGTGATACCGATACCCGCCACTTCATCGGTGCGAATATCGGCTTTAGCGAGAACTTCAATTAAAGTCGAACTTTGTGTTGCCCAAATTTCCATTGGGTCATGTTCTACCCAGCCTGGTTTTGGGTAAATTTGCGTGAATTCGCGCTGGGAAATACTGACGATATTTGCATCATGGTCGAGAACGACAGCTCGCGAACTGGTTGTGCCTTGATCAAGAGCGACAATATATTTTTTAACGATATTGGTTTCTGTTGTCATAATTTAAACCTGTTCAGCAATGGGTTAATCTGGTTTTAAGTAAACCCAGTTTTGGAAATAAGAAACGGTATTAAGAGGATTTTTTCTCTTCTTCATCAGACTCGCAAGTCATGCAAGGCAGATGGCGACCAATTAATTTGCGATAACCGAATGCCCCTAGCAAACCACCAACAATCGGTGCAGTCAATGGGACAAGGAAATAAGGAATATCACGTCCACCTGTCAGGGCAATATCACCCCATCCGGCTAAATAAGCCACGACTTTCGGGCCAAAGTCACGCGCTGGGTTTAAGGCGAATCCAGTCAATGGACCAAAAGAGCCGCCGATAACCGCAATTAAGATACCAATCAATAATGGCGCTAATGGACCTTTAGGAACACCGTTACCATCATCGGTTAAACCTAAAATTAAGCAGACTAAAATGGCGGCAATCACCACTTCAATAAAGAATGCGTGGAGCACGCTGATTTGTGGCGCAGGGTAAGTTGAGAAGACACCCGCAGTAAATAAACTTTCTTGCGTGCCACGAACAATATGGTGAACTTGTTCGTAATCGAAAAAGACAGGGGAATACATTGAGTAAACTAGGGCAGCAGCACAAAAGCCCCCGAGCATTTGAGCGATAATGTAAGGAACTACTTTTCGCTTATCGAAACACGCGAATAACCATAATGCTAATGTGACGGCAGGGTTTAAGTGAGCGCCAGAGATGCCCGCAGTTAGGTAAACTGCCAGCGCGACGCCGAAGCCCCAAATCACACTAATTTCCCAAAGGCCTAACTGGGCACCCGCAATACGTACAGCTGCGACACATCCTAAACCAAAAAAAACCAACAGAGCAGTTCCAAGAAACTCCGATATACACTGACCAGTCAGTGTTGAAGGTGTCATTTTGCTCATAATTATTCATCCTGCAATAGTCAATATAGGGGGCGTTTTGCACGAGTAAAATTTTCTTCGCGAAAATTTATTCTGTTAATTTAGCGAGAAAAAAGATAATCGAATATTGCGATTTGTGAAAACTGTGTGTCAAATCACCAAAAAACGAAAACAAACAATCATTTTTAAGGTCGAATTCAAACATTTGAATAGTCACGGTCGAAACAATTAAAAGAATAATGTTTGTAATCAAGTGTAAGTCACTGGACACAGAGGATCATGCTACTTACAATCGGGGGAAAGCGCTTATAAAGGGAGATCCGAACATGTCATTTGAAGTATTTGAGAAACTAGAATCCAAAGTTCAGCAAGCCATCGATACCATCGCATTAATGCAGATGGAAATTGATGAACTGAAAGAACAAAACAGTGCATTAAGCCAAGAGTTACAAACCAACAAATCAGGTACTGAATCACTGGTTCGTGAAAATGAACAGCTGAAGCAAGAGCAGGCAACTTGGCAGGAGAGGTTACGGACGCTTCTCGGCAAGATGGAAGAAGTTTAATTTCCTCGTCATACTTCGCATTGTAGGGGTGTTGGCCGCACTCAGTTATCCTAGTCACATACTTTTGTATGCTCCTAGGAATACCTTCGTTTGCCGCCTACCTACAATGTGAATTATTTAGAGGTATTTAGACGTTTGTTTTCTGAAAGAAGTGAAAAACAGAAAATAGAAAACAGAGCAGAAAAGAAAAAGGCAGATAGTGATATCTGCCTTTTTTATGGAATTTGGTGGGGATTATTCGTCGATGGCTTCGTCGAAATCGTCGTTAGCTGCTTGGGTCAGTGGTTCTTCGGATAAAATCATGCCTGTGTTATCGGCATATAGATAATCGCCGGAGAAGAACGTCACACCGCCAAAATTAACGCGGATATCGCTTTCGCCGATACCTTCGTCAGGGCAACCCGCAGGGATTGCAGCAACAGCTTGGATGCCGAGATCTAACTCCATTAATGCATCCACTTGACGGACGGCACCGTAAACCACAATACCTTCCCAGCCATTGTCTACCGCTAATCGAGCGAGTTCAGCGTCAATCAGTGCTTTACGCACTGAACCACCGCCATCCACCAGCAAGATGCGCCCATGGCCGTCTTCTTCCAGCAAATCATACAGAATGCCATTATCTTCAAAGCATTTTACTGTAATGATTTGACCGCCAAATGAAGTACGTCCACCAAAGTTGGAGAATAAAGGTTCTACTACATTAACGCTTTCTTGGTAGATGTCGCAGAGTTCGGAAGTATCATATTTCATAGGATTTAGGTCTTTTTTGCTGCAAGAGGAAGGTCAGTATATCCCTTTTAGTCACTGATTGGCAAAATTCCCGCCAGAAAATAAGCGGGAAAAGTCAAAAAAACAGCAAATAATTGAGACTATTTACTCAGGATAACCCCGAGGGAGAATAAAACGTTGGTGACTAAAGCGATTTTCACCATGTTTTCTAGCATTGGGCGCATCCCTTCAGGGGTAGGATCAGAAAGGACTTTGCGCACATGGTTCATTAGCATTGGCACCGCCAATAAGAATAACCAGCCCGCCCAACCTGTTAAATAGAGTAAATTGAAAAATACCAAACATAAGATGGAGACGATGATAATAATGGCGTGGTACATGCGCGCGCCTTGTGGGCCTAAGCGCACTGCCAACGTATTTTTACCCGCTTTAATGTCATTTTCAATATCACGCATATTGTTGATATTTAAAACAGCCACAGACAGTAAACCGCAAGCTGTTGCTGGCAGGACAGTGATGATATTAAAGCTGTTCGCTTGTAGGTAAAAAGTACCAATCACACTTAACCAGCCAAAGAAAATGAGAACGGAAATATCCCCAAGGCCAAGGTAGCCATAAGGTTTTTTACCGACGGTATAAGTGATGGCAGCCACGATAGCCACTAACCCTAAGCCAAGGAATCCGATGGCATCTTCTGGTTTTTCGCACGCGACAATAATCAACAATAGGCCAGAAAGGCAAGCCGCGAAGATATTCAGCTTCAGCGCTTTTTTCATATCTTCTTTGGTGATAACGCCTTTTTGCATTCCGCGCAGAGGCCCGATGCGTTCAGCGGTGTCTGAACCTTTAATCGCATCGCCATAGTCATTGGCGAGGTTAGATAAAATTTGTAATAAGCCCGCTGTGATAATAGAAAGCAGAGCGACCGGCCACTTAAAGTTACCCGTGAAATAGGTCAATGCGGATCCAGTGACGATGGCAATCACCCCTAATGGCAGGGTTTTTGGTCGTAAACTTTCTAGCCAAGCTTGTTTGCGGCTGATTGAAGATGAGTTCATGTAATTTATTCACCGTACTCGTGATATTTCAATGGGTAACGTGGCTTTGCTGCTGAGTGACCGTTTGAATTATTGGGAGTAAATGTTCTTATTAAGTTGGATTTTATATGTCAAAAGTGCAGCAAGATTGCTGCACTTTAGCTAACATCCATTAAGGATACATGAAAACCTGATAATTAATAAGATTATAAAATAAATCTACTCAGGTCTTCGTCTGCTACCAGTTCGTCTAAGTGCTGGCGGACATACTCAGCATCGATTGTGATACTTTGTCCGTCGCGCTCGCTGGCGTCGAAAGAGATATCTTCCATCAGACGTTCTAGCACGGTATGTAAACGACGCGCACCAATATTCTCGGTTGATTCATTCACTTGCCATGCAGATTCTGCAATTTTGCGAATACCATCCGCGGTGAATTCGACGCTAACACCTTCTGTTGCCATCAGCGCTTTGTACTGTTCAGTCAAAGAAGCATTAGGCTCAGTTAAGATGCGCTCGAAATCTTCAGTCGTTAGAGCCTGGAGCTCAACTCGAATTGGCAGACGACCTTGCAATTCTGGGATCAAATCAGATGGGCTAGAGACTTGGAATGCCCCAGATGCGATAAACAGGATGTGGTCAGTTTTCACCATACCGTGCTTAGTTGAGATGGTGCAGCCTTCGATTAATGGCAGCAGGTCACGTTGTACCCCTTCACGGGACACATCTGGACCTGAACTTTGACCACCACGTTTACAGATTTTATCGAACTCATCAATAAACACGATACCGTTTTGTTCAACGGCTTCAATGGCTTGTTCTTTCAGCTCTTCAGGATTAACCAGTTTTGCCGCTTCTTCTTCCACCAGCAGTTTAAAAGCTTCTTTGATTTTCATCTTACGAGGCTTCTGTTTTTGACCTGCTAAGTTTTGGAACATAGATTGCAGTTGGTTGGTCATCTCTTCCATGCCCGGAGGAGCCATGATTTCAACGCCCATTGGTGCTGCGGAAACTTCAATTTCAATTTCTTTATCGTCTAACTGGCCTTCACGTAATTTCTTACGGAATGCTTGGCGTGCTGGTGATTGCTCATCAACAGGTTCTGCTTGTCCCCAGTTATTTTTTGCTGGTGGGATCAACACATCAAGAATGCGTTCTTCCGCCATCTCTTCGGCACGATAACGGTTTTTCTCGATAGACTGTAAACGCACCATTTTTACCGCAGAATCGGTAAGATCGCGGATGATAGAGTCAACTTCTTTACCTACATAGCCCACTTCCGTGAACTTAGTGGCTTCAACCTTGATGAATGGCGCATTTGCCAGTTTGGCTAAACGGCGTGCGATTTCTGTTTTACCTACCCCGGTAGGACCAATCATCAGAATGTTTTTTGGGGTTACTTCATGGCGTAAATGCTCATTTAACTGCATACGGCGCCAGCGGTTACGCAGGGCAATAGCAACAGAACGTTTAGCTTTATGTTGGCCAATAATATGGTTGTCGAGTTCGCTGACAATTTCGCGTGGAGTCATTTCGGACATGCTAGCAATCCTTATGATTTTGAAGAAATTTCTTCAAAGTTGACATTATGGTTGGTGTAAATACAGATATCTCCCGCTATCGCGAGGGCTTTTTCCGCGATTTCGCGAGCGCTTAAGTCTGTATTTTCGAGAAGGGCGCGTGCTGCGGATTGTGCATATGGGCCACCGGAGCCAATCGCAATCAGGTCGTTTTCAGGCTGAACGACGTCACCATTACCCGTAATAATTAATGAAGTGTGTTCATCAGCGACGGCAAGCAGCGCTTCTAATTTGCGCAGCATGCGGTCGGTACGCCAATCTTTGGCTAATTCCACCGCCGCTTTAGTGAGGTGTCCTTGATGGAGTTCAAGCTTGCGCTCGAACAGTTCAAAGAGAGTGAATGCGTCTGCGGTGCCACCGGCAAATCCTGCAATGACTTTGTCGTTATATAAACGGCGTACTTTGCGGACATTGCCTTTCATGACGGTATTACCCATCGTCGCCTGTCCATCACCACCGATTACAACTTGGCCATTACGGCGAACACTTACGATTGTTGTCATGAGTTAGCCCCTGGTTGTATTACAAAAAGAATGCAGTTGATTTCATTTTTTGATAGATAAATTTCAAGTGATAGTGGTCTATTCACTATCACTTGAAAGAGATTGAACTCAAAAATAACTGCTTACGAGTACGTTAAAACAGTAGATGGGGGGGACGGGGGGATTTTTCAACCCCCAGAAGCACGAAGAATACAACCGCTCACGCCAACGCCTGCTGCACGGTCACGCATGTTTTCAGCGGTAGACTTAGAATATGGGCCTAATACGATGCGATGCCAGCCACCACCTGCGGTGACGCGACTTTCAATACCCGCAAATGCGAGAGTGGCACGTACTGATTCAGCCTGTTCTGCCGTTTTAAATGAACCGCATTGCACGAGCATATTCTGCATTTTATTCACCGGAGCTGTCTCTGGTTTAGGCTCAGATTTCACTTCCGGTTTTGCGACAGGCTGAGCTTGCTGAACTGGCGCAACTGGGCGTGTTTCCTGTTTTGGCTCAATAATCGACGGTTTGCGTTGGGTCGGAGTTTCAACTGGCTTAGCAGGTTCGTTGATCACCACTTGTGAGCGCGGTACCGGCTTACCATTAAATGGCACTTCTTGCAGGTTGGTCACAGGCTGGCGACGATCAGAATCCATTTGCTCTAACAACTGGCGCTGTTCGGTGGTGAGATCAGACTGACGAATATTGCCGCTACCTGTGGTCGGTTGCGATGGCGAAGTGTAATCTTGCCAAGGCTCTTCCAGCTCCCTTTTATAGCGCCAAGGTTCTTCGGGTTTAGGTGGCAGGGTGCTACCCGGTTTTGCAGCTTGAGTGGGGAGTGCAGTTTGAGGCGCTTCTTTTTTATTATGAGTAATAAAAAATAGGCCACCCACGAATAACACCACAATAGCGACCGCCACAATTAATGTGGTTAGTGGTAGCCCTTGGGCTTTCTTCGATTTGCCTTTGCCTTTTTTACGAGCGGACGACCGTCCTCGAGCTACATAATCTTTTTGTGCCACGCTATTAATTCACTAGTTGTCAGTTGTTAATCGTTATTTAGGTCATATGTTACTTAACCTTAACGATTTTGCCTAGCATTTAGGCGCTTTTGTACTCTCTCTCACGATTAAATCAGAATCTAGGAGACGAGAACCTGCGGTGACACTATTTCCGTGTAGCTGTTCTAGTAATAATAGCATCGCGTGGCGACCAATTTCCCTGCGAGGGTGATTGATGGTCGTCAGTGCGGGTAATGTATATTTGGCTTGCTCGAGGTTATCAAAACCGACAAAAGAGATATCGTCGGGAATTTTTAGCCCCATTTTCTTCGCTTGCCACATTGCACCGAATGCCATGATATCAGTATGGCAGAAAACGGCAGTTGGTGGCTCTGGTAAAGAAAGTAATGTTTTTAATGCTTCGGCGCCACTTTCATGAGAGAAATCCCCACGCACAATATAGCTCTCTCTCAGCCCTTCGCCAGTACGTAACATCGCTTTTTTATACCCTTCTAAACGGTATTGGCTATGTGGCATTTCTTCAGGACCTGCGATACAAGCAATACGTTTATGACCTTGTTTTAGCAGGTAGTGGGTAGCATTGAATGCCGCGGTGAGGTTATCAATATGCACCGTTGGAAGTTTTAATTCCGGCGCGAATTCGTTGGCCATCACAATTGGCGGTAGGTTTTTTTGTTCTTCGGTTGAGACATCAAACGGTAAGTTAGAGCCCAACAGAACCATGCCATCAATCTGTTTGGTAATTATTAGGTTAATAAAGGCATTTTCTTGTTTCTGCTGATGTTTACAGTCACCAATGAGCACAAAGTAACCTTCGTGGGCTGCCACTTCTTCAATGCCGCAGATCACATCGCTGAAGAAGGGATCGCTAATGTCTGGGACGATCGCGAGAATAGTTTTGGATTCATTGCGTTTATAGCTGCGGGCGAGGTTATGAGGATAATAGCCAACGTCTAAGACGGCTTGCTCAACTTTTTGACGTGTTTGTAGGGAGACTTTTTCAGGGTTCATCAATGTCCGAGAAACGGTGGCTGTTGATACGCCTGCTGCGTTCGCGACATCTTTCATGGTCGCCGTATTATTGTGCTTTTTACTTTCCACAACGCCTTCCTTTGTCTATTTAATCGATTGCTTTTTTTTGAATGGCGCAAACACGTCATTTTGCTAATTAAAAGACATTCTAAAGAGTTTCACAATAATATCTGTTACCTAGTTTGCATAAAAAGTGTGACTTGCATCATTTTTTAGAGCTGCCTCGCAAATTTTGAAAATAGTTATAGTGATAACCACTTAATCCAAATTCTTAATCCATGCGTTTATGGAAAAAATGATGGTTTAGTTATTGGAGTCAGTGAGTTACAGTACCCGTTTTTAGGGTAAGTTAGTGCTGTTAACCGTCCGTAGGATCCACATCAATATTCCATTTTACCTTACGGCTTTCCGGTTGTTTTAGTAACTCAGGTAATAATTGCGCAGTAAACTGCTGGAGATAGGCGCGTGATGGATGTTGCAATAAAAGTTGCCAGCGAAAACGTCCGCCTCGTTTAGCTTGAATGGACGGTGCAGGGCCTAAAATCCATAAGCGCGAGTCACTTTGTGGGTGCTGGCTAATATATTGGCGAACATTCTGTAAAAACTGCCTTGAATCCTGATTATTATGATCTTCAGATCGAATAAGAATGTGGCTAGTAAACGGTGGAAGCATTGCCACTCGGCGCTCTTCAAGGGCTTCTGCAGAAAAGGCGTTATAGCCACTTTCTAGTAAGGTCAGCAAAAGAGGGTGTTCAGGGTGGTGAGTTTGTAAGAACACTTCACCTTGCTTGCCTGCTCGTCCCGCTCGTCCAGAGACCTGTACATATAATTGTGCAAAACGTTCGGCAGCTCTAAAGTCACTTGAAAATAAGGCGCCGTCTACATCCAGCAATGCCACGAGAGTCACATCAGGAAAGTGGTGTCCTTTCGCCAGCATTTGTGTACCGATCAAAATTCGTGCGCCGCCTTCATGCACAGCGTTCAAATGTTGCTCCAGTTCGCCTTTACGGCTGGTGGTATCTCGGTCGATACGAGTCACGGGTACATCTGGAAATAGCTCGGAAATCCCTTCTTCCAGTTGCTCGGTTCCCATCCCAACAGGGACTAAATGCGTTGATCCACATTGTGGGCATTGGCGTGGGACAGGGCGCTGGCTATCACAGTGATGGCAACGTAGCTGATGAAAATTTTGGTGCAGCGTATAGTAATGGTCGCAACGCTGGCATTCCGCTATCCAGCCACATTCATGGCAGATAAGCGCAGGCGAATAACCTCGGCGATTTAAAAATAAAATCACCTGATTATTTTGTGCGAGATGATTTTTAATATGTTGGATCAGTAAATGGGACAGCCCAAATTTAAGTGGCTGTCCTTTTAAATCAATCAAATGCTGCTCAGCGGGACGGGCGTTTCCTGCACGGATAGTGAGATTTAATTGGCGATATTTATTTTGTTGAACATTGCTCAGTGTTTCGAGTGATGGCGTCGCAGTTCCCATGATAATTGGGATATTTTCTTTTTTTGCACGGAAAACCGCCAAATCACGGGCATGATAGCGCCAGCCATCTTGCTGTTTATACGAACTGTCATGCTCTTCATCGATAATAATGATGCCAAGGCGGGCAAATGGCGTGAACAAGGCAGAGCGCGTCCCGATGATAATGCCGTTAGAACCCTGCTTGGCGCGCAGCCAAACCGCTAAGCGCTCACTGTCATTGAGCGCAGAGTGCAAAACATCGACAGGTACATTAAAGCGTTCACGGAAGCGATTAATGGTTTGAGGTGTTAAGCCAATTTCGGGGACTAATACCAGCGCCTGCTTACCTTGAGCCAGAATATTTTCTAACACGCTCAGGTAGACTTCGGTTTTTCCCGATCCGGTGATCCCCGCCAGTAACCACGGCGAAAAATTATCATCTTCTGCGCGAATTGCGCCTACAGCGGTGGCTTGTTCGCTATTGAGTCGTAAACGTTCCCCACTCACGGCAAACTGTGATTGCCATTTTTCTGCAACTGGTTGAACTGGGTACAACTCGGCATACTGTTTTTTCTTCAATGCTTGCAGAGCACTTTCACTGATTTCAAGCTCACCAACTTGATGGCGATAAACCGGACGGCGGCGTAATAGCGCTAGCGCTTGCTGCTGTTTTGGGGATCGTTTTAGCTCATTCAGATCCGCCGCCTGACCTTCTTCAGTCACTTGCCATTGCCAGATCGGGGTAAACTCAGCGGGTTTTCCTTGGCGCAGTAAGGTTGGCATCGCGTGAAATAGCACTTCGCCAATTGGGTAATGGTAATATTGAGATGACCACAGCAGCAGTTGCCAGAGATCATCGGGGAACAGAGTTTGTGAATCTAATACTAGCTCCACGGTTTTGAGTTGGTCTTCGGGAAACTCGCTTTTATCGCTCAGATTGACAACCACACCAAGGGCTTGGCGTTTGCCAAAAGGCACCATGACTCGCCCACCGATGACGGGGACTGGCATATTTGCACCCAAGAGATAATCAAATGTGCGATTTAAAGGAACAGGTAACGCCACCTGAACGACGATCATAGCTGGATTTCCGTCTGTTTTTTGTACAAAAAGATGAGGGTATTCTGTTAGAGTACCACAAAAATCATGCTATTTTCATTGCGTGATAAACAGATTTTCTGTATGATCCGCCGCCTTTGGTATCAATTAATTTTGTTTTGCCAATAAACTAAATTTAATCAACACGACGTGTGGTGTCCGGCGTTAGGGCTGGAATGGCGACACGGCCTTATTAGAGGTTCTCCCATGAAAAAAGGTATTCACCCTAAATACGAAGAAGTTACTGCAACTTGTTCTTGCGGCAACGTAATGAAAATCAACTCAACAGCTGGTCACTCTCTGAACCTGGACGTTTGTGGTAACTGCCACCCGTTCTATACTGGTAAACAACGTGATGTTGCTACCGGTGGTCGTGTTGATCGCTTCAACCAGCGTTTCAGCATCCCAGGTGCTAAAAAGTAATAAAACCTGTCACGTTGAAGTTGATTTAACGTATTCAGTAAGAAAACCTGTTCAATTGAACAGGTTTTTTATTGCCTAAAATCCGCCAATTGAGTGATTAAAAACGGTAGGCGACGCCAAACATAAAGTCATGGCTGGCGAGGTTTATGGTTGAGGTGTCAGTACCATCTTTGTTGAAAGCATTCTGCATGGAAATTTTGTATTTCCCCGCCTCAGTAAACCGATAACCTAAGTCAAATGAGAGATTATCACTGAAGGCATATCGGCTACCCAATCCTATGCTCCATGCTAGCTTATTGATTCTATCTGACTTTGATTGATTGGAACGTTGTTTAAGGCCAAAAATTTCGAATTCTGATCGTTGTGTAATTTCATATCGCGTACTTGCTAAACCTAGCCCAAAGGAGATATATGGCGTGAAGGCAGTTTGGTTTTTCATATCATAGTAGCTATTCAGCATGACAGTTGTCAGTGTGGCTTCGTTTTTCATATCAGCTGAACTATTTGGAACTGTGGAAAGTGCATTAAGGCTATGGGTGTTGCTCACTTTTCCTCGCATACCCACTTCTAACTCTGTACGGATAGGCACAGAGAATTGATTATAAAAATCGTAGCCAATACCGATAAAATTACCAAAAGCGGGATGGCTTTTATCATTAAACTTCAGCATCTTATAATCGGACTTTTTTTCATCGCTGTATTCGAATTTAGAATCATATATATTCAAGACAGATACACCAATTTTACTTGATATATACACACCGTTATTACTGGATGCTATTGCTAAATTAGCAAACAACAAGCAACTCAAGGCTAAAAGTAAATTTTTCATTATTAAGCACCAGTTAATTATTTCAGACAGAAACCTAACTGGAGTATAAGTGATGCGGGAAGGGCTATAGTCAGTGTAAGAAACTTTGAGGTATTGAGCTAAAAAGTGAGAATAAAACGAATATTTTTTGGTTTTTAATGCTGAAAACGCAACATATTAAAGATTAAATGTTTACCTTAATATGAATATCTAGATTTAATATTTGGCTTTGGAGTGAGCGCCTCAATAATACTTATTAAGGTGCTCACTGAAAATCCTTAGAAACGGTAAGTTACACCAAACATAATGTCATGGCTTCTGACTTTCACTTTTGAGGTGTTTTCTTGGCTATCTGCGTAGTAACTCGCTTCAGATTTTCCTGCATCTAAGAAGCGGTATCCCATATCTAATGAAACGTGATTATTCACTCTGTACTGTGAACCTAAACCGACGCTCCACGCAAAGTTAGTGGTGGTTTTGGATTTAGTGTATTTCTCGTGGGTGAACTGGTTTAAACCGACATCATGATCATTATAGTCATAACGCATTTTGTGGTTAATGCTTGCCATACCTAACCCAACACTGACATATGGCGTAAATTTGGTGTCATTCTTGAAATCATAATAGGTATTGATCATCACGGTATTTAAGGTGATATCAGTTTTAACATCATCGGAGCTGCTGAAACCCTTTTGGTCATTGAAAGAGTTGAGATTATGGCTAGTGGATGCTTTTTCTCGCATACCAAATTCAAGTTCAGTACGCAGAGGTAACGTGGTGGTTTTCGAAAAGTCGTAACCGACGGCAATGTTGCCACCGAAAACAGAATCATTGGTATTTCCGAGATTGGTTTTTTCAAATTCGTTATCACTGGTTTCCCATTTTTGATTGGAAACTTGGACAATTGAAGCCCCGATTTTACCTGAGACATACAGGCTTTCTGCCCCTGCAAAGGCAGCACTAGACACCAAACTGAGTAGAGATACGGCAATAATTTTTTTCATTATAAATTCCATTTAGCTATGTATTCGGATCACGCAATATGAGTATAGATAACTATTTAATTTATCTATGCAGGATCCCTATAAAACTTGATATACAGCAGGCTTTATTGTTTTTTAATATAATTAAGCATTTAGCTGTAAAAATAGTCTTTAGAGGAAAGAAAAATCGCGCTTTATCTGACGGATTAAGTGCCCAAAAGATTAATCCATGGCAAAAGGCGTATATTGGTTATCGGCAACAAATGAAATTGCTTAACAGCATGAAGATAATGAAAATAAATGATGGGGGGATCAGCGGGTAAGAGTGCTATTTAGGTGAAATAGGTGACTAAGATAAGTCACACTCGACCTACATCAGTAAGCCGAGTGTTAAAGAAAGACGCAGAAGGATTAATATTCCCAAGTTTCTGGGTCAATACCCAGCTCGCGCATGATTTCTTTTGCTGCTTCAGGGATCTCATCATTACGTTCTTTACGCAAATCATCATCATCCGGCAGCGGTTGACCAGTAAACGCATGCAAAAAGGCTTCGCACAGTAATTCACTGTTAGTCGCGTGGCGCAAGTTATTGATCTGACGACGAGTGCGTTCATCAGTTAAAATTTTCAGTACTTTTAAAGGAATCGATACTGTAATTTTTTTGACTTGCTCGCTTTTTTTGCCATGTTCAGCATACGGACTGACATATTCACCGTTCCATTCAGCCATGAGATACCTTGGATATATTCATTGATAGTAAAATAATATACGAGTGTCAGTTTCCTGATCCTGAAGATGAATTTTTTTCAAGATACACTCAGCATACGGGTTAAGAATAAAGGGCTTAAGTTATTATTTAATGCATATTAAAATCAATAAATTAAGTCTTTTTATATGCCGGTAATGTGGTCTAACTATCCATTGGCACATAATTATTATGGCTGATTATTCCATTAGTTGTTATAAACGTAAAGAGGTTTAGACGTCTGGACATGTTGACGGCTAAATTTGCTTTGAGTATGATTTGAGCTATCCCATACTTGGAGAGACACTCATGACATACAAAGCATCCACTATCGCGATACATAATGGACTCAATGAAGACTCGCAATTTGGTTGCGTTGTTCCTCCCATCTATTTATCTAGCACCTATAATTTTACGGATTTCAATGAGCCGAGAACCCATGACTACTCCCGTCGTGGCAATCCTGGGCGAGATATTGTGCAGCGAACACTGGCACAGCTAGAAGGCGGAAGTGGTGCCGTAATGACTAACAGCGGGATGTCGGCTCTCCATCTATTATGCACGGTATTATTACAGCCGGGTGATTTACTCGTTGCCCCTCACGATTGTTATGGCGGCAGCTACCGCTTATTTAACAGCTTGAGCCAAAAAGGGGCTTATCAGGTTGAATTTGTTGACCAAGGCGACGAATCTGCGTTGCAAGCGGCATTAGCGAGAAAACCCAAACTGGTACTCATCGAAACCCCAAGCAACCCGTTACTGAGAATTTACGATATCCAACATATTTCGACGCTTGCGCACCAAGCAGGGGCTTTGGTGGTGGTAGATAACACATTTTTAAGCCCTGCATTACAGCAACCATTAGCGTTAGGTGCTGATTTTGTTGTACATTCTTGTACAAAATATCTCAATGGTCATTCAGATATTATTGCGGGTGCTGTGATTGCAAAAGAAGAGAAATGGGCTCTAGAATTAGCGTGGTGGGCGAATAATATCGGTGTCACTGGCGGTGCATTTGATAGCTACCTGTTACTCAGAGGTATGAGAACACTGTTGCCTCGTATAAAACAGCAGCAGCATAATGCAGGTGAAATCGTAAAATATCTTAAAACTCAGCCGCTGGTGAAGAAAATATATTATCCTGCCTTGAGTGATCATCCGGGACATCACATTGCCGCCGCGCAACAATCTGGCTTTGGTGCAATGTTAAGTTTTGAATTTGCAGGCGATGAAGCGCAACTTCGTCAGTTTTTACAGGCGCTGAGCTTGTTTACATTAGCGGAATCTCTCGGTGGTGTAGAAACCTTGATTTCCCATACGGCGACCATGACCCACGCAGGCATGTCCCCTGAAGCGCGAGCCGCAGCAGGTATTACTGATAGTTTACTGCGCATTTCAGTTGGTCTTGAAGATAGTCAGGATCTTATCGCAGATTTAAGCCACGCATTTAAGGTTGCGTCATAACGTTAGCGGAGTTTTTGATGAGTGCAATAACAGCATTTGAGGTGATCCCTTGTCACCGACAGTTACATAAGTTTGGGGGAAGTAGTTTAGCTGATGTGAAATGTTATCAGCGTGTCGCCACCATTATGGCGAACTACAGCCAACCCGGCGATTTAATGGTTGTTTCTGCGGCAGGGAGTACCACAAACCAGCTGATAAGTTGGCTTAAACTGAGCCAGAGTGATCGTATTTCTGCCCATCAAGTACAGCAAGCGCTACGCCGCTACCAGCAAGATTTGATTAGCGGCCTACTTCCTGAAGAGAAGGCCGATGAGCTCAATCAGCTATTTGTTGCGGATTTAGAACGCCTCAGCGGGCTACTGGATAAACCTATCAATGATGCCACTTACGCAGAAGTCGTGGGGCACGGTGAAATCTGGTCAGCACGTTTAATGTCCGCCGTGCTTGAACAGTTTGATATGGCAAGCGCTTGGTTAGATGCACGTGCATTTTTGCGCGCAGAAAGAGCCGCGCAACCACAGGTGGATGAGGTTCAATCCCGCCATCTCTTACAGCAATTATTGGTGCAACATCCCCAGCGCCGCCTTGTGGTCACAGGGTTTATTTCCCGCAACCAAAAAGGTGAAACCGTCTTATTGGGGCGTAACGGCAGCGACTATTCGGCTACCCAAGTTGGGGCATTAGCAGATGTCGGCAAAGTCACCATTTGGAGTGACGTGGCAGGGGTATACAGCGCGGATCCTCGCAAAGTAAAAGATGCGTGCTTGCTACCATTGTTGCGGTTAGATGAAGCCAGTGAATTGGCACGCCTTGCCGCACCTGTCTTACATACGCGTACTTTGCAGCCGGTTTCTGTCAGCAACATTGATTTGCAGCTGCGCTGTAGCTACCAACCGGAACAAGGCTCCACCAAAATTGAGCGTGTATTAGCGTCGGGTACAGGGGCAAAAATTGTCACCAGCCATAACGATGTGTGCTTAATTGAGCTGCGAATTGCCGCAGGGCGCGATTTTAACCAAATTTGCAAGGATGTGGATTTATTATTAAAACGCGTACAACTTCGCCCTCTGGCGCGAGGTGTTCACCATGATCGTGCTATCTTGCAACTGTGCTACACCTCGGAAGTGGTCGAAAGTGCATTGAATGTGTTGGAAGAAGCGGCATTGCCGGGGTCTCTTTCATTACGTGAAGGTTTTTCACTGGTGGCTCTGGTTGGTGCTGGCGTGTGTAAAAAACCGCTGCACAGCCACCGCTTTTATGAAGAACTCAAAGGGCAGCCGGTTGAGTTTATCTGGCACTCAGAAGATGGCATTAGCTTAGTCGCGGTACTGCGTACTAATCAAACTGAGCATATTATTCAAGGCATGCACCAAAGCTTATTCCGCGCCGAAAAGCGCATTGGCTTAGTGTTGTTTGGTAAAGGTAATATTGGTGCTCGTTGGTTAGAACTATTTTCGGTCGAGCAGCAAAATATTTCTGCTCGCAGTGACTTTGATTTTGTCTTGGCGGGCGTGGTAGATAGCCGCCGCAGTTTATTGAATTACCAAGGTATTGACCCAAGCCGCGCATTAGCCTTCTTTGATGACGAAGCAGTTGAGCACCAAGACGATAATCTGTTTTTATGGATGCGAGCGCACCCTTATGATGACCTGATTGTGTTGGATGTCACCGCCAGCGGCGAGCTCGCCAATAGTTATGTGGATTTTGCGAGCTACGGTTTCCACGTTATCAGTGCAAACAAACTCGCAGGGGCTGCGCCGACTCAGCAATACCGTGATATTCGTGATGCGTTTGCGAAGACGGGGCGCCATTGGCTCTACAACGCGACTGTTGGAGCTGGGTTACCGATCAACTACGCCGTGCGCGATCTCAAAGAAAGCGGTGACGCGATTCTGGCGATCAGCGGGATCTTCTCCGGCACATTATCGTGGTTATTCTTGCAATTTGATGGCTCTGTACCTTTCAGTGAGCTTGTCGAGCAAGCTTGGCAGCAAGGATTAACAGAACCGGATCCTCGCATCGATTTATCTGGGCAAGATGTGATGCGCAAGCTCATTATTCTAGCGCGAGAAGCGGGCTATGATATCGAACCGGATGACGTGCGCGTGGAATCATTAGTGCCAGCGCAAGCGGAAACGGGCTCACTGGATGAGTTCTTTGAAAATAGCGCCGTGATTAACGAGCAGATGCAGCAGCGCTTAGAAGCCGCGAAGGAGCTAGGATTAGTGCTACGTTATGTAGCGCGGTTTGATGCGGTGAAAGGTAAAGCAAAAGTGGGTGTCGAGGCGGTTAAACCTGAGCATCCGTTAGCCTCTTTATTACCGGGGGATAACGTTTTTGCCATTGAAAGCCGTTGGTATCGTGATAACCCATTGGTGATCCGCGGACCGGGAGCAGGTCGCGATGTGACCGCTGGCGCTATCCAATCTGACTTGAATCGACTTTCTCAGCTTTTATAAAATCAGCAACGCACGGGGTAGATAAACTCGTGCGTTCTCTTCATTTCTCAAATTTTCCCATTCCTATTTTATTCTTAAATAAGATTCATGACTTAAAAGTGCTGAATCGACGATAGATTGCGCTGACGCAATACTTAAATAAGAAAAATTAATAAAAATAGTGCTGTAATTAAATTTCAGAAAAATCACCCAAAGCGCTTTTTTTCTGATATGAATATAGGGTACAGGGTGAAATTCGCGGTCTGCATCACAAAACATAATTCTAGCCGACTGAAATTTTATTACAGGAAATCCAGCGCAGTTTGTTAACCGTTCACGAGAAGCGGGGTGGCATCCTGCCAACAGCACAAGATCAGGAGTCCCATGAATCAGCAATATTCCGCAATGCGCAGTAATGTCAGTATGTTGGGTAAGCTACTCGGTGATACCATCAAAGACGCTCTTGGTGAAGATATCCTCGATAAAGTCGAATCTATTCGCAAGTTATCCAAATCCTCCCGCGCAGGTAATGAAGTTCAGCGCCAAAAATTATTAATGACCTTGCAAACACTCACCAACGATGAGCTATTACCCGTTGCGAGGGCATTCAACCAATTCTTAAACTTAACCAACGTGGCAGAGCAGTACCACAGTATTTCTCCTCACGGCGAAGCGGCGAGTAACCCTGTTGCTTTACAGAAATTATTTGGGCGTTTAAAAGAGCACGATTTTAGCCACGATGATATTCAAAAAGCCGTTGAAGAGCTCTCTATTGAGCTGGTGCTGACCGCCCATCCAACCGAAATCGCCCGTCGCACCTTAATTCACAAATTGGTTGAGGTGAACACCTGTTTATCCCAGCTCGATCATGATGATTTAGCGGATTACGAACGCAACAATATTATGCGTCGTTTACGCCAACTGGTGGCGCAATCTTGGCACACCGATGAAATTCGTAAAATTCGCCCTACGCCAATCGATGAAGCGAAATGGGGCTTTGCGGTTGTTGAAAACTCGTTGTGGGAAGGGGTTCCGGCATTTTTACGGGAATTCAATGAACAGCTTGAAGAGTCCATTGGGGCTGAATTACCTGTCGAAGCCAACCCAATCCGCTTTACGTCATGGATGGGGGGAGACCGTGATGGCAACCCGAATGTGACCGCGGAAGTGACTCGCCATGTTCTGCTATTAAGCCGTTGGAAAGCTGCCGATTTATTCTTGAAAGATATTCAGGTCTTGGTGTCGGAGCTTTCTATGACGGAAGCGACGCCAGAACTACGTGCACTGGCGGGCGGCGATGATGTGGATGAGCCTTATCGCCAAATCGCCAAAAATCTGCGTAGCCAACTGTTCTCTACATTGGAATATTTAGAGCGCCGAGTGAAAGGCGAGCAAGTTCTGCCACCAGCGGATTTACTGACGGATAACGCGCAACTGTGGGATCCGCTGTATACCTGCTACCAATCGCTAGTTGCCTGCAATATGAGCATTATTGCTAATGGCTCACTGTTAGATACGCTGCGTCGTATTCGCAGCTTTGGTCTGCAATTGGTGCGTATCGATGTGCGCCAAGAAAGCACTCGCCATACAGATGCGCTGTCTGAGCTGACAGAATATTTGGGGCTAGGTAACTATGGCAATTGGTCAGAACAAGAGAAGCAAGATTTCTTACTGACTGAGTTGCAATCTCGTCGTCCGCTGATCCCACAAGACTGGCAACCGACAGCTGAAACGCAAGAAGTGTTCGAAACTTGCCGCGTTATCGCTAAAGCGAAGAATGACTCTATCGCCGCTTACGTGATTTCGATGGCGAAAGTGCCATCCGACGTTTTAGCCGTCAAACTCCTGCTAAAAGAAGCGGGCGCTTCGATTAAATTGCCGGTTGCGCCACTGTTCGAAACCCTTGAAGACTTAAATAACGCCGAAAGCGTGATGACTAAGTTGCTCAGCATTGAGTGGTATCGTGAGCTGATTGATGATCGCCAAATGGTGATGATTGGTTACTCGGACTCTGCAAAAGATGCGGGTGTGATGGCGGCATCATGGGCGCAGTATCGTGCACAAGATGCCCTGATTAAGTTGTGCGATAAAGAAGGCGTAAAACTGACACTGTTCCATGGGCGTGGCGGCACCATTGGCCGCGGTGGTGCTCCGGCACACTCTGCACTACTTTCCCAACCACCGGGAAGCTTAAAAGGCGGACTGCGTGTGACGGAACAAGGCGAGATGATCCGCTTTAAGTTTGGTCTCCCGCAAGTAACCATTAGCAGCTTGGCTATGTACGCGAGCGCTATCCTCGAAGCTAACTTACTGCCACCGCCAGAGCCAAAAGAAGAGTGGAAGGCGGTAATGAATTCATTGTCTGACGTATCTTGCGCGATGTATCGCGATTATGTGCGTGAACAGCCTGACTTTGTCCCGTATTTCCGTGCGGCAACTCCAGAGTTAGAGCTGGGTAAATTGCCATTAGGTTCTCGCCCTGCAAAACGTCGTCCTACTGGGGGCGTTGAAACCCTTCGCGCTATCCCTTGGATTTTTGCGTGGACACAAAACCGCTTGATGTTGCCCGCGTGGTTAGGGGCAGGTGCGGCGCTGAAACATGTTATCGAAAAAGAAGGCAAGCAAGCGGTGCTGGATGAAATGTGGCAAGAGTGGACATTCTTCAAAACCCGTATTGCGATGCTGGAAATGGTGTACGCGAAAGCCGATTTATGGCTGGCGGAATACTATGACCATTGCCTCGTTGAAAAACGTTTATGGCCTCTGGGACAAAAGCTGCGTGACCAGTTATCTGAAGATATTAAGAGTGTTTTAGCTGTTTCTAAAGATGAAGCGTTGATGGCGGATTTACCGTGGATTGCAGAATCTATCGCGCTACGTAACGTCTATACTGACCCACTGAACGTTCTTCAAGCCGAATTGCTCCAACGTTCTCGTCAACAAGAGCATCCAGACCCTCGTGTGGAGCAAGCGTTGATGGTGACCATTGCTGGTGTTGCGGCGGGTATGCGTAATACCGGATAACGATTAGTTTCTGTCAGTAAAAAGGCTGCCAATTGGCAGCCTTTTTCGTTTATGGTTGAACGTTATTTTTTGTTCTGATCATTATGGATCAGATGGTAAGGCGAACGCGCCCGTGGATGAATAAAGAAATGGTTGGTTGGGGCATTGTGAGTTTTGATATGCACCATGGAGACGTTGGTGGATTTTCCGGCTTTATTGTGGAATGCATAAATCACAAAAGGTAGCAGGAAGATAATCACAAAACTGACCGCTAGCAGCGTTACGTAAGTCGTATCATCTGCTCCGCCTGGTAATGAACTTGGCGGGAAGAATGACACCACAAATGCCAGAATTGAGATCACTAACCCAACAAACGCGATTAATAATTTAAAGCCTTTACCGCCCGGTACGTTGAATGCCCGTTTTTTATCTGATTGTTTGCAGACTAAATGCATATAACCGAGGAACAGCATAAAGTAGCTACACAGATAAATAACAACAGTTAATGCCAGCGCTATCAGGAAGGACATATTCCCGCCGCCGCCTGTGTTGGTGAGGACAATAATCGCCACCGTGGTGATCAGTAATTGGGAAATGACTAACGTGACTGGTACGCCGTTTTTATTCACTTTGGCAAAGCTTTTCGGCAGAATTCCTTTTTGTGCAGCGACATACATCCCACGGGAAGGTCCTACAATCCAAGAGGCAATTTCCGCTAACACGCCGAGTAACAGCAACGCAGCAATAATCCGTACTGCCCACTCTAAGGTGGAATTAAAGTGGCTAACGAGAACTTCAAAGGTTTGTACCACACCCGCAGACAGGTTGATTTCGCTGTTAGGGATCACGGCAGCAACCGATAAACCACCAATAGAGCTTAAGCAAATCGCCGCAATCATCAGTAAAAACATTGCCGCAGGATAATCTCGACCAGGGTTTTTCATTTCGTTGACGTGGGTTGCTGAGGCTTCAACACCCATGTAACTGAGAATAAAGGCAACAAAAACCACTAATGTGCCGATTTGAGTGAAGTCAGGAATAAAGGTTTTTGTGCTCATCTCGATAGCTAAAGGGGCACCACTTGCCAAGTAGCTAATCGCTAGCCCAACGAGAATTAAAGCCGGTAATAAAATCCCAGCAAAGAAACCGACTTTTGCGATACTTGCTGTATATTTGGTTCCCCCAAATTGGGTAAAGGCGAGAACCCATAAAATTACCAGAGCGCCGATGGTTTTGGTGACAGGATCGGTATTGAGTTCTGGCCAATTTAATATGTAGGATAGGGCGCCGAGTACAAAATACAGCATCGGAATAAAGCCTATCGCAATTTGCAGATAACCAAATGAAATCGCCGCAAATCCCCAACGCTCTCCCAATGTGTTGGAAACCCACGCGAAAATTCCCCCTTCTTCCCAGCCTTCAACGGTAGCCATTTCGGCAGCACATAAGGCTACGGGGATAAACCACAGCAATCCCCCTAAGAGTAAAAAGAAAACTAAACTGAAACCCGATGTGGCGAATGTCGGATATTCATAGACCGCCATCACCATAGACGCGGTGATTGCAAAAAAACCTAACAAGGTGAGTTGTTTTGCGGCTGGAGCTGTTGTTGACGTCGCCATGCCTATTCTCCTGTCATATGTTTTACGAAGTCAGTCGGCGCATAAATGAATACGCCGACTGGATAAACGACTAAGGATTAGCTGTGATTGAAACCGCCGCTTTCTTCTTCAGAAAGTGGTGTACTGACAGGGTGTTTCTCGAAATATTCGAGGGTGCGTTTGAAGTCTTCGATGAGTAATGAGGCGAGGTCGAGACTGACACCGTGACGGACTAAAATACGTTGGATCACCAGATCTTCACGGTTTGCAGGCATTGAGTAAGCGGGAACTTGCCAGCCGCGGCTACGTAGTTTGTCTGCAATATCATATAAAGAGTAGTTACTGGTTTTCGCACCGTCTTTTAATTTCCATGCCAGTGCTGGGATACCTTTGGCACTATCGCCATCAAAAATCATCTCAAATGGGCCCAGTTTTTCAATTTCACGGGCAAGGTATTGAGCGGTGGCATAGCAGGCATTATGAATTTTGGCGTAGCCTTCGCGACCAAGACGCAGGAAGTTGTAATACTGTGCAATGATTTGTCCACCCGGACGAGAGAAGTTTAATGCGAAGGTTGGCATGTTACCGCCAAGGTAGTTCACATTGAAAATGAGCTCTTCTGGGAGATCTTTTGCTTCACGCCAAATTACCCAACCAGCGCCTAATGGCGCTAAACCAAATTTGTGTCCAGATGCGTTGATGGATTTAACGCGAGGTAAACGGAAATCCCATTCCAGTGTAGGCGCACAGAAAGGCGCGAGGAAACCACCACTTGCACCATCCACGTGGATAGGAATGTCTAAGCCCGTTTCTTTTTGCAGTTTATCCAATGCATCATGAACAGCTTTCACTGGCTCATATTGGCAAGTGAACGTCACGCCTAGAGTTGGAACGACACCGATAGTGTTTTCATCAACGCGTTTGATAACTTCTTCTGGGCTCATGATCAGGCGGTCGCCTTCGAGCGGAATTTCACGCAGTTCGACATCAAAATAACGGGCAAATTTATGCCAACAAATCTGGACAGGACCACAGATTAAGTTAGGTTTATCGGTTGGTTTTCCTTTGGCTGCTTGTTTTTTACGCCATTGCCATTTTAACGCCAGCCCCCCTAACATTGCGGCTTCTGAAGAGCCAATCGTTGAGCAGCCTAATGTGTTGAGCGCGTCAGGAGAGTTCCATAAATCAGCGAGCATATGCACGCAGCGGTTTTCAATTTCGGCAGTTTGCGGATATTCGTCTTTATCAATCATGTTTTTGTCGATAGAGAGATCCATCAAACTACGAATTTCGTCATCTACCCATGTTTGGCAAAATGTCGCTAAGTTTTGTCGGGAATTACCATCTAGCATTAGCTCATCACGAACTGCACTAAATACATTTCTCGGGTCGCTTTCTTTGATTGGGAATTTCGTTTTTGGTAAGGATTGGGATAAATCAAATGAAGCATAAATATCATCTAATTCACTATATTTTGAAGATACTGATTTATTATTCATACAACGAATCTCCTCAATAATTGAGATGTTATTACTAGGAAGGATCAATAATCTTATATTTTCATATAAGCATAAAAATAAAACAGAATAAAGTTCTTTAAAAGAAAGTCTGATTTTAATAGTGGTTTTTTTGATTATTTGTTTTCATGGTAAATATGATTTAAATTCGAAGTTAATCAGGTATAACAATTTATCAACATTGTTAATCTGGGTTTTCACTACGTCATTCAATGTGAAAAAATGAGTTGCATCAATGGGATATGCGGTTTCCTTGATTTTGTAAACTATTGAAAAATAAAATTTTCATTATCAGGAAAATAATGGTGAAGAAGGATGAAATAGCGTTTTATGTGGTTTTTAATGATATTAAGCAGTACATCATTAAAAGACTATTTGTTTTGGATTGATCTAATTTCAGGTTTTTAATTAAATATTTAATGTATTTTAATTCTATTTGGACATATTCAATTAATTAATTATTTATGCCATAATTTTAATATCTAGTCTAATAATGACTGGTTTTAGCCTGTATTAACTATGGAAAATGGAATTATAGAGAATGGCGATAAATAGAATAGAGGAAAGGGGAATATGACTGGGTTAATTCACGATAAATGAATTAACCCGATAAGTAATATGGAATAAAGTGGCTGCTTCACCTAACACCCAATTATTTTGGTCTAACGCCTAATGTATGGCAAATGGCGTAAGTCAATTCAGAGCGGTTTAAGGTGTAAAAATGGAAATCTTTTACGCCTTCACGACTTAAAATTTTCACCATGTCCATGGCAATTGACGCACCAACAAGATTGCGGCTTTCAGGGTCATCATCTAAGCCTTCGTACATTCTATTCATCCAACTTGGGATACGCACATTGGTGATTTTGGCAAAACGTTCTAGCTGGCGGAAGTTAGAAACAGGCAAAATTCCCGGTACGATTTCCACATCAATACCCGTTGCTACGCAGCGGTCACGAAAACGTAGGTAGCTTTCAACATCAAAGAAAAATTGGGTAATGGCACGGTTGGCTCCGGCTTCAATCTTTTTCTTCAAATTGATTAAGTCAGCCTGAGCACTTTTGGCTTCAGGGTGTACTTCAGGGTAAGCGGCGACGGAAATGTCAAAGTCAGCTTCAGTTTTCAGTAATTCAACCAAGTGCTCTGCATACATATCGGGCTTACGGCTGTTATCAGGAAGGTCTCCCCGTAATGCCACAATATGGCGAATACCGTTGTTCCAATAATCTCGAGCGATAGTTTTTAGCTCATCAGGGCTGGCATCGATGCAGGTTAAGTGCGGTGCGGCTACTAATCCTGTTTTGTCTTTGATATCTTTAATGATGCTATGGGTTCTATCTCGCTCACCGGAGTTAGCGCCGTAGGTGACAGAGACAAAATTCGGTTTTAAGACCTTGAGCCTATCGATAGATTTCCACAATGTCTGTTCCATTTCTGCTGAGCGAGGTGGGAAAAATTCAAATGAGACATTAATCTGCCCATCTAATTCAGCTAAATTCTGGTTCAACGCCTCGCGCTGATTTGCGTGAAAGAAACTCATACCCTGTGACCTCGCCTCAAGAAACTCATTATTTAATGATTATTTTCGTTATTTGATTATATGCATTCTTTTGTACTTCTATACGTTTAGACGTCTAAATAGAGATTACGCGATATTGAGAGAGAGTCAACTCCTAAATCAAATTTGGAATTGATGTTTTTTCAGGCGCAATAAGAGAAAAATTCATGATGGGGAAATGCGGAGCCGAGTGACTCCGCATGCGGTACAACATTACTTAGTAAAACATTATTCAATAAAACACTATTCAGTAAAACAGAAGTGCTCGACCATTTGGCTGATGAGTTGGCGGGTTGGTTCAATAAAGCTCATATCGATGAACTCATCAGGCTGGTGGGCTTGTTCAATAGAGCCGGGGCCTAGCACCAGTGTCGGGCAAAGTTCTTGGATAAATGGCGCCTCCGTACAGTAGTTTACGGTTTCCGCTTTTTTACCTAATAACTGCTCAATGACTGCGACCATTTTATGATCTGTCGGGCATTCATAGCCGGGGATCGGTGGGTGCATCTCTTCAATGGCTAAGCGACCCGGCCATTTTGCACGAACGGGTTCGAGAGTTTCATTGAGTAGCTCGTCCAGATCTTGCAACGTTAAACCTGGCAGTGGGCGAATATCCATATGTAATTCACAGCAACCACAAATTCGGTTCGCTGCATCACCACCATGAATATGACCAAAGTTCATGGTTGGATACGGGATCACAAACGCAGGGTTGTTATAGCGCTCTTTCAATGTATTTCTCAAAGTCATTAAGTGAGAGATAGATTCATGCATTAATTCAATGGCATTAACGCCTCTATCTGGATCACTGGAATGCCCAGATTGACCTGTAATACGAATGGCATTGGAAAGGTGTCCTTTATGCGCGCGAATAGGCTGTAATGACGTCGGTTCACCAATGATGGCGAAATCAGGGCGTAATTCGGTACTGGCGGCAAAAAAGCGAGCACCAGCCATCGAGGTTTCTTCATCTGCCGTGGCAAGAATATGCAGAGGGCGCTTTAAGGTGCTGAGGTCAACATCACGCAGTGCATCAATAATAAAGGCAAAAAAGCCTTTCATATCTGCGGTGCCTAGCCCATACAGTTTGCCATTATGTTCGGTGAGCTTGAACGGATCTTTACTCCAGCGACCCTCATCAAATGGCACGGTATCCGTATGACCACATAGCATCAACCCTCCGTTACCCTCGCCAATCGAGGCTAACAGGTTATATTTATCTCGGGTATCAGGGACCGGTTGAATATTCACAGTAAAGCCTAAGGTTTCTAACCATCCACCTAATAGCTCCACCAGCGCTCGGTTACTCTGATCGAGTTGCGAATCGGTCGCACTAATCGACGGCGTGGCGATTAATTGACGATAAATCTCAATAAATGCAGGTAATTTAATATTCACTGTTGACAGCCTTTATCCATAATAGTATCAATATTCATGCACTTTATTTGAATAAAAATACACATTAAACTGTTTGGGTCACGAGTACAAGGTAGAAAACACATGTTGAACACACTCATTGTCGGGGCCAGTGGTTATACTGGAGCAGAATTAGCCGCTTACTTACAACGTCATCCTGATATTCATCTTTCTGGGCTGATGGTTTCTGCACAAAGTGCGGATGCGGGTAAATGCTTTTCTGATTTACATCCCCAGTATAAAGGCATTATCGACCTTCCGGTTCAGCCGCTTACCGATGTGGTTGAGGCGGCAAAAGGGGTTGATGTTGTTTTCCTCGCGACCGCCCATGAAGTCAGTCATGACATCGCCCCCCAGTTTCTTGAAGCGGGTTGCGTGGTGTTTGACCTTTCGGGTGCTTATCGTGTTCAAGATGCGGCTTTTTATCCGCAATACTACGGTTTCGAACATACAAATACCCAGTGGTTAATGCAAGCAGTTTACGGTTTAGCGGAATGGCAGGCAGATAAAATCCGTCAAGCTCAGCTGATTGCGGTGCCGGGGTGTTATCCAACGGTTTCTCAACTTTCATTAAAGCCGCTGATTGAAGCGGATTTGCTCGATGAAAACATGTGGCCAGTGATTAATGCGACCAGTGGAGTTTCAGGGGCAGGGCGCAAAGCTTCCATGACGAACAGCTTTTGCGAAGTGAGCTTACAGCCTTACGGTATTTTCACTCACCGTCATCAACCTGAAATCGCAACGCATCTAGGTAGAGACGTGATTTTCACGCCACATTTAGGCAATTTTGCACGGGGCATACTGGCGACCATCACTTGCAAAGTGAAAGCCGGCGTTACAGCGGAGCAAATTAGCCAAACATTTAAAGATGCGTATCACGATAAACCGTTAGTCCGTTTATATGATAAAGGCGTTCCTGCACTGAAATCGGTGGTTGGCACTCCATTTTGTGATATCGGCTTTGTATTGAAAGGTGAGCACCTGATTTTAGTAGGTACAGAAGATAACCTATTAAAAGGTGCCGCAGCGCAAGCGGTTCAGTGCATGAATATTCGGTTTGGTTTCAACGAAACGCAATCATTACTTTAATGCTCTTATGGCAATTTATTAAGGATAAATCCCCATGCAACCTTTAGTCATTAAATTGGGTGGTGTGTTACTCGATAGCGAAGAAGCCCTAGAAAGATTATTTACGGCGATCCAAACCTACCGTCAGGCTCATCAACGTGAGTTGGTGATTGTTCACGGTGGCGGGTGTTTAGTCGATGAATTAATGCAAAAACTGCAATTACCCGTCGTGAAAAAACAAGGATTGCGCGTCACGCCAGCAGATCAAATCGACATTATTACCGGCGCGCTAGCCGGAACGGCGAATAAAACCTTGTTGGCATGGGCGATTAAACATCAATTGCAAGCGGTGGGTTTATCACTTGGGGATGGACACAGCGCAGTGGTTACGCAAATTAATGATGAACTCGGTCATGTGGGTAGTGCGAAAGCGGGTGATGCGAAGTTACTGAAACTATTACTGTCTGCGGGATATTTGCCAATCATTAGCTCTATCGGGATCACTGAAGAGGGGCAACTGATGAATGTCAATGCAGACCAAGCGGCGACAGCGATTGCTCAAGCACTGAATGCAGATTTAGTCCTGCTTTCTGATGTGAGCGGTATTTTGGATGGTAAAGGCCAAAAGATTGATGAGATGACCACCGCTAAAGCGCAGAAACTGATTGATCAAGGCATCATCACGGATGGAATGATAGTCAAAGTGAATGCGGCGTTAGAAGCGGCTTCCACATTGCAACGCCCAGTGGATATTGCGAGCTGGCGTCATGCGGAACAGTTGCCATCACTATTTAATGGTACCGCGATTGGCACACGAATTCTTGTTTCTTGAGTGAATAACTGAGCAAGCAAACAGACAAATCAGACATTTAATTTTAAACACCTTTATTTTAAAAGAATTGGGACAGGTAATTTATGAAAAAGGGCATTAAGAAGATTGTATTAGCGTACTCCGGTGGATTAGACACGTCGGCTATCATTCCATGGTTAAAAGAAAACTACGATGACTGTGAAGTCGTGGCATTCGTTGCTGATGTGGGTCAAGACAGAGAAGACTTAGTCGGTGTTGAGAAAAAGGCCCTGCAATCAGGTGCTTCTGAATGCTACGTAGTTGACCTGCGTGAAGAATTTATCAAAGAATATATCTACCCAGTGCTGAAAACAGGTGCGCTGTATGAAGGTAGCTATTTACTGGGTACGTCTATGGCGCGTCCAATTATCGCTAAAGCGCAAGTTGAAATCGCACTGAAAGTTGGCGCAGATGCAGTCGCGCACGGCGCAACCGGTAAAGGTAATGACCAAGTGCGTTTCGAAAGCACTTACACCGCTTTAGCACCACAACTGAAAGTGGTTGCGCCATGGCGTGAGTGGGACTTACGTTCCCGTGAAGCCCTGCTGGATTACCTGAAAGAGCGTAATATTCCAACGACCGCGAGCTTAGAGAAAATCTACAGCCGTGATGAAAACGCATGGCACATTTCTACTGAAGGCGGCGTATTGGAAAGCACTTGGAATGCCGCTAACCAAGATTGCTGGGTGTGGACGGTTGATCCGAAAGATGCACCAGATGAAGCTGAGCTGGTGACGGTTGGCGTGAAACACGGCGAAGTGGTTTCTGTAAACGGGAAAGCACTGTCTCCATTAGGCTGTTTAGAAACATTAAATACGCTGGGTGCAAAACATGGCGTGGGTCGTATCGATATCGTGGAAAACCGTTTAGTGGGTATGAAATCCCGTGGCTGCTATGAAACCCCGGGGGGCACCATCATGATGGCTGCGCTGCGTGGTGTTGAGCAATTAGTATTAGACCGCGATAGCTACAAATGGCGTGAACAGCTAGGTCTGGAAATGTCTTATGTGGTGTATGACGGTCGCTGGTTTGCGCCACTTCGTCATTCTTTGCAAGCAGCAGCAGAATCTCTGGCTCAGGATGTGACCGGTGAAGTGGTTCTGAAATTGTATAAAGGGCAAGTGACGGCTATCCAGAAGAAAGCGGATAAGAGCCTGTACTCTGAAGAGTTTGCAACATTTGGTGAAGATGAAGTTTACGATCACAGCCATGCTGGTGGGTTTATCCGCCTCTACTCACTCTCTTCACGTATTCGTGCGCTGAAAGAACAGAACAAAGCAAAATAGTTTTATCAGTATGACCCCGACAGCCAAATAAAGCTGTCGGGCAGACACTTATTTTATCAATCAGGTAGGGACTCGTTATGGCACTTTGGGGTGGACGTTTTAGTCAGCAGGCAGATCAACGGTTTAAACAATTCAATGATTCACTGCGTTTTGATTATCGCTTAGCTGAGCAGGATATTATTGGCTCTGTGGCATGGTCAAAAGCATTGGTCACAGTTGGCGTGCTGTCTGATAGCGAGCAAAAATCTCTCGAGCAAGCACTTAATGTGCTATTGGCGGAAGTGCAAGCCGATCCTGAGATTATCTTGCAAAGCGACGCCGAAGATATCCATAGCTGGGTAGAAGGTAAACTGATTGATAAAGTCGGTGATTTAGGGAAAAAACTGCATACAGGTCGTAGTCGTAATGACCAAGTCGCAACGGACTTAAAATTGTGGTGTAAAGACCAAGTGGCGCTGTTATTAGAAGCCGTCACCGAATTACAAAAAGCGTTGGTCATCACCGCTGAAAATAACCAAGATGCAGTGATGCCGGGCTATACCCACTTACAACGTGCCCAGCCAGTGACATTTGCTCATTGGTGTTTAGCGTATAGCGAAATGTTGTCTCGTGATGAAAGCCGTTTGCAAGATACTTTAAAGCGTTTAGATGTCAGCCCATTAGGTTGTGGGGCGCTGGCGGGTACGGCCTATGATATTGATCGCGAGCAATTGGCTTCATGGTTAGGCTTTTCATCCGCAACGCGTAACAGTTTAGATACCGTTTCTGATAGAGACCATGTGTTAGAACTTTTATCTGACGCCAGCATCGGCATGGTGCATTTATCTCGCTTTGCTGAAGATCTGATTTTCTTCAACAGTGGCGAAGCAGGGTTTGTGGAGCTATCCGATAAAGTGACTTCCGGCTCGTCGCTGATGCCGCAAAAGAAAAATCCTGATGCCTTGGAGCTAATTCGTGGTAAATGTGGCCGTGTTCAAGGGGCATTGACTGGCATGATGATGACCCTGAAAGGGTTGCCGCTTGCTTACAACAAAGATATGCAAGAAGACAAAGAAGGGTTATTCGATGCCCTCGATACATGGTTAGATTGTATGCATATGGCGGTACTCGTTCTGGATGGTATCCAAATTCGTCGTCCTCGTTGTGAAGATGCAGCAAAACAAGGTTATGCAAATGCGACTGAGCTGGCGGATTATCTAGTGGCGAAAGGCGTTCCATTCCGTGAAGCTCACCATATTGTGGGTGAAGCGGTGGTGGCTGCGATAGCGCAGGGTAAAGCATTAGAAGAGATGGCATTAAGTGATTTGCAAAAATTCAGTGCAACTATCCAACTGGATGTGTATGAGATTTTATCTCTACAATCTTGTCTTGATAAGCGATTAGCAAAAGGTGGGGTATCTCAAAAGCAGGTAGCAAAAGCTATTGTGGATGCGAGAACTCGCTTGAAGATGTAAATAAAGAAAATGTAGCAAAAAAATGGGGGGTAGCATGGCTACCCCAATTTCCATAACGTTTAATCTTAACTATATTTAATTGTTAACATACCCATCTGTTTGTCTTCATTCACCCAATCATAAGAATAAACACTTCGACCGCCATTCAGGACTTTCCAACCTTGAGTTTTCACTAACTTTTTCAGATCAATGTTATTGGCAACCATATCGTCATTGTCGTTCAGACAATTTACAGTGACATTATTATTATTTACTTCATTCAAGCAAGATGCATAGACAATTGAGCCTGTAAATTGGATGGTACCGTTATGTTCGCTGTTTTCTGCATAGGCATTAACGGCGCTAAAAGCAGGAACGAGTAATAATGCCATGACTGCGCGAAAGAAGGTTTTTTTAGCGATTGATGGTAAATTTTTCATAATAGTATCCCCTAACTGATTTGTGTTTAATCAATTTGTTTAAGTGTATTAATTTAATTAATTCGGTATTGCGTAAGATATATATTGGCTACTTTTCTTTTTTCAATTACCTCGTGCTATTTGATGGGCCTTATAATAATTCAAATAACTCCATTAAGGTGTAAATATTGAAAATCAAATGTATGGAAATTTTAAAATTAAATTAAACAATATGGGATAAGTTAAATATAGTATAAGTAAAAACATATACCCATAAAAAACTATTTAAGAACCAGTTTGTTTATAATTTTGATACAAAAAACCTACTTATCATATATTGATGAATTAAATGGCTAGCTATTGGGTTTTGAGTACACTCATTCGTTAGGTGAGTGATAATGAATATTGAAATCTATGCAGATCACTTTAATATATTCTTTTATATGTATTTACAAACTTTAATTAAATATGAAAGAGAATATAACAAAATGTTTCATTACTATGAGCTAATACTTAATAAAGCTATATCCCTTATTTTTATTATTACCTCATTTTCGGGTATTAAGTCCTATTAGCTTGTTTGGTAGCCATTCTATATAGGAATTTAAGAGCAATTATCAGGATGGCTAAGTATCAATATAAATACTCTAATAATGGGTAATATGTATTTAACATTTAGCATCATTGCTATTGAGTATTATTCAGCTATCCAAAGCCATCATAGGCAAATGGATTCAACTAATTTGAATAAATGATTATTTATTTTAATGGTTTTTATGGGGTTATTGATAGCTCTGTACCAATTCATGATTCTTATCAACGTAATTTCTAAATTGTGCTCATTGCGTTCAAGTAGGTATATTATTGGCATTAAGGTGATTAACTTCAACGTTAAAAATATTTAAAAATATGTCAAAAAAAACAAACAATTAATTCTGTATGTTATTATTTTTAATAAAATTATTCATTTTTTCTTCTGATATTGCTCGATGAGGAAAGTATAGCGAGGTTGATAGGTTTAGTGGATGCCACGGGTGATTCATTGAACTAGTTCGTAAGTACAAGGGTAAGAAGAAAGATATATTAAGAAGTTTATTGGAATAGTTGCCTGAATATTTTTTAATACATAAATTTTACTCCTTTAACGAGTAAAAATGGTTGATTATTGCATATTGAAATCATTTTTTATTCGGAAAAAGACTGATACATTTATTTTCCAGATATTACAGTTTGTTTCATATTTAAATGAGATTTTTCTTAAAAAAATTTAAATATTGCTTTTTATTTTTATCAATAGATGAAACGTTATATATTCTCTATAATGATTGGTATTATCTATATAGTCAGGCATAACGAGAGGAAAAAGGCGGATGAATATTCGTGATCTGGAGTACCTAGTTGCACTTGCTGAGCACAAGCACTTTAGACGTGCTGCGGATTCTTGCCATGTAAGTCAGCCTACGCTGAGCGGTCAAATTCGTAAGCTTGAAGAAGAGCTCGGCGTGATGCTATTAGAAAGAACCAGCCGAAAAGTGCTTTTTACTCAACAAGGTTTATTGCTCGTTGAGCAAGCAAGAACGATCTTAAGAGAGATAAAAGTTCTACAAGAAATGGCCGCTTTACAAGGCGAAAGCATGTCAGGGCCTTTACATATAGGACTGATCCCAACTGTTGCACCTTATTTGCTTCCGCACATTATTCCTGAATTACACCGTGTGCACCCTAAACTAGAAATTTACTTACACGAAGCGCAGACTCAGCAATTATTAGCTCAGTTAGATAGTGGTAAGTTGGATTGCGCTATTCTGGCAGAAGTCAAAGAAACCGAACCCTTTATTGTTGTGCCATTATTTGAAGAGCCAATGAAACTCGCGATTTATGAAAACCACCCATGGCATGACCGTGATACGGTTGAAATGGGCGAATTAGCGGGTGAGAAATTATTGATGTTGGAAGATGGTCACTGTTTACGTGATCAAGCGATGGGGTTCTGTTTCCAAGCCGGGGCAAAAGAAGATACCCATTTCAGAGCGACGAGCTTAGAAACGCTGAGAAACATGGTCGCAGCGGGTAGCGGAATTACATTGCTGCCAGATTTGGCTGTACCTCATGAGGCTTGTCGTGATGGCGTTTGTTACTTGAACTGTATTGAGCCTGAGCCAAAACGCCGTATTGTATTAGTTTATCGTCCGGGCTCTCCATTGCGTGGACGTTATGAGCAGCTTGCTGAGACAATTTACAGCTCGATGGATAAGTATTACAGAAATAAAAAGTAAGCGATAAAAACAAAAAAGTGATTGCGGGAATAAACCTGCAATCACTTATTCTAAAACCAATCATTCAGTGTAAAGCGTAGAGAACCGCTAAAACAGTCGATTTAGACCATTCAATGCCGCAACTCGGAACGCTTCAGCCATGGTTGGATAGTTAAATGTGGTATTAATGAAGTATTCGATGGTATTCCCTTCACCTTTTTGTTCCATAATCGCTTGGCCGATATGAATAATTTCAGCCGCTCTCTCACCGAAACAGTGAATACCTAAAATTTGAAGAGTTTCTCTATGGAAGAGAATTTTCAAACTACCCACATTCATGCCAGCAATTTGTGCTCGTGCTAAATGTTTAAACTGAGCACGACCGACTTCATAAGGGACTTTCATTGCCGTCAATTCTTGTTCTGTTTTACCCACAGAACTAATTTCTGGAATGGTATAAATACCTGTCGGAATATCTTCAACTAAATGGGCATTACCTAAGCCAGAGGTAATTGCGCGAGCCGCAATTCGCCCTTGATCATAAGCAGCAGAAGCTAGGCTTGGATAGCCAATCACATCGCCAACAGCATAGATATGCTCATTACTGGTGCGATAAGCATGGTCAACTTTGACTAAGCCACGACCATCCGCTTCGATCCCCACATTCGCCAGACCGATATTATCAGTATTACCAGTACGACCGTTCGCGAACAGTAAGCAATCCGCTTTCACTTTCTTGCCTGATTTAAGATGAACAATAACGCCATCATCTAAACCTTCAATCTTTTCATACTCTTCGTTGTGACGGATAACCACGCCACTGTTCCAGAAATGATAAGACAATGCATCAGACATCTCTTGATCAAGGAATGCCAATAAGTGATCACGAGTGTTGATCAAATCGACTTTGACACCTAACCCACGAAATATGGATGCATACTCACAACCAATCACACCCGCACCATAAATAATCACATGGCGAGGTTCGTGGGAAAGGCTGAGAATGGTATCGCTGTTATAAATTCGGGAGTGGGTAAAATCAACATCAGGCGGGCAATAAGGTCGTGAGCCAGTCGCAATAATAATTTTATCTGCGCTAAGGACATCACAACTTCCATCTGCATAGCGTACGCTAACATGTTGATCATCAACAAAAGTTGCTTCACCAGAAAACATTTGGCAACCATTGCGTTCATAAAACCCTTCACGCATACGAGTTTGTTGACTTATAACGGTTTCGGCATGAGTAAGAATTTCAGAAAAAGAGGAGCGTAAACTGCGGGAATTATCACTATATAGAGGGTTTTGATTAAATTCGATAATTCGACTAACAGCATGACGAAGGGCTTTAGAGGGAATAGTACCCCAGTGGGTACAGCCGCCGCCGACACTGTTATAACGTTCTATAACAGCAACGTTTTTTCCTTGTTTAACCAGGCCCATAGCGGCACCTTCACCACCAGGACCGGAACCAATGACAATTGCATCAAAATGGGTATGTTGTTGCATGAGGTAAGCCTGTTTTAATTCTAGGGACGTTGTGATAGTAACATTCGTTTGCCATCTTGTCTCAATTCGAAATCCTAAAGACAAATAAGTATAGAAAGCAAATAAAAATAAAGGCGCGCAAAGTATATAAAAAATTTATAGAAAAAAGTCGATAAAAGACACAGCCTAGAAAAAATGAAGCTGGGTGAAATTCTGAAAATGGCGAAATTGATGGGAGAGTCATCTTTTCATTAAACTAGATTAATAATTTTCAGGTATGCTTAACGGATGGGCGCATTCAAAAGTGATATTTTGATCTATTCGCGGCGTTTTAATTGTAGAAAACTAGGAAAATCGTGAGCAACACTATTGGCGTTAGAGCAAAACAGAAAGAAAAAACTCGTCGTTCGCTCGTGGAAGCGGCATTTAGCCAATTAAGTGCAGAACGTAGTTTTACTAGCCTCAGCTTACGGGAAGTCGCTCGTGAAGCGGGCATCGCACCAACTTCGTTTTACCGTCACTTCAAAGATGTTGATGAGCTTGGGTTAACCATGGTTGATGAAAGTGGTTTGATGCTACGCCAACTCATGAGACAAGCGCGTCAACGTATCGCAAAAGGCGGGAGTGTGATCCGCACGTCAGTCTCTACTTTTATGGAGTTTATTGGTAATAACCCTAACGCGTTTAGGTTATTATTACGTGAGCGCTCAGGAACTTCTGCTGAGTTTCGTGCTGCGGTCGCACGAGAAATCCAACATTTTATTGCAGAATTAGCGGATTATCTTGAATTAGAAAATCGTACACCGCGGTATTTCACTGAAATGCAAGCCGAAGCTATGGTCACTATTGTGTTTAGTGCGGGCGCTGAAGCGCTTGATATTGATGAAGAAAAACGTCGACGCCTCGAAGAGCGGTTAGTATTACAGCTACGTATGATAGCTAAAGGCGCATATTACTGGTACCGCCGCGAGCAAGAAAAACAAAATGATACAGACCCTGACTTAACCAAAGAGTAAAGGAGAGACAATGACGGAACACAAGAATTATGAGAGAAGCACGTTACTGCTATCTTTAGTAATCGGCTTATCGACTCATGGAACGTTCTCTACCCTGTTTAATTCCTTTGTGGAATTTTCTATCTTCCCAATCGTCACATTAATTTTGGCTGTTTACTGTTTACACCAGCGCTATTTAAATCAAGCTATGCCAATGGGATTACCAAAATTTGTCGCCGGCAGCTTTTTCTTAGGTATGTTTGGCTACGCAGCGATTTTACGCGTCCAACATCCTGATGTCGGTTCTAACTTTATCCCAGCAACCGTGATTGTGATTATTGCACTGTGGATGTATACCAGCTGGAAAGCACGTAAAAAAGAGCTGCAAGAACAAGCTCTCGAAAGTGAAACTGAACATTAATATCAGTTTTGAATAAAAAGAAACGCCGCAACATAATAGTGCGGCGTTTTTTATGGATAATTTATAGGGAATAATTTATAGAGAGTATTAGCGTCGAGTGAGTAACACTCCACTTTCCATATGATGGGTATATGGGAATTGGTCAAATAAAGCCAGTTTTTCAACTTTATGGGTTTTAGTGAGTTCCGCTAAATTATCGCACAGGGTTTCAGGGTTACAGGAGATATACAGAATATGGTCATATTCTTGTACCAGCTGAACAGTTTTGTCATCTAAGCCGCTGCGTGGTGGGTCGACAAAAATCGTATTGCACTGGTAATCCGCTAAATTAATCCCTTCTAAACGATTAAATTCACGAACGCCATTCATGGCTTGAGTAAAATCTTCCGCAGACATTCGGATAATCTGCACATTATCTATTTTGTTAGCTTCTATATTGTATTGCGCCGCATGCACTGAAGGTTTGGCAATTTCAGTCGCTAAAACACGATTGAAGTTTTGAGCCAGCGCCAGTGAAAAGTTGCCATTACCACAATACAGCTCTAATAAATCGCCGGTTGAATGTTGAGTCGCATCAATTGCCCACTCTAACATTTTAATATTCACCTGCGCGTTTGGCTGTGTGAAACTATTTTCCACCTGACGATAAATCATGTTTTTCCCTTTTACAGGTAAAACTTCATCGACATAATCGTGGTCGAGCATAATTTTAGTTTTAGAGGCGCGACCAATAATTTGAACGTCAAAGCCTTTGGCCGTTAAATCGGCTTTCAATTGTTTGGCTTGTTCTGTCCATTCATCACTTAATTTTTTATGATAAAGCAGAGAAACAATCAGCTTATTACTTAGCGTCGATAAGTAATCTATCTGGAATAATTTGTGGCGCAGTAATTCAGAGCGTTTTAATAAAGGCAGAAGTTCAGCCATCATGTCGTTGATTAGCTGGCTAGCAACTGGAAATGACTCAATTCGAATGCGTTCTTTGGTCTCTTTATCAAACATAATATGAAATAGGTCATCGCCTTCGTGCCAAATTCTAAATTCTGCACGCATCCGATAATGGGAGGTTGGAGATGAATAAATTTCAGGTTCAGGCGCAGCATAAGGGGCCATCAAACTCTTCAGACGGTCAACTTTCTCTGCAAGTTGCAGTTCGTAATCTTCGGTGTGCAAGGTGTTTTGCATCATATGGCCCCATAAAACAGTCAAAATTCACATCAGGGGCGAAATTGTAGGGCAAGCAGCGAAGATGTCCAGTTTTCATTATCGATTCATGGACACTGATAGTTATTCAATTTAGGATTATGTGCTGTGGTTGAGGGAATTTGGTGAGAGTCCAAAGCTGACGCGCAACGGTAATTAAGGTATCCCCGTCATTCTTCAAGCTACATGGGTGTTGGCATCGCTCAGCTATCCTAGTCACATACTTCAGTATGCTCCTAGGAATATCTTCGCTTGCCGCCTACATGCAGCTTGAATTATTTAGGGGATATAACAGGTCGAATTTTCATTTTATATATCGCTTCATATATAGAAACCCAACTTGTCACTTTATAAGTCCGATACCTACCACAACTCTTATCGCTTTGTTGAATCTCAGCGCGGATCTGATTTTCAGCGTCGCGGAATGTTAATTTAATTGATTTTCCGAGTGTAAACATAATGAATAATAACAAGTCGCTATCGCTTTCGGTGGCAGCTCTGGCCGTGTTGTGCGGTATTTCCTCTTTGGCAAGTGCAAGCTCTAATTCGTCAGATGAAATGGTGGTGTCTGCAAACCGTTTCGAACAACCTATCTCTTCTATATTAGCGCCAGTGACTGTGGTGACCCGTGAAGATATTGATCATTGGCAGTCAAATACCGTGATTGATGTATTGAGACGTTTACCGGGGGTGGATGTTGCTCAAAATGGTGGAATAGGGCAACAAAGTTCTCTCTTTATTAGAGGAACAGAATCACGCCATGTTTTGGTTTTAATTGATGGTGTTCGTCTTAATCAAGCGGGAATTTCTGGTTCTTCAGATATGAGTCAAATTCCAATCTCGCTAGTGCAGCGTATTGAGTATATTCGTGGCGCACGTTCAGCCGTTTATGGCTCTGATGCGGTGGGTGGGGTGATTAACATTATTACTCGCCGTAATAATGAAGGAACCACCTTGAATGCAGGGATCGGTTCATATGGCTATCAAAACTATAACGGTTCAACGCAGCAGAAGATTGGTGAGAATACAACCGTAACGGGCGCGGCGGCTTATACCTATACAAAAGGGTTTGATGTAGAGGCGAGAGGAAATACAGGAGGACATCCCCAGCCAGACAAAGATGGTTTTCTTAATAAAACATTATGGCTAGGTGTGGAACATCAATTTACCCCAGATGTTTTAGCTTATGCCAGAGCTTATGGGTATGATAATCGAACAAATTATGATGCCTCTGAATTTGCTGGTATTTTGGCTGATACCCGCAAGCTATATAGCCGCACCTATGAAACTGGTGTTAAATATCATCAGGAGAAATACTCTACTTCATTAATGAGCAGCTATAGTCACGTTAAAGATTATAACTATGACCCAAGATATGGAAAATACGGTAAAGGTTCTCGTGCTGATGATTCGAAACAGTATAACGTTCAATGGGGAAATAATTACCAATTTGAAAATGGTACAGTTTCGGCTGGCGTTGATTATCAAAAGCAAACCATTGAAGCGGGAACATCTTCATTACCAAACAATGAATCAATCAATAATACCGGAATCTATTTAACGTCTCAGCAAGCAATCTCTGCTTTTACTATTGAAGGCGCTGTAAGGTCTGAAAAACATTCAGAGTTTGGCTGGCATACAACATGGCAAGCAGGCGCTGGATGGGAATTCATTGATGGGTATCAGCTAATAGGCTCTTATGCTACGGCTTATAAAGCACCAAACATTAGCCAACTATATGCTTCAGCACCATATGGCAATCCAGACCTAAAGCCAGAAGAAAGCAAGCAATGGGAAGGTGGAGTGAAAGGGCTCACAGGTCCTTTAAATTGGCAATTAGTTGCATATAAGAATGAAATTACCAATCTTATTGATGCGAAAGCCGAAACTAATTGGGGATGGCAAAATGTCGGTGAGGCGACAATAAAAGGTATCGAGTGGAACGGAGATATGGATACAGGCATATTCCACCATCAGCTTACATATCAATATACCGATCCTAGGGACGATAAAACGAATAAAGTCTTAATTCGTCGAGCTAAGCAACAAATCAAATATCAACTAGATTGGAATGTTGCCAATGTAGATTGGGGGCTAACTTATCAATACATTGGTTCTAGATATGATAAAGACTTCGGTCAATATGATACTAGTACTGGTGACTATAAAAGATTAAAACTCGGCGGCGTTAGCCTTTGGGATATCACTGCGGCATATCCAATCACTTCACATCTCACAATTCGTGGTAAAATAGCTAATATGTTCGATAAAGACTATGAGACCGCGTATGGTTATCGCACCGCTGGAAGAGAATATTTCCTCACAGGAAGCTACAACTTCTGATAACAACCTATCTGTTCGCCCGACCATTCTGGTATTTGACTCCGGAGTGGGCGGGTTATCTGTCTATCGCGAAGTCAAAAAACTGATCCCAAATGCGCACTATATATATGCATTCGATAATGAAGCTTTCCCTTATGGAGAGAAAAGCGAAGAGTTCATTATTGATAGGGTTTATCAAATCGTTAATGCCATCGCGAAAAAGCATCCTCTCACCATTGCCGTTATTGCGTGTAATACTGCAAGCACGGTGAGCTTACCTAACTTAAGAGCGAATTTTACTTTCCCAATTGTCGGTGTCGTTCCAGCGATTAAGCCTGCAACCAAACTGACGCGTAACGGTGTCGTTGGTTTATTGGCGACTCGGGGCACGGTAAATCGTGAATACACAAAAGAGCTGATTGAACGTTTTGCGACGGACTGCAAAGTGATCTCTTTAGGCTCAGCAGAACTCGTACAATTGGCAGAAAGAAAGTTACATGGTGAAATACTGCCGCTGGATGAAGTGGCTCAAGCCGTCAAACCGTGGATCAAAATGAAAGAAGCCCCAGATACGGTGATTCTTGGCTGCACCCATTTCCCTCTTATAGTAGAAGAGTTAGAAAAAGTGCTACCAAGCGGAACTCGATTTATTGATTCTGGCGCCGCAATTGCCAGAAGAACCGTTTGGCTCATCAATAATCAGGCTGAAGTAACGGATTCAAATGAAGAAGACTTCGCTTACTGCTTATTAATGAACGAGAGTTTACAAGAATTAAGACCTGTTCTTGAGGCGGAAGGCTTCAAATCGCTGAAAAAACTAGCCATTTAAGCCAAATTAGCTGAAAAGCTGAGCGAACGAAAAAAAACATCAAAAAAAGGGTTGCCAGATTTTTCTGACTCCCTATAATGCGCATCCACTGACCGGGAACAAGCCAACGCAAAGCGCGATGGACACTGAACCGGCAGCGAGAGAATCTGAAAAGATTAAGCAAAAAAATGCTTGACTCTCACTGAGGAAAGCGTAATATACGCCACCTCGCGACAACGACCTAAGTTGATAAAAACTGAGTCGAATTTCTTAAGAAATGTCGCACCGCTCTTTAACAATTTATCAGACAATCTGTGTGGGCACTCACAGGACACTATCAAAAAAATATTTGATTTTAAGTCTTGAAGAGTGACTAACACGTTAATTCATATATATGAACTAATAGGTAATTTGGTTTCTTCGGAAATCAAACGACAGTAACATTCTTTGAGCATCAAGCTTTTTAATTGAAGAGTTTGATCATGGCTCAGATTGAACGCTGGCGGCAGGCCTAACACATGCAAGTCGAGCGGTAACAGGGGAAGCTTGCTTCTCGCTGACGAGCGGCGGACGGGTGAGTAATGTATGGGGATCTGCCCGATAGAGGGGGATAACTACTGGAAACGGTAGCTAATACCGCATAATCTCTAAGGAGCAAAGCAGGGGAACTTCGGTCCTTGCGCTATCGGATGAACCCATATGGGATTAGCTAGTTGGTGAGGTAATGGCTCACCAAGGCGACGATCCCTAGCTGGTCTGAGAGGATGATCAGCCACACTGGGACTGAGACACGGCCCAGACTCCTACGGGAGGCAGCAGTGGGGAATATTGCACAATGGGCGCAAGCCTGATGCAGCCATGCCGCGTGTATGAAGAAGGCCTTAGGGTTGTAAAGTACTTTCAGTTGGGAGGAAGGCGTTGATGCTAATATCATCAACGATTGACGTTACCAACAGAAGAAGCACCGGCTAACTCCGTGCCAGCAGCCGCGGTAATACGGAGGGTGCAAGCGTTAATCGGAATTACTGGGCGTAAAGCGCACGCAGGCGGTTGATTAAGTTAGATGTGAAATCCCCGGGCTTAACCTGGGAATGGCATCTAAGACTGGTCAGCTAGAGTCTTGTAGAGGGGGGTAGAATTCCATGTGTAGCGGTGAAATGCGTAGAGATGTGGAGGAATACCGGTGGCGAAGGCGGCCCCCTGGACAAAGACTGACGCTCAGGTGCGAAAGCGTGGGGAGCAAACAGGATTAGATACCCTGGTAGTCCACGCTGTAAACGATGTCGATTTGGAGGTTGTTCCCTTGAGGAGTGGCTTCCGGAGCTAACGCGTTAAATCGACCGCCTGGGGAGTACGGCCGCAAGGTTAAAACTCAAATGAATTGACGGGGGCCCGCACAAGCGGTGGAGCATGTGGTTTAATTCGATGCAACGCGAAGAACCTTACCTACTCTTGACATCCAGAGAATTTAGCAGAGATGCTTTAGTGCCTTCGGGAACTCTGAGACAGGTGCTGCATGGCTGTCGTCAGCTCGTGTTGTGAAATGTTGGGTTAAGTCCCGCAACGAGCGCAACCCTTATCCTTTGTTGCCAGCACGTAATGGTGGGAACTCAAAGGAGACTGCCGGTGATAAACCGGAGGAAGGTGGGGATGACGTCAAGTCATCATGGCCCTTACGAGTAGGGCTACACACGTGCTACAATGGCGTATACAAAGAGAAGCGACCTCGCGAGAGCAAGCGGAACTCATAAAGTACGTCGTAGTCCGGATTGGAGTCTGCAACTCGACTCCATGAAGTCGGAATCGCTAGTAATCGTAGATCAGAATGCTACGGTGAATACGTTCCCGGGCCTTGTACACACCGCCCGTCACACCATGGGAGTGGGTTGCAAAAGAAGTAGGTAGCTTAACCTTCGGGAGGGCGCTTACCACTTTGTGATTCATGACTGGGGTGAAGTCGTAACAAGGTAACCGTAGGGGAACCTGCGGTTGGATCACCTCCTTACCATTGAAGTGTACTTGTGAAGTGCTCACACAGATTGTCTGAT